>NZ_OBDS01000013.1:0-226534 GCF_900215165.1 Pseudomonas sp. LAMO17WK12:I5 | reverse complement strand
TGGTTTATCTACCCGAACTCGGCGAGCTGGATCGCAGGGAGATCGCCGCCTTGGCGGGAATCGCCCCCTATAACGACGACAGCGGTAATCACAGCGGAAAGCGTCAGATTTACGGAGGGAGAGCGCGCGTCAGACGTGCGCTTTACATGTCGTGCTGGGTCGTTATCCGTTGCCAGGCCGACTTCAAGGCCCGTTATGAATCCTTAAGAGAACGGGGCAAGAGCGCGAAAGTCGCGCTCATCGCCTGTATGCGAATACTGCTGATCAGACTGAATGCCATGCTGCGAGACGGCACAGAGTGGCGGTGACGAACGGTGGCAGTAAGACAGTTGCTCCCACATTGGATTGGCATCCTACTAAGGTTTCTGTGCAGCTTTCAGGCACTTCAGGTCATTGAAGTCTTTACGCACCCCTTCGATTTTCTTCAGCAACCGCTGACGCTGCTGCGGCGTACTTTCGGCCATCAAATCCACCGCCAGCGAGCGCGCCTGTGCTTCGGTGTTGGCGTAGGCCTTCTGGTAATCCGCTGTCCATAAACGCTCGCGGTTGACCAGAAGTGTCTCGATTCGTTGTGGGAATTCGGCACTTTTACGCTGGGCAACGGCGTTACTGAACTGCTGCTGCCAATGTGCGCGGTTGGCGATCCATTGAGTGTTCTGATCGCCCAGCGCGGTCGACCAGGCCATCACCCGTTGTTCCTGAGTGGCGCTCAGCGGGCCAAGCCAATCGGTCAGGCGCTTGTCCATGCGCGCGCCGCGCTCGGCGATCTGCTGCGCCAGTGGCGGTTTGACATATTCCTTTTCCCGTTTGCGCAGATCCTTGGCGAACGCGTCGTTCATCTCGGAGACTTGCTTGTCGTCCAGCCCTTGCAGCAGCTCGATGGCCGACGGTGTGATCTGCCGTGCGGTTTCGGCAATGGCTTTTTTCGCTTCCTCGGTTCGTGCTTGCAGCGCAGCGTCGGTCACCTGATTGCTTTCGACCATTGCCTGCAAGCGATCCAGCCAGTCGAGGTAGCCCGGCAGCTGCGTGGTGCAGTGCCAGTTCAGGTGTTCCTTGAGCCGCTCGTTGAACCAGTCCTTCTGCTCGCCGTTCATGTCCAGGTAGTCGCCAAGCGTCCATGGAATGATCACGTCGAGATTGCGATAGGCCAGGCCGACGCGGCTACAGGCGCCGAGGGCGAGGGTGAAGATCAGCAGCGTGGCGAGGTGTTTGAACCAGCGAGACATGAGCGAATCCTTGCGAGAGCCTGACGTCTGATTCTCATGTGAACGCAGGAAGCTCCCGGCAGTTCAGCCGATCAATAGAATGCGCGCTCGGCCTTGAGCGTCACCAGCCCGTCACACTGACTGTTGTGCCCCGAGTACGCCGAGCATTCGCTGCCGCTGAGGTTGGAATTGCTGTAGATCAGATCGAGATCGACGCCCATGAACGGTCGGGAAAATTTCACCGACCAATCGGTAAAACTGCTGACATAACCACCGTCCACCGACACCGGCGTGTTCAGTTGGTGAGTGGTGTATTTCATGCTGATCCCGATGCCGAACGGCTGATTGCCGCCGAGGTCGGCGAACAGCGTGTTGTTCTGTTTGTCCGGGTCGTTGCTCACGGCCACACCGAAGCGGCTGCCGAGCAGGGTCAGGCCGCCGAACAGCTCCTGGCTGTCGAGGGTGTCTACTTTGGGATAGCTGTAGTGGATCATCCCGACTTCGTAGCCGAGGGTTTGATCGAAAGGTTGTTTAAAGCCGATGTAGGAGTCGATTTCGAGGTTCTTGCCCGGGGTCAGGCCCATGCTCGGTGCGTACTGGCCGACATACAAACCGCTGTCGTGGCTCAGATCGAGGCCACCGTGGAACGAGCCGACTGCCGCCGGTTTGACCAGCCCTTGGGCCATGCTGCGGCTGGGCGTGGTGCCGAGTTTGAGGTCGAAGTCGCCGAGCTCGCGCTGGAAAATCTGCGCGTGCGCCGATGAGCAGGCCATAAGGCCCACAAACAATAAACAGAATGTTGATTTGAGCATGCGTCACTCCATGAACAGCGAGCGCAGGCTTGAGCCTGCTGAAACGCTTGATCCAGACGCGTGCAAGGATACCGGCGAATGCTCGGCAATGATGGCCGTTCGTCGATTTTCAAAGATTTGGTTAAACAGAAGGAGGGTGTAACGCGGGTGCCAGTCCAGACGCTTCGAAGCTCAAAGCGTCTCAGGACGGGTGTATTACCGGGTGTTACTTCTTGCCCAGGCTGATCTGCTTGGACGGACCGAACGTCTGGCCGCTGACGCCTTTGGCAATTTGCTGGATTTCGCCGCCGGACTTGAGGAACGCTGCGATCTGATCGTTGATCGATTCGCTGGTTTCAACGGCTGGAGCTGGCTTTGCTTTGCTGGTGGATGCTTTTACACGCATGGCGGCCATTAACCTGTAGAAAAGTAACTCGGCCAAGCATCGTACAGGAATAACTTGACAATTGCTTGATAAATATCCCCGGGAATAACTGAGCGCGTGGGTGGATTATTCTCGATTAATTATCCGAAATATCCTCCTAAGTCACTGTTTTAAATAACAACATTTATTCTTCATTGGCGCAAATGTCCGCCGTGAAACGGCACAGCAGGCTTCGCGCTGGCCTGACGAATGGCAAGCCGCCTGCGCAAACCAAGGAAAATCAAGGCTTCCGCAGATTTTCTACGGCAGGCTGCTTGCCCAGCGAACGAGACCGGCAAAACCGGGTAGAATGCCGCCCACGCAATGAGGGTTTTGGAAAATGGCTTTAGTCGGGCGTTACAACAGTTTGCAAGTGGTTAAACACACTAACTTCGGTTTATATCTGGACGGCGGTGCCGACGGCGAAATTCTTTTGCCCAACCGTTATATCCCTAAAGATATTCCCAGCGAAGATGAAGACTGGCTCAACGTTTTTATTTATCTGGACAGCGATGACAAACTTATCGCTACCACTGAAAAACCAAAAGTTCAGGTCGGCGAATTTGCCAGTCTGAAAGTTGTTGAAATCAACAGCATCGGCGTGTTCCTCGATTGGGGTCTGCCGAAGGATCTGTTGCTGCCGTATTCCGAAGAGAAGCGGCAGATGACCGCTGGTGAATATTGCGTGGTGCACGTCTACCTCGACAAACACACCCGCCGCATCACCGCCACCGCACGTCTGGATCGCTACCTCGACAAGACCCCGGCCAATTACAGTGCCGGGCAGGAAGTTGATCTGCTGGTGGCCGAAGCCACCGACATGGGCTTCAAGGCGATCATCAACAACAAGCACTGGGGCTTGATCCACAAGAATGAAATCTTCAAGTTCATGCGTTCCGGCATGCGCGAGAAGGGCTTCATCAAGGAAGTGCGCGCCGACGGCAAGATCAGCCTCAGCCTGCAGCCGGTTGGCCAGGAAGCGGCGAGCAGCCTGAGCTCGAAGATCCTCGCCAAGTTGCGTGAAAACAATGGCACGCTGGCCGTCAGCGACAAGAGCGATCCGGCGTTGATCAGCAGTCTGTTCGGCGTCAGCAAGGGCAACTTCAAGAAGGCCATCGGTTCGCTGTACAAGGAAGGCAAGATCGTCATTCATGCCGATCGCATTGAACTAACCTGAGCCTTCCGGGGCCCATGTTGCATGGGGTCACTTGAGGTCGGGTAAATGAAAAAGCCGTTGCTTGCTTATATCGCCACTCTGCTGGCGTTTCTGTTGCTCGACGGTATCTGGCTCGGCGTGCTGATGGCGCCAACCTACCGCGAACTGCTCGGTTCGCTGATGCTCGAAAAACCGCTGCTGGTTCCGGCAGCGGTTTTTTATTGTCTGTATGTTTTTGGCTGCGTGCTGTTTGTGGTCTTGCCGGCACAGAGCTGGCAACGTGCGGCAAGGATGGGCGCGCTGCTGGGGCTGGTGGCGTATGGCACGTATGACCTGACCAATTGGGCGACATTGCGCGGGTGGTCGGTGCAGGTGAGTTTGCTGGATTGGGCGTGGGGGACGTTTGCTACGGCTGTGGCGTGTACGGTCGGCTTTTTGGCGGCAAAGCGATTTGTGAAGTCAGCCCCGTAATCTTTGTTGTCTGGGGCGACGCCTTCGCGAGCAAGCCCGCTCCCACAGGGGGAATGCGGTTAACTGTGGGAGCGGGCTTGCTCGCGAATGGCGGCGCAGCCGACAACCATTCCCCGCTGCCGCAACAGACAAACTAAATGTCTTTTCCAGACGGTTTTTTCTGTCCGACTGATTGATAATCCCGACACAGATTTTTGACCATTGGACGGCTGCCATGTTGTGTGTGTTTGAGGTGTTGCGGTGAGTGTCGAGCGGCGCAATGCCGATGGGTTTGCCTTGCAGGTGATGATCGGCCTCTGCCTGATCTGGGGCGTGCAGCAAGTGATGATCAAGTGGGCCGCGCCCGACATCGCGCCGGTGATGCAGGCGGCCGGGCGCTCGGGGATTTCTGCGCTGCTGGTAGGCCTGTTGTTGTGCTGGAAGGGCGGTTGGGATCAGGTCGGCAACACCTGGCGTGGAGGGCTGCTGGCCGGTGCGCTGTTCGGTCTGGAGTTCTTCTTCATCGCCGAAGGTCTGCAACTGACCACCGCCGCGCACATGTCGGTGTTCCTCTACACCGCACCGATTTTCACCGCACTCGGCGTGCATTTCCTGCTGGCGAGTGAACGCCTGCGACCTTTGCAATGGCTGGGGATTCTGCTCGCGTTCGTCGGTATCGCCATCGCCTTCGCCGGCGGCGTGTCGTGGGACAACCTCGACCGGCGCATGCTGTTGGGCGATGCGTTCGGGGTCATTGCCGGCGCCTGCTGGGGCGCGACCACCGTGGTGGTGCGCGCCTCGCGCCTTTCAGAGGCGCCAGTGACGTTGACTCTGTTCTATCAACTGATCGTCGGCTTCGTCGGCCTGCTGTTGATCGCGCTGTTCAGCGGCCAGATCAGCCACGTCAGCCTGACCAGCGTGGCGGTGGCCAGCGTACTGTTCCAGGGCCTGGTGGTGTCGTTCTTCAGTTACCTGACCTGGTTCTGGCTGCTGCGCCGCTATCTGGCGGCTAACCTTGCGGTGTTTTCGTTCATGACGCCGCTGTTCGGCGTCACCTTCGGCGTGGTGCTGCTCGGTGAAGAATTGAGTGTGAACTTCGTCATTGGCGCGGTGCTGGTGTTGCTTGGCATTACCTTTGTCAGCGCTGAGCAGTGGGTGCGTCGGCGTTTGCGCAAAGCCCTCGGCCAGCACTGACCGATTGCAGCGCAAGCCCGCCGGCAATCAGCAGACCGCTGCCGGCAATGATCAGCGCCGGTTGCAGACCACCGCTGAAATGGCTGCTCAGCGCCGCCAGCAACGGCCCGCTGAGCTGGCCGACGGCGAAGCATGCGGTCAGCAGTCCGGCGTTGCGCTGAGTTGTGTGCGGCGCCAGTTCTCGCGAGCGTTGCATCACCAGTTGCATGCAAGCGAGGAACGGCATGCCGCACAACACCACCCCCAGCGCCAGGCCATAAGCGCTGCCCAACAGACAGGCGAAGACCCCGAGCGCCTGCAACCACAGGGTGGCGGTCAGCCAGTGCCGTGTGGTGTTCGGATCATGGCGACGCAGGCTCACCAACAGCACGCCAATCGCCGCACCAAGACCGAAGCACGGCCAGAACAGGTCGGCCTGCCATTGCCCGTGAAATTGCGCGTTGGCCATTTGCGAGAGAAACGTGGCCGGGATGATGTAACCCACGCCATATAACGCATACACCGCTGCCAGTCGCGGGATGCCGCGATTCGAATGATTGACGTTGAGGGTGGCGACCGGCGTGTGCACGCCCGGTTGCGGCAGGATCCGCACGATCCCCAGCAACATCACCAGCGCCACGGCGGCATAGATCAGCCACAAGGTGGCCGATGTCTGATTCAGCAGATGTGAGAACAGTGCCAGCAACCCGGTCAGAAAAATTCCCAGTCCGGGACCGGCAAATACCAGTGCCCCCAGCCGTGGCCGGTCTGCCGCCGCTGCCAGCGGCTGACTCAATGCGGTGATCATCACCAGCACCCAGGCACTCGCCACCCCGGTACCGAAGCGCAGCAGCAAATGCGCCCAGAAGCCGTTGGCCCAGAACGATGCCAGGGTCAGCAGCACACACAGCCACAAACCGCCATGCAACCGGCGCTGCACTTGCTGCGGACGGTGGGCGAACATCGCGTCCACCGCGCCCAGCAGGTAACCGAGGTAGTTGGCCGCAGCAATCAGACCGGCGGCCGTCAGGTCGACCTGGCCTTCGCTGAGCAGGTGCGGCAATTGCGGGGTGAGGGCGAAACGCCCGATGCCCATGGCCATCATCAGGGCGACGAAACAGGCGGATAAGCGAATCAGTGGCGACATGGTCGGGATTCCTTTGAAGGAGCAATGACCGTCAGGCTAGAAGCGATTGACTTTCTTTAAAATTGAATAATAGTGAGTAACTTGTTCTGTTATGGAGAAAGGTCGTGGAGTTCAGCCAGTTGCGGATCTTTCAGGCAGTCGCCGAGGAAGGTTCGATCACCCGCGCAGCAGAACGCCTGCACCGAGTGCCGTCCAACCTGTCGACCCGGCTCAAACAGCTGGAAGAGCAATTGGGCGTCGAACTTTTCGTTCGTGAGCGTCAGCGTTTGCAGTTATCGCCTGCGGGAAAAGTCCTGCTGGACTACACCGGCAAGCTGTTCGCCTTGCGCGATCAGGCCAGTGCGGCGGTGATGGGCGGGCAACCGGCCGGGGATTTTGTCCTCGGCACGCTGTACAGCACCGCGGCGATCCATTTGCCGGCGTTGCTGGCGCGCTATCACAAGCAATACCCGGCGGTGAACCTGCAAGTGCAGTCCGGACCCAGCGGCGAGTTGCTCGAAGGTCTGGTCTCCGGGCGTCTTGATGCGGCGTTGGTGGACGGCCCGCCGCAATTGGCGGGGATCGACGGCGTGCCGCTGTGCGACGAGCGTCTCGTGCTGATCAGCGAAGCCGACCACCCGCCGATCCGCAGCGCCAAGGAGGTCGAGGGCAGGGCGGTGTTCACCTTCCGCCATGGTTGCGCCTATCGCGCACGGCTGGAGGCCTGGTTTGTCCACTATCAGGCGGCGATGGGCCGGGCGATGGAGATCGAGTCCTATCAGGGCATGCTGGCCTGCGTGATTGCCGGCAGCGGTGTGGCATTGATGTCGGAGTCGATGCTCGCCAGTCTGCCGGGGCGCGAGAGCGTTGCAGTGCACCCGTTGGCCGAACCGTTTGCCAGTGCGACAACATGGCTCATGTGGCGCAAGGGCATGGTCGGGGCCAACCTCAATGCCTGGATTGAACAGCAGCAAGCGCTCTATCCCGTGGCATCGAGTGAATCCCGGCAGACGGCGTGAACCAACCAATCGTAATTCTGTTCAATTCAGTAACAGATCATTGCGGATTTGACCGAGCATTGCGTAGGACTTCGGACTATTATCAGTGCGAAGCGGCCTCAGAATTCCGGCCGCTCAGCACTACCCTGAAGGGGGCATGACGATGAAAGAGAAAATTCAGAACTGGCTGCACGATTTGGGTGTTGCCCTCGGCTTGATCGAACCGCCTCTGCAACCTGTTCCGATCCGCACCGATGACGAACAGCGCCGGCGTCAGCCTCGCCGGCGGTAGTGCCTGATTAAAGATCAAAAGATCGCAGCCTGCTGCAGCTCCTACAGAGAAAAGTGTAGGAGCTGCAGCAGGCTGCGATCTTTTGCTTTCAGTGTCGCCCGATCTCCAGCAAAAACCGGCTCAAGTCCTTCGCAGTCTTCGCGGTCTTGAGCATGTGATCCTCTTCGGCAGTAAACGCCGTCAGTCCGAACTCATCTTCCAGATGAAATATCAGATCTTCGATATCTGCCTTCTCCAGCCCTAATTGCACCAGGCTGGTGTCGTCGTTGAATTCGCGGGAGTCCAGCAGGCGCTGAATGTATCGGTGCACGGCAGCACGCACGGCAGCTCTTCTCATGGCAGACAGTTTCGTTGTTGTGTTGACTGATTACAGCAGGCCTCAAGCGTGTCGACGCAACCATTCGTCAATCATCGAACGCAAATGCCCGCCGGAAAAACTGCCGAAATGCCCGCCATGTACGGTGCGGATCGGCAGCGCCTGCAAACGCCGCAGACTGGTGGCGTAGTCCTGCAGATTGGAGTGGTAAGCGTCTTCGATCAGCGGCCCGTCGTAGATGATGTCGCCGCTGAACAGGGTTTCGGTGGCCGCTTCATACAGGCTGATGCCACCCGGCGAATGCCCCGGCGTGTGCAGCACCTGCAAGGTGCGATTGCCCAGATCCAGCACATCGCCATCCTCAACAAAACCGGTGGCCGGCGCGGCCTTCACCCGGTATTCGGCGTAGCAAAGCGGGCAGTCCGGATGTGCCTCGAACATGTCGTCGCCAACGAAGGCCCGGCTCAGGTCATTTTCTCCATCCGGCGCGGCGAGAATGTCGGCCTCGGCGCGATGCACCAGGCGTTCGGCGAATTCGTGATGCCCGGCAATGTGGTCGAAGTGGCAATGACTGGCCACCGCCACCAATGGCCGCTCGGTAATCCACGGTAACTGCTCGCGCAGGCTGACCAGCCCCGAGCCGCTGTCGAGCAACAAGTCTTTGTCGCGGCCCTGCACGTGCCACAAATTGCAGCGGTAGAACGGGCGGATATACGGCTCATGGATCAACCGGATGCCGTCGCTCAAGTGCTGAACTTCGAACCACTGATCGCGCGAAACGATCTTCATATTCACTTTTCTCCAGACGTAAAAAAACGGGTGTGGCAACCGACGCCACACCCGTCGAAGAAAGCATCAAGTCGTTACATCAAAGCTTAGATCGCACTCGCCACCGTCGCCGGGCGAGGGGAGACCAGGCTGACCACCACAAAGCTCACCAGACCCACAGCCAGGCTGTAGTAGATCGGGGTGTTGGCATCCAGGCCGTCCTTGAACATGAACAACAGCGCGGTGGCAAAACCCAGGCCCATGCTGGCGATGGCGCCGACAGTGGTCGCGCGCTTCCAGAAGATCGCACCGATCAGCGGAATCAGCATGCCGCCCACCAGCAGGTTGTAGGCCAGGGTCAGGGCGCTGATCACGTCATTCACCACCAGCGCGATGCCCAGTACCACAACACCAGTCAGCAAGGTGAACAGGCGGTTGATCGCCAGGCTCGACTGTTTGCCGCCGCGCAGTTTCGGCAGCAGGTCTTCAGTCAGCGTGGTGGCAGCAGCCAGCAGGCCGGCGCTGGCGGTGGACATCATCGCCGCCAGAGCAGCAGCGATCACCAGACCACGGATGCCGTCCGGCAGCGACAGTTTGACGATGGCGGCGAAGGCGTTGTTGACGTTGTCCAGATCCGGGATCAGTACGTGCGCGGCCATGCCGATCAGCGCGCAGGCCAGGCCGTAGAGGATGCAGTAGATACCGGCGATGCTGCCGGCGTACTGGGCGACTTTGGCGGTCTTGACGGTGAACACCCGTTGCCAGATGTCCTGACCGATCAGGATGCCGAAGAAGTAGATCATGAAGTAGGTGATGATCGTGTCCCAGCCGATGGTGGTGAAGTTGAACGCCGCTGCCGGCAGCTTCAGCACCAGTTCGTCCCAGCCGCCGACGCGGTACAGGCAGATCGGCAACAGGATGAACATCAGACCTACGGTCTTGATGATGAACTGGACGATGTCGGTCAGGGTCAGCGACCACATGCCGCCGATGGCCGAGTAGATCACCACCACGCCACCGCCGAGCAATACCGAGATCCAGAACGGCAGGCCGAACAGCACTTGCAGCACGGTGCCGATGGCGAGGATCGAGGTCACGCCGATCATCAGCGCGTAGGCCAGCATGATCGCCGCGCTCGCCGAGCGGGCCATCGGGTTATAGCGTTTTTCCAGCACCTGGGTAACGGTGTAGATCTTCAGTTTCAGCAGCGGTTTGGCGAGGAACAGGTTCAGCGCGACGATGCCGCAACCCAGCGCCGCACACAGCCAGAAACCGGAGATGCCATGCACGTAACCCAGGCGTACGGTGCCGACGGTGGACGCGCCACCCAGTACGGTCGCGGCCATGGTGCCCATGTACAGGCTTGGGCCCAGGTTACGCCCGGCGACCAGAAAGTCCTCGTTGGTCTTGGCCTTGCGCATGCCGTAGTAGCCGAGCAACAGCATGCCGGCGGCGTAGATGAGGACGACGAATAAATCCAAAGCCATGATGGCGTGTCTCCGATTGTCTTTTTTATGGTGAAACAAATTTGGTTCGGGGTGCTGCTCACTGTGGGAGCGAGCCTGCTCGCGAAGGCGTCGGCACATTCAACAAAGAAGTGACTGACAGATTGCTTTCGCGAGCAGGCTCGCTCCCACAGGGGATTTGCGTCAGGCGGCCTGACGCAGTTGAGGTTTTACTGCGGCTTCACGCCGGGCATCCTTGGGCCCGAACACCTCCCGCGGTTCCGGGAACAGGCTCAGCAGCGTCAGATACACCACCGACGCCAGGCCCAGGGTCACCGGCAGGCTGATGTCGATGCCGCCGGCCAGCTCACCCAGCGGGCCGACGAATTGTCCCGGCAGGTTGACGAAGCACAGGCCGACCGCCGCGCTCGGGATCCATGCGCCCAAGCCACGCCAGTTCCAGCCGTGGTTGAACCAGTAGCGTCCGCCTTGCTCGCCGCGAGTGAACACCTGCAGGTCATCCGGGCAGTAGAAGCCGCGACGCACCAGCAGGCCGATGATCATGATCACCATCCACGGGGTGGTGCAGGTGATGATCAGCACGGCGAAGGTTGACACGCTTTGCACCAGGTTCGCCGCAAAGCGCCCGATGAAGATGAAGGCGATCGACAGCACGCCGATCAGCAACGTCGCCTTGACCCGCGACAGCACCCGTGGGAATACGCTGGACATGTCCAGCCCGGTGCCATACAGCGAGGTGGTGCCGGTGGACATGCCGCCGATCACCGCAATCAGGCACACCGGCAGGAAGAACCAGCTCGGCGATACCGCCAGCAGGCCGCCCACATAGTTGTTCGCCGCGATGTAGTCCGGCGCCTTGATCGCGACGATGGTCGCGGTGCTCAGGCCGAACAGGAACGGGATGAACGTGGCGATCTGCGACAGCACCACAGCGGCCATGATCCGCTGCTTGGAGGTGTCACGCGGGATGTAGCGCGACCAGTCGCCGAGGAACGCACCGAACGAGATCGGGTTGCTCATCGCGACCAGCGCCGCGCCGATGAACGCCGCCCAGAAGCCCGGTTGACCGAGGTTCACGGTGCCGGCGTAGTTCACATCGAAAGGACCGGCGAAGGCGAAGATGCCCAGCAGGAACAACAGGCTGGCGCTCCATACCGCGATCTTGTTCACCCACAGCAGAAAGCGGAAGCCGTAGATGCACACGGTCAGCACCAGAATCGCGAACAGCCCGTAGGCCAGGCCCAGGGTCAGGTCGGTTTCCGGCAGACCGATCAGGCGTTTCGCACCCCCGATCAACGCATCGCCCGAACTCCACACCGAGAGCGAGAAAAACGCGATGGCGGTCAACAGCGACAGGAACGAACCGACGATCCGCCCGTGCACGCCGAAGTGCGCCCCGGAGGACACGGCATTGTTGGTGCCGTTGAGCGGGCCGAACAGGCCCATCGGTGCGAGGATCAGCGAGCCGAGCAGTACGCCCGATACAATCGCCCAGACACCGGCCTGAAACGACAGACCGAACAGCACCGGGAAACTGCCGAGCACGGCGGTGGCAAAGGTATTGGAACCACCGAAGATCATCCGGAACAAGTCCGTCGGGCCTGCGGTGCGTTCGTGGTCCGGGATCTGCTCGACCCCGTGGGTTTCAATTTGCGTAAGGCTTTGGTCGTTGTTGTTGTTATTCATGATCTGCTCCGATCATAAAGGCGCGCCTCATCGTGTGTGAGGCGTCACCTGTTTGGCTAAGGGGATGGCAGCCCTTCCGGCATTGCGGACAAATGTTCGTGGCAGGCCAGCCAATGGCCTTGTTGTTCTAGGCTCGACGCTTGTTTCTTGAAAACAATCGTCTCGCGCTCCTGGCTGAAATGTTGCTCCCCTTGCATGCGCAGCTCGGTGGCCACGTCATGGATAAACACCGCCACGTCACCTTGCAGGCTGACGAAGGCGTTGCTCGAAGTGCACGACAGCACTTCAAAGCCATCCTCGGCGCGCCAGCTGTCCCACAAAGCCTGGTAGGCATCGCGCGACAGCAGCGGCTGTTCGAGGGTGTAAAACACGAAACTTGCATCGGCGCTGAACGCGCCGAAATAGGCCTCGCGATCGTTACGAGCGAAGGCGGACACCAGATCGGCAGCCGCTTGCAATACCTGCTCACGTTCGTTCATGGCCGAACCCTCAGCGGTGAACCACGCCAGGCAGTACGCAGAGCATTTCGTACAGCAGGTTGGCGGCCAGCAGCGAGGTGTTGCCGGTGGTGTCGTAAGCCGGCGAGACTTCTACCAGATCGCAGCCGATCAGGTCGAGGCCCTGGCAGCCGCGTACGATTTCAATCGCCTGAATGGTCGTCAGACCCCCGATTTCCGGGGTGCCGGTGCCTGGCGCCCAGGCCGGGTCGATACCGTCGATGTCGAAGCTCAGGTACACCGGGCCGCCGCCGACTTTCTCGCGCACTTCGGCCATCAGCGGCGCCAGCGACTTGTGCCAGCACTCTTCGGCTTGTACGACGCGGAAGCCCTGATCGCGGCTCCAGTTGAAGTCGTCAGCGGTGTAGCCCTGCGCGCGCAGACCAATTTGCACCACGCGGTCGCAGTCCAGCAGACCTTCTTCGACGGCGCGACGGAAGGTCGTGCCGTGGGCGATCTTCTCGCCGAACATGTGATCGTTGACGTCAGCGTGGGCATCGATGTGCACCAGTCCGACCTTGCCGTGCTTTTTATGGATGGCACGCAGGATCGGCAGGGTGATGGTGTGGTCGCCACCCAGGGTCATCGGGATCACGTTGTGCTCGAGGATGTTGTCGTAGGCTTCTTCGATGATGCGCACGGCGTCGAGCAGGTTGAAGGTGTTGATCGCCACGTCACCGATGTCGGCGACCGACAGCGAGTCGAACGGCGCGGCGCCGGTGGCCATGTTGTACGGGCGGATCATCACCGATTCGGTGCGGATGTCGCGCGGCCCGAAGCGGGTGCCGGGGCGCAGCGAAGTACCGATGTCCAGTGGCACGCCAACGAAGGCAGCGTCCAGGCCGGCAGCGGTCGGTACATGGGGGAGTCGGAGCATGGTGGCGATGCCGCCGAAGCGCGGCATTTCGTTGCCGCCCAGTGGTTGGTGAAGAATCTTGTCCACGGGTAGGGCCTCATCGTCTTTGTTTTATTTATGTCGGCGCACCGTTGAGCACAGGTTCGGACGCCGCTGTGGGGCCGATTCTGCGAAATGTAGTGGAGGGGAAGAATCGCTACGAGCAAAAACTTAGTTCAGATTTTTCTAAACTAATGGTGAGGCTGGAGATAGACTCGTCGCTGTTCGCCGGGGTTGAACATAACGCCTGTGGGAGCGGGCTTGCTCGCGAATGCGGTGTGTCAGCAACATGGATGCCAACTGATACGACGCCTTCGCGAGCAAGCCCGCTCCCACAGGGACTGTGTTTCTTCGCACGCACCGAATGCTTCTTGTGATGGAGTAGACATGGCCAACGCTTTACCCGACCTGAAACTATTGCGCATCTTTGTCAGCGTGGTCCGCCATCAGGGTTTTGCCAATGCGCAGCAGGAGCTCAACCTGTCGACCTCGGCGATCAGCACTTACATGAGCCAGCTTGAAGCGGCGCTCGGCCTGGTGCTGTGCCATCGCGGACGCGGTGGATTCAGCCTGACCAGCAAGGGCGAGCTGTTCCATCAGGAAACCCTGCGCCTGCTGGCCGAACTCGAAGGTTTCGAGCAATACGCCGCGGCGCTCAAGGGCGAACTGCGCGGCACGCTCAACCTCGGGGTGATCGACTCCACTGTCAGCGATAAGGCCTTGCCGTTCGCCGAAGCCATCGGTGCCTACAGTCAGGAACACCCGGCGGTGCATTTGCATCTGTCGGTGATGAGCCCGTACGAATTGCAGCTCGGCGTGCAGGACAATCGACTCGATCTTGCCATCGGTGCGTTTTCCACGCGCATGAGCGGTCTGGTGTACATGCCACTGTACCGCGAGCAGCACTGGCTGTATTGCAGCAGCCGGCATCCGCTGTTCAACGAACGGCGGATCCCCGAGCAGGTCATCACCCAGCAACGCATGGTCGGCCGTGGTTACTGGAGCCAGGCAGAGCTGGCCCGCCACGGTTTCAAGCACAGCGCGGCGACCGTGGAAAGTATGGAGGCGCAGCTGATTCTGGTGCTGTCCGGCGCCTACATCGGTTACTTGCCAGAACATTACGCCCAGGCCTGGGCCGACAAGGGCGACCTGCGCGTGTTGCTGCCGGCGACCTTCGGTTATCAGGCGCCGTTTTCGATGATCATGCGCCGTGGCCGCAGCCGCGAGCCGCTGATCCAGACCTTCCGTGATTTGCTCAAAGCACAGCTCAATCAGGCATAAGAACCATGTCCAGACCCCAATGCCCGCGCTGCCTGCGCCCACAAAGCCACTGCCTGTGCTCGCTGATTCCGCGCCTCGACAGCCGCACCCGCGTTCTGCTGTTGCAGCATCCGAGCGAGGTCAATCACGCGCTCAACACCGCGCGACTGGCAGCGCTGGGTTTGACCAATGCCGAGTTGATTGTCGGTGAAGTGTTCGAGGATTTACCGGCGCTGTTGAGTCAGCCGGGGTATCAGGCGCGGTTGCTGTTTCCCGCTGACGATGCGCAGCCGATGCAGGCTTACCGCGAATCCGATCAACCGTTGTTGCTGGTGGTGCCGGACGGCACCTGGCGCAAGGCGCGCAAGATGCTCCACCTCAATCCGCTATTGGCAGCGTTGCCACGGGTGACGCTGGCGCAGTGCGGGGTGTCGCGCTACCGGTTGCGCAAGGCACCGGGGCCGGGGGCGTTGTCGACCATCGAGGCGATTGTGCAGGCGCTGGAAACTCTGGAAGCGCCGACGACGTTTGCGCCGTTGCTCAAGCCGTTCGAAGCGTTGATCGAGGGGCAGATTGCGGCGATGGGGGAGGAGGTCTACCAGCGAAATCATGGAGAAAAATAGTTGTTGTCTGGCCTGGCCCCATCGCTGGCAAGCCAGCTCCCACAGTGTCCGTGTCGAACACAAAATCTGTGAACACCTCAGAACCTGTGGGAGCTGGCTTGCCAGCGATGAGGCCAGCCAATTCACCACAAAATCCAGACATTTCTACCGCTCCCGCATCGCCTCGGTCCGGGCTTTGAGCACTGGTTTGAGCAGGTAATCCAGCACACTTTTCTCCCCGGTAATAATGTCCACCGTCGCCACCATCCCCGGGATGATCAGCAGCGGTTTCACGTCCCCGCCCAAATGGTTTTTATCGGTGCGTACCTGAATCAGGTAGAAGCTGTTGCCCTTGTCATCGGTGATGGTGTCGGCGCCGATCAGTTCCAGTTTCGCGCTCAGCCCGCCGTAGATCGTGTAGTCATAGGCACTGAACTTGACCATGGCTTTCTGGCCCGGATGGAGGAACGCGACGTCTTGCGGACGGACCTTGGCTTCGATCAGCAGGTTGTCTTCCAGCGGCACGATTTCCACCATGTCGCTGCCCGGCTGCACCACGCCGCCGATGGTGTTGACCTTGAGTTGCTTGATCACCCCATGCACCGGCGAAGTCACGGTGGTGCGGCTGACCCGGTCGTCGATGGCGATGCTCGACGCGGTGATTTTCGACAGGTCGGTGCGCTTCTGATTGAGGTCCTTGGCGGCGTCGGAGCGGAAGGTCTGTTCCGATTCGTCGATCTTGCTCTTGATCTCGTTGATTGCCGATTCCGCCCGTGGGATCGCCAGGGTCGTTGCGTTCAGTGAGCCGCGAATTTCCACCGCGCTGCGTTTCAGTCGCAGGATCTCCACCGGTGACACCGCACCCGTGCCGACCAGTGGCGCCGACATGTTCATCTCTTGCTGCAGCAGCGCCAGGCTGGAACTGTACTGGCCTTGCTTGGAGCGGAACTCCGCCAGCTCCTGAGTCTTCTGCCGCAGCTGTTCGGTGAGGGTGCGTTGCTCACTGGCCAGACGCCGTTGGCGCTGGTCGTACAGCGCCCGTTCGTCTTCGGCGACCTGTGGCGCCTTGGCGATCACCTCGTCAGACAGCTTGAACGGACGGCCCTCGGCTTCGGCGGAAAGGCGTTCGACTTGCGCGGTCAGGGCATAACGATCGGCCTCGCTCTCACCCTTGTTCGACAGAAATCGCGTGTCATCCAGGCGCAGCAGCTTGTCGCCTTTGTTCACCATTTGCCCTTCGCGGACAAAAATCTCGGTGACGATCCCGCCTTCCAGGTTCTGGATCACCTGAACCTTGCTCGACGGAATCGCCTTGCCTTCGCCCATGGTCACTTCTTCCAGCACGGCGAACTTGGCCCAGACCAGCGCACTGATCAACAGCGCTGCCGCCAGCCACACGGTGATCCGCGACCAGCGCGGCGAATCCTGCAACGCAGCGCCGGCGGTTTCCGGCATGAACTCGGCTTCGGCGCTTTTGCCGAAACTGTCGAAGTAGCCGCGTGATTTGCTATCTGAAGATGCAGACATGGGGCGATACCCCTCAGTTAGGAAACATCAAACCGCACAACCCATGCGTCGCCCGGAACACTTACTTGTGGTGAGGGGATTTATCCCCGATAGGGTGCGAAGCGCCCTCAGAGGCTTTGGGGCCGCTGCGCAGCCCATCGGGGATAAATCCCCTCGCCACAGGTTTTGTGAGCGCCATGAGTTATGTGCACGCATCTAAACCGCCGCCGAGCCGACGCGGCCCTTGCGCAGTGCATCGATGACCGCTTCTTTCGGGCCGTCGGCGACGACCCGGCCGTTGTCCAGTACCAGCAGCCGGTCCACCAGGCTCAGCATTGAGGTGCGGTGGGTGACCAGCAGCAGGGTCTTGCCTTGCACCCAACCGTGCAGCTTCTGGCGCAGCAGGTCTTCACTGCTGTTGTCCATGGCGCTGGTGGGTTCGTCGAGCAGCATGATCGGCGGGTCGAGCAGCAGCGCCCGGGCCAGCAATACGGCCTGGCGTTGACCACCGGAAAGCAGTTGCCCGCGTTCGCCCACGGGGCGGTCGAAACCTTGCGGATGCTGACGGGCCAGCTCGGTGACGCCGGTCAGTTCGGCGACTTCGAGCATGCGTGAATCGCTGATGTAGCGGGCGCCGAGGGTCAGGTTGTCGCGCAGGCTGCCGGCCAGCAGCGGCAGGTCGTGCGCGACGTAACCGATCTGCTGGCGCAGGTCGGCGACATCCAGTTGCCGCAGGTCGAGACCGTCGAGCAGCAACTGGCCTTCCTCGGGTTCATAGAAGCCCATCACCAGCCGCGCCAGGGTGCTTTTGCCTGAGCCGCTGCGGCCGATGATGCCGATCCGTTCGCCGGGTTTCATGCTGAAGCTGACGTTGCTCAGCGCCGGTGCGTTCTGGCCGTTGTAGTGAAAGGTCACGCCGCTGACGTCCAGCGCACCTTGCAGCTGCGTGCGTTCCAGCGGTCGCTGTTTGCCGTCGCGCTCCTGTGGCAGGCCCATCAGCGCGTCGGTGCTTTTCATGGTCAGTTGCGCTTGCTGGTAGCGGGTGATCAGCCCGGCGATCTGCCCCAGCGGCGCGAGCACCCGGCTGCCGAGCATGTAGCTGGCCACCAGCGCACCGACGCTGAGGTTGCCGGCGATGATGCTGTAGACCCCGGCGACGATCGTCGCCATCCCGGAAAACTGCTGAATGAATAGCGTGCCGTTGGTCGCCAGCGCCGAGAGGTTGCGCGCGTGGCTGTCGAGGCGGGTGAGGGCGCCGTGGGTGCTTTCCCATTTGTGCTGGCGTTCGCTTTCGGCGCTGCAGGCCTTGAGGGTTTCCAGGCCGCCGAGGGTTTCGATCAGCAACGCCTGTCGTTCGGCACCCAGGCTCAGGCTTTTCTGCACGGTGTCGCGCAGGCGCACCTGAATCGCCAGAGCAAATATGATCGTGATCGGAAACGCCAGCAGCGGAATCACCACCAGCCAGCCACCGAGCAGACCGATCACCACCAGCATCAACACCACGAAGGGCAGGTCGATCAGGCTGGTCAGGGTCACGGCGGTGAGGAATTCGCGCAGGCCCTGAAAGTCATGAATGCTCTGGGCGAAACCGCCGATGGTTGCCGGCCGCGCCTTCATCGCCATACCGGTGATGCGCTCAAATAAAGTCGCGGAAAGGATCACATCGGTTTTCTTCCCGGCGGTGTCCAGCAGGTGCGCGCGCACCACCCGCAGCACCAGTTCGAAACCGGTGCCGATCAGCAGGCCGATCGCCAACACCCACAGGGTCGAGGTGGCCTGATTCGGCACCACGCGGTCGTAGGTCTGCATGACGAAAAGCGGCACCATCAGGCCTAAAAGGTTGATCAGGAAACTGGCGAGGATCGCGTCGCTGTACAGCCATTTCGACAGCTTCAGGGTGTCGCGAAACCAGGCATGGACCCGCGGCACCAGCGGTGAACGCAAATCTTCAAGTTCGTGGCGTGGACGGGCGAACAAAGCCTGGCCGCTGTAGTGTTCGGCGAGTTCTTCGCGCTCGACCCATTGCTCGCCACCATCGGCTTCGCTGGGCAGGATCAGCGCCTTGCCGTCATCGGCAAAACGCCGCAGTACGGCAGTGCGGCCGTCCTTGAGCAGCAACAGGATCGGCAGATTCAGCGCGGAAATATCCTTCAGTTCGCGGCGCAACAAGCGCGCCTGCAAACCGGCCCGGGCCGCTGCGCGGGGCAGCAGGTCCAGGCTCAGACGTTGCTTGTTCAGGGGCAGCCCGGCACTCAGGCTGGCGCGGCTGACCGTCGCGCCGTGGAGTTTGCAGAGAATCAGCAGACCGTCGAGTAACGGGTCATCGAAGCTCAGCCGCGGATCGATCCCGGAGTGTCCGCCTTCGGCCATGCTGGTCATATTGATCGCCCCTGTAATGACTGGTCCAACCTGTGGCGAGGGGATTTATCCCCGATGGCTGCGCAGCAGCCCCATGGATCTCATTGCTGCTCAAATCTTTGGGGTCACTGCGCAACCCAGCGGGAGCAAGCTCCCTCGCCACAAAGGGTCGTGGGACTTACTTCAGCTCGGGCAGGCGCGCCTCGTTTTTGACCTCGGTCGCGGCGATCGCATCCGCCGGCAGCACCACCCGTTGCTTGCTCAGCAACTGGCCCATGTTCGCCAGCACGCGGTACATCGAATATTCCTCGGTGTAGCGAATTTCGGTGTAGCGACGGTTGGCGTTGTAGAGCTCGTTTTCACTGTCGAGCAAGTCGAGCAGGGTGCGTTGGCCGAGGCCGAACTGATCCTGATATGCCGCGCGCACACGCTTGGTGGTCTCGGCGTATTCACGGGCGGTCGGGGTCTGTTTGTTCGCGTTGACCATGGCGTTCCACGCCAGGTGAATGTTCTCGTTCAACTGACGCAAGGCGTTGTTGCGTATGTCCATCGCCTGATTGATCTGGTGCGCATCGGAGGCCAGACGAGCCTTGTCGCTGCCGCCACGGAACAGGTTGTAATTCATGATCACGCCGACGCGCCATTCGTTGTCGTGGCCTTCATCGCCTTGCACGTTGTTGTTCGCACCCACCGCCGCTTCGGCGTCAAAACGCGGGTAGAACGGAGACTTGGCAACTTCATACTGGCTCTCGGCCGACTGCACGTCCGCCTGCGCGGATTTCAGGTACGGGTTGTTCTCGACCATGCTCTGCTGGGCTTCCGGCAGGCTGGTGGGGATTTCGCCGCGAGTCGACGGTGGTGCTTCCAGTTCATCGGGCATGCGCCCGACCACGGCGTAGAAGTTCGATTCGGCGTCGGCCAGATCGACTTCAGCGGTGTCGAGGTTGTTCTGCGCCAGCGCCTTACGGGCGACAGACTGATCGGAGTCGGCGGTGCTGCCGATGCCGCGCTGGGTGCGCAGGCCGATCTGATCGTTGACGCGCAAGTGCGCTTGCAGGTTGTTCCGGGCCAGGGTCACCAGTTCACGGCGCTTGAGCACTTCGAGGTAGACCTCGATGGTGCGCAAGGCCAGATCCTGAGCGGTGCCTTGCGCGTAATAGGCGCGCGAGTTGGACACGCCCTTGGTGCGCTCGACCTCGTTGGCGGTGTTGAAGCCGTCGAAGATCATCTGCCGCAGGCGCAGTTCCGACTGGGTGTAATTGAGGATTTCGGTGTGGTGATTACCGAAAGCCCGGGTATTGGTGTTGTCGCTGTAGCCGCGCCCGTAGGCGGCATTCAAATCGACGGACGGATAGAAGCCACCCTTGGCCACTTTCACCTGTTCATCGGCGGACAGTTTGGCGTCCACGCGCGAGGCGAGGTCCGGGTGGGTGGCGATGGTGCTTTGAATCGCTTCGGTCAGATTCATGGCCTGGGCTTGGGAAGTGCAAGCCATGGCCAGCAAAACCGCGCTGCAGAGGGGGGTTAAAACGCGCATGGGGTGCATCTCCCTGGTCCTGATGGTGCGTTACTGTCGCCAAATATTTGACGATAATTTGAGGTGTAAGCGTTTCACTCTTGTAACAACAGAGCTAAGAACATCCTGAAGCGTAGCTAAGAAAAAATTTTCATAAGGCTTATGCCGAAAAAAACTTATGCGCTTGGCGAAAACCAGCACATTGTTCAGAGCGAAAGCCTTTGTTTCATGCGCTTTAGGGAGCACAAAAAGGCTTGAGGAAAGTTCCATTCACTTTGCGACATACGGCGAAGTACTGCTGAAGGGGAGGGACGCGTAGCGGCAGATGAGCGACAGATTTTTGTCACTCGGGTGATTCACCACCGTTACGTAGCGTTAGTGGGTTCGCTGCATTGATCAGGATTCTGAAGTGCTTGAAAGCACTGAAGTTTCCTCGTTTGCGCAACCTGCGAAACGAACTGTCGAGGTGCGAGCGTCGCCCCGACAACCCGATTGAGCCATGGGCTGCTTCGCGAACCAGTGCCGACGGTGGTCGGCAGCGGAGGAATTCACATGGCAACGCTCATCGGGACAGTCACTAAAGTCATTGGTCAGGTTTTTGCGCAGGGCACCGACGGCACGCGCCGCGCCCTGGTCGAAGGCGACCGCTTGTTTGCCGGCGATCAAGTGATCACCGGCGCAGAAGGTGCCGTTGCCATTCATCTGCAAAATGGCCACGAGTTGACCCTGGGCCGCGACAGCAGCATGACGATGTCCGGGCAACTGCTGGCCAATCAGGCGGTGCACATTGATTCCCCTGAAGCGCTGACGCCGAGCGAAGCGCAACTGACCGATGTCGAGCAGATTCAGAAAGCCATCGCCGCCGGCGAAGACCCGACCAAAGCGGCAGAGGCCACCGCCGCCGGCCCGAATGCACCGGGCGGCGCGCCAGGTGAGCTGGGTGGCGGCCACAGTTTTGTGCTGCTGACGGAAGTCGGTGGGCGCGTGGATCCGGTGATCGGCTTCCCGACCGCCGGTTTCAACGGCATCCCCGAGTTTCCCGAAGAGCGGCATAACGCAGTCATCGACAATGGCGACAACACGCCGATCGTGCCGCCGCCGATCAACAACCTGGTGACCCTCAGTGGCCTTGCCGTGCCTGGCGGTGAGCTGACCCTCAACGAAGCCAACCTGCCTGCCGGCTCCTCGGCCAACCCCGGCGCGCTGACCCAGAGCGGCAGCTTCACGGTGTCGGCGCCGGACGGTCTGAGCAGCCTTAACATCGGCGGTATCAACGTGATCAGCGGTGGTGTGGCGGCCGGTTTCCCGCAGTCGATCACCACACAACTGGGCAACACCCTGACCATCACCGGGTATAACGTCAGCACCGGCGTAGTCAGCTACAGCTACACCCTCAACGGCAACGATGCCCATCCGGCCGGTGACGGCGCCAACAGCCTCAGTGAACATTTCACGGTGACCGCAAGCGACAGCAATGGCGACAGCGCCACCGGCTCGCTCGACGTCAACATCATTGATGACGTGCCCAAAGCGGCGAATGACAGCAACGCCAACACCGCCTCGGAAACCCAGTTGACCTTGACCGGCAACGTCCTGACCAACGACGTGCAAGGCGCCGACCGCGTGCCCACCGGCCCGGTCACTGCCGGCACCTTTACCGGCACTTTCGGCACCCTCGTATTGAATGCCAATGGCACATACACCTACACCCTGAACACCAGCGACGCAGACTTCAAAGCGCTGCACGGTGGCGGCAATGGCACCGAGACTTTCACCTACACCCTCACCGATTCGGACGGCGATACCAGCACTGCGAATCTGGTTCTGCAGATTCACAACAACGACGATCCGGTGGTGATCAACGGGTTGAACGTCGAGGGTGGCGAGCTGACGGTCTATGAAAAAAACCTCGGCACCGGCAGTGAGCCGGATGCCAATGCGCTGACCCAGAGTGGCACGTTCACTATCACCGCACTGGATGGCGTTACCACGCTGACGGTGGGCGGCATCGCCGTTGTCACTAACGGCGTGGCCGCGGGCTTCCCGCAATCGGTGACTACACCGCTGGGCAGCACGTTGACCATCACCGGTTTCAACGCCACCACCGGTGTTGTGAGTTACAGCTACACCCTGGTCGACAACGAGGCACACCCAACCGCCAATGGCGCCAACAATTTGCCTGAGCAGTTCGCCGTCACCGTCGTGGACGACAACGGCACGACTGCCAATGCAACGCTTGATGTGAACGTGATCGACGACCTGCCTAAAGCAATCGATGACAGCAACACTGGCACCGCTTCGGAAACTCAGTTGACCCTGACCGGTAACGTACTGACCAACGACGTACAAGGCGCCGACCGCGTACCCACCGGTCCAGTCACCGCCGGCACCTTCACCGGCACCTACGGCACCCTCGAACTGCACACCGACGGCACTTACACCTACACGCTGAACACTACCGACGCCGACTTCAAAAACCTGCACGGCGGCGGTAATGGCACCGAGACTTTCACCTACACCATCACCGATTCGGACGGCGATACCAGCACTGCGAATCTCGTCCTGCAAATCCACAACAACGACGACCCCGTGGTCATCAGCGGCCTCGACGTTAACGGCGGAGAGCTGACCGTTTACGAAAAAAACCTCAGCACCGGCAGCGCGCCTGATACCAACGCGCTAACTCAAAGCGGCACCTTCACCATCACCGCTCTGGACGGCGTCACCACGCTGACCGTCGGCGGCATCGCCGTGGTCACCAACGGCGTGGCCGCAGGCTTCCCGCAATCGGTCACTACACCGCTGGGCAGCACGCTGACCATCACCGGTTTCAATGCCACCACCGGTGTTGTGAGTTACAGCTACACGTTGATCGACAACGAGGCACACCCAACCGCCAACGGCGCAAACAACCTGCCCGAGCAGTTCGCCGTAACGGTAGTGGATGACAATGGCACCACCGCCAACGCGACCCTCGATGTGAACATCATCGACGACCTGCCAAAAGCGCTGAACGATTCCAACGCCAACACCGCGTCAGAAACCAATCTGACCCTCACCGGCAATGTCCTGACCAACGATGTTCAGGGCGCCGACCGCGTACCGACCGGCCCAGTGACTGCCGGTACGTTCACTGGCACCTATGGCACGCTGGAACTGCACACCGACGGCACCTACACCTACACGCTGAACACCACCGACGCCGACTTCAAAAACCTGCACGGTGGCGGCAATGGCACCGAAACCTTCACCTACACCATCACCGATTCGGACGGCGATACCAGCACCGCCAACCTCGTCCTGCAGATCCACAACAACGACGATCCGGTGATCATCAACGGGCTCGACGTCAATGGCGGTGAACTCACCGTCTACGAGAAAAATCTCACTGACGGCAGCGCACCGGATTCCACCGCGTTGACCCAAAGCGGCACATTCACCATCACTGCTCTGGACGGCGTGACGACCCTGACCGTCGGTGGCATTGCCGTGGTCACCAATGGCGTAGCCGCAGGCTTCCCGCAATCGGTCACCACACCGCTGGGCAGCACGTTGACCATCACCGGATTCAACGCGGCCACCGGTGTCGTCAGCTACAGCTACACCCTGGTCGACAACGAGGCACACCCGACCGCCAACGGCGCCAACAATCTGCCTGAACAGTTCGCCGTCACCGTAGTGGACGACAACGGCACCACCGCTAACGCAACCCTCGATGTGAACATCATCGATGACCTGCCAAAAGCCGTGAACGACAGCAACGCCAACATCGCGTCGGAAAGTCAGTTGACCCTGACCGGCAACGTCCTCACTAACGACGTGCAGGGCGCCGACCGCGTACCCACCGGCCCGGTCACCGCCGGTACGTTCACTGGCACCTATGGCACGCTGGAACTGCACACCGACGGCACCTACACCTACACGCTGAACACCAACGACGCCGACTTCAAAAACCTGCACGGCGGCGGCAACGGCACGGAAAATTTCACCTACACCATCACTGACTCGGACGGCGATACCAGCACCGCGAATCTCGTCCTGCAGATCCACAACAACGACGATCCGGTGATCCTCAACGGTCTCGACGTGAATGGCGGCGAACTCACCGTCTACGAAAAAAACCTCAGCGACGGCACCAGTCCCGATGCATCGGCGCTGACTCAGAGCGGTACCTTCACCGTGACCGCGCTCGACGGTCTGCAAACCCTGACCGTGGGCGGCATCAACGTCGTCACCGGTGGTGTGGCCGCAGGCTTCCCGCAATCGATCGTTACGCCGTTGGGCAGCACGCTGACCATCACCGGCTACAACCCGGCGACTGGCGTGGTCAGCTACAGCTACACCCTGGTCGATAACGAAACCCATCCGAACGGCAATGGCGCCAACAGCATCACCGAGAACTTCAACGTGGTGGCGACTGACACTGACGGCAGCACCGCCAGCGGCCAGATCAACGTCAACATCATCGATGACCTGCCGAGCGCGCATGCCGATGCCGCGTCGGTGGCGGAGGGCGGCACCGTCAGCGGCAACGTGCTTGACAATGACATCGGCGGCGCCGACGGCCCGGCCGTGACCGGCGCGGTAGTCGGTGTGCGAGCCGGCTCCGACACATCCACCTCGGCCATCGGCGGCCTCAACAGCAACATCAATGGCACCTACGGTTACCTGACCCTCGATGCCAACGGCAACGCGGTCTATCACAGCAACCCCAATGCCGTGAACGGCCCCGGTGCGGTGGATGTGTTCACCTACACCGTGCGCGATTCCGATGGCGATGAAAGCACCACCACCATCACCATCGATGTCGCCAACAGCAAGCTGTATGCGACCAGCGACACCGACGTCACCGTCTACGAAAAAGCCCTCGACCTGACCAAGGACGGCGCCGATCTGGCCCCGGGTACGGTCATCGGCAGCGATCCGACCAACACTGGCGAAACCGCCTCCGGCACACTGGTCGGTTCGGTCACCGGTGCGGTCGGCGCCATCAGCTATGCGCTGGTCGGCAGTGCCACCGGCAACTACGGGCAGATCGTGCTCAACCCCAACGGCACTTACACCTACACCCTGACCTCGCCCGCGACCACCACACCGCATGCCGACGACGGGGCCAACACCCTGACTGAAACCTTCACCTATCAGGCCACCGATTCGCTGGGCAATGTGGTCACCAGCACCATCGTCGTCAGCATCGTCGATGACGTGCCCAAAGCCCTCAACGACAGCAACGCCACCAGTGCCTCGGAAACCCAGCTGACCCTGACCGGCAACGTGCTGACTAACGACGTGCAAGGCGCGGACGTGGTCGCCACCGGACCGAATACCGGGCCGATCACCGCCGGTACCTTCACCGGGACTTACGGCACGCTGGTGCTCAATGCCAACGGCACTTACACCTACACGCTCAACCCGGCTGACGCCGACTTCAAAGCGCTGCACGGCGGTGGAAACGGCACCGAGACATTCACCTACACCCTCACCGATGCTGACGGCGATACCAGCACCGCCAACCTGGTGCTGAACATCCACAACAACGACGATCCGGTGGTGCTCAACGGCCTCGACGTCAACGGCGGCGAACTCACCGTCTACGAGAAAAACCTCAGTGACGGCACCAGCCCCGATACTCCGGCGCTGACCCAGAGCGGTACGTTCACCGTCACGGCCCTGGATGGCCTGCAAACCCTCACCGTCGGTGGCATTGCCGTCGTGACCAACGGGGTCGCCGCAGGCTTCCCGCAATCGGTGGTGTCGCCGCTGGGCAGTACGTTCACCGTCACCGGTTACAACCCGGCGACCGGCGTGGTCAGTTACAGCTACACCCTGGTGGATAACGAAGCGCACCCGACCGGCAACGGCGCCAACAGCCTCACCGAAAACTTCAACGTGGTCGCGACTGACACCGACGGCAGCACCGCCAGCGGCCAGATCAACGTCAACATCATCGATGACCTGCCGACCGCCAAGGCCGACACCGGCTCGGTGGCGGAGGGCGGCACGGTCAATATCAGCGTGCTCGGCAACGACGTTACCGGCGCCGATGGCGCAGCGGCAGGCGGGGCAGTGGTCGGCGTGCGCGCCGGCAGCAACACCGCGACCTCGGCGATCGGCGGCCTCAACAGCAATATCAACGGCGCCTACGGCTACCTGACCCTGGACGCGGCGGGTAACGCCATCTACCACAGCAACCCGAACTCGGTGAGCCCACCGGGCGCCACCGACACGTTCACCTATACCATCCGCGACGGTGACGGCGACGAAAGCACCACCACCATCACCATCAACGTCGCCGACAGCAAACTGATTGCGTCGGTCGATCAGGACGTGACGGTCTACGAAAAAGCCCTCGACCTGACCAAGGACGGCCAGGACCTGGCCCCCGGCACGGTCACCGGCAGCGATCCGAGCAACACCGGCGAAACCGCCACCGGCACACTGGTCGGTGCGGTCACTGGCGGCAGCGGGGCGCTCACCTACACCCTGGTCGGCAGCGCCACCGGCACTTACGGGCAGATCCAGCTCAACGCCGACGGCACTTACACTTACACCCTGACCTCGGCACCGAAAACCACGCCGAACGCCAACGACGGCGCCAACACCCTGAGCGAAAGTTTTACCTACAAAGCCACCGATGCGCTGGGCAACAGCACCACCAGCACGATTGTGGTCAACATCGTCGACGACGTGCCCAAAGCCGTGGCGTCGGATCGTTCGGTGGCGGCGGTGGAGATCGATTCCAACCTGCTGATCGTCCTCGACATCTCCGGCAGTATGGCCGACACCTCCGGTGTACCGGGGCTGTCACGGCTGGCGCTGGCCAAGCAGGCCATCAGTGCCTTGCTCGACAAGTACGATGATCTCGGCGATGTGAAGGTGCAGCTCGTCACCTTCAGCAGTAATGCCACTGACCGGACTTCGGTGTGGGTCGATGTGGCGACGGCCAAGTCCATACTCGCCGGCCTCACCGCCGGTGGCGGTACCAACTACGACGCTGCCGTGGCGGTGATGCAGACCGCGTTCAACACCTCGGGCAAACTCACCGGGGCGCAGAACGTCGGCTACTTCTTCTCCGACGGCAAGCCCAACGAAGGCGACATCAACGCTGCCGACGAAGCCGCGCTGAAAAACTTCCTCGATGCCAACAACATCAAGAACTACGCCATCGGTCTGGGCAGCGGCGTGAGCAACGCCAACCTCGATCCGCTGGCCTATGACGGCATCAGCCACACCAACACCAATGCGGTGGTGGTCACCGACCTCAATCAGCTCAACTCGGTGCTGTCGGGCACTGTGGAAGGCGCGCCGGTCACCGGTTCGCTGCTGGGCGAGGGCGGTACCTTTGGCGCCGATGGCGGCTTCATCAAATCCATCGTGGTCGACGGCACCACCTACACCTATGACCCGCGCGCCAACAGCGGCCAGGGTTCGTTGACCGCATCCGGCGGCACCAACCACGGCACGTTCAACACCGTGAACAACACGATCAGCATCGCCACCAACAACAGCGGCACGCTGGTGATCAACCTCGACACCGGTGACTACAGCTACACCTCGCAAAAAACCACGACCACGGTGATCACCGAGAACATCGGCTTCACCCTCAGCGACAACGACGGCGACCTCGCCAGCTCGACGCTGACCGTGAAAGTGATCCCCAACTCGCCACCGGTGGCGACGGACGACCACGTCATCACCAACGTGCTGTCGAGCAACATCACCGTGCCGGGCGAATTGTTGCTGGCCAACGACACCGATCCGGACGGCGACACGCTCAACGCTTCGCCGACCAGCTTCAACACCGGATGGGTGGCCAAGGGCGCGGACTTCACCGGCACCGGCGCGATCAACTTCGCCGGCACCGGCAACACCGCCGCCAACCAGAACCTGGCCGACGTACGCGCTGCATTCGCCGCCAACACCGCCGCGATGACCGCAGTGCTGGTGGTCAGCGGTTACCTCGGTGCGGTGACCAATGCCAATGCCAACGATGAGGACCTGATCACCGTCAAACTGAAACAGGGCGAAACGCTGAACCTGGATCACAACCTCGCGGCCGGCCACGTCACCATGGAGTACTCGGTCAACGGCGGCGCGTTCGTCAGCATCGCTGACGGCGGCACCATCACTGCCGGTGCCGATGGCACCTACCAGATCCACGTGACCAACATCAGCAACACCAGCGGCAGCAATCCGACGGCAGCGGAAAACTATCAACTGACCATGACGGTCAACTACGCCGGCGCCCATGACGTGACGCCGGATTTCCACGGCACCTATATCGCCAATGACAACCATGGCGGCAGCGACACCGCCAACGTCAGCATCACCTATCAGGATGGCCACACCCTCACCGGTACCGCCGGCGACGACATTCTGGTGGCGGGCACCGGCAACAACATCCTCAATGGCGGCGACGGCAACGACGTACTGACCGCCGGTTCCGGCAACAACGAGATGCACGGCGGCGCGGGCAACGACTTGCTCTACAGCGGCCCGGGCAACGACATTCTCGACGGCGGCACCGGCATCGACACGGTCAGCTATGCCCACGCCACCGCCGGGGTCACGGTCAACCTCGGCCTGCTCGGTGCGCAAAACACCATCGGCGCCGGCACCGACACGATCAGCAATATCGAAAACCTGGTCGGCTCGAACTTCAACGACACCCTGACCGGCGACAACAATAACAACGTGATCAACGGCGGGCTGGGCAATGACATCCTCAACGGTGGCGGCGGTGATGACCTGCTGATCGGCGGCATGGGCAACAACACCCTGACTGGCGGGGCCGGCGCGGACACCTTCCAGTACCTCAAGGGCAACAGTGGCCACGACACCATCACCGATTTCACCCCCGGCACCGACAAGCTTGACCTGTCGCAACTGCTGCAAGGTGAAAACGGCACCACGGCGTCGCTCGATGATTACCTGCACTTCACCGTCACCGGCAGCGGCGCCTCGGTGCTCACCAGCATCGACGTCAGCGCGCTGGCCGGCGCCACGCCGAACCAGACCATCGACTTGGCCGGCGTCAACCTCGCCAGCCACTACGGCGTGACCCCGGGGGCGGGTGGGGTGGTAGCCGGCGGGCACGACACGGCGACGATCATCAGCGGCATGCTCAATGATCATTCGCTGAAAGTGGACACAGTGTGATCAAGGCCTGAAACGACAAAACCCGCCGCCCCGATCAGTCGGGACGGCGGGTTTTTTCTGTCTGGAGAGATGGGTTGCCAGTGCGTCAGCCTTCGCGAGCAGGCTCTCTCCCACATTGGATTTAGGGTGCTCAGCATTTTGTGAACAACAAAGCTCCCCTGTGGGAGCGAGCCTGCTCGCGAAAGCGTCCTCACAGCCGACCAATTCCCACCTGAATGCACTCATTCCAACTGTGGGAGCGGGCTTGCTCGCGAAAGCGGCTCCCAGCCGACCAATCCCCAACTGAATGCACTCGGTCAAATGGTGGGAGCTGGCTTGCCAGCGATGGCGGCCTCCCAGCCGACCAATCCCCACCTGAATGCACGCATTCCAACTGTGGGAGCGAGCTTGCTCGCGAAAGCGGCCTACCAGACAAAATCAAAACAACAGAGCAAACCCCGCAAATAAACATCACCCCGCAACCACGTTTAAAGTACACGAACCGTTACGCCATACCGGCTACAACGTCTTGCGCCGTTACCTACGCGTACGCCAGAATCCGCCGGCTTACACGGCTATGGGGCGGGCTATATCGTATCCCTGTCACTGAAAATCAGTGATCGGGTTTGGTAGCCCGTTTCATTACAGTCGTGCGCCACATTACAGGTCCGTTTTTGGGGCTCTGCTTTTATGGTGGCCATGCGTGGGGCTCCTTCGGGAGCGCCGGGTTTACTGTTTTGACCGGTCTACCAACCCACAAATGGCCGCCACCCTTCGTTTGGTAGCGAGAGTGACGGCTCCTCACTTATTCAAAACAGCGAGTCACCTATGTTCAAAGCCACACCCAACCCCCCGGACACCTCGATCCCGTACGACCCAGCCCTCGACCCGCAGAAGATAAAAGCGGCAACCGACCGCGCCATCAACTTCTACCTCAACCCCGGCGCCCTGAAGATCTCGATCCCTTCAACCTCGTCATGCAAGGCGAACAGAATCTTCCTCATCGACCCCACCGTGGACGAAGAAACCTTGCTCGTCGAAGCCTGCGAATCCCTGGCCGCCGCCAGCGACATGGCCCGCGACATCGGCGACACCGTCGACAACCCACAGCGCCGGGCCATGCTGATGCTGCATCAGGTGATCATGCTCAGTGAACTGATGGTCAACCGGGTACTGGACGGCCGCCGCGTGCCGAACTAACTGCCCGGCACACCTGTTGGCGCAGCCTTTGGCAGCGCCTACAGGTCGTCATTCTTTCAAAGTGCCTCAAGGGGTACTTGCCCGGAGCCTCAGTCGATGTCCGAAACCAAGCCCAATCCACCAATCACAGACCCGGTATCGCCGTACGAGTCCCTCAACTCCAGAAAACTCCACGAAGCCGCCGAACGCGCCCTCGACCACTACCTCGCGCCCGCGAACATCATGGCAACGCCATACACCCCCAGCAGCATGTTCCTCGTCAATCCACAAACCGACACCGAATCCCTGCTGGCCAACGCCTGCGAATCCCTGGCCTCGGCCACGGTGATGCTCGGTGACTTTGCCGGCACGCTGGAGGGGCTGAGTCGTAATACGGTGTTGGGCATTGCGCAGGTGGTGATGCTGGGGGAGTTGGCGGTGAATCAGGCGCTGGATAACGTCGTGCCCAAGGATTAGGCGCCAGCATTGATGGCCTCATTGCGAGCAGGCTTTGAACACGGCGGATAATGCGGAAATACAACGGGGGCGGATCATTTGATCCGCCCCCGCCCTTAAGGCGAAAAAGTAGGTGACGTAAAAATCGTTTTTCATCCGCTACGCCTGACGGGAAGGCGGATGAGATGGGTTCACGTTGTTCGTATCAAATGAATGTGACAGTCTGTTCCCCTAGGAGCTCTTGTCGCGGGTTGGAGGGGGCGGAGTCGGTTGCATATATGTACATGGTGTAACGGCCGGGTTCTAAGAGTCGAGGGGGGATGGATGCGGGATAAAAATCCTTATGCAGTCGGTACCATTTATTTAATCTAGTGCCGCTATATAAAGAGAACCACTCGATGTTGTTGCGCTCGATTATGAGAACGTGGTGTTCCCTGGGGCTAACTGCGTAGAATTCGCAACTCAAATAGTGATTTCTAAAAGATGCGATATTTAGCGTGCTTCCGTTTGGTATTGTTTCAAAACTACCAGGAGACTGCGGGGTGGTTGTGACGCAGAATCGGACCGTCGTGGATGCGGTCACGGTCAAGGTTCGCGGATCCGACTCCTGCTCACTGCCATACAGAGCGATGGCGATAAAACGGTGGTCACCCACGCTCAAGTCCGTCACCGTCAACTCCCAGTCACCATTCTGTGGATCGATGTCGGCAATGCCTATCTCGATGGCGCCATCCTTGATCTTGACTTGCTGACCTTTAGCCCCTTTCCCTTCAAGTTTGATCGTGGTGTCGCCAGTCGTGCCGTCTGGGAGAATCTCATTCCCTTTTGAGTCTTCTACACGGGTAATTTCTGGCCGCACATCCTCAATCGCTTTGATCGTGTAAGTGCGCACAGGGAAAACCACTGCCTCGCTCTCATCCGTGCTCTTGCCGAAAGCAGCCTTGAACTCCATGGTCAGCGGGCTGCCATCTTTGAGGTTTCTCAAGCCTGCAAAGGCGATGCTCCGCTCGTAATAGCCTTGATCGAGCCACTTGTCGCTGACCATTGAACCCGGTGCCGTATGAATCTGCAGGTTGTAGTCGCTGCCATCAGCGTTCGTCCCTTTCAGACGCAGCCAGACATATTGGCCTGTGGCAATCAACGGCCAGACGCCCATGCGATAGGTGGCATTGCTGGTCAGATTCCCTACATTGAACTCCTGGCCCTCGCCGTCATCGTCGGCGTCCATGATCACCGGCAGGATCAAGCTTGAGTCCGGCAAGGTGCCAACATTCAACAACAGCGGCAACGAGGTGCGGGGCGCACCGTTGCGGGTGACGGTGTACGTCACGGTGACGGTTTTGCCCAGGTTGAATGCCAGCACGGTGACCGGCAGTTCGATTGTCAGCGTGGTTTCACTGATGGGTCTTGCCGGGGTGGTGTGCGAGCCGCCGGCGGCAGTGCCGGGTGCGCCGGTCCAGGTCACGCTGAGCAGATCGCTGAACAGCAAGTCTTGCGAATCGATGTTGATGGTCAGGGCTTCCACGGCCTTGATCGGCTGCAAGGTAGTGCCATCGGCCTCGGCCTGCTGAACCTTCGGCCGGGTCAGCAGCACGGCTTCGCCGACAGTGAAATTCAACGTCCGCGAGTAGCTGATACGTTCCGGCGTGGCGCCTGCCGCCACCCTGAGGATTTCATACATCGCGTCCACAGTGCCGCCGCGATTGGGTTCGATGTGGGTCTGGACGAAGGTCGGGTTCAGGGTGAAATCGATGGCTCTACCGGCATTGAGCGAATTGATCGGCACCGAGTCGCTGGTCTTGCCGGTTTTCGAACCGCGCCAGGTATAGGTGACCTTGTCACCCGCTTTGGTGGGTTCGGTGGCAGCCGGGGCGGTCAGTTTGCTCGAACCGCCGGGCAGGTCGTCGGGTTCGAGTGTTCCGCCGGCCTCACCGAGGACGATGGGCGCGACCAGTTCCAACAACGGTTCACCCACCCGCAACAGGGCATGGTGCAGTGACTCGCGCCGAATGATGCCTCCATCGCTGCCCTCGGCCATCAGCACGTAGAACAAATCCAGCGTACCGCCCTCGATGGCTTTGAGGTGTTTGCCTTCGACGATGATCGGGATCGGTTCTTTGTCGTCGATATCGCCCTTGCTAAGGGTGTGCCAGTCCAGTTCCGGGTCGTAGACGCCGAAATCCTGGCGGGTGCCGACCCAGCGCAGAATGATGACCATGCCCACCTGCATCATCGGATCAAAGGGGATGACGGCGGTGGTGTACACCCGATCAGGGTCGAGTGCCCCTTGTTGCGCATCCACGGCAATCGGCGCGAGCAGGCGTCGGGTTGCTCCGATGATACTGACGAAGCGCCCCTTGGAGGCGCGATCATCAGACCCGCTGCGTTCCACGCGATAACTGAACACGGCCTGGGTTTTGGCCAGCAAACGTATGTCGGCGCTTGGCAGGGCCAATTCGTAGATGTTGCCCACGCTGATGAGCGGCTCGCCGCGGACTTCAACGCTGATCGGTTCGCCGTCCAGCGTGGTGCCCTTGCCCAGGCCGATGATCACATCACCGATCCGGAAGTCGGGTGCGTCGACCAATACCTGCAAGGTCAGCGGCGCATCCCCCAGTTTGTCCATGTCCACAACGCTATTGAAGGCCTCTTTGACCATGGGAGGCGACAGGCGCGTGTTGCCGGTATCGACGGCAATCTCCACTGCGGCGCACCAGTCTTCGGAGCGATTGTCGACAATGTCGTGTACTTCAAAGGCTACGGCCAGGCTATCGGTATCGCCGGCGTCGAGGATGGTGGCCTTGTCGACATGGATGATCAGTGGATGGCCTTGCGGGTCATCGATGTGATCCTGGGTCACCCGTGGCGAATACACAAACCAGCCACCCCAGGTCAATTTGCAGCGGTCACCCACGGCCATGTTGGGGTAGGGCAACAGGCTGCTGCCGGGTTTGGCCTTGATGATGATGTCGAGGCCGGTTTCGGCGGTTTCCTTGTCCACGCCATCGTTGATGATCCGCGGATCGATGTACATGTACAGCTCGGAATGCCCCGGGGTACTGCCGTTTTCATCCTTGCCGCCGGGCCGGTCGAGTTTGACGAAGATATTCACCGGAGGCAGCGAAGTTTCCGGAGTCTGTTGGAATACCTTGACCCGATATTGCAGCGTATAGGTCCCGGTCACGAAGCGCTGGGGCGGGACATACAGGGTGACACGCTCGCCGACATCCTCTGGCTTGACGAGGGTGGTCTGGTCGACCTGAATACCGTCGAGCAGCAGCTCGATGTGGTCACCTAAACCCATACGGTTCCAGGGTGGGCAATAGACTTTCAGCCCCTTGTCGGGCGCCAGCAACTGCGCGGCGGCAATATTGATCCCCCACACCCCCCCCTCCAGGGCCGGCTGCGTACGGTCGGGTATTTCCAGTTGCCGCAGAGACTTTGGGGCCGGGAGGCGAGGGGGCTGAATAAGCATGCTGAAGACTCCAGAGTCGTGGGGGGCAAAGAAGACGCTGGAAGTTATTTAGGGGCAGGTGGCGAGCGTTGGCTACTGTCAGAAATTACAGGTAAGGACGTATTTACGATGAACGGTCGGGGGACGGGTTTTGCATGCCTGAAACTGCTTCCCAGTAGGCGCTGCCGCAGAGAAGTCGACTCTGCGGTGAACCCAACCCATGGCGGAGGAGTCTGCTCCCGCTGGGTCGCGCGGCGACTTCACCCCCCATTCAGCTCAACAAAAATGCAGCCTCACGCTGAGCTGAATGTTCAGTTATTTCCAGCGACTTCCCGACAAACGGTAAGCAAACCTAGTATTTCTGACAGTAGTCAGCTTTTTCCGGCAGGCATCTAATTGGGTCACAAACGTTCCACGCCATCGTCAGTCAACGGCCCGTTTTATCTTCACGACTGCCCTGCGCGAGAACACTGTCCGCTCAATTGCCGTGGAGTTTCGCAATGGTGCCCCCAGAAGAGTCGTCGATGGATCCGCAACACGCACGCGGCGATGACGAACCAAGTCTTGTGGTTATTCCAGAACCGATTGTTCCGGATATCCTGAAAGACGAAGAGGGAAATGAGAGCCCGGACGGGCTATTACCTCGCGATGTATTGAATCGCGATTTGAAAATCACGATTCCGGCGTGGGATTTCTCGACAGATCCGCATTTCGTAAAAGACGTCGTGTGGGTGGGCTTCAGGCGACGGGGGCTTCCCTTTGATGACGACACGGCGGGGGTGTTCCCGTTCGATATTCCCATTGATCCGGGTGACAAGATTGTTTCGGTGCCTCAAAGGGACCTGGAAGCTGGCGTTTACGACCTGTCGTACAAGCTCGTGATTGGTGGCAACGCAGCGGAATCGCTGAAAAAAACCATCACCGTCGATAGAGTGCCGCCGGATGACGGCCAGGAACCGGCGATGCTGGAGCTGCTGGATCTTGAGGGCGACATCACCGATGACTATTTGGACGAGCACGGTCAGGTTCGTTTCAAAGTACGCCTCTATCTGGACGTGAAGGCCCGTGACCGGGCGATTTATTACTGGACGGACACCGACACGCCACCGGGCTTCGAAACCGAAATCCGCGAGCAGGCGTTCAGTCAGTTTGATATCGATAACGACCAACTCATCATCACCGTCTACGCAGACGAAATTCGCCTGCGTGGTCATGGGCAGCGATACATCTATTATCGCTTGCGCGACTGGGCCGGAAACCGGGGACCGCGCTCGCGGTTGCTGCCTGTGTTCGTCGATCTGACCCCGGGGGCACCCATTCACAAGCCTCCGCGCATTCCCCTGTCGGACAGAGGCTTGATCGATCGTCAGCACGCCCGGGAGGGGGCAGTCAATCAAGGGGCGGTGACGGTCGAAATCGATGCCTATGACAATCCGTTGAGCGGCGATCAGGTACTGCTGGACTGGGATGGCACTGTTCTGCCGCCGCAGGATGTCGACCCGGCCAACTTTCCTTGCGTGATCCCTGTGCCGTGGAGTGCGCTCACAGCCAAGGGGCTGGGTCCGGCGACTGCTCGTGTCACTTACCGCGTGCGCACGGGGGGCGTCGATAGCAAACCATCAATGGAAACCCTGGTATCGGTGAACTTGACGGTGGCAGGCCAGGATCACCCCAATGCGCCGGCGTTGTTGAACCCCAAGCTTGCCTTGCTGGAGATCTACGGCGCCAACTCCAAGGTGCTGAACACATTGCTTACCGAAGATTTCGGCGAGGACGCCGACGGCTTCCTGACCTTGTTCGACGCACCTGAACGAGGACACACGATCGAAGTTTATTGGGGGAGCATCAGTACGCCCGTGGCGCAATACATCGTCCAGACCGGTGACGTTGCCGGCAAGAGAGTGCCGTTCAATATTCCATGGGCGGTCATTGACCAGGACCGGCTGAACCCGGCGTTGCCGGTCCATTACACCACCAGCAATGGCATCAACCGGCAGTTGGCTCCATCCACGCCCGTCAAGGTGTCGATCATCATTATCGAAGGTCTCCAAGAGCCTTCGTTCCCTGACGCTGGCATCGAAGGGACGCTTGACTGCTGTGCGAAACCGCGTCTTTGGGAGCGGGTGCGCGTGAGGATTGAAGGCAACCCGGCGTTTGACGAGAAGGACATCGTGACGTTGTTCTGGCAGGGATGCGCGGGACCGAATGGCACCACGCCCATTCCCGGGGCCGCGCAACCGTTCTTCACCACTTTGAGTGCGGATCAGGCAAGAAACGGTTTTGAAGTGCATGTGACCGATTACGAAAGATTGATAGCGCCGATGCAAAACCGGGGTTCGGCGTTATGTCATTACACCTTGAAAAAGTTTACGGGTGGGCAGGGTGTTTCAAAAAAAGATTTCGTGATTATCAATAGAACCATGCCCAGTGGTGCAGTGTGCTCACCCACTAATGAAACCTGTACGGAACCGTAACGGGTAATTGATTCATTAAAGTGCATTAGCCGGTTTTAGTCAGGACAGTCACGAGTATTTATTCGGGGCTGACAGAGAGTGTTGTGCCCGCGTTTTGGGCGTTCGTTGTTTGACAAAATCCCGGGCAGATAAAGCCCGTTTCTGAAGGAGCTGAAAAATGGCAAGTCGTCAACCATTGACGCCCGCTGAACAAAGCCGGGTCGATTATCTGAAAGTTCGCCGTGCTGTTACAAAAGTACCTGCACCCGTCATCAAAGTGCATCCAGATAACCCATTTCTAAGCGATACGTCGGATGATGAAACCAATCAGATTCCGCTGAGCCAGCAGGGAAAGCTTTTCAAGTGTCTGGTTCCGAGACCTGCGGAGGCTGGCGAAACGAAGCCGACACCGGGCTTCATTGATCTGACGTTTGACGGAAGTCCGATAGTCTCTACTCGATACAATTATGTGACGCCGCTGGACGCCGATATTCTTGAAATCGAAATGACGTTTCCTGTCGGATACACCGATAGGCCGGGGACACATGAGTTGGGATACTTTATCGATCAAGGCGGTAATGAGAGCAACTCTGAACCGTTGGAGTGCAATGTTGATAGAACTCCTCCGCACCCGTTTTTTCCGGTTGGACTTCCAGATGAAATAGTAAATGACGGTATTACCAAAAAATATCTGGACGACAATGATTTTGTAGCCATTAAGATTCCTGAGTATGGAGATATGAAGATTGGCGATTTTATAGAGTTGTTATATGGGGACTCGACAGTGTTGGCAGAGGTTGTCGATTCGGTCACCCGGACTGATACCATCAATGAGATCGTGCTTAGACTTACCGCTGAACAAGTATTCAAGCAAGATGAAGGTACTCACGCGCTTTTTTTCAGAGTCACCGACCGTAAGGGAAACCCAAGTACTTTTTCTCCACCAGTCCCCGTTACGGTCGTTCTGACAGATCCACCCGAGGGGCTGTTGCCCCTTGATATTCCGCTGCTTGACAAGGACGGTCTGGTCGATCTGGCGGATGCGCAAACGCCTTTGGGCGTGGGAATCTATGACGAATACACCCACTACTTGCCGGGAGATGAGTTGGTGGTGACCTACGACGGCATTCCGCAGATGGCGAAGCCCATCAACGGTTTCCCGGTTTACGTCGATATTTCATTCAAAGACGTGTTCAAAGACGACCCTGGTGAAAAAACTGTAGACGCCGAGTACCAAATCAAACGCGGCAGCACCTATTACCCGCCAACTCCGATTTCCAAAGAAGTTAAGGTTGATATGCGAAAGCCCGGTCTGCCGATTGATCCGAATAATCCAGACCCGACCAATCCAAATCTGGCGTTGGTGACGGTTCAGGGTGATTCCGGAGGCCCTGCCAATGAGTTGCGAGAAGCCGACAAAGATGGGGACGTTACTGTTACGGTCAATACCTATGGCGGCGCCAAGGAATATGACACCGTTCAACTTGAATATGCGGGCCAGCTTGTTTCTGAGGAGGATGGTGGCCTCGTTACGATTCCAGACGTTATCCCCACATCGCTTGAGTGGAAAGTGAAGTGGGACGTTATTGCGGCGGCAGGTAATGGTAATCCAAAGCACCCGATGGCTTACGTCATCGGTCATCCGCTGAACGACAACGTAGATATTTCAGAACCTCGGGAGGTGGATGTGGAGATTCAAGAGGACACTGTCCCTGATCCGGCATTTTTACACCTTGATCCCAATTATACTGACTGGCTGAACTGCAAAGCCTTGCGCCTGGATCCCATCGAGGGTGTGGTGGTCGAGGTGCGGGTCCCGGGCGGGGAATTGGCACTGGCGAATCAAGAGCTGACATTCACCTATCAGGGTTATACCGACGACGGCGGTGCAAACCCCAAACCCGAGACAGACGAGGAGGTGTTCTACACACCGACAGATCAGGAGGCCGCGTCCGGCTTCATTGTGAAGATCCCATACGCGCCCTTGCTCGCGACTCTGAATGCGTGGGGTGGCGTCAAATATAAGGCTGTCATTAACGGACGTGAGACGACCTCCAAACAGCATTTGGTCAGGGTGTACCTGGTCAATCCGGGTGATGGCGGAAGTTGCCCGTTGCCTACCTGATTCAATGCGTTTCAAAGGAAACACGGGAGGCCGCTACGCCTCCCGTGTCCTCGCTGAAACGGTTGCTGAAACAGGCGGATCATTCCTCGAGCGGGACAGGACTTTTCCGTCCGGATCTAGGACTTCTCCTACATTTTTGCTTGACCCGGATAGGTATTGTTCGCGCCTCTTACAGTCTTTTGGCGTTTCTTCTGAAAGATGTGAGGTGATGAACATTCAGGAAGCCACGTCATGAACAAAAACCATGTTTCGCTGCAAAAAAATGCTGCGGCAGGACTCTTTAAAATGCTGGTCGTGCTGCCAGCATTTTTTTTTACCGGCGGGCATTCTTTTGCCGCCGTTATTGTCGATAACGGCAATACGCTGAATATCGATGCAAGCACACCACAGAGCGATTATCTGGTACGCAACGCAAGTGTGCTGAACATCGCGGGGGCCACCACCCAGAGTCTGTCTGTCACGTCCGGATCAACGTTGAATATCAACGGCGCAACGGTCAATGCCGACAGTGGGCTGGTGGGTATCCGCATAACCGGCAGCACGGGTGATCTCACTCGCGCCATCGTGACCAGCGACTTTATGGGGCTGGCGGTCAATCGGTCTATCGGCTCGACCCTGGGCTCCACGGTCACTGCAACCGACAGTCAATTCAAGGGTGGGGAAATCGGTGCTCAGGTCACCGGCTTGAGCACGCTCACGCTCATCAACAGTCAGGTGACGGGCACAGGGGCTGACAGTACCGGCCTGAACATATTGGGGGGGGATGTACGCGCCTCCGCAAACACGGTTATCAGCGGCGACAAGACCGGGGTGACTATGGGCAGGGATCCCTCGGGCCTGGGCAACAATTCACTGCGGCTCGACAACGCCAGTGTGGAAGGCCGCACCGGTGATGCGATTCTTGTGGACAAGGGCATCAATGCCACCCTTGAGGTGTTGAACCAGTCCTCCCTGACGGGGGGCAACGGCAACGTGCTGACGGTGCAGGGCTCTTCCACCGCGGGCATGTCTGTCCGCGACAGCACGCTGCAAGGCAACGTCAACGTCACCGGCAACAGTACCGCCAATCTCACCTTCGATCAGGGCAACATGAAGGGCGATGTGCTGGTCGAAAGCGGTTCGACCGCCAACGTCACCCTGCAGAACAACTCGCAACTGACCGGCCGTCTCGACGAGGTCAACGGCGTGACCGTCAACAGCGGTTCTAGCTGGACCCTGACAGGCGCTGACACTGTAGAAACACTCGCCATGAATGGCGGGACGGTGCGCTTTGGTGCGCAGGATTTGCCAGATAGCTTCTACCAGTTGAACGTCGGCACGCTGACCGGCTCTCCGGATGGTTCCAGTACGGTCGAAATGAAGGGCAATTTCGCCACCGGTCAGCACGACTTCCTCAATGTCACGGACGTTGCCAGCGGGCAATTCGGATTACTGGTGGCCGCTTCCGGTCTGGACGCGCTGAGTCCGCAGCAGTTGACCCTGGTGCACACCGCCGCCGGCGACGCGCAATTTGCCCTGAGAGGCGGGCATGTCGATCTGGGTACCTGGTCTTATAAACTTGATCGGCGAGAAGTGGGGGAGAGCGGTACGGAATGGTTTCTCGACCCGACCACCAAGACCATCAGCCCCGGGGCGAAATCGGTACTGGCGCTGTTCAACGCTCCGGTGACGCTGTTGTATGCCGAGGCGGCAACTTTGCGCAGCCGCATGGGCGAGTTGCGTTTCAATGGGGGTGACACCGGCCTGTGGATGCGCACCTACGGCAACAAGTACAACATCAGCGCCGCTTCCGGCGTGGGTTATCAGCAGACCCAGCAAGGGCTTTCTCTGGGGGCAGATACGCACTTGGGCGACAGTCTGTGGGTGGCCGGGATCATGGGCGGCTACAGCCATACCAACCTGGACGTCGCACAGGGAACTTCGGGTACGGTCGACAGCTACTATCTGGGCCCTTACGTGACCTGGATGAACAAGCAGAGCGGTTACTACTTTGATGCGCTGCTCAAGTTCAACCGCTTTCAGAGCGATACGAAAGTCGGCATTAGCGATGGCACGCGGGCCAAGGGCCGTTATGACAACTCCGGTATAAGCGCCTCGGCGGAGTTCGGGCGTCAGATCACCCTGGGCAACGGCTACTACATCGAGCCGTACGGCAGACTGTCGACTGCGCTGATTCGCGGGCGCAGCTTCGACCTGGACAATGGCATGGAGGCCGACGGCGATCGCAGCCGCTCGGTGCTGGGTGAAGCGGGAACCACTGTGGGCCGCAATTTCAAAATGGGCAATGGCATGGTCGCCCAGCCTTATGTGCGCGTTGCGGTGCAGCACGAGTTCATCAATAACAACCGCGTGACGGTCAACGCTGATAATCAGTTCAACAACGACTTGTCTGGCACCCGTGGTGTGCTGGGCGCAGGCGTTGCAGTGGCATTGACCAAGGACCTGCAGGTGTATGCCGGTTACGACTACAGCCATGGCAAGTCCATCGAGAAACCGTATGACTTGAGTTTCGGAGTGCGCTGGACCTGGTAAGCCGCGTCATGATGCGAATACCTGAAAAACGCCTCGCACCTGCCGGGCGTTTTTTTGTGCTGGCCTGCCGGTCAACCCGCTGTCCGGGCCGGCGGGTTGACCTGACGCCTGCGACTCAGGTGAATCGCAACACGTTGATTTCCTGATGCCCGGACTCATGCGTGCCCCGCCAGTGCGGCCCGTCACGGGACACCCGGTAGAACAGATTCAGTGCACCGTTCTCCAGCACCCGCAGATGTTTTCCCGGCACGTACAAGGTCACGAGATGATTTTCCACGTCCTGCGGGCTGACGATGTGCCGAGCCTCATACAAGTAGGGAATGCCATTGGCCTTGGTGCCCAGCCAGGCCATGTCGACGATATCGTCCGCGGTCATGCCCGGGTACTGAATGTTCACGGTGGCCGATGTGATATCGGTGCTCACCGTATCGCCCGCGGCTTCGCTTAAGACCGGCGCGGGGATCCGGCCTTCCACGCTGGCGAGTTCGTGCCTGGAGGGGAGCGCAGAGCCATCGTCCTTTTTGTAGCGCACATATGATACGTCTGCGGTTCCCATGGCAATCGCCCGGACCTGCGCATTCGGAATCTGAAACATGAGGATGCTGGGGAAGCTTTCCACCCTCTGGGATTGTCGGTTGGGCAACGGAGCACCGGTGGGTGGTGTGCCTACCCAAGTCATGGTGACGGTGTCACCCAACTCGAAATCGCTGGTAGAGGCGCGAACATGCACGTTGACATCGCGATTGTTCAATTGGTCGAGATCAATGATGCCGTTGACTGACTCCTGGATAATCGGCTCATCCAGCTGCCGGATTCCGGACATGACTTTGACTGGGGTCCTCAGCGACCACTTCTCGGAGTGGTTGAATACCTCGTCATGGATCCCGTAATGCACCACCTGCGCGTTGCCGTCGCCACCGGCCACAATATCGTCCTTGTGTGCGGTGATCTCGATAGGTGCCGTGCCGGCTGCCTCATCGGCGCTGACGGTATGAGGTGGCAAGAACGCATTGCCCCATTGCACCTGGATAACGTCGCGCACGGCGATGTTCGGGTAGGGAGGAATAACCATCGGCACACCCTTGGCTGCCCAAACCGCATCCACACCGTTAACGATGACGTCACGCGGCAGCTGCACGATGTGCAATTTTGCATGTCCGGGCAAATGGGGCTTATCGTCTTTGCCGCCTGGCAGATCCAGCTTCACCAGTATTCGCAAGGGCGTGGCGGGCTCGTCGGGGCTGGTGCTGCCTGCGCGGGTCAGTACGTAGTAGACCTCGTCGACCCAGCCGGGAAGGATGTTCGTCACAGGCAGGAAGAAAAACACCGGTTGGTTGCTGCCGTCTTCGTCGTCCTGCAGAACCCGGGTAAAGATCTTGTGGTCCTTGCCCCAATAGATATCGAGCGTGTCACCTTTGCGCATGGGTTCGGCGTAGGCATCGACGGAGCAGAACAAACCGTCGGGAAATTGGTAGTAGGTTTTGCAGTTGATACCGCCGTCCCCATTGACGATCGGCTCTATCATGGCCGAAATCCGCAAGGGACGCAGTTTCAGCCCCGGAATCTCAGTCTGCAAGCGTGGAAACAGGAAGGAGTGAAAGTGCGTCATGACGAAAAACCTCAGCGAAGGACAGGTGGCTCTGCGAGGAAGGCGTTGATTGATTGGGCCTGATATGGCGAGTGCTGCCAACTGTCAGAAATAACAGGTAGGAGGTTTTGTCCGACGAGCGGTCAGTGGCAGGGCACTTGGATAACTGGCTCGAAACACACGAAATAGACGGCCTGAGGCGCTGTCTCGGGGATAAATGCAGATGTAGCGTGGGCGGCGGTATTCAGGATTTATCCAAAGTCTTTTGCCGAAGGATGTACACCGTCACCAACACCGCACTGGTCAACATGAACCCCCGCGCCCACGGCAGTGGCACCAGGTAGCACGAGAACAGAATGCTCGCCCACATCAGCCCGATCGCGTAGACCTTGCCCTTGAGCGGAATGCCGTTGCCGTCGAGGTAGTCGCGGATCCATGGCCCGAGCTTCGGGTGCTCGACCAGCCATTGATAGAAATGCGGAGAGCTGCGGGCGAAACAGGCGGCCGCCAGCAAAAGGAAAGGGGTGGTGGGCAGAACCGGCAGGAAAATCCCGATCACCCCCAATGCCACGCTGAGCCAGCCGACGGCCAGCAGGAAGTAGCGCAACATCAGGGAGCGGTTGCCTATGGGGTTGTCCATAGGCCGGATCTTAGTGGTGACGTGGCTTGAGGATCGCCGGTTTTTCGTCTGGCGCCTGGCACAGCAGGTACAGCGCGGTCAGGGCTTCCGGGATCTGCACGATCATGTCGTCCATCAGGTTGGCGTCCTTGGCGATGTCTTCGAACTCTGGCTGCTCGTCGAACAAGCCCGAACCGACCATGATCGGCAGGAGCATTTCGCTGACTTCTTCTTCAGCGGTTTCGAACCAGGCCGCTTCACGCAGGAATACGCCTTCCATGAAGCCGATGCACCAGCCGCGCAGTTCAGAGTCGTCCGGCTCGTCGCCCAGGTCCAGGTCACACGGCAGTTCGAATTCTTCGTCGGACGCCAATTGGCGGGCGATGTGTGCCTTGAGACCAATCAGGGTGGCTTCGATTTCTTCGCGCTGGGCTTCGCTGCTGTAATGCGGCTCTTCGGCGAACAGGGCGTCGATCCACTCACGCTCCGGTACGTCTTCTGCACAGATTGACAGGGCGGTCAGGTAACCGTGGGCGGCCACGTAATCCAGCGCCTCTTCGTGCAGCTCGTCGGCGTCGAGAAAGACTTGCAGGCGGGTTAGTTGCTCAGCGAAGGACATTACGGGGCTACCTTGGGGGAATAAACAATGCGGGAATTCTAGGCCTTCTTGAGCGCTCAAGCCAGCCGCACGGCAGATTTGCCGCAATTACAGGCAACACGAATATCCCACAGGGTTTTCGTGTTGGCGGCTAGCGGAGTCTTATCAGCGGCACCCCCTGCCGGGGAGGGCTCGGGTATACTGCCGCGTTTTGCGCTCCCTGCTCGTATTGCGGTGGTCTGGCAATGCGCTCTTACGTTTTGTTTAAGCAGCTGTGGCTGTCCTGAACCAGCCTGTGCAGGGATGTTTCGGTAGATTTTTGGAGTTTTTATGCTCGAACAGGCTCAACGCGTCCTCAAGGACATCTTCGGCTACGACAGTTTCCGTGGCCGTCAGGGTGCAATCATTGAGCGCGTGGCCAGCGGCGGTGATGCGCTGGTGCTGATGCCTACCGGTGGCGGCAAGTCCCTGTGCTTCCAGGTGCCGGCGCTGCTGCGCGAAGGCCTGGCGGTGGTGGTGTCGCCGTTGATCGCCTTGATGGACGATCAGGTCGCCACCCTCGAAGAGCTGGGCGTGGCCGCCGCTGCGCTGAATTCCACGTTGAGCGCCGAACAGCAGCGCGATCTGGCGGCACGGATCAAGCGTGGTGAAGTGAAGATGCTCTATCTGGCGCCCGAGCGTCTGGTGCAGCCGCGCATGCTGTCGTTCCTGCAAGGCTTGAACATCGCCCTGTTCGCCATCGACGAAGCGCACTGTGTGTCGCAATGGGGCCATGATTTCCGCCCGGAATACCTGCAACTGGGCCAGTTGGCGGAAATGTTCCCTGACGTACCGCGCATCGCCCTGACTGCCACCGCCGACAAGCGTACCCGCGAAGAAATCGTCACCCGCCTGCACCTGCAGAACGCCGAGCGCTTTCTGTCGAGCTTCGACCGGCCGAACATCTTTTACCGCATCGTGCCCAAGGAGCAGCCGCGCAAGCAGTTGCTCGCATTCCTTGCCGAACGGCGCAGCGATGCCGGCATCGTCTACTGCCTGTCGCGCAAGAAGGTCGAGGAAGTTGCCGCGTTCCTCAGCGAGCAGGGCTTCCCGGCGCTGCCGTATCACGCCGGTTTGCCCAACGATTTGCGCGCCTATCACCAGAAGCGCTTCCTCAACGAGGAAGGCCTGATCATGGTCGCCACCGTGGCGTTCGGCATGGGCATCGACAAGCCCAACGTGCGCTTCGTCGCGCACCTCGATCTGCCGAAATCCCTCGAGGCCTACTATCAGGAAACCGGTCGCGGCGGCCGTGATGGTCTGCCGGCGGATGCGTGGATGGCCTACGGTCTGCAAGACGTGGTGATGCTCAAGCAGATGCTGCAGAACTCCGAGGGCGACGAGCGCCACAAGCGTCTGGAGCAGCACAAACTCGATGCGATGCTCTCGCTCTGCGAAGAAACCCGCTGCCGCCGGCAGACCCTGCTGGCGTATTTCGACGAAGACATGCCCGAGCCGTGCGGCCACTGCGACAACTGCGTCGACGGCGTGCAGACCTGGGACGCCACCGAGCCGGCGCGCCAGGCACTCTCGGCGATCTATCGCACCGGCCAGCGTTATGGCGTCGGCCATCTGGTTGACGTGTTGCTGGGCAAGGACAACGAAAAGGTCCGCAGTTTCGGTCATCAGCACCTGTCGGTGTACGGCGTCGGCAAGGCGCTGAGCGAGAGCGAATGGCGCTCGTTGTTCCGGCAACTGGTGGCGCGTGGTCTGGCCGACGTCGATCATGAAGGCTACGGTGGCCTGCGCCTGAGCGACACCTGCCGGCCATTGCTCAAGGGCGAAGTGTCCCTGGAACTGCGCCGCGACCTCAAGCCGCAAGTCACCGCCAAGACCGCCAGCAAGAGCCCGGCCAGCCAACTGGTGCGTGGCGAAGAGCGCGAACAGTGGGAAGCCCTGCGTGCACTGCGGCGCAAACTCGCCGAAGAGCATGGCGTGCCACCGTACGTCATCTTCCCCGATTCGACCCTGCTGGAAATGCTCCGCAGCCAGCCGACCTCGCTGGCCGACATGGCGCGGGTCAGCGGTGTTGGTGCGCGCAAGCTGGAACGTTACGGCGAAGCCTTCCTCGAAGTGCTCGGCGGCGAGGCCGAGGCGCCGAAAGTGGTGGCCGATGTGCGTCACGAACTGATCACCCTGGCCCGCGCCGGCATGACCCCGATGCAGATCGCGGGGCAGTTGCAATGCTCGGAAAAGAACGTCTACACGATGCTCGCCGAGGCCATCGGCAAGCAACAGTTGTCGCTGGAGCAGGCGCTCGATTTGCCTGAAGAACTGATGGGCGAAGTGCAGGACGCGTTCCTCGACGGCGAGGGCGAGTTGCCGTCGGTCGCCGAAGTGGCCGAGCTGTTTGCCGGTCGGGTTCCGGAAGGCGTTCTTTACTGCGTAAGGGCTGCGCTGCAATCGGAATTCGAAATGTAAGAGGGCGATTGCGCCAACCGTCAGGCAGTTGTAACGATTCAGTACAGGTCGGCTCTTGCCTATAGCCAAATGTCATGCTTAGCTGACTAATAATTAGTTTTTCTCTATTTGTCAGTCTACTCATGAGTGTTTTATGCCGTTAACCGATCAACACCGCTTTGGCATGCAATTGGCCCAGATGTCTCGTGGCTGGCGTGCCGAACTGGATCGCCGGCTGGCCGGTCTGGGCTTGTCCCAGGCACGCTGGCTGGTGCTGCTGCACCTTGCACGTTTCGAAGATGCGCCGACCCAACGCGAGCTGGCGCAAAGCGTCGGTGTCGAAGGGCCGACCCTCGCGCGCTTGCTCGACAGCCTGGAAAGCCAGGGCCTGGTGCAACGTCAGTCGGTGATGGAAGACCGCCGGGCGAAAAAAATCGTGCTCTGCGCCCCGGCGCTGCCGCTGATCGAACAAATCGAAACCATCGCTACACAGTTGCGTCACGAATTGTTCGAAGGCGTCGACGAGGCGGATCTGAAGGTGTGCATGCGCGTTCACGGGCACATTCTGGGCAACCTGGAAAAATCTTGAGGCATAAACCGCGCGCCGGTTTTTTGAGGGATCGCGCAGAGCAGACTATAAGAACTACTGGGCAATATCGTGTTCGTACCGGATGTGCGAACGCATAGAAACCGGTTTTGCTTATTTAAGGGATGCTCATGCTCGCAAGTCGGCACGTTGTACTGCGCGGTGGCGCCAGATGGCTGCTGGTCGCTGGTGTATTCAGCTATTCGACCTGGTCGATGGCGCTGGGGTTGGGGGACATTACCGTCCATTCGGCCCTCAATCAGCCGCTCAAGGCCGACATCGCCCTGGTGGATGCCGCGGGCCTCAGTGCCGGCGACCTCTCGGCCAGCCTGGCCACCGCGGATGAATTCGGCCGGGCCGGGGTCGAGCGGGTGTTCTTCCTCAATGACCTCAAGTTCACCCCGATCCTGCATGGCAATCGCCAGATGATCCGGGTGACCTCGCGCAAACCGGTCAATGAACCCTTTCTGAATTTTCTGGTGCAGCTCAATCAGCCCAATGGCCGCCTGCTGCGCGAGTACACGCTGCTGATCGATCCACCCGGATCGCCGAGTATCGTGCCGGCCACCTACGAGCCCGATCCACGTCCGCAATCTTCTGAATTTCCCACCGTCGAACCTGCCACGGCGGCGCCTCAGGCTGCTCAGGGCAAGCGCGACGCCGCCCCTTCAGCGCCACCCGCTCCGGCGGCGCCAGCCAACGATGCCGTGGCCGAGCAATTGGCGGCCAGCGTGTTGCTCAATCAGCAGTTGCAGAAGACCGTGGACGAACTCAACGCCAGACTGCAGGCGCAAGATGTGCAGATTGCCGACGGCAAAAAGCAGGTCAGTGATCTGCAAACGCGTTTGAGCGAATTGCGAAAGCCAGCGGCACCGGCCGTTACGCCGCCAACACCCGCGCCGGTCACCACCGCGCCTGAAGCTGCCGACGATGGCCTCAACTGGCCGCTGCTCGGTGGCTTGCTGATGCTGCTGGGATTATTGGGTACCGGGTTGTTCGTACGACGTCGCCGGCAACTGGCTGAGGGCGCGGCGCCACTGGCAGCTCTGCCGGCAGATCGGCAAGCAGATCCTGAAGACCCGCCAGCCACTCAATCGGCGAGCATCCGCGCAGCCACCGAACACCGTGAAGAACCGGCGGCCGGCGATGTGCTGGAGGCGGTGGGGATCTATCTGGCTTATGGGCGTTTGAGTGAGGCGGTCGGGTTGTTGCGCAATGCCATGGACAAGGAGCCCGAGCGCACCGAATTGGGTGTGCAATTGCTCGAAGTGCTGGGGCGGCAGGGCGACAGCGCTGCTTATGAACAACAGGAACATCGCCTGCGTGATGCCGGGGTGGATCCTCAGCAACTGGCCGCGATCCGTGAACGGCATCCAAAATTGACCGGCGCTGCGCCGATAACCCCGGCAGTGCCGATGGTCGCTGCCGCAGCGGTGGCGCAGGCGCCCGAGGATGATTTCGAATTGAATCTGGGTGAGCTGTCGATGGCGTCCAGTTGGGATCTTGAGGGCAGTCGCTCTGCACCTGAGCAGCACCCGGATCTGTCTGCATCGAACTCAGGACTTGAGATCCTGCCAGCAGACTTCGAGTTACCCGAAACCGGGGCCAGCGAAGAGGCGGAGCTGGAGTGGATCCCCGAACCGGACGCGCAGCCGCTGGACGATGACTTTCTCAATGCGTTCGGCGATCCTCCGTCCACTCTGGCGCTGGAGCCGCTGAGCTTGCAGGAGCCGGAACCTGCTGTCGGGTCAGTGAAACTCGAACAGGCACAGACCTGCATTGATGATGGGGATATCGACAGCGCGATTGCCTTGCTTAATGAGTTGCTCAAGGAAGGGGATGAACCCCTCAAGCAAACGGCGCGGACGTTATTGGCGGGGATTCGCTGAAGGTTGAGTCAGCGGAATTGTTCGCTGACTGAACTATCGCCTTCGCGAGCAAGCCCGCTCCCACAGTTGGAATGCGTTTCAGTGTGGGAGCGGGCTTGCTCGCGAAGGCGGCCTGGCAGGCAATATAGATCCACCTGAATGATCAGAACGTCTGCCCCAGATTCAAATAAACCGCCTGCTCGTTCGCATCATTCAAGCCATAGGTGAAGTTCAGCGGTCCCAACGGCGTATCGAAGCCGATAAACACGCTGGCGGCATTGATGTAGCCGCTGTCGAATTCGTTGTCGTTGTTCCACGCCCGCCCACGTTCCAGCGAAGCCCCGGCATACAGCGGGAAGTCCAGCGGCAGATAGGAACGCGGCGTCAACCGGCGGTAGTACACCGCGCGCATCAGGCTGACGTTCTGCCCGGAAATCGAATCCTCGCGAAAGCCCGACAACTGTCGCGCACCGCCGAGCAGGAAGCTCGACGTCACCACGTTGGCATCGTCCAGCGTTCGGCCATAACGGCCGCCGAGAATCAGCGTATCCGGGCCATGGCTCATGGCTTTATCGAGCTTGAATTCCCACTGCCGGTAGCGCGTGTCCGAGCCGAGGCCCGGTTCGAATTGCATCAGGGTCAGGCTGACGTCCTTGCCCTCGTGGGGAAAGTAGACGTTGTCCAGCGAGTCGAACGAGTACTTCAGCGAGTAGAACCCTTCGGTGAAGTTTTCTCTCGGCAGGTCCTGATCGCCGATGCGCACATCCGCTTTGCCCCAGGCCTCGCCGACCCCGAAGCGGATTTCACCGTTATTGCCGATCTGCCGGCCGAAATTGAGGCCGAAACCGTAGCGTTCGACGCGATATTGGGCGATCGGGTCGTTGTCGAGCACAGCATCGACGTTCTGCGCTTCAAACGCAGCATACGGGGCGACGAAGTAGCGCGAGCCAACGTCCAGCGGCTGATAGAACTCGGTGTAGAGCTCCTGTTTGTCGCCGATTTGTGCGCGGGTCAGCCATTCCGCGCCGAGGCGGTTGATGCCGTTGATGCGGTAGCTGGCGCCGAGGTTGAAGGCGCTGTCACCGCGCATGTCGTCCGAAAGGTTCAGGCCGACCCGCAGGTAATCGGTGCCGCTGCGTTTGCCCCGGGCGCTGATCACCAGCGTGTGATCCTGGCCCTTGTGCACCACGCGGTACTGCACCTGTTCGAAGTAATCCAGGCCGTACAGCGTGCCCATGTCCGAGTGCAGTCGGCCCAGGTCCAGCGGCTCGCCGATCGGCTGACGGATGTAATAGCGAATCACCTCATCGCCGACTTTCGAATCGTTCTCGACCCTGATCGCGGTGATGATCGGCGTGCGCTGGCCTGGGGCGCGGGCCGCATTGAGTTCGGCGTCTTGAGATTGCTGAGGTTTGAGCTGAGCGAGGCGGGCGTCGAGAATCCGCGTGGCGCGGTAACCGGCGTCGATCATTTCCTGGGCCTTGCCGAAATCGGTCACGCCGAATGCCGCCAGCGCCGGCTGGATCAGCACGTCGGTGGGTTTGAGGGCGGCCAGTTGCTCTTCGGAGTTGCGCCGGGTCATCAGGGTGATCGACTGGTTCAGCACATCAACCACGGTCGTCAGTTGTTTGCGGTTGCGCAGCGGCGTACCGATGTCGACCACGATTGCCACGTCGACACCCATCTCCCGCGCGACGTCGAGCGGGATGTTGTCAGTCATGCCACCGTCCACCAGCAGCCGCCCGTCCAGTTCGACCGGGGCAAACACCGCCGGAATCGACATGCTGGCGCGGATCACCTGCGGCAGGTGGCCTTTGCGGAACACCACTTTTTCGCCATTGGCGATGTCGGTGGCGACGGCGCGGAACGGTATGGGCAGTTTGTCGAAGTCGCGGGTGTCACTGGTGTGCGCCAACAGGCTTTCCAGCATCAGCGCCAGGTTCTGGCCCTGAATCACCCCCAGCGGCAGGCCGAGGCTACCGTCATCGCGAAAACTCAGTTGCTGTTTCACCAGAAAGTCGCGGTCGTCCTGCTTGCGGCGAAACGGCACGTCTTCGCGTGGCGGCGCGTCGGACAGCGCCTGCTGCCAGTCGATGTTCAGCGCGAGTTTTTCCAGTTCATCGATCTTGTAGCCCGAGGCGTACAGGCCACCGACCACCGCGCCCATGCTGGTGCCGGCAATCGCATCGATCTTGATGCCTTGCTCCTCAAGCGCCTTGAGCACGCCGATGTGCGCCAGGCCACGGGCGGCGCCACCGGACAGCACCAGGCCGACTTTCGGGCGGGGCGCTTCGGCGGCATGCACGGTGACATTAGCAAAGAGGGGCAGGAAGCCAAGCAGCAGGCAGAACAGCAAACGGCGCATGGTGAGTCTCGGGGCAAGCGATAAAGCCGGCTATTATAGCGGCGCCCTCTGTCTCAGGAGTTTCAGCGAACATGTCTGCTGCAAAACCGGAAATCGTCATCACTTATTGCACCCAGTGCCAGTGGCTGCTGCGCGCTGCGTGGCTGGCGCAGGAACTGCTCAGCACTTTCGGCGATGACCTCGGCAAGGTGTCTCTGGTGCCGGGCACCGGCGGGGTGTTTCACATCAGCTGCGACGACGTGCAGATCTGGGAGCGCAAGGCCGACGGCGGTTTTCCCGAGGCTAAGGTGCTCAAGCAGCGGGTGCGCGATCAGATCGACCCTGAGCGCGACCTTGGCCACAACGATCGCACTCAGTGAGACGCGGCTTCGGCAGCGACGTTTTTCTTGTCGGCGCTGCCTGACATCCGCGCCGAGACCACGATGGCGATGATGATCAGCGCCCCCCCGATCAGCATGCGCACGGTCGGGTTTTCATCGAACAGCAACCAGGCGACGGTGATTCCGTAGACCGGCTCCATGGCGAACACCACGGCGGCGGTGCGCGCCTTGATCACCGCGAGGCTGGCGACAAACAGGCTGTGGGCGACACCGGTGCAAAACACCCCGAGCAGACCGATCCACAGCCAGTCCAGCGCGCGCACTTCGCTCAGTTGCGGGGCAGCGACCGGCAGCAGACACAGCGCCACCACCACGTTCTGGCACAGCGCGGCCTGCACCGCCGGAATCCGTCCAGAGCTGGCGCGGTTGGTCAGCGACAGCAGGGCGAACAGCAAGCCCGACAGCACCGCCCAGAGCAACCCGGTGGTGGCGCCGCTGGCCAGATCGAACGCCGGGGTCACCAGCACCAGACCGACGCTGACCAGCACCACCAGCACGATTTCATTGGCGCGGATGCGTTCGCGGAAAATCAGCCCTTCGAGAATCACGGTGAACGCCGGGAAACTGGCAAAACCCAAGGTCGCGATGGCGACGCCAGCGACCTTCACCGCGATGAAAAAACTCACCCAGTGCCCGGCCAGCAACACGCCGCTGAGCGCCAGGCGCCGCCAGTCGACCGCCTGCAGTTTCCGCCAGCCGTGCTGACTGGCGAAGCGGGCGAAAAAGGCCAGGGCGAGCACGGCAAATGCAGCGCGTCCGAAGACGATCACCGCCGGCGAGGCGGCCGCGAGTTTGCCGAACACACCGGTCAGACCGAACATTAAAGCGCCGATATGCAGGGCGCCGAGGGCGGTACGCGGAGTCATTGCAATCCTTAATCCGAACACGGTTTCAATGTTGCCCATTGAAACGTGTTGCGGCGCAGAAGTCTGTCGGCGAACTAGCGTTTTTTGTCGCAGGAGTCGCGGCGCAACTGCCCCGGCGAAGCGCCGAACTCGCGCAACACCGCCGCCGCGAACGCGCTTTGCGAACTGTAGCCGACCCGACTGGCGATCTCACCGATCGGCAGTGCCGTGTCGCGCAGCAGGCAAACCGCCTTGTGCAGCCGCCGGCTGCGAATGTAGTCCATCGGCGTCTGCCCGCATTCCGCCATGAACCGTGCGTGCAGCCGGGCGCTGGACAGCCCGGCGATCTGCGCCAGATCGGCCACCTGCAGCGGGTAGGCGGCGTATTGTTCGATGTGCGCATCCAGCGCTGCGTAGGGCAGGCGCCGCGCCGAATGTTCGGCAGGTCTGGCGTGATTCAGGCTGGCCAGCAGCAACACTGCGCCTTGCTGGGCGATCAGCGGATCGCTGACTGGGCTGTGCGCCAGCCAGTGGACCAACTGGCTTTGCCCGGCATCAAGCGACAACCGCGCAGGCTGGTCGAGCAAGCGCTGACTGGCGTCGGCGTGCTCGCCCAGCGAATCGTTCAGCCATGGCCCGTCGGGTACGTCCAGCACCAGACAACGGCTGCCATCGGGGCTGCCGCAGGCATGATGCGCGCCACCGGGGACGACCACGAAACTCTGCTGACGCACCTGGCTGCCCTGACCCTCGACTTCGAAATCCAGCGCGCCGGACAGCCCGAACACCAGTTGCGCGTGGTCGTGGCTGTGGACGATCAGGTCGTGGGTGTATTGGCGCAGGGTGAGGATCGGGCGCATGGAAGAAGTCTCCGAAGTGAGCGCCAGTCTACACCGGGGCGACGGGCTTGCGCGCTGTCACACGACTGACGCCTGTCTGTCATGGTCGATTCACCCGGCACGTGCACAGTGGCGAAAACATCGCAGAGGGTTGCCCATGACCAGCGCCGAGCTCGCCAGACCCAGCCGCAAACAACGGGTGCGTACCTTGTGGATTTCCGACGTGCACCTGGGCACGCGGGATTGCCAGGCCGAGCACTTGTCGCAATTTCTCAAGGGCTACCACGCCGACAAGATCTACCTGGTCGGTGACATCATCGACGGCTGGAAGCTGCGCGGCGGCATGTACTGGCCGCAGGCGCACACCAACGTGATCCGCCGCTTGCTGACCATGAGCAAGCGCGGCACCGAGGTGATCTACGTCACCGGCAACCACGATGAGTTCCTGCGCCGTTATTCGAAGCTGATCCTCGGCAACATCCAGTTGGTCGACGAGGCCGTTCACGTCACGGCGGATGGCCGGCACCTGCTGGTGATCCATGGCGACCAGTTCGACGTGATCACCCGTTACCACCGCTGGCTGGCCTTCCTCGGCGACTCTGCCTACGAATTCACCTTGACCCTCAACCGCTGGCTCAACCACTGGCGAGCGCGTTATGGCTACGGCTACTGGTCGTTGTCGGCGTACCTCAAGCACAAGGTGAAGACGGCTGTGAGCTTCATCAGCGACTTCGAAGAAGCCATCGCCCACGAATGCGTGAAACGCGAATTGCACGGCGTAGTGTGCGGGCATATTCACCATGCCGAGATTCGTAAAGTCGGTGAGGTGGATTACCTCAATTGCGGCGATTGGGTGGAATCGTGCACAGCATTGATCGAGCACTGGGATGGCACGATCGAGCTGTATCGCCTGGCGGATGCGCAGGCGCGGGAGGCACAGCTCAAGGCGGCCAAGGTTGCCGAGATTGCCTAGACCCCAGATATCTCCTGTGGGAGGGGGCTTGCTCCCGAATGCGGTGTATCAGTAAGTACATGTTTATCTGACACACCGCCTTCGGGAGCAAGCCCCCTCCCACATTGATCTGTGGTGTTCTCAGGCCGGGCTGTGTTCTTCCATCGCCGCCTTGTAGATCGAGTGCTTCGGCTGGGCAAACAGCCGCTCCATCATCGGCTCGAAGAAGCTCAGCGGCAGGGTTTCATAGGCCGGGTCGAACGCCGCCGCATCGTACCTGGCGCAAAATTCCGCCGTGGCCTGATACTGCGGATGCGCGGCGAATTGCTCGCGCAGATGCCGATCCATGCCCAGGTGATGGAAGAAGTAATAACCCTGAAAGATCCCGTGCTTCTCGACCATCCACAGATTCTCGGCACTGACGAACGGTTTGAGAATCGCCGCCGCGATGTCCGGGTGATTGTAGGAGCCGAGGGTGTCGCCAATATCATGCAGCAGCGCACAGACCACATATTCCTCGTCACGACCATCGCGATAGGCGCGGGTCGCGGTTTGCAGCGAATGGGTCAGGCGATCCACCGGGAAGCCGCCGAAATCGCCTTCGAGCAACTTCAGGTGCGCGATGATCCGCGACGGCAATTGCCGAGCGTAGGCGCTGAAGTCGGCGGCGATGATCGCCCAGTCTTCCTGCGTGCCGTCCTGCATGTGAGTGAAGCGGGCATTGGCGTTCATCGGCAAGCCTCCTGGTGGGTCGGGTTTCAGAACGCCACGCGGCCGAGGATCATGTCGCGGTACATGACGAAATCGCCGAGCAGGCTGTACAGCGGATGCTGGAAAGTCGCCGGACGGTTCTTTTCAAAGAAGAAGTGGCCGACCCAGGCGAAGCTGTAACCGGCCAGCGGCAGGGCCAGCAACAGCAGCCAGGCGCCTTTGGCGATGGTCATGGCCAGAATGAAAATCACCAGCGTGGTGCCGATGAAATGCAATCGTCGGCAGGTACTGTTGGCGTGTTCGCTGAGGTAATACGGGTAGAACTCGGCGAAAGTGTTGAATTGCTTGATGTTTTCCACGACTGCGATCTCTGTGGTTATTGTTCTGACGGCAAGTTGTTCGGCGGGTAGCTTATTTGAGTCTAGAGTGAACACTGGCATCAGCCAGTGACAATGGGCGCCACTTTAGTATCCTTCGCAAATCGGGTCGTCACATGCGATCCATCATGTAAAAGAATAACGCCATGAGCGAACGAACGACTTCTGCAAGCTGGGCGATGGGGATTGTCAAAGCATTGGAGATGGACGGCCTGGATTGCCGGGTACTGTTCAAGCAACTGGGGCTCGATTACGCCGCCCTGAATGATCCGGATGCGCGCTTCCCGCAAGATTCCATGACCCGCCTCTGGCAACGGGCGGTCGAGCTGTCCGGCAACCCGGCGATCGGCCTGAACATGGGCAAGGTGGTACGCCCGGCGTCGTTCCACGTTGCCGGCTATGCCTTGATGTCGAGCAACACCCTGGCCGAAGGCTTCCAACGCCTGGTGCGTTATCAGCGGATTATCGCCGAGAGCGCCGACCTGAGTTTTCGTCTGCTCGAAGAAGGCTATGCGCTGATTCTGACGGTGCATGGCGATCACCTGCCGCCAACCCGGCAGAGCGCCGAAGCCTCGCTGGCCTGTGCGCTGGGCCTGTGCGGCTGGTTGACCGGGCGCACCCTGCACCCGGTCAAAGTGCTGTTTCAGGGTGACGAACCCGCAGACCTGCAACCTTACCGGCAAGCCTTTCATGCACCGCTGATGTTCAACGCGCCGTACGATGCGTTGATTTTCGAACGGGCCGACATGGAAGCACCGCTGCCCACCGCCAACGAAGCCATGGCGCTGCTGCACGACCGGTTTGCCGGGGAATACCTGGCGCGATTCTCTGAAAGCCGCGTGACCCACAAGGCGCGCCAGGTGTTATGCCGTTTACTGCCGCAGGGCGAACCCAAGCGCGATACCGTGGCGCAGACCCTGCATCTGTCGCAGCGCACCTTGCAGCGCCGGTTGCAGGAGGAGGGCACCAGTTTTCAGCAGCTGCTCGACGACACCCGCCGCGAACTGGCCGAGCAGTATCTGGCGCAGCCGAACATGACCTTGCTGGAGATTGCCTATCTGCTGGGGTTTGCCGATCCGAGCAACTTCTTCCGTGCGTTCCGCCGCTGGTTCGACACCACGCCCGGCGATTACCGGGCGCGGCTGTTGCAGGCGCCGGTCAGTGACGCCAAAAGGCCGGAATACACAGCACAAACACCGTAATGATCTCCAGTCGGCCGAGCAGCATGCCGAACGACAGAATCCACTTCGCGGCATCCGGCAAGGTGGCAAAGTTGCCCGCCGGGCCGATGGTCTCGCCCAGGCCCGGGCCGACGCCGGACACGGTGCTGGCAGCGCCGGTCAACGCGGTCATCCAGTCGACGCCGAGCAGCGACAGCAGCAGGGCGATCACGCAGATGGTGATGGCGAAGAAGAACGAAAAGGTCAGGATCGAACGCACGATCTCTTCGTCGAGACGGTGGCCGTTGTACTTTTGCTTGATCACCGCGCGCGGGTGAATCAGCTGGTTAAGGTTGGCCTTGAGCAGGATGTAGGCGACCTGGAAACGGAAGATCTTGATCCCGCCCGCCGTCGAGCCGGAGCAGCCGCCGACAAAGCCCAGATAGAAAAACAGCATCAGCGAGAAATTGCCCCACAGGCTGTAGTCGCCGAGGGCAAAACCGGTGGTGGTGACCACCGACGTTACGTTCAGCGCCACGTGCCGCAGCGCTTCCAGCCAGTGCAGCTTGGTGGTCCACCAATACCAGGTGCCGAGCACCAGCCAGGTCACCAGCAACATGCCGAGCAAACCCTGCACTTGCTGATCCTTGATCAGCGCACGACGGTTGCCGCGCATGGTCGCCACGTACAGGGTGAACGGCAGGCTGCCGAGAATCATCACGACCACCGCGACCCAGTGCACCGCCGGTTGCGTCCACTTCGCCAGGGACTGGTCGGAGGTCGAGAAACCGCCGGTGGAAATCGCCGACATCGCGTGGTTGATCGCATCGAACGGGCTCATCCCGGCCCACCAGAACGCCAGGCTGCCGAGGATGGTGATACCGACGTAGGCCGCCACAATCAGGCGCGCCACCATGTGCGAGCGCGGCATGACCTTTTCCGAGCGGTCGGACGATTCGGTCTGGAACAGGCGCATGCCACCGATGCGCAGCAACGGCAGAATCGCCACCGCCATGCCGATGAAGCCGATACCGCCGAGCCAGTGCAGCAGCGAGCGCCACATCAGAATCCCCGGGGACATGGTGTCGAGCCCGCTGAGCACGGTCGAGCCGGTGGCGGTGATGCCGGACATGCTTTCGAAGAACGAGTCGGTGTAGCTGATGTGCTGGGTCAGCAAAAACGGCAGCGCGGCGAAAATGCACACCACCAGCCAGCTGCTGACGGTCAGCAGGTACATGTCGCGCGGGCGCAGGTGAATGTGCTCGGGGCGGCCGGGGATCACCAGTGCGAGGCCGGCGAGGAAAGTGATCATGCTCGCCCAGAGGAACGACGGCAGATCGCCGGTGCGCTCGAAAATCACCAGGGTGGCCATGGGCACGACCATGGCGATGGCCAGGGTGATCAGGAAGATGCCGATGATGAAACCAATGATCCGTAAGGTCGGCAACGCCATGAAGTCCGCTCGGGCTGATGTAGGAAGGGCGCCATTCTACCCGTGGGGCAGGGCATGTAAACCGGCACCCTGTTGCCGGATACCGCTAGAATAGCCGCACATTTTTCTCAGGAGGTGGCCGATGCAGGCTCTCGACGCTTTGCTCAACCGTGTTTCCGTTCCACGCCTGGTCGAACCGGCCCCTACCGCCGAGCAGCGCGAAGCCCTGTTTGGCGCAGCCCTGCGCGCACCGGATCACGGCCACTTGCAGCCGTACCGTTTCCTCACCGTCGAAGGCGCGACACGTGAGCAAATGGGCGAGTTGCTGGCCGAAGCGGCGCAGATGCAGGAGGGCGAAGTCACTGAAGCGATGATCGACAAGGCGCGCAACGGCCCGCTGCGGGCGCCGCTGGTGGTCGTGGTGATCGCGAAACTGCAGGATCACGTCAAGTATCCGAAGGCCGAGCAGTTGCTGGCGGCGGGGTGTGCGGCTCACGGGATTCTGCTGGCGGCGTACGCGCAGGGGATTGGTGCGGTGTGGCGTACCGGTGATCTGGCTTATTCGGCGCACGTGGCCAAGGGGATGGGCCTGGCTGATGACGAGCAGGTAATTGCCTTCCTGTACCTCGGCACGCCGCAGAAAGAGCCGCGTGTGGCGGAGAAGGTTGATCTGACCGAATTCGTCAGCGCCTGGCCGGGCAAGGCCTGACACCACCGATCAAATGTAGGAGTGAGCCTGCTCGCGATAGCGGTGGATCAGTCAATGAATTTTTGTCTGATCCACCGCTATCGCGAGCAGGCTCACTCCTACAGGTTTGATCAGGGTTGCACGACGGCGCCCGGCACCAACGGCAATTCCAGGCTGGCGACAAACCCGCCCTCAGGATGATTGGCCAGCAGCAGACTCCCGCCATGCCGCTCCGCCGCGCGCCTGGCAATCGCCAGGCCCAGACCATGCCCGGCCGCCGTCTGCCCCGGCGCCCGGTAGAACGGTTCGCCCAGCTGGCTCAGGTGCTCGGCCTGCACACCCGGGCCGTGGTCGCGCACGCTCACCACAATCCGTTCGCCCTGACGCGTGGCCTGCATTTCGATTGCCTGTCCCACCGGGTTGAAGCGTTGGGCGTTGCGCAGCAGGTTGTCGACGGCGCGCTCGATCATGGTTGGCCAACCGGTCAGCGTCAGGTGTGGTTCGGCATCCAGGCGCACGGTCTGCTCCGGCGAGCCAAGTTGCGCGTCTTTCTGCAAGGTGCCGAGCAGGGCGTTCAGGTCTACCGCTTCGGCACTGGCGTTGTCGGCATCGACTCGCGCCAGCACCAGAATTTCGCTGATCAGCGCTTCCAGCCGATCACATTCGCGGGTCAGGCGTGGCCAGAGCTTTTCCCGTTCTTCGGGGTTGGCCCGTTCCGCCAGTGCCAGCGCAATCCGCAGTCGCGCCAAAGGTGAACGCAGTTCGTGGGACACATCGCGCAGCAACTGGCGCTGACTGCCGATCAGGCTTTGCAGGCGCGCGCCCATGCGGTTGAAGTCGTTGGCCAGCACGCCGAACTCATCGCGGCGGTTGGCCAGTTTCGCCAGGCTGTTCTGTTGATAGGTGGTCTGCCCCAGATCATGCACCGCGCCGCGCAAACGGCTGAGCGGGCGGGTGATGGAGAAGGTCACCAGCAGGCTGAACAGGGTCAGCACCACCAGCGCAATGCCCAGCGCACTGAGCGGCCAGAGCAGGCTTTCGCGGTGCCAGGCGTCGAGCTCCGGGTGCGGGATGCGGAAGATGAACAGATAGGTGTCGCCGGTTTTTTCGCTGGTGAATTCGTCGGTCAGGCGCCGCCAGGGCAGGCGTCGGTCATCGTTGTTCTGCCGGGCTTCGAAGGCGGCGGCGCGACGCGGGAAGGTGCCACGCACCACCGGGTCGCCGCTTTCGTTCAGCACCTGGACATCGATGTGATATTGGCGTTTGCGCTGTTCGAGGATGTCCTGCGCGGCGTCTTCGCCTTGGGCTTCGTAGGTTTGCGTCCATTCGGCGGCCAGGGTGTTGAGGCCCGGATGGCGGCTGAGAATCCACGCGTCCTGGTTGAGCATGTGCCCGAGCAGGATCGACAGCCCCGCCACCAGAGCGATGGCCAGCCAGAAGCTCGCAAGAATACGCCAGAACAATGAACGCACAGAAAATCCCCAATCAAACAAAAACCCAACGATGTGGGAGCGGGCTTGCTCGCGAATGCGGTGTGTCAGTCAACATCTCTTTGTCTGATACACCGCATTCGCGAGCGAGCCCGCTCCCACATTTGGATTGAGTGGCAACAGACCCGACGGCGTTTAGCCGTCGGGTCCGAGGTTATCGCATTATTGCGCCTTTTGCGGCTGTTGCGCTTTCCACGCCTTGAACTCGGCCCATTCGGCGCGGCGTTCAGCCTGTTTCTTCTGGATCTCGTCGAATTTCTTCTGTTGATCCGGTTTCAACAGGTTGCGTACGTCAGCTTCGGCTTTCTTGTGGTTGGCCGCGATCTCGTCCTTCATGGCTTTCTGATCCGCCGGCGAGAGTTTTTCCAGGTACTTCTCGACCACCTGGCGACGTTCGTGCATCTGCTCGCCCATGATCTTGCGGATCTGATCACGCTGTTCGCGAGACAGGTCGAGTTGGCTGTACGGGCCTTTGCCGTGCTCGCCGTGCATCTGACCGCCGTGGCGTGGGCCGTCGAGCGGGCCACCCATCGGGCCGCCATCCTGTGGCATGGCCATGGCGACGGTTGGCAGAGCGGCAGCGAACATCAGAGCGATAAGAGTCTTGCGCATGGTGTATCTCCTTGTCTCGTTCCCGGTACGTTCCGGATGAGTTCAGATTACGGAGATCAAGGTCAGCGGCGGTCAGCGCTGCGTAAAGCTTGGGTAAAGACGCTTCGATCCCGACCTGACAAATATCTCTGGCAATCCGCCTGTGGCGAGGGAGCTTGCTCCCGCTGGGCAGCGAAGCGGCCCCTCGCTTTTCAAATCAAAAACGAGGGACTGCTGCGCAGTCCAGCGGGAGCAAGCTCCCTCGCCACAGAGAAGCAAACGGTTTACAGGCTGTAGTAATAACCACGGCTGCGCAGGGCGACGATCCGCGGGCGGCCGTCGGGGTGGGGGCCGATCTTTTTGCGCAGGTTGCTGACGTGCATGTCGAGGCTGCGGTCGTACAGGGTCAGCTTGCGGCCGAGGGCCAATTGCGCCAGTTCCTGTTTGTCCAGCGGTTCGCCGGGCTGCTTGAGCAGGGCTTCGAGCAAACGGCTTTCGGACATGGTGAGGGTCAGTTCTTTCTCGTCGATGCTGACCACGCCGCGCACCGGGCTGAAGCTCAGGTCGCCGAGTTCGAGCTGGGTCGACACGGCAGCCGGGTGACTGCGGCGCAGCACGGCGCGCAGGCGCGCGGTGAGTTCACGCGGATCGCAGGGTTTGGCCAGGTAATCGTCGGCGCCCAGCTCCAGACCGAGGATGCGATCCAGCGGTTCGCCACGGGCCGAGAGCATCAGCACTGGCAAGTCGGCGTGTTCACTGCGCAATTGCTTGAGCAGCTCCAGACCGCTGCCGTCGGGCAGCATCACGTCCAGCACCACAGCGGCAGGCGCCGATTCGGCCAGCGCCTTGCGCGCGCTCTGGCCATCGTGGCAGGCGCGTACCTGGAAGCCTTCCTGGCTCAGCCAGCTACTCAGGAGTTCGCACAACTCCTGGTCATCATCAATCAGTAACAGCTCGCTCATGACTCACTCAATTTAGCCATTGCCGACGTTTTCGGCTTGCTCCACTGGCAAAGATACCGCACAGCAGCGCCAATAGCGCTACCCCGGCGCCGGTGACGAACCATTGCTGCTGTTCGGTCAACAGACGCGGCAATGGACTGGCCTGGGCTTCCTTGAGTTGCAGCTTCAGGCGCTGGTTCTCCTGACGCAACCGGGCAAGCTGGGCGCTTTCGCGGGTGTTATCGGCATTTTGCAGTTGTTTGCTCAGTTCTTCCCGCTGCTGCTCGCTGGCCTTCAGGCGCTGCTGCAGTTCGGTAATCTGACTGCCGGCACTTAACGACAATGGCGTGGAGCTGCCGCTTTCGGTGGTTTCCTCACCATGGGCGGGCGCCATGATCGTCAACGTGACCCACATCAGACACAACGGACCTTTGCGCATTGCGATTCCTGCTTGCAAATGGATATTGGGCAGGTTGTCGGCAGGCAAACGAGAATAATGAGCGATTGAGAGCGGTGAGAAGCGGGAAGGTTCAGTGCTTGGAGTGGGTTGAGTGTGGCGAGAGAGCTGTTGTGGTGAGGGGATTCAGCGAAACGTCGCACCGCCCCGATGGGCAGCGAAGCAGACCTGAAATGGGAGCATGCGGTGTGTCAGGCACACCGCATTGGATGGCTTTGGGTTGCTGCGCAACCATCGGGGATAAATCCCCTCGCCACAGAGCCCCTCCACATTCCTTGGTTACGGCAAGACTTGCTTGAACGGCTTGACGATCACGTTGGCGTACACGCCGGCGGCGATGTACGGATCGGCGTCGGCCCAGGCCTGGGCGGCGCTCAGGGAGTCGAATTCGGCGACGATCAGGCTGCCGGTGAAACCCGCAGCGCCCGGATCATTGCTGTCGACCGCCGGGTGCGGGCCGGCCAGTACGATGCGGCCTTCGCCCTTGAGCACTTGCAGGCGTTCGAGGTGGGCCGGGCGCGCGGCGAGGCGGGCTTCGAGCGAGTCGGCGACGTCGGTGGCAATGATTGCGTAAAGCATGTCAGTCCTCGGTTTTTGGCGTTGTGGTATCGGCGTCATGCAGATGGCGGGACAGGTAGATGCCCTGACCGACCAGGAACAGCACGGTCATGCCCAGGCTGCCGAACACCTTGAAGTCGACCCAGATGCTCTGGAAGGTGAATGCCACAAACAGGTTGGCAGCGCCGCAGAACAGGAAGAAGGCGATCCAGGCGATGTTCAGGCGGGTCCAGACCGGATCCGGCAGGGTCAGCGCGTGGCCCATGATGCGTTTGATCAGCAGGCGGTCACCGATGAAGTGGCTGCCGATGAAGGCCAGGGCGAACAGCCAGTTGACCACCGGGGCTTTCCATTTGAGGAAGGTCTCGCTGTGGAAGGCCAGGGTCAGGCTGCCGAACACCAGGCAGGCGATCAGGGTCAGCCATTGGCTCTTTTCCAGCTTGCGCTGTTTGATGAACAACGCGCCGTAGACCACCAGGGAGCTGATGATCAGCATCGCCGTGGCGCTGTAAATACCACCTACAGTGACTTCGTGACCGGTGATATCGACAACCCGTGGATCAAGTTTGTAAACGATGAAAAACAGCAGAAGCGGGATGAAATCGATGAATTGTTTCACAGTGAGAGCCAGAAGCTGGATGTGGCGGCATAATAACAAACATATGGGCGCGCGATAGCGCCAGCTGATTTGAGGTTACAACTCCCCGTGAATGTTGATTTGCATTGCCACAGCACGGCCTCCGATGGCGCCCTGGCGCCAGCGATTCTGGTTGTGCGTGCGTTCGAAAACGGCGTGCGAATCCTTTCGTTGACCGATCATGACACCCTCGAAGGCCTCGCCGAAGCGCGCAGCGCCGCCGAAGAACTGGGCATGCAACTGGTCAATGGCGTCGAACTGTCCTGCACCTGGGGCGGCGCGACCATCCACGTGCTGGGCTACGGTTTCGACGTCAACGCCGCGCCACTGGTCGAGGCGATCGCCCGATTGCACGATGGCCGCTGGCTGCGGTCGGAAGAAATAAGCCGCAAGCTCGGCCTCAAAGGTATGCCCGGTGCCCTCGACGGCGCCCGGCAGATCCAGCAGGAGCTGGGCGACAGCGGCAACGCCCCGGCCCGTCCGCATTTCGCCGACTGGATGGTGCGTGAAGGTTTTGTAAAGGATCGCGCCGAAGCATTCCGCAAATGGCTCGGCGCCGGCAAGCTGGGTGACGTCAAGCAACACTGGCCGACGCTGGAAGACACCGTCGGCACCCTGCGCGCCGCCGGGGCGTGGGTCAGTCTGGCGCATCCATGGCACTACGATTTCACCCGCAGCAAGCGCCGAAAGCTGATTGCCGACTATATTCAAGCGGGCGGGCATGCAATCGAAGTGGTCAATGGCCATCAGCCCGCGGAACAGGTCGGCAGCCTGGCAATCCTTGCCCGCGAGTTCGGTCTGCTGGTCAGCGCCGGCAGTGATTTCCATGGCCCTGGAGGCTGGTCCGAGATTGGCCAGTACCGGCCGGTTCCCGAGGACCTTCCACCCCTGTGGTGTCGGTTCAAACATGACACAGATATTGCCGCCGTCTGAACAGGTAGAAAACGTGAGTCAATTTTTCCAGATCCATCCGGAAAACCCGCAAGCGCGCCTGATCAAACAGGCGGTCGAGATCATCCGCAAGGGCGGGGTGGTGATTTATCCCACGGACTCTTCCTACGCCATCGGTTGCCAGATCGGCGACAAGACCGCGATCGAGCGCGTGCGCCGTCTGCGCCAGCTCGACGAGAAGCACAACTTCGCGCTGATCTGCAGCGACCTGTCGCAACTGGGCAACTACGCCAAGATCGACACCGGCACTTTCCGCATTCTCAAGGCGCATCTGCCGGGGCCTTACACCTTTATCCTCAACGCCACCCGCGAAGTGCCGCGTCTGCTGCTGCATCCGAAGAAACGCACCATCGGCCTGCGGGTGCCGAGCCATCCGATTGCCCTGGCGTTGCTGGCCGAACTCGGCGAGCCGCTGATGAGCGTGACCCTGATCATGCCCGGCGATGAAGATCCGCTGAGCGATCCGTACGAAATGCGTCAATTGCTCGAACACCAGGTGGACCTGATCATCGACGGCGGTTTCGGCGGGATCAAGGCGTCCACCGTGATCGACCTGACCGGCGACGACCCGGAAGTGATCCGCGTCGGTTGCGGCGACCCCGCGCCGTTCATGGTCGAGGCCTGAATGTCCGCAGTGGAGACCGTTGTCGATCCCCAGGCCGGCGCCCAGCAGGAACTGCCGTTTGCCATGGTCTATGGCCAGGCGGTCACGGAAATGCCGCTGGACCTGTACATCCCGCCGGATGCGCTGGAAGTGTTTCTCGAAGCCTTCGAAGGCCCGCTCGACTTGCTGCTGTACCTGATCCGCAAACAGAACATCAACATCCTCGACATCCCGGTGGCGGAAATCACCCGCCAGTACATGGGCTATGTCGAATTGATGCAGTCGGTGCGTCTGGAGCTGGCCGCCGAGTATCTGGTGATGGCGGCGATGCTGGCCGAGATCAAGTCGCGGATGCTCCTGCCGCGCGCCGAAACCGTCGAAGACGAAGAGGACGACCCGCGCGCCGAACTGATCCGTCGCCTGCAGGAATACGAACGCTTCAAGGCTGCCGCCGAAGGCATCGACGGCCTGAGCCGGGTCGGTCGCGACGTGGTGGTGCCCAAACTCGACGCCCCGGAAGCCCGGGCGCGCAAGCTGTTGCCGGATGTCGCGCTGGAAGAGATTCTGATGTCCATGGCCGAAGTGCTGCGCCGGGGCGACATGTTCGAGAGCCACCAGGTCAGTCGCGAGGCACTGTCGACCCGCGAGCGCATGAGCGATGTGCTGGAACGGCTCAAGGGCGGCGGTTTTGTACCGTTCGTCGAGCTGTTCACCGCCGAGGAAGGTCGCCTCGGCGTGGTGGTGACCTTTATGGCAATCCTTGAGCTGGTCAAGGAATCCTTGGTCGAGCTGGTGCAGAATGAGCCGTTCGCCGCGATCCACGTGCGAGCCCGAGCCGAATAACGAGTCGAAACATGAACCTGACTGAACCCCGCGAGCTGGCGCCCCTGCTTGAAGCCTTTCTGTTGGCCTCGGGAAAACCGCAATCGCTTGAACGTCTCTACGAACTGTTCGAAGAGGGCGAGCGCCCCGAACCGCCGGTCTTCAAGAAAGCCCTGAGCCTGCTGGCCAAGTCCTGCGAGGGCCGCGCGTTCGAGCTCAAGGAAGTCGCCTCCGGCTACCGCCTGCAGATCCGCGAGAAGTTTTCGCCGTGGGTCGGACGTTTGTGGGAAGAACGTCCGCAGCGCTATTCCCGCGCGCTGCTGGAAACCATGGCGCTGATTGCCTATCGTCAACCGATCACCCGGGGCGAGATCGAAGACGTGCGGGGCGTGGCGGTCAATACCAACATCGTCAAGACGCTGATCGAGCGCGAGTGGATCCGCATCGTCGGTTACCGCGACGTGCCGGGCAAACCGGCGATGTTCGCCACCACCAAGGCGTTTCTCGATCATTTCAACCTGAAAAACCTCGAAGACTTGCCACCGCTGGCCGAACTGCGCGAGATGGAAACCGAGCCAGTCCTCGATTTCGACGACGCACCGGTGCCGCAGGGCCTGCAGGAACAGGCCGACGCCAGCGCCGAGCCGGAAGAGCCGAAGGAAGAAACCAGTTTCCACACCTTGCTGCTGGAGCTGGACAGCATGGAGGAGGGGATCAAGACCGACTTCGATGATTTGTTGCGCGATGCTGCGGATGGTGAAGCGTCGACGACTGAGCCGGAAGTCGAGACCGTCGAGCCGGCGATTGAAGTTGAACTCGAGACCGAGCCAGAAGCCGAACCGGAAGAGGACATTCTTGGCGTTGCCGAAGCCCGGGAAAAACTCCTGGCCGCCGTCGCCGCCCTCGAACAACCGGTGCCAGCGCCCGAACCCGAGCTGAGCGAAGAAGAAGCCGAAGCCCGTGCGCTGGCGGAAGCCATCGAGGCCGAACGCCGCGAGTTCGAGGACTGACCCCGATCCGCTTAACACCGCAGCCCCCCTGTAGGAGTGAGCCTGCTCGCGATAGCGGTGTATCTGGCAAAGATGTCGACTGACACACCGCTATCGCGAGCAGGCTCACTCCTACAAGGGAGTTGTGTCGTTCTGGAGTAGCTATGAGTTCCACCAAAGACCCGTGCATCAGCCTCTGCAAGTTCAGCGACGACATCTGTCTCGGCTGTGGCCGCAGCAAGCGCGAGATTCGTGCCTGGAAGAAACTCGACAAGGACGACAAGCGCACGGTGCTGGCCGAAGCCGCGCTGCGCCTGATCAAACTTGGTGGCGCCGGTCGGCGGAAAAAGAAATAACTGGCGATCGATCAGCTAGTCTCTGATGCGCGATGGCGCACATCCGCGTATGATTCGCGACCCTTCGGCGATCCCTTCGCCCGAAAACCAGATTTCAATGCTTCAGGCGTTGCCTGAACAGACCACACCGGGAGGTGCCCAGATGAGTGACATCAATCAGCAAGACGACCAGGAAATCGGCCCAGCAGGCGAAAAACTGCAGAAAGTCCTCGCCCGTATCGGCGTTGGCTCGCGCCGTGACGTCGAAGCCTGGATCAGCCAGGGCCGGATCAAGGTCAATGGCAAAGACGCCACCCTCGGCCTGCGCGTCGACATGCACGACGCCATCACCATCGATGGCAAGGTGATCAAGCGCGAAGAGGCTGCCGAGTCGGTACGCCGCGTGATCATGTACAACAAGCCCGATGGCGAGATCTGCACCCGTGACGACCCGGAAGGCCGTCCGACCGTGTTCGACAAGCTGCCGCGTCCGAAAGAAGGCCGCTGGATCAACATCGGTCGTCTCGACATCAACACCACCGGTCTGCTGATGTTCACCACCGACGGTGAGCTGGCCAACCGTCTGATGCACCCGTCCTACGAGATGGACCGTGAGTACGCCGTGCGTGTACGCGGTGAAGTCGACGACGAAATGATCGAGCGCCTGAAGGCCGGCGTGGTACTGGAAGACGGCCCGGCGCGTTTCACCGACATTCAACAGGCGCCGGGCGGCGAAGGCTTCAACCACTGGTACCACTGCGTGGTGATGGAAGGTCGTAACCGTGAGGTTCGTCGTCTGTGGGAATCTCAAGGGCTGGTGGTCAGCCGTCTGAAGCGCGTGCGTTTCGGTCCGGTGTTCCTCAACTCTGATCTGCCGATGGGCCGCTGGCGCGAAATGAGCCAGTACGAAGTCGACGTGCTCAGCGCCGAAGTCGGCCTGACCCCGGTGGCAATGCCGCAACTCAACGCCAAGAGCAAGGACAAGCTGGAGCGTATGCAGCGTAAATCGTCGCGGCCGATGGCCAAGACCGAGCGCGTGCGTACCCTGCGTCCAGCCGCTGGCGCGCCGACCGGTCCGCGTCCGAGCCGTGAGCCGCAGATCGAAGGCGAGCGTCCGGGTCGCAAGCCGGCTGCACGTCCGGATGGCGAGCGCGCTCCGCGTGGTCGTACCGAGCGTGGCGAAGGTCGTGCGCCGGCCGGTCGCGGTACGCCGGTGGCGGATCGTCCTGCCGACACCACCAACAAGCGTCCGGCCAAGCCTGCACCGAAGCGTCCGGGGATCAAACTGGTCGACGGCGACAAGCCGTCGGGCAAGCGTCGTGGTGCTCCGGCCGGTTCCGGTCAGCGTCCGGGTTTCGGTCGCAAGAAGCCGGAATAAAGCAGTTGTGAGCTTTGAGCGGCAAGCTTCGAGCTAAAGCAAAAAACGCCAACCGCAGGGTTGGCGTTTTTTTTCGTCTGGCGAAAGTATTGTGTTGCCTGAGCCGGCCTCTTCGCGAGCAAGCCCGCTCCCACATTGGATCGGCGTCGAACACAAATCTCCTGTGGGAGCGAGCCTGCTCGCGAAGGCGTCAATCGCCTAAAACACAAACCGCCCATCAAACACTGGCTTGTCATCCAGCGCCAACACCCCGCCGGAGAAGATCAGGTCCAGGTGATGACTGCCCTTGGCCCCACCGCCCAGTCCCAGATGCAACCCACAATGCCGCTCTTCGAACCCGGCATTGCGCGCATACAGATCTTTCACACCTTCATTGGTACCAATCCCCAATTCCTCGATGCGTCGGTTTGACGGGTTGGCGTCCAGGTATTTGTTGAAGTCGTGTTCCAGCCCCGGCACATCGGTGGCGATGCGGCTGATGGTCGAGTTCTCGATCCACAGTTCCAGTGGCGACTCCAGCACGCCGTACTTGCGTGCAAACGGGATGGTGCTGAGGAACGTGCCCTTGAATTTCACATGGCCGTTGATGGCTTCGCTGTGGGTGGCGATTTCGCCGGGGGCCAGGTCGAAGTTGCCGACGCCGTTGATGTCGGTCCACTTCTTGATGCTGCTCAGCGGTGTTTCGAACCGCGAGCCATGTTCGTCGGTAAAGCTTAGTGTGGTGGCCTGGGACATGCGCTGGATCAAGTGGCTGTTGAGCCCGGCGATGCGCTGCGGGGTGACGCTGAAAGTGTCGTAGAAATAGTCGCCGTAATCCTTGAACAGCAGCGACTTCTTCCAGTTTTCCGCCATCACGCCCTGCAGGGCGCGAACGAACTCCGGGCCGTCGGGGCGCGGGTTGGGCAGGGTGGAAGAGTCGTAGAAGAAAATGTACAGATCGCTGTCGGCAATCGCCGCGGTCAGCGTTGCGGTGCTTTCCAGGTCCAGGCGACGGGCACTGAACGTGAAGCGGGGATGATCGCCGGCCTGTTCGGCGATGGCGCCGGTCAGGGCTTCGTAATCGGCGGTGTGGCCGAGCAGTACCTTCGCTGAATCGAGACCGGCAAGGGCAGGGTGATGTTCGAGGTAGTAAAGGAAATGCGAGATCGCGCGGGGCTTATCCATGAGTCCTCCCTGACTGACCGTGAAGAAAGCGGCAGGCACGACCGGCCGGATCGTGCCTGCCCGGGGATGTCTTACAGAGGCCACATCGCCGTGCCGAACGGAACCACCGCGTCGGCTTGCATCATTTCCACAGCCGCCTCATGGGTCGGTGCTTCGAACCATTCGTCCAGTTGCAGTTCGGTGTCCAGGTCTTTTTCCAGTGCTTGCATGGTCGATCTCCTAGATGACTTTCACAGTTATGACTGGCCGGTCGAGTTGGCCGGCAAGACGTGAAGAACCTAGTTCAGGGTGTTTTGTAATGCAAAAAATTATTTATTTAAAATTTAAATAAACTTTTTATTCTGTTTTTAAGCGGCGGATTTCTTATTTGAAAACAAAAAACTAAGCGGCACCTTTCATTAGCAAGCTTGCTACCGTCAATTTGCAGACGTCCTACAGAATTTTCCGAAATGGAAAATCTGCGTTACGCCTCGTAAAGAAAAGTTTACGAAAACACCGGTAAAGCCCAGTGGATTTACCTCTCTGCAGACGCTGTAAGGAAAACCTGCCGAAGCCCGGCTGCAAAGGCGTCGCGCAGGGCTCTGGCGCGCTTGTTTCAGCGCTGTTTGCAGGGTGAGATGCGCCTCATGCCTGTCGTGCAGGTGCATAACAAGAAGGAGGCGCAATGAACGCCGTGATCGATCTCCACTTCTCTCCGTGGGACGTTTTTTTCCTCGTCCCCGTCGATGGCCTGCAAAGGCCTGACTCAATTTTTGCAGCCGCCCGAGTGTCTCGAGGCGGACCCACGCAATCCCGGCAAGCGCCACGCTGATCCAGCGGGGTCTGGCAGCAGGGGGTTAGCGGTGTACAATGCGCCGCGTTTTAACTGTGACCCTCTGCGTAATCGCGCAAACCTCAAGGTTATCCGCCTTGTTCACTCCGCCACGTCACAAGCGTGTCGGGTTCGATTTCGTCACAGATAAAAACAAACAGGTGACGCATGACCGTTGTAAAAACGCTGAATTCCTGGTGCTTGCGCTGGGGTTTGATCGGGGTTGTCTGAAATCGCAACCTTGCAGCAACGTCTACTGAACATCATCAAACCTTGCGTGGGACCTTTTTCATGAGTGGACAAAACTCGCAATCAGGCGAGCTGAAACGCGGCCTGAAAAATCGCCATATTCAACTGATCGCCCTCGGTGGCGCGATCGGTACCGGATTGTTCCTCGGCTCGGCCGGGGTGCTGAAATCCGCCGGCCCGTCGATGATCCTCGGCTACGCCATCTGCGGCTTCATCGCCTTCATGATCATGCGCCAGCTCGGCGAGATGATCGTCGAAGAGCCGGTGGCCGGTTCCTTCAGCCATTTCGCGCACAAGTACTGGGGCGGTTTTGCCGGTTTCCTGTCGGGCTGGAACTGCTGGATTCTGTACATTCTGGTGGGCATGTCGGAGCTGACCGCGGTCGGCAAGTACATCCACTACTGGGCGCCGGACATCCCGACCTGGGTCACCGCCGCCGCCTTCTTCGTGCTGATCAACGCGATCAACCTGGCCAACGTCAAAGTCTTCGGGGAGGCCGAATTCTGGTTCGCGATCATCAAGGTCGTGGCGATCGTCGGCATGATCGCGCTGGGCAGCTACCTGCTGGTCAGCGGCCATGGCGGCCCGCAGGCCTCGGTCAGCAACCTGTGGTCGCACGGCGGGTTCTTTCCCAACGGCGTCAGCGGCCTGGTGATGGCCATGGCGATCATCATGTTCTCCTTCGGTGGTCTGGAAATGCTCGGTTTCACTGCAGCCGAAGCGGACAAGCCGAAAACCGTGATCCCGAAAGCGATCAACCAGGTGATCTACCGCATCCTGATTTTCTACATCGGCGCGCTGGTGATCCTGCTGTCGCTGACTCCTTGGGACAGCCTGCTGGCAACCCTCAACGCGTCCGGCGATTCGTACAGCGGCAGCCCGTTCGTGCAGGTGTTCTCGATGCTCGGCAGCAACACCGCTGCGCACATCCTCAACTTCGTGGTGCTGACCGCGGCATTGTCGGTGTACAACAGCGGCACCTACTGCAACAGCCGCATGCTGCTGGGCATGGCCGAGCAGGGCGATGCGCCGAAAGGTCTGGCGAAGATCGACAAGCGCGGCGTGCCGGTGCGTTCGATCCTGGCGTCGGCAGCGGTCACGCTGGTGGCCGTGCTGCTCAACTATCTGATCCCGCAGCAGGCGCTGGAACTGCTGATGTCGCTGGTGGTTGCAACGCTGGTGATCAACTGGGCGATGATCAGCTTCTCGCACTTCAAGTTCCGACAGCACATGAACAAGACGCAGCAGACACCACTGTTCAAGGCGCTGTGGTACCCGTACGGCAACTACATCTGCCTGGCGTTCGTGGTGTTCATCCTTGGCGTGATGCTGCTGATCCCGGGCATCCAGATCTCGGTGTACGCGATTCCGGTGTGGGTCGTGTTCATGTGGGTCTGCTACGTGATCAAGAACAAGCGTGGGGCGCAGCAGGCGCTGCACGCGGCGGGTTCTGCCGCGAAGTAAGCCAGACGCAGAAAGTGAGAAACCCGGCCAATGTGCCGGGTTTTTTTATTTGCCGTCAGACGTATTCGGCGATGGGATGGGCTGTGCAGAACGCTTCGGTCTGCAACCGGAATTGCTCGCGCAAGGCCGGTTCCAGCAGGTAATCCTGCTCGCTGATCGGTCTCACACTGTCGAGGATCCGGCAGATCAGATCGACGATCTGGCGACATCCCTGCGGATCGATTCTGCGCTGCGCGATGGAGCCCGTGCCGATGCGCAGACCGCTGGTAATGAGTGAAGGGCGTGTCTCGCCCGGTACACGATATTTGTCCACGATAATTGCGCAACGCTCCAGCGCCGACTCGGCAATGGCGCCGGTGATGCCGCCACGCAACCGAATCAATACCGTATGGTTTTCACTGCCCCCGCCGACGACTTCGTAGTCGTGAGCCTGAAAGGCGCTGGCGAACTCGTCAGCCGTGCTGCGAATCCGCCCCATGCTTCTGTCGAACTCCGTGGACTTTGCGTAAGCCAGAGCCGCCGCCTTCGCAGCGATCATGTTGACGGCAGGCGCGCCCTGCATTCGCGGATAAACGGCCTGGTCGAGGGCGCGGCTGAATGTCGTCCTCAAGCCGGGCACCTTGGTGTTCGCCGCTTGACCCGAAAGGATCAGACCGCCGCGCGGGCCCATGAGTTGTTTGTGGGTGCAGGTGGTGGTGACGTGTGCGACGTCGATCGGACTGGGATGCCGCCCTGTGGCAACCAGTCCGGCGATATGCGAAATATCGGCGAGCAGGATGGCGCCGGCTTCATCGGCAATCTCGCGAAATCGTTGGAAATCGATGACCCGTGAGTACGCCGTCGCGCCGCACATGATGATGCGTGGGCGATGGGCGAGCGCCAGTTTGCGCACCTGGTCGTAATCGATGACCCCCGCTGAAGTCGTGCCGTACCGAATCGCCTTGTAGTAAATGCCGGCGAATGAGGTGGAACTGCCATGGGTATGATGGCCGCCGTATTTGACGCCCATTCCCAGCAAGGTATCGCCTGGTTCGAGCAGGGCGGTCAGCACGTGGTAATTGGCGTTTGATGCCGAATGCGATTGCACGCTTGCGTACTGGGCATCGAACAGTTCCCGCGCTCTGCGGATGGCAAGCGCTTCGACCAGATCGACGTTTTCGCACCCGCCGCCGTAACGTCTGCCGGGCAGCCCCTCGGCCGTCACATTGACCAGTGCCGAAGCGGAGGCGGCCAGGGTCATGGGCCTGACGGCGCAAGAGGAGGAGACCAGCGACAGCACCTGGTGCTGACGGGCAACTTCCGCGTCGAGGATCCCTGCCAGTTCGGCGTCTTGCGCCCACAGATCCGCCAGGCCCCGTTGCAGCAGATCAGCCTGGTTCATGAGCGGTTCGGTATGGACTGCCATTGTCTGTATTCCTTCCCTGTGTGCAGCGCGCTGCGAACGAGCGCGACTTCCTTGGTTTTACCGGAGGGTGCGTGCGTTTCTGCCCTTGCCCGACCGGATACAGCGGATTCCTTGTTTTCGCGGCAGTGCGCGCAAACTAATCTCTGTATCGACGACCCGTTTTCTGCTGACTGCGGTCGCTGCCGACAGCCCGGTTGCCCGACGCATCATAGGTTTTTCACGGCGGAACACCAGAAAATTAATCAGAAAAATGAACATTGTTCAAATAAAATGATTCTTTTCTCAGGGCCTCAGGGTGTAAAACTGCAGGCGGGAAGGATCGCTATTCACGAGATTCTGCTGGCCGATAAGCAGAACTAACGGGTCAGTAAAGAATTCGAATTGTTCTTTCTGGTTCACACCAGCGGTGTTGTTCACACTATGTTTATGCCGAAATCAGGGAGGGGGAATGCTATGATCTGCCGCGGCTCTAATACCCGTATAACTATTTCCTAGTGGGCCTGTTGAGTCCCTGAATGATGATTCGAGGGGTATTTTCAAATTGCCTTTATAAAAGACGGTAAGCATTCCATGCACAGAAGAGAACGATCGGAGAATCTGAAGAACAATATCAAGTACCTGATAAAGAGTCGTGGGGAAACGCAGCTGTCGTTATGTAATTCCAGTGGACTGACCCGAACCACGATCTACAACATTCTTGAAGGTAAAGTGGTCAACGTACAGCAGTCCACTGTGCGCAAGATTTCCGACTTTTTCGGAGTGTCCTACGAAGAGATAGAGACGATCTCGTTTGAAGAAAAGGAAATCATCGACAGCAGCATCTCGCCGCAGGGCAACATGAACCCGGCGGCAGTGCCTGTCATCAAGGAAAGTCTGCTTCTGCAGAATCTGGATAAGCGAATCGGCGAGTTGGCGACGATTTTTCCACTGACTTACTATTTCGGAACGTCCTTCAATTTGATAGGCGTCCTGCTGGAAAATGAAGTCAGTGGCATGAATGAACCGGGCGACCTGCTGATCGTGCAGAAAGGCGCGGCAAGCATCGACAAGGAAAAACTGGTGTATGACAAGGTCAGTAAAAGGTTATTCATAACAACTGAAGTTGATCTTGCGCTGGAGAGTGTTTGTGTTGTCGGGGATATAATCGAGGAACGATTTAATGGATTGCAGCGTTGAAAGGGAAAACACCAAATATAAGCTGTTGGGGTTCGAAAACGGAAAAAGCCTGGCGGTGATCATGGTCATTGCGACAGGCAAGATAATTAAAATAAAGCTGAGTGAAGTGTTGAATAGTGAGATTATGGATAATCTGAACAAGATAGAAGTAAAGAATCTGTACAAGAAATTCTACTCCCAGGGAGGGTCGCTTACCGCTTATGAAATAAATGATCGGCATGAGAGCTCCTGGATGATTTATATCATTCTGAACCTGATGCTGTTCACGCTTTATATTTTTACCAGCATTGCGGCGACCAAGCCTATCTATCTGGAATATTTTGATATTGTCGTAACGCCGGGTACTTTCCTGTATCCGCTGACGTTTTTGATCGTCGACTTGCTGAATGAAACCTTCGGCCTCCGGTTGGCGCGCAAGGCGATACTCTTCGCGTTCATCAGTAATGCGGCCATTATCATTTTGCTGGCCATGACTACGTACCTTCCCGGGCTACCCGGGTGGAAGCTCGACGGGCCTTACAATGATGTGATCAGTCAGCTGTCGTCGGTGCTGGTAGCTTCGTCTGTATCGTTTCTGGTGTCGGAAAATATAAACTCTTATCTGTTGTGCAAAATCAAAGAACTGACCAACTCCCGGTTTCTCTTTTTGCGGGTGTTTCTGAGTACTTTGTTTGCGGTGATAATCGACAGTTTTCTTTTCTGCTACATCGCCTTTTACGGGACGATGGAGAACAGCGCGATACTCAGCATGATTTACGTCCAGATCGCGATAAAGGTCGGTTTTGCGTTCTTCAATATCATGCCGGCATACGGTGCCAGGTCATTGTTCAAGAGGTATCTGACGGGTAGTCAGGCTTGATGGATTAAATAATGCGCTCACTCGAAATTTTCAAGTGAGCGCATTTTTGTATGTTGGGTGCTTTATTGCAGATTCAGCTTCGTTTTCAAGCTGTTCATCACCTCATCCTTGTTTTCCAGAAACTCATTGAGTCCTTTTGCGCGAAGATTGCAAGCGTCGCAATTTGCACATCCGCTACCGGTTATGCCGTTGTAGCAGGTCAGTGTCTGGTGGCGAACCAAATCAAGCTGATGGTGATGATCGGCCAGTGCCCAGGTTTCCGCCTTGTTCAGCCACATCAGCGGAGTATCAAGTTTCAATGGGTAATCCATGCCCAGCTCAAGGGCTTTGTTCAGTGCCTTGACGAACTCGTCCCGGCAATCCGGATAGCCCGAGAAGTCCGTTTCGCAAACCCCGGTGATGACCGTTCTGGCTTGTACCTGATAGGCGTAAATAGAGGCGAGGGTCAAAAACAGGATGTTTCTTCCCGGCACAAAGGTGCTTGGCAGACTTTCGCCAGAACTATTAACCGTCGGAACCGGGATGTTGTCGCGAGTCAGGCTGCTGATGGCCAGCTCATTCAGCAAAGATACATCCATCACTTTATGCACGGTCACGCCGAGCTGTTTGGCCAGTTGCTGCGCGACTTCGATTTCCGCGCGATGACGCTGACCATAGTCAAACGTGATGCAATGAATTTCGTCATAGTGGCTCAGTGCATGGATCAAACAGGTCGTCGAGTCCTGTCCGCCACTAAAAACGATAACTGCTTTATTGCTCATGCTTATGCTTCCTGCATTGAACTGGTAAATTTTCGCTGGGGATCATAACGCGAAACGATTGATGCAAGAAGTTGCGCATGGCCGCAGGAGACCTGCTAGGTGGTTAATCGCGGTATCCTGCACGCTCTGAATTCGGACTTTTTTCCATGCTGGTGATTTCCAACAACGTGCATTTGCCGGATGCCGAGATCGAACTGACGTACATCCGCGCGCAAGGCGCCGGTGGGCAGAACGTCAACAAGGTCTCCAGCGCCGTGCACCTGCGCTTCGACATTCCGGCCTCGTCCTTGCCCGAGTTCTACAAGGAACGGCTGCTGGCGCTGCTTGACAGTCGCATCACCAGCGATGGCGTGCTGATCATCAAGGCTCAGCAGTACCGCACGCAGGAAGCCAACCGTGCCGATGCGCTGGAGCGTCTGACCGAGTTGATCCTCAGCGCCACCAAGGTCGAAAAGAAGCGCCACCCGACCAAGCCGACCCTCGGCTCGAAGAAGCGCCGGCTCGAATCCAAGACTAAGCGCGGCAGCATCAAGGCCGGGCGCGGCAAGGTGGATTTTTAAGGGTTGGTGTCATGGAGTTGTTCCATTTCATCCGGAGCGGGCATTGTATCCATTACGCACCTCTCAACTTAAATCAATTTCCGGACATTGAACGACTCTTTTATAACTAATTGGTCTACATGACTGTCATATCTGACAGGTGTGCCGGATTGCTGTTACACGTTTACTGAACTCTCTTTTCATTGATTGAGCAAAAGTAAATGAATAACTTAAATGTTGTGCGTGGTACTCCTGATACTGATTTTGGTGTGCGCAGTGAGGTCGTTTTATACGGAGAACAAGGTCAGAGGCTTCAGCCTCGGGTCGTCACTCTTCTCTCAGAACCGAACAGGATTCTTTGCGCAGCAACTGACGAGGAGCGGCAAGAGATTTACCTGTGCATGCTTGATGAGGAAGGAGGTATCGACGAGAGTTTCGGAAAAGCGGGTAGTGTTTTTTTTAAACTCTCGGAGTTTTTTCCTGGGTGGGATTTGCCGCAGCCCTATAGCGTGAAGTTTGATAGTGTTCATGGCAAGTATGTGTTGGGGTTCTTCGCTCGTAAAGATGGCTTTAATCGTGCTACCGGCCTGGCTCGATTCGATTTGAATGGGGAGATTGATGAAGGGTTTGGCAGCAAAGGCGTCATGTTGTGGAGTCTGGATCTGAAAGAGGTTGTTCCTGCAAGTTCAGATGTTCCAAAGCTGAAGCAGCCTCTGGCGGATAAAGGCCGCGACTACCACGGAACTATGGAATTATTGGACGATGGCGGCGTTTTGCTTCTGACCACGCTTGACGACAGAGGATTTTTCGATAGGGCGTTTGTGGTCAAGTTAAAAAATAACGGTGGGTTGGACGAAACGTTCGGTAATGGCGGGTACCGATTGGTTTCTCGAGGTCCGTCTGTTTTAGTCATAGGACAGGATATGTTTCGCCAAGGGAATGGTTATGTTGTCGCCGCGTCAGACGGTCTGCGTGATAAACGTTGGTTTGTTGGCCGGTATGATGCCCGTGGTGATCTTGACTCCAGTTTTGGGGCCGGAGGTTATTATGATGGAGTACCTTCGGTTAAAAATGTGATTCTGAAACGTGACGATAAGTTTTATATTGTAGGTACTTCGGATAATGGAGTTCCGCAGTATCTGTTTCTCCAGCTTCAACGTCGTGGGTCGAATGGTGAGGAAGATGACCTTTTTGGCAAACAAGGATGGGGAGGATTTATCACTGATGATTTCAGCGATATCTATATGACGAAAGCAGCACTCTATAATTTGAAATCAACCGTTGTGGTAGCAGGTTATGCTTATTTGCGTGGCGGGTCGGATAGTCAGGCATTTATTGCCAGTCTTGAACAAGACATGGGTTGGGACGAGGGGTTTGGTAATGTTGGAAAGGTTGTATTTCCAAAAGACCAGATTATTCACGATCTCGCGGTCCAGGAAGATCGAAAAATTGTGTTTGTATCCAGTAAAAATAGAGAGAACGGTAGCTTCGCCATTTTCCGTTTGCATGGTTAGCGTATAAAAGCCGCAGTTGTTTATTGGCCATTCGGAACCAATGAATGGCCAATATTGGGCGATCAATGAAAGTGGTGTTTTGGTTTAATGCGGTACAAATACACACTCAGGATCAGGCCGCTCAGTGAGGCAATGGCGGCAAACAGAAAGATCGAAGCAAAGCCGAAACCCGCCGCAATTGCCCCCGCCAACGGTCCGGTGATCCCCAGCGACAAGTCGATGAACAGCGAGTACGCGCCGACCGCTGCGCCACGGCTGGAGGCTGGCACCAGATTCACCGCCTCCACGCCCAGCGCCGGGAATACCAGCGAGAAGCCGAAACCGCTCAACGCCGCCCCGGCCAGCGCCCAATGCGCATCCGGCGCCAGCCACAGCAGCAACAGGCCGAGGGTTTCCACCGACAGGCAGGCGATCGCTACGCGGAAGCCGCCGAGGCGGTTGATCAGGTTGCCGAACAGCAGTCGCGCGCCGATGAAGCTGGCGCCGAACAGGCTCAGGCACAGCACTGCGTTGTCCCAGTGCCGGGTGGCGTAATACAGGGTGATGAAGGTGGCGATGGTGCCGAAACCAATCGAGCCTAGCGCCAGGCCGCAGCCGTGGGGGAACACGCGACCGAGCACATGCATGAACGGCAAGCGCTCGCCGGCGACAATCGGCGCCGCGGTTTTCGGCCACGCCAGCAGCAGGCCCAGCGCTGCCAGCAGAATGATGCTGACGCCCATGCTCCACAATCCCAGCTGGCCGACCAGCCAGACCCCGAACGGCGCGCCGACCGCGAGCGCGCCGTAACTGGCGATGCCGTTCCACGAAATCACTTTGGCGGTGTTCGCCGCGCCAACGCGGCCGATGCCCCAGCCGATCGAACCGGAGCCCACCAGACTTTCCGCGCTGCCCAGCACCAGACGCCCGATCAACAGGCTGATCAGGCTGAACATCGGCAAGTTGGGTGTCCACGCCGAAATCAGCATAAACACACCACTCAAGCCGCATCCGGCCAGACCGATCATCACCGCGCGCTTGCTGCCCTGGTTGTCGATGATCTTGCCGGCGTACGGGCGGCTGAGCAGGGTGGCGAGGTATTGCACGCTGATCACCAGCCCGGCGATCACCGCGCCAAAGCCCAAATCACTATGGACGTAACCCGGCAGCACGGCGAGCGGAATGCCGATGTTCAGGTAGCCGATGAAGGTGAAGAGGACGATGGACACGACTTGCAGCGTGACCGCCAGGGGGCGCTGGGGTTGTGGCATAGAGGACGACATGAGAAACGATCCACGGCAAAGCAGGATTAGATAGGCTGCTTATGATACCGGCGCGGACGAGTCAGGGGCGGGGAAAAGTAAAACTATTTGCCGGGAGGGTGGCTTCAGGGTTTGGCCGGGGCGACCAGTTGTGTAGTGACCAGTGCAGCGAGGGCGTTTTCTTCGCTGCCGAAACGGGCGAGCAGGGCGGCCTGCTTTTCCGGGGAGAGGCGGTTCCAGATCTCGATCATTTTCTCGGTGGCGCCGATCAGGACGGCGGCTTGGCTTTCAGAGAATTCGTCGGTCATGGCGGGCTCGGTTTCAGGCAGTGTGGAAAGCGCATCTTAGCGCTTTCCACACGGTCTGTACGGCGGGGTTTTACTCTTCGCTGTCGGCCTGGCGGCTCTCAACGGCTTCTTTCGGCTCGGGCTGTTGGGCACCGGCTTGTTGCGTGGTCGTCTGCTCAGGTACGTGCAGGCTTGGGAAGGGGAGATTAGGAATCTCGTGCATGGTTGCGCTCCTCGCTAAGTCTGTTGATAGATCTGGTAGATCCGCGCTTCTTGAAAGCCTGCGCAGGATACAGCAGGAAAAATGACAATCAGACTTTTAATTGAAAATAATGCGACAGATGGCCGCAGGGGGGGCGCGATAACAAAGGTCGCCGCAAAAACAACTGTAGGAGTGAGCCTGCTCGCGATGGCGGTGTGTCAGTCAACTCATATGCTGGCTGATACGCCGCTATCGCGAGCAGGCTCACTCCTACAGGGGGATTGCGGGGTTATTTGCAGGCGTTGGCGATGGCCTCGGCCAGCAATGCCAGGCGCGTGGCGTCGATCCCGGCGACGTTGGCCCGACCCGAGCTGACCATGTACACGCTGTGCTGCTCACGCAGTTGTTTGACCTGCTCCGGCGACAGCCCGGTGTAGGAGAACATTCCGCGTTGCACGCCAATGTGCGCAAAGCGCTCGCGCAGACCGTGTGGTTCCAGTGCTTCGACCAGACCGCTGCGCAATTGGGCGATGCGCAAGCGCATGGCTTCCACTTCATCGGCCCAGCGCGCTTTCAGCTCCGTGTCGGCGAGGATGGTCGCCACCACGGCCGCGCCGTGATCCGGTGGCGTCGACCACAGGTTGCGGGCGATGTTGGCCAGTTGGCTGCGGATGTCGATCAGCTTGTCGGCGGTTTTCGCGCAGACAATCAGCGCGCCGGTACGGTCGCGGTACAGGCCGAAGTTCTTCGAGCAGGAGCTGGTGATCAGCAGCTCAGGCACCTCGGCGGCGAACAGTCGGGTCGACCACGCGTCCTGTTCCAGTCCTTCTCCAAAGCCCTGGTAGGCAAAGTCGATCAGCGGCAGCAGGTCACGGCGGCGCACCACGTCGAGCACACGCTGCCAGTCGTCATGGTTCAGGTCGAAACCGGTCGGGTTGTGGCAGCAGGCATGCAGCAGCACCACGTCGCCTTGCGGCACTTCGTTGAGTGCGGCGAGCATCGCATCGACGTCGAGGCGGTTGTCGCTGCCCACGTACGGGTAGTGACTGACCTTGACCCCGGCGGCGGCGAAAATCGTTTCGTGGATCGGCCAGGTCGGGTTGCTCAGCCACACGCCTTTGCCCGGCAGGCACTGGGCGATGAAGTCGGCCGCCAGACGCAGGGCACCGGTGCCGCCAGGAGTCTGGGTGGCGCCGGCGCGCTGTTCGGCGATCAGCTTCGAGTCGGCGCCAAGCACCAGTTCATTGATGACTTTGCCGAACAGCGGATTGCCGTGCCCGCCGATGTAGGTCTTGGTGTCCTGGCTTTCGACCAGTTGCGCCTCGGCGATTTTCACCGCTTCGGGGATCGGCGTCAGGCCCTGGGCATCCTTGTAGACGCCAACGCCGAGGTCGAATTTGCGCGGGTTAGTGTCCTGCGCATAGGCCTCCATCAAACCGAGGATCGGGTCGCCGGGTACCCGGCCGATGGCGTCAAAGTGCATTACTTGCGTCCTTCTGCGGTCTTGGCTACTTCGTCAGTGCGCGCGGCCATGATGAAGTCGTTGCGGTGCAGGCCTTTGATCGAGTGGCTCCACCAGGTCACGGTGACTTTGCCCCACTCGGTCAGCAGACCCGGGTGGTGCCCTTCGGCCTCGGAGATCTCGCCGACGGCGTTGGTGAACGCCAGAGCATGCTTGAAGTTCTTGAACAGGAAAACTTTCTCCAACTGCATGATGCTGTCGCGTACTTCGATGTTCCAGTCCGGGATCTGCTTGATCAGGATCGGCAGTTCTTCGTCGCTGACTTGTGGCGCATCGGCACGGCAGGCTTCGCAGTGGGCTTGGTTCAAAGTGGACATGGTGTGATTCCTGAAATCGAGTGTGTTTTTTTTTATAGAAGCTATCGGCCCGTCAATGCCGTCACGCTAAACCAAAGTGACGGCGACTGACAGACTCAATTGTCAGCAAAAGACGCGGATCACGCGGCTTTCGGTTTTGGCGGAAACTTCGGTGCGTGCAACCCCAGCTGCATGCCTTGGCGAACCATGGCCATGATGTCTTCATGGGCGACGTCGAACAGGCGCTTGAGGTTCGGCAGGACAAAATACAGCGGCTGCAGGATGTCGATGCGATACGGTGTGCGCATGGCTTCCAGCGGATCGAAGGCCTGATGCTCGGGTTCGTCCGACAGCGAGTAAACGGTTTCCTTCGGCGAGGACAGGATGCCGCCGCCATAGATGCGTTGGCCTTGCGGGGTGTCGACCAGGCCGAACTCGATGGTCATCCAGTACAGGCGCGCCAGATACACGCGCTCTTCCTTGGTGGCCTGCAGGCCGAGCTTGCCGTAGGTGTGGGTGAATTCGGCGAACCATGGGTTGGTCAGCAGCGGGCAGTGGCCGAAAATCTCGTGGAAAATGTCCGGCTCTTGCAGGTAGTCCAGTTCTTCGCGGGTACGAATGAACGTGGCCACCGGAAACTGTTTGCTGGCGAGCAATTCGAAGAAGGTCTGGAAGGGGATCAGTGCCGGGACGCGGGCAACCTGCCAACCGGTGGTCTCACCGAGCACCTTGTTGATCTCGCCCAGCTGCGGAATGCGGTCGTGGGGCAGACCGAGTTTTTCGATACCGTCCAGGTACTCCTGGCACGCCCGACCCTCGATCACTTTCAACTGGCGGGTGATCAGCGTGTTCCACACCGCATGCTCTTCGGCGGGGTAGTCGATAAAACCTTGCGCATCGGGCTCGCGGGCCACGTATTGCGTCTGCTTCATACTGCTCTCCTGCTAGGGGAATTCGTTCTTGTTATGTCCAGCGATGGACTGAGAATTACCCGAGAGTGCGGCGTGATGCAGCAGGTTGAGTGCGTTCCTAGTAGGAACAACCACTGCATTTCGTAAAAAAATCGTTACGCTTTGGCTGATATCGCGCATTTGCAGTGATTTGCAGGTTTGAAAAGGGCTGTGGCTGTCACATAATCTTGACAACTATCTGCGCGCCTCGACAGAAAAGTCGGGGCGCTATCCCTGTGGGAGCGGGCTTGCTCGCGAAGGCGGTGTGTCAGTCACCATTCATTCAGCTGACACACCGCCTTCGCGAGCAAGCCCGCTCCCACAGGGATTGTGTTTAACCCCTCATCCTCGTCGGGCCTCTTTATATGCGTATCAAAGTCCACTGCCAAAACCGCATCGGCATCCTGCGCGACATCCTCAACCTGCTGGTGGAGTACGGGATCAACGTTGCACGCGGCGAGGTCGGCGGCGAGCACGGCAACGCGATCTATCTGCACTGTCCGAACCTGATCAACATCCAGTTCCAGGCGCTGCGGCCGAAGTTCGAGGCGATTGCCGGGGTGTTTGGGGTCAAACGCGTCGGGCTGATGCCCAGCGAGCGTCGGCACATGGAGTTGAACGCGTTGCTCGGCGCGCTGGAATTCCCGGTGCTGTCGATCGACATGGGCGGCTCGATCGTTGCGGCCAACCGCGCGGCGGCGCAGTTGCTCGGAGTGCGCGTGGATGAAGTGCCGGGGATTCCGCTGTCGCGCTATGCCGAGGATTTCGACCTGCCGGAACTGGTGCGCGCCAACAAATCGCGAATCAACGGCATGCGCGTCAAGGTCAAGGGCGACATCTTTCTCGCCGACATCGCGCCGCTGCAATCGGAGCACGACGACAGCGAAGCCATGGCCGGTGCGGTACTGACCTTGCACCGCGCCGACCGCGTCGGTGAGCGCATCTATAACGTGCGCAAACAGGAATTGCGTGGCTTCGACAGTATCTTCCAGAGCTCGAAAGTGATGGCCGCTGTCGTGCGTGAAGCGCGGCGCATGGCGCCGCTGGATGCGCCGCTATTGATCGAAGGCGAAACCGGCACCGGTAAAGAGTTGCTGGCCCGTGCCTGTCACCTCGCCAGTCCGCGCGGGCAGTCGCCGCTGATGGCGCTTAATTGCGCAGGGCTGCCGGAGTCGATGGCCGAGACCGAACTGTTCGGCTACGGCCCCGGTGCCTTTGAGGGCGCGCGCGCCGAAGGCAAGCTCGGCCTGCTGGAACTGACGGCGGGCGGTACGCTGTTCCTCGATGGCGTCGGTGAAATGAGCCCGCGCTTGCAAGTGAAGTTGCTGCGCTTTCTGCAGGACGGCTGCTTCCGCCGGGTCGGCAGCGACGAAGAGGTGTATCTGGACGTGCGAGTGATCTGCGCCACTCAGGTCGACCTGTCCGAATTGTGCGCGCGCGGCGAGTTTCGTCAGGATCTGTATCACCGCTTGAACGTGCTGTCGCTGCACATCCCGCCGCTGCGCGAATGCCTCGACGGTTTGACCCCGCTGGTCGAGCACTTCCTCGATCAGGCCAGCCGTCAGATCGGTTGCTCGCTGCCGAAACTGGCGCCGGCGGCGATGGATCGCCTCAGTCATTATCACTGGCCGGGCAACGTGCGGCAGCTGGAGAACGTGCTGTTCCAGGCGGTTTCACTGTGCGAGGGCGGCACGGTCAAGGTCGAACACATCCGCCTGCCGGATTACGGCGTGCGTCAGCCGCTTGGCGATTTCTCGCTGGAGGGCGGGCTGGACGAGATCGTCGGACGCTTCGAGAAAGCGGTGCTGGAGCGCTTGTATTCCGAACACCCGAGCAGTCGGCAACTCGGTAAGCGGTTGGGGGTTTCGCATACCACCATCGCTAATAAGTTGCGTGAGTATGAGGTCGGTAAAGACCCCGAGAGTTAACAGCAACACTGTGGTGAAAAGAGCTTTTGTGGTGAGGGGATTCATCCCCGAAGGGTGGCGAAGCCGCCCCAAACCAGCGAATGCGGTTCATCTGTTACACCACCATGTATGGATTGGGGGCTGCTGCGCAGCCCGTCGGGGATAAATCCCCTCACCACAGGTTCTTTTTCCATCTGCAACAATCGGGATTGCCGCCCAGCGGCATAACACCGCCGGTTTTTCGACTTCGATACATTTCCAATTTCCCCGCAAAACCCCGCAAGTCCTTTGTTTACCGGGCCGCAAGCCGCCAGAAAAAAGTTGGTCTGCAAATTGCTTATGGCTCAGCAGTACAGCGGTGGGCGGCAAACGTCCGGCATGCAGAGGAAAGAGTGTGGACAAGTACCTTTATGTGGCAATGACCGGCGCCAGTCAGAACGCACTGGCGCAAAAGGCCCATGCCAACAACCTGGCGAACATCTCCACCAATGGTTTTCAGCGCGACCTGGAGCAGGCGCGTTCGATGCCGGTGTTCGGTGACAGCTTTCCGGCGCGTGCGTTTGCCATGAGCGAACGGCCCGCCACCGACTTCACCGCCGGTTCGCTGGTGCAGACCGGGCGTGACCTCGACGTCGCCGTGACCGGCAACGGTTTTATTGCCGTGCAGAACCCTAACGGTGGCGAAAGCTACGTGCGCACCGGCAGCCTGAACATCGACGCCCTCGGCGTATTGCGCGCCGGCAACGGCATGCCGGTACTCGGCAACGGCGGTCCGATCGCCGTGCCGCCGGAGCAGCAGGTCGAAGTTGGTGAAGACGGCACCATCAGTATTCGTGCGATGGGCGAAGGCCCGCGCGTCATGGCGGAAGTCGACCGGATCAAACTGGTCAACCCGGACATCAAGAACCTCAACAAAGGCCTCGACGGCTCGATCTACACCAAGGACGGCCAGCCGGCGCCGGCCGATGCCAACGTCAAACTGGTGTCGGGTTTCCTTGAGTCGAGCAACGTCAATGCCGTGGAAGAAATGACCTCGGTGCTGGCCCTGGCCAAGCAGTTCGAGTTGCACGTCAAGATGATGAACACCGCCAAAGACGACGACCAGGCCATGGCTCGGGTCTTGCAGATCAGCTAATTATCAGAACGTCGCGCCGTAAAACAGGCGCACGAGGAGAATCGAATGCTTCCGGCTCTATGGGTTGCCAAAACCGGTCTGTCCGCCCAGGACACCAACCTGACCACCATTTCCAACAACCTGGCGAACGTCTCGACCACGGGTTTCAAACGTGACCGTGCCGAGTTCCAGGACCTGCTGTATCAGATCAAGCGTCAGCCAGGCGCCCAGTCGACCCAGGACAGCGAACTGCCGTCGGGTCTGCAACTGGGTACCGGTGTGCGCATCGTCGGCACCCAGAAAAACTTCACCGCCGGCAGCCTGCAAACCACCGAGCAGCCGCTGGACATGGCCATCGACGGTCGCGGTTTCTTCCAGATCCTGCAGCCGGACGGCACCACGTCCTACACCCGTGACGGTACTTTCCACCTCGACTCCAACGGTCAGATCGTCAACGCCAGCGGTTTCGCCCTGGAACCGGCCATCGTCATCCCGAACAACGCGCAGAGCTTCACTGTCGGCACCGACGGCACCGTGTCGATCACAGTGCCAGGCAACCCGGCCGCTCAGGTGATCGGCAACCTGCAAACCGCCGACTTCATCAACCCGGCCGGTCTGCAGGCAGTGGGCAACAACCTGTTCCTGGAAACCGCTGCTTCCGGCGCGCCGCAAATCGGCACCCCGGGCCTGAACGGTTTCGGTACCACGCTGCAGAACACCCTGGAAGGTTCCAACGTCAGCACCGTTGAAGAGATGGTCAACATGATCACCACTCAGCGCGCTTACGAGATGAACTCCAAGGTGATTTCCACCGCCGACCAGATGCTCTCGTTCGTAACGCAGAATCTGTAATCAAGTCTATGGGGCGGCCATGAGGTCGCCAGCAACACCGTGAGGTAGGGTCATGAAACGCTTCGTATCTGTTCTGGCATTGGGTGGGGTCGTCTCGCTCGCGGGCTGCGTCGCACCGACGCCCAAGCCCAATGACCCTTATTACGCTCCGGTGTTGCCACGCACGCCATTGCCGTCTGCGGCCAACAACGGCTCGATCTATCAGGCCGGCTTCGAGCAGAACCTGTACAGCGACCGCAAGGCATTCCGGGTCGGTGACATCATCACCATCACCCTGAACGAGAAGACTCAGGCCAGCAAAAACGCCAACTCGCAAGTGGCCAAGAACAGCAAGACCGGCATCGGCCTGACTTCGCTGTTCGGCGGCAGTGGCACCACCAACAACCCGTTGGGTGGCAATGACCTGAGCCTCGACGTCGGCTACAGCGGCGACCGTGCGACCAAGGGCGACAGCAAGGCGGCGCAGGGCAACACCCTGACCGGCTCGATCACCGTGACCGTGGCCGATGTGCTTCCCAATGGCATCATCGCCGTGCGCGGCGAGAAGTGGATGACCCTCAACACCGGCGACGAGCTGGTGCGCATCGCCGGTCTCGTGCGTGCCGATGACATCGCCACCGACAACACCGTGTCGTCGACCCGTGTCGCCGATGCGCGCATCACCTACTCGGGCACCGGTTCGTTTGCCGATGCGAGTCAGCCAGGCTGGTTCGACCGTTTCTTCCTCAGCCCGCTGTTCCCTTTCTAGGTGGCGACTTTGAATTTCAAGAGCCTCATGCTGGCTGCGGCCCTGTTGTCCGCAACCTTTGGTGCCCACGCCGAGCGGCTGAAAGATATCGCCAGCATTTCCGGCGTGCGTTCCAACCAGTTGATCGGTTACGGCCTGGTGGTCGGGCTTAACGGCACCGGCGACCAGACGACGCAGACCCCGTTCACCCTGCAGACCTTCAACAACATGCTCTCGCAGTTCGGCATCAAGGTGCCGCCGGGATCGGGCAACGTGCAGTTGAAAAACGTCGCGGCGGTGTCGGTGAGTGCCGATCTGCCGGCGTTCGCCAAACCGGGTCAGCAGGTCGACATCACCGTTTCGTCCATCGGTAACTCCAAGAGTCTGCGCGGCGGCACCCTGTTGCTGACCCCGCTCAAGGGTATCGACGGCAACGTCTACGCCATCGCTCAGGGCAACCTGGTGGTCGGTGGTTTCGATGCCGAAGGGCGTGACGGTTCGAAGATCACCGTCAACGTTCCGTCGGCCGGTCGTATCCCCGGCGGTGCGTCGGTGGAGCGTTCGGTACCGAGCGGTTTCAACCAGGGCAACAGCCTGACGCTGAACCTCAACCGTTCCGACTTCACCACGGCCAAGCGTATCGTCGACAAGATCAACGACATGCTCGGCCCTGGCGTGGCGCAAGCCATCGACGGCGGCTCGATCCGTGTGACGGCGCCGCTCGATCCGAGCCAGCGCGTCGACTACCTGTCGATCCTCGAAAACCTTGAAGTCGATCCGGGTCAGGCGGTGGCGAAAGTCATCATCAACTCGCGCACCGGCACCATCGTCATCGGCCAGAACGTGAAAGTTTCGCCGGCCGCCGTGACTCACGGCAGCCTGACCGTGACCATCACCGAAGACCCGATCGTCAGTCAGCCGGGCCCATTGTCCAACGGCCAGACCGCGGTGGTTCCACGTTCGCGGGTCAACGCCGAACAGGAAGCCAAGCCGATGTTCAAGTTCGGCCCGGGCACCACCCTCGACGAGATCGTGCGGGCGGTGAACCAGGTTGGCGCGGCACCGGGTGACCTGATGGCCATTCTCGAAGCACTGAAGCAGGCCGGCGCGTTGCAAGCCGACCTGATCGTGATCTGAGGACGCCGACCATGGATATGCGCAAAGGCAGTCTGGTGGGCACTGGCGATTCGGGTTCGTACTCCGACCTCAATCGTCTGAACCAGCTCAAGGTCGGCGACAAGAACAGCGATGCGAACATGCGCAAAGTGGCGCAGGAGTTCGAATCGCTGTTCCTTGGCGAAATGCTCAAGTCGATGCGTTCGGCCACTGAGGCATTGGGTAAAGACAACCCGATGAACACCCCGGCGGCCAAGCAATATCAGGAAATGTACGACCAGCAACTGGCGGTATCGCTGTCCCGCGAGGGCGGCGGTATCGGTCTGGCCGACGTGCTGATGAAGCAGATGTCGAGGAACAAACCGCTAGCACCGGGTGAGGCTGCGGCCGCGTCCGCTGCCAAGCAGGAAGCGGCGAAAGCCGCTGCGGTGCAGACCCCGATTGCCGCCGGCACCACCGCCACCAATGGGCCGTTATCGCGGCTCAATGGCGAGCGTCCGTTGTGGGCCTCGCGTTCCGGGCGTGTCGCCAATACCGAAGCCTCCCACAGCAATGACATGGCAATGATCAACAAGCGTCGTCTGGCATTGCCGCCGAAGCTGGCCGATCGTTTGCTCGCCGGTCTGGTGCCGTCCGCCACCAATGCCTTGCCACAACGTGCCGTAAGCACGGCCGCCACCGGCGCCGGCCCGCTGTACAACGGCGACTGGCTGACCCGTGCCGAAGACGCCAAGGCGTCCGGCGGGCAGATGCAGATTTACGGCCGGGCGATGGCGCAGATTCCGCTGGCGCCGGCCAAGCGCGCCTTCAGCTCCGCCGACGAATTCGTCAACACCATGCTGCCGATGGCCAAAGAAGCCGCCGCGCGTATTGGCGTCGATCCGCGTTATCTGGTGGCGCAAGCCGCACTGGAAACCGGCTGGGGCAAATCGGTCATGCGTGCCCAGGATGGCAGCAGCAGTCACAACCTGTTCGGCATCAAGGCCAGCAGCAACTGGACCGGCGATTCGGCCCGAGCGATCACCAGCGAGTTCCGTAACGGGCAGATGGTCAAGGAGACGGCGCAGTTCCGTTCCTATGCCTCGTACAAGGACAGTTTCCACGATCTGGTGACTTTGCTGCAGACCAATAATCGCTATCAAGATGTGGTGAAGTCGGCCGATAACCCAGAACAGTTTGTACGCGAGTTGCAAAAGGCCGGTTACGCGACCGACCCGAACTACGCGACGAAGATTTCGCAGATAGCCAAGCAGATGAACAGTTTCGAAAACTACGCTGCGGCCGGCGTTTCAACGACGCCTCTATAAACACACGGTAAGGTTTGAATCATGAGTTTGCTCAATATCGGGATGTCGGGGTTGTCTGCGAGTTCTTCCTCTCTCGCGACCACAGGTAACAACATTGCCAACGTCGACACCGCCGGGTATTCACGCCAGCAAACCGTGCAGAGCACCAAGTCATCGCAGCAGTTCGGCAACGTCTTCATCGGTACGGGGACGACCCTGGCCGATGTGCGCCGGGTCTACAACTCTTACCTCGAAAACCAGCTGCATACCGCGACCTCGCTCAATAGCGAAGCGGCTGCGTACGGTGCCCAGGCCACTGCGCTGGATGCCTCGATGTCCGATACCAACACCGGCCTGACCGGTGTGCTGCAAAAGTTCTTTACCTCGATGCAGGGCGTGGCGACCTCGGCCACTGATGACACCTCCCGTCAGTCGGTGCTGACCGGTGCGCAGGCCCTGACCAGCCGTTTCAATGCGCTGGCCAAACAGCTGAACGATCAGAACACCACGATCAATGGCAACCTGGGCGACATGACGTCCCAGGTCAACAAGCTGGCGACTTCGATTGCCAACCTGAACCAGAAGATCGGCGAGATTTCCACCAGCGGCGGCCAGCCGAACGATTTGCTCGACAGTCGTAACGAAGCGGTGCGCCAGCTCTCCGAGCTGACCGGGGCGCAGGTTGTCGAACGTGGCACCAGTTTTGACGTGTACATCGGCACCGGCCAGCCGCTGGTGATCGGCAACACCACCAACACCCTGAGCACCGTGCCGAGCAAGGACGATCCGACGCGCATGGCGATTCAGCTGGACCGCGGCTCAAGCGTGATCGACATCACGTCGGCCATGAGCGGTGGCGAAATCGGTGGCCTGCTGACCTATCGCAAAGAAGTGCTCGACCCTTCGCTCAATGAGTTGGGGCGTGTCGCGCTGGTGGTGGCCGATCAGGTCAACAGCCAGCAAGCCCAGGGCATCGACAAGAACGGTGACTTCGGCGCAGCGATCTTCAACAACATCAACAGTGCCGCACTGGTCAGTCAGCGCAGCATTGCGCAGTCGACCAATAGCGCCGGCTCGGGCAACCTCGATGTCACCATCAAGGACACCGGCAAGCTGACCACCAGCGACTATCAGGTGACCTTCACCAGCGCCACCGACTATTCGGTCAAGCGCTCCGATGGCACCGACATGGGCTCGTTCAGCACCACGACCACGCCACCGCCAGTGATCGACGGCTTCACCCTGGCCCTCAACGGCGGCGCCCTGAGCGCTGGCGACACCTTCAAGGTGACCCCGACCCGTAACGCGGCAAGCACTATTCAGACCGTGCTGACCGATCCGAAGAAAATCGCTGCGGCAGCGCCGTTGACCGGTGTGGCCAGTGCCAACAATTCCGGTACTTACACCCAGCCGACGCTGACTGATTCGTTCGACATCTACAACCCGGCGTCGCAGACCGAGTTGCAGAATGCGCTCAAATATTCGACGCCGGTCAAACTGGTGTTCGGTGCGGTCGCCAGCGGCAGCCAGTCGTACAACATGGTCGACGCCAAGGGCAACACCATCGGTTCGGGCACCATCGTGCCGGGGCAGGCCAACACCTTGAACCTCAAGGTCGGCATGGTTGACTCCACCGGTGCTCCGGTGATGGACACCACGGTCACGCCGAACGTGCAGAAGACCTTCACCGTACAGACCACCGTGGGCGCGACGCCGAAGTCCGGCGAAACCTTCACCATCAACCTGACCGGCGCGGCGTCTTCGGACAACCGCAACGCACAGACACTGGTTGGCCTGCAGACCAAGCAGACCGTGGACACCGGCAGCGGCAGCAAGGGCATCAGCCTGACCGACGCCTACAACAAACTGGTGACCAACGTCGGTACCAAGGCTGCCCAGAGCAAGTCCGACAATGACGCCACCTCGGTGATCCTCGATCAGGCCAAGGGCGCGCGTGATTCGCTGTCCCAGGTCAACCTCGATGAAGAGACCGGCAACCTGGTCAAGTATCAGCAGTACTACACAGCGTCTTCGCAGATCATCAAAGCTGCGCAGGAAACTTTCGCCACGCTGATCAACAGTCTTTAAGGAGTCGTAATTCATGCGCATTTCCACCGCCCAGTATTACGCGACGCAAGCTGCTCAATATCAGCGCAACTACAGCAAGACGGTCGCGACCGCCAACGAAGCGAGCAGCCTGCAGCGCATCAACACCGCTGCCGACGATCCGATCGGCGCCGGTCGCCTGCTCAAGCTGGGGCAGCAAAGTGCGATGCTCGACCAGTATCAGGGCAACATCGACACCACCAAGAGCTCGCTGACCGTGCAGGAGTCGACGTTGAACTCCATCACCACGGCTCTGCAGCGCGCCAAGGAAATCGGCCTGGCCGCCAACAACGGTATCGCTACCGACGACAACCGCAAGGCGTACGCGGCGGAACTGAGCCAGATCCAGCAACAAGTGCTGGGCCTGATGAACTCCAAGGATGCCAACGGCAACTACCTGTTCTCCGGTTCCAAGACCGATACCGCGCCGTACTCGCAAAACGTCGACGGCACCTACACCTATAACGGTGACCAGACCCAGATCAACCTGGGCATTGGCGACGGTATGTCGGTCGCGACCAATACCACGGGTTGGGACGCCTTCCAGCAGACCATCAACACCAGCCGCACCCAGACCACCATGACCGCTCCGGCGGTGGATGACGGTCGTGTGGTGCTGTCCAACGGTACGGTCGGCACCGCAGCGACCTACAACGCCAAGTTCACGGCGGGCCAGCCATACACCGTGGATTTCATCAGCAGCACGCAGTTGAAAATCACCGATGCCCTGGGCAACGACGTGACGTCCGAGGCCAGCCAGAACGGCCTGATCAGCAACAGCAATGGTGCCAACCAGACCGTCAGCTTCCGTGGCGTCGACATGAAGTTGAACATCAACCTCAAAGCCGGCGACACCAACCCGGATGCGGTCATCGCCGGTCACAGCTTCCAGCTGTCGGCCACGCCTGATTCGTTCACCACTGCGCGCAGCCCGGGCAACCCGTCGACGGCGGTCATCACCGGCTCCAGCGTGACCAACCAGGCGGCGTACAGCGCGGCCTTCCCGTCGGGCGGCGGCGCGGTGCTGAAGTTCACCAGCGCCACCGATTTCGACCTGTACGCGGCCCCGGTGACCGCTGACAGCAAGCCAGTGTCGTCGGGCACCATGGTTGGTGGCAACGCCACGGCTGCCGGTGTGACCTTCGCCATCGGCGGTACGCCGGGCGCGGGCGATCAGTTCTCGATTCAGTCCAACAACCACCAGACCCAGAACGTGCTCGACACCCTGGGCCAGATGGTCACGGCGCTGAACATGCAGGTTGACGGTGATCCGGTAGCCAAGCAGAAATTCCAGGGGGCCATGGAGTCGGCCCTTGGCAACATCGACAGTGCCTCCAACCAGATTGGCGCTGCGGTGACCTCGATCGGTGCGCGCGGTCAGTCGCTGGATGACCAGGACACCACCAACCAGAGCCTGATCCAGGCCAACACCACGACCCAGGGTTCGATCCGTGATTCGGATCCGGCCGAGGTGATGACCCGCCTGACGTTGCAGCAGACCATGCTGCAAGCCTCGCAACTGGCGTTCAGCAAGATCAGTCAGTTGGGTCTGTTCAACAAGATCTGACATTGGACGGGCGCGCAGGCGCCCGTTTGTCTCGTCCTTCAGTTAATGTTTTTTTGCGGTTTCATGGGCTCGCTTTACCGAGCGGGCTCGTACCGCCTGTGAGCCCGCCGTGAATCCACTTCCTCTCGTCAGTCTGGTCATTCCCGCCTTCAATCCGCGCTTCTTCGAGCGGACCTTGAACAGTGCGGTGAGCCAGACTTATGGCCAACTCGAAATCATCGTTTGCGACGACAGCCGCGGCAGCGAGATTGAAGCCATCGTTGCGGCGGTAGTCGAGCAGTCCGGCGTCGCCGTGCGTTACGTGCGCAATCCGCGCACCCTGGGCATGGTCGGCAATCTCAAGGCCTGCCTGGAACAGGCGCAGGGCCAATTGGTCAAATTTCTGTGCGACGACGACCATCTCTATGCCGCCTGTGTTGAACAGCAAGCGCAGGAAATGGTGCGTGAGGAAGTCCGGCTGGTGCTGGCTCAGCGTCTGTTCTGGGACGCTGACGACATCATTCTTCCGGCACGTCTGGAAAACACTTCGCTGTCTCCGCTCAGTGGCTTGTTCAAGGGCGACGACCTGCTGGGCATCTTTGAAAAGTTTCCGGTCAATGTGCTGGGTGGGTTCACCAATGCGCTGTTTCGCCGGGAAGATCTTGTCGAGTTGCTGCCGGCGTTGACCCAGGAAGGCCACTGCTTTGTGGCAACCCTGGATTTCGCGCTGTTCGTCTGTCTGATGCGGCGCGGCAATGTGGCGGTGTCCAACAAGGTGCTGAGTGCCGAGCGACTGTACCCGGAGCGCCTGTGCGCCCAGCAGTCGATGAAAGATGCGGTTGAAGTCGAGCGCGAGTGGATTCTGCAAATGCTCAAGGCGCGCAGCGGCGAATCTGCGCCTGCGCCGGGTTGGGTTCGCTACATCCCGCTGACCAAGGCTGATGAGACACCCCGGGTCTGGGAAGAGCTGCCTCTGAGCCGCACCCTGGGTACCAAGCAAAGTCGCCAGGAGTGGTGTGTCGGCATCGACAGCTGGAGTTTTGCCGAGCTTTATGCGCAATGGCTGGAGTGCCGGGTGCTCACCGAGGGGCAGCGCAAGTTGCTGCCGGAGACCCTGGCTGGCTGGTCGCATCAGCCGCGCATCGTCCCGATCGTCATCGATCGCGACGGCAGTCGCGACGGTGTCGAGCGCACGCTGGAGGCGCTTGCCGCACAGGATTATCTGCCGGAGTTGATTCTGGTGCTGTCCGCTGCCTGTTCCGAGGCCGAGCTCGATGGTCGGGTGTTCCGCATGCCGTTGCAGGACGACGGACTGGAGCAGATCAATGCATTGTTACCGCAACTGGAAGGGGCCGACTGGTTCTACCTGTTGCAGGCCGGCGATCGTCCGGTGGTGCCGGCGTTGTTGATCATGGCCGAGCGCATTGCCCATTCTCCGGCGCTGACGTGTCTGTACAGCGATGAAGGCAGCCTGCGCAACGGCGAATCGGCGGAGCCTGCGTTCAAACCGGATTTCAACCTCGACCTGCTGCGCAGTTACCCGTACGTCGGGCGCGCGCTGGCGTTCAAGCGCGAACGCTTTCTGGCGCTGGGCGGATTCGCGGCGACGTTCGCCGAACTGGCCCCCCACGACGTGCTGTGGCGCATGGTCGAGAGTGATGGTACGCAGGTGGTCGGGCATGTCGCCGAAGTTCTGGTGCAATCGCCCTTCGATCTGTCCGCCTGGCTCGCCGCTCCGGCGGTCATCGAGCAGAATCCGCGTGTACTCGAGGCCCATCTGCAGCGCCTGGGGATTGCCCACGAAATCCGCCGTGGCAGTTCCGGGTTGCTCAATCGTGTCGACTATCGCCATGCCCGGCGTCCGCTGGTGTCGATCATTATCGTGACCAAGGATCAGACGGCTGCCTTGCAGCGCTGCGTCGAGACGCTGTTGGAGAAGACCGCTTACTCCGAGTACGAGTTGTTGCTTGTCGACAATGGCAGTGAAAGCCACGAGGCGCGGGCCTGGCTGGACGGTATGGCGCAACTGGGCGGCGAGCGGATTCGTGTCCTGAACTACCCGCAGCAGGGCAACGCGGCGGCGCTGCATAATTTTGCGGTAGGGCAGGCGCGTGGTGAATACGTGCTGCTGCTCAATTCGTTTGCGGTAATCACCCAGGCCGACTGGCTCGACGAACTGCTCAATCATGCGCAGCGTCCGGAAGTCGGCGTGGTCGGCGCCAAGCTGTTCAATCCTGATGGGTGCGTACTGCACGCGGGTCTGATTCTTGGTCTGCAAGGTGCAGTGGGTTTGCCGTTCTATGGTCAGTCGTTGCAGTCGGATGGTTACATGTTCCGGCTGCAAGCGGTCCATGACCTGAGTGCCGTCAGTGGCGATTGCCTGATGGTGCGCAAGGCGGTTTATGAAGCTGTCGCCGGTCTCGATGAGCAAGCGCTGAAACAGGCGCTGAATGTCGTGGATCTGTGCCTGCGGATCGGTCAGGAAGGATACCTGGTGGTGTGGACCCCTTATGCCTTGCTGGCACTGGGCGCACGCCCCAGTGTTCAGGCGACGGCAGAAGAGGAGCAATTGCAGCTTCAGGAGCAGGAAACCTTCTACCAGCGCTGGTTGCCGCGCATTGCCCGTGATCCGGCCTTCAACGTCAATTTGTCGTTGCAGGGTGTCGGTGCGACGAGCTTCAGCCTGGAACCGGGCCTGCGTACCGGCTGGAGTGCATTTTCCAGGGCGCAGTTGCCGAACGTGCTTGCCGTGCCGATCAACGCCTCGGCCATCGGTCACTACCGCATGAGCCAGCCGCTGATCGAACTGGAAGCGGCCAACCGCGCTGAAGGGCGGATTTGCTATGGACTGCCGTCGATCATTGATATCGAGCGTCAGTCCCCGGACGTGATTGTGCTGCAGGGGCGTTATTCGCAGGGTGCCATTGATGAGATTCCGCCACTGAAGAAATTCAGTCATGCCCGGCGCATCTTTGAGCTTGATGACTATGTTATCGACGTTCCTCATCGCAATGCGCATATTCGCAACATGCCCAATAAACAGGAAATGGAGCGGATGGTGCGCAGTGCGATCAGCCTGTGTGATCGGGTGGTGGTATCGACCCAGCCACTGGCCAATGCATTGTCGGACATGCACCACGACATTCGCGTCGTCCCCAACATGCTCGCGCGCAACTTGTGGACTGACTTGCGCAGTCAGCGCCGCACTTCGAAAAAACCACGAGTCGGCTGGGGCGGTGGGACCAGTCACCACGGCGACCTGGCGGTGATCGCCGATGTCGTGCGTGAGCTGGCCAATGAAGTCGACTGGGTGTTCTTCGGCATGTGCCCGGATGATCTGCGTCCGTACATGCATGAATTCCACGGGGTAATCCCGTTGGAAGTGTACCCGGCCAAACTGGCAAGCCTGAATCTCGATCTGGCGCTGGCGCCACTGGAATTCCACATCTTCAACGACTGCAAGAGCAACCTGCGTCTGCTGGAGTACGGCGCCTGCGGTTACCCGGTGATCTGCACCGATACCGAGGCCTATCGCGGCTACCTGCCGTGCACCCGGGTCAAGACCAACAGCACCGATGAATGGCTGCAGGCGATCCGCATGCACCTGGCCGACCCGGATGCCAGCTACCGCATGGGCGATGAACTGCGAGAAATCGTATTGCGCGACTACGTACTGCGGGGCGACAACCTGCGCTATTGGGAAAACGGCTGGCTGGCGGATTGACCGGCACTGCTGAAAAAGGCGACTTTCGAGTCGCCTTTTTTGCGTCTTCAATATCCTGTTTGTATCAGTATCGACACTTTTTTACCGCAGAGCCTCAAGCATAGCGCTTTTCCTGTCGATACTTCTCTATTCGCTGACCTCGGACGGTTGCTGCTGGCGTGATCGGCTTGTTACCGGGAGGCAGGTTTCCGGATTCAACAACAATGCAAGGAAGAAGCAAATGGCAGTGATTTATGGGACGAGTGAAGCCGATGTCATGAGCGGCAGTGAAGGCAATGACGAGCTCTTCGGACTGGAATCGGATGATCAGATCTGGGGGACTGCCGGAGCCGATCTGCTGGATGGTGGCGAGGGTTTTGATTCCGTGGATTATCGAATCATGTCTTCGGGCGTCAGCGTCGATATCCGCCAAGGGCTTGCCAGCGTCACGAAGGCAGATGGTTCCATTGACACGCTGGTTGCCATCGAAAAAGTGGTCGGCAGCTTCCTTGATGACACCCTTGCCAGTTCGGTTTCCGGCGTCACGCTGGAAGGCAGCGGCGGGGATGACGTTTACATCATCGGCAGTGAGGGCGTGACGATCATCGAAGACGAGCGCGGCGGCTACGACGAGTTGCGCACCAGCGTTAACATCCAGAAGATGGACCCGTTCCTCGACAAAATGACCTTCACCGGAATCGGCGACTTCAAGGGCTACGGCAATGCCGAGCACAACGTGATCATTGCCGGCGCCGGTAATGACTGGCTGTGGGGTGGCGACGGTGGCGATCAGTTCATTGGCGGCGAGGGCTTCGACACCGTCAGCTATACCGACAGCCTTGAAGGCGTCAGTATCGAGCTCTCGAGCATGTGGGGCGCCACTGGTATTGCATTCGGCGATACCTACTCGAGCATCGAGGCCGTGCAGGGTTCGAATTTCAACGATGTGATCTTCGCCGGCGCAGGCGCAATGGTCATGGACGGTGCCGATGGCTTTGACGCCGTCGATTACAGCCGTTCCAACGACGCGGTCAGCATCGAGTTTCGTGATGGCAAGGGCTTCGGTTCCGGCGACTACGCCGAGGGCGACACCTTGATCAATGTGGAAAAGGTTGTCGGGACTAACCTGGACGATCACTTCACTGCCAACTCGGGTGGCGTGACCTTCGAAGGTGGCTGGGGCAGCGACGTCTACACGATCAACAGCGAGGGTGTGACCATCGTCGAGACAGACTCAGGCATGGGGTTTGACGAGCTGTACACCAGCCTGTCGGTTATGAAGATGGACCCGTTCATCGAGAAAATGACCTACACCGGTACAGCCGATTTCACCGGTTATGGCAATGATTCCGACAACTACATCTTCGGCGGCAGCGGCGATGACCTGTTCTACGGTGGCGCCGGACGGGATGTCTTCGTGGGCGGCGCGGGAATGGACATCGTCAGCTATGAGGACAGCGACACGGGTGTGGTGGCCACGCTGTGGAGAATCGGCCAGAACGGCACGGCTGACGGTGACACGCATTACGGTGTCGAAGGCTTGCGTGGCAGCCATTTTAACGATGAGCTGGGTGCCAACAGGGAAGATACGATTCTGGAAGGCAGCAGTGGTGACGATACCCTGAACGGCAACGATGGCAACGATCATCTCTATGGCGGGCTGAAGTCCGGTCTCGACGGCGACGTGGCGCAGGCTGACAAATTGTTCGGCGGCAACGGCGATGACGTCATCGTTAGTGCTGCGAATGACCTGGGCACTGTGGCGGACGGTGGACAAGGTAGTGACACCATCACGGTCCACAACGGCAGTGCCTTTGGTGATGACGGTTTTGACGTGCTCACCGGCACCGGCAACAGTTATCTGTTGTCAGGTGGCAGTGGCAACGACGTGCTGAACCTCAATCTCACGGGGCAGTCGGGCACTGGCGGCATCGCATTGGGCGGTATGGGTGACGATACCTATATCGTGAACACCACTGGGTTGGTATCGATTCAGGACGAGGGCTGGGATATCAATGACACCCTGATCCTGAACACCATCGCCAATATCAGCCAGTTGAACGTCACCCGCATCGGTGACGACGCCTATCTGCATGGTGCCAACGACGGCAGCGCCGGCGTTCCCGACAACGGCGTGAAGCTGCAGGGCTGGTACGCCGGGTACAACAACATCGAACATCTGCAGACCGCTGACGGCCAGTCCTACGACCTGCCTGCCACGATCGATGGATTCGCGATGTTTGGCTGATCCGTCCGATTCATTGAAGTAGCTTGATGAAAGGGATGACTCCGGCAACGGACTCATCCCTTTTTCATGCCTTGAATTCCCGCCGACGCAGCGCTCGCGGAGCTGGCGCGTTTCCTGCAAGTCCCCCTCAAATCGCCATAAAACGAGCGCTCGCGGTCATCGCAGCGGCGCCGCAGGCGGCAAAAGGGTTAGCCAGACGGCCCGCATCGCTCAACAAAGCCATGCGCAGCCCGGTGACGAACGAGAGGGGAGACGATGAAGGCAGTTATTTTGGCGGGTGGCCTCGGCACGCGCATCAGTGAAGAGTCGCACCTCAAGCCCAAACCCATGATCGAGATCGGCGGCAAGCCAATTCTCTGGCACATCATGAAGCAGTATTCCGCTCACGGAATCCACGACTTCGTGATTTGCCTGGGCTACAAGGGCTATGCGATCAAAGACTTCTTCGCCAACTACTTCCTGCACACCTCCGACGTCACGTTCGACATGCGCAACAACCGCATGGACGTGCACCAGAACTACAGCGAGCCGTGGAGCGTCACCCTGATCGACACCGGCGAGGAAACCATGACCGGTGGCCGTCTGCTGCGTGCCGGCCGTTACCTCAAAGATGAAGAGGCGTTCTGCTTCACCTACGGCGACGGCGTTTCCGACATCAACATTGCTCAACTCGTCGATTACCACAAAGCCCACGGTCGCCTGGCCACCGTCACCGCGGTGCAGCCGCCGGGACGTTACGGTGCCCTTGAGCGCCAGGGCGATCAGGTGCTCGGTTTCACCGAAAAACCGCGTGGCGACGGTGGCTGGATCAACGGTGGCTTTTTCGTGCTGTCGCCCAAAGTCCTGTCCTACATCGCTGGCGATGAAACCACCTGGGAGGCCGAGCCGCTGGCGCGTCTGGCAGAGGATGAACAGCTGAACGCCTTCGAGCACGAAGGCTTCTGGCATCCGATGGATACCCTGCGCGACAAGAACCACCTCGAAGCGTTATGGCAGAGCGGGGAGGCCCCATGGAAGCAATGGGCCTGAGTGCGGATTTCTGGCGCGGCAAACGCGTACTGGTCACCGGTCACACCGGTTTCAAAGGCAGCTGGCTGAGCCTGTGGCTGCAAAGCCTCGGCGCGCACGTCAGCGGTTTCTCGCTGGATCCGTCAACCGAACCGAGCCTGTATGAACTGGCGCGGGTTCACGAAGGGATCAACGATCAGCGCGGTGATCTGCGCGATCTCGGCGCGTTGCTGGAGATCATTGCCGACACCGAGCCGGAGATCGTTCTGCACCTGGCCGCGCAGCCACTGGTGCGTGAAGGCTATCGCGACCCGCTGGGCACTTACTCCAGCAACGTCATGGGCACGCTGAACCTGCTCGAAGCGATCCGTCAGGTCGGTTGCGTGCGCGCCTGCGTACTGGTGACGACCGACAAGGTTTACGCCAACAAGGAATGGCTGTGGCCGTACCGCGAAGACGAAGCCCTCGGCGGCCACGATCCCTACAGCAGCAGCAAGGCTTGCTGTGAACTGTTGGCGCAGTCTTACGCCGCGTCGTTTTTCCCGGCCGACAAGTACGCTGAACACGGTCTGGCCTTGGCCACCGCGCGCGCCGGCAACGTCTTGGGTGGCGGTGACTTCGCCCCTGAGCGGCTGATTCCCGACGTGCTCAAAGCCTGGACTGCCGACGAGCCGGTGACCTTGCGTTACCCGCAAGCCGTGCGCCCGTGGCAACACGCGCTGGAACCGCTGGCCGGTTACCTGCAACTGGCTGCCGGCCTCTACGAACAAGGCCCGGAATACGCCGGGGCGTGGAACTTCGGCCCGGGCGAGGCGGACATGTGCAGCGTCGGCGAAGTGGTCGAACTGCTCGCCAGTCGCTGGCCACAGGCACGCGGTTTGCGCATTGAGAAAAGCGAATTGCACGAGGCCGGTCTGTTGCGTCTGGACAGCAGTCGCGCCCGTCAGGTACTCGGCTGGCAGCCACGCTGGACCTTGCAGCAATGCCTGACCCAGACCCTCGACTGGCATCTGGCGTGGCAGAACGGCGATGACATGCGCAACGTCACTCTCGGCCAACTGAACCTGTACCGAGGCGCGCTGTGAGCGAGTTTTCCTTGAAACCGTTGCCGCTGGCCGGGCTGTTCAGCGTCCAGCACAGACGCTTCGAAGATCAGCGCGGGCATTTCGCCCGGCTGTTCTGCGAAGGCAGCCTGAGTGCGTTCGGCAGCGAATTTCACATCCGCCAGATCAACCATTCCTGCACCCGTGAAAAGGGCAGCGTGCGCGGTCTGCATTACCAGAATGCCAATGCGCCGGAAGCCAAGCTGATCACCTGCCTGCGCGGTGAAGTGTGGGACGTGGCGGTGGATCTGCGTCCGGATTCCGAAACCTTTCTGCACTGGCACGCCGAGCACCTCAAGGCTGGCGATGGTCGCAGCCTGTTGATTCCGGCCGGGTTCGCCCACGGTTTCCAGACCCTGACCGATGACGCCGAACTGCTTTACCTGCACAGCGCCGATTACGCGCCGGAGCACGAAGGCGGCTTGTCGGTGAACGATCCACGGCTGGCGATTGCCTGGCCGTTGCCTGTCAATAATTTGTCAGCGCGTGATGCCAGCCATCCCGCGCTTGATCAACACTTTGCCGGAGTGCGTCTATGAACTGCCGTGGGTGCGCCGCACCGCTGAGCCTGCCGCTGATCGACCTCGGCACCTCGCCACCGTCCAACGCCTACGTGCACGCCGAGCGCCTGGAACAGGCCGAGCAATGGGTGCCGCTCAAGGTTGCGGTGTGCCAGCAATGCTGGCTGGTGCAGACCGAGGATTACACCCGCGCCGACAGCCTGTTCGATGCCGAGTACGCCTACTTCAGTTCGTTCTCCAGCACCTGGCTGGCCCATGCCGAGCGTTATGTCGCCGAGATGGTCGAGCGCTTTGACCTGAGCGCCGACAGCCGTGTGGTCGAAGTCGCAGCCAACGACGGTTACCTGCTGCAGTACGTCGCCGCTCGCGGCATTCCGTGTCTGGGTGTCGAGCCGACCCGCAGCACCGCGCAAGCGGCGCGGGAAAAGGGTCTGCAGATTCGTGAAGTGTTCTTCGGTCGCGACAGCGCTGCGCAGCTGCACAGCGAAGGCTGGGGCGCCGACCTGATGGCCGCCAACAACGTGCTCGCGCATGTTCCGGACATCAATGATTTCCTCGGTGGTTTCGCCACGCTGCTCAAGCCGACCGGCGTCGCTACTTTCGAATTTCCGCAACTGCTGACGCTGATGGCTGGCGCGCAGTTCGACACGCTGTACCACGAGCACTATTCCTACCTGTCGCTGACCGCCGTGCAGACCTTGTGCGAGCGCAATGGTCTGGAAGTGTTCGACGTCAGTCAGTTGAGCACTCACGGCGGTTCGCTGCGGGTGTTCGTGCAGCGCCAGGACGGAGAGCGTCGTGCTGTGCAGCCGGCGGTGCAGCAACAGTTGCAGGCCGAGCTGGATGTCGGGGTGAAAACCCCTGAGTACTACGCGACCCTCGCGCCTGCTGCCGAACGCATCAAGCATGAACTGCTGCGCTTTCTGTTGCAGGCCAAGGCCGACGGCAAGCGGGTGGTCGGTTACGGCGCGGCGGCCAAGGGCAACACCTTGCTCAACTACGCCGGGGTCAAGCCGGATCTGCTGGCGTGGGTGGCCGATGCCAACCCGCACAAGCAGGGCAAGTTTCTGCCGGGCAGCCGTATCCCGATTGTCGCGCCGGCGCAGATCGACATCGAAAAACCGGACTACGTGCTGGTGTTGCCGTGGAACCTGCTGCACGAAGTCAGTCAGCAACTGGCGCAGGTGCGTCAGTGGGACGGGCGCTTCGTGATCGCCGTGCCTGAGATGAAAGTCCTGTGAAAGTCCTGGTTACCGGGGCCACGGGCTTCGTCGGTCGGCATCTGGTCGCGGCGTTGCTGGCGCGTGGCTGCGCGGTACGTGCGGTGGCGCGTAACGTCGAGACTGCGGCGAGCATGCCGTGGATCAACCACGTCGAATTCGTCGCGGCGGATATTCACGCGGCGGATCTGGACATTGCGGCGCTCACCGACGGTATTGACATCCTCGCGCACCTGGCCTGGCCGGGGTTGCCGAACTATCGGGCGCTGCTCCATTTCGAGCACAACCTGATGGCCGACTACCGCTTTATCAAAGGCGCGGTCGAGGCGGGTGTGGCGCAAGTATTGGTGACCGGCACCTGCTTCGAGTACGGCATGCAAAGCGGGCCTCTCAGTGAGCAGGTCGAGCCGCAGCCGAGCAATCCTTACGGTCTGGCGAAACACACGCTGCACCTGTTTTTGCAAAATCTGCAGCAGGAAAAACCGTTCACCTTGCAGTGGGCGCGTCTGTTCTATCTGCATGGCGAAGGGCAGAACCCCAACAGTCTGCTGGCGGCGCTGGACCGGGCGATCGATGCCGGCGAGACGTCGTTCAACATGTCTGGCGGCGAGCAACTGCGCGACTTTTTGCCGATCGCCAGCGCTGCTGATTACCTCGCCGCGATCCTGCACCAACGTGATTTCAACGGCGTGATCAATTGCGCCAGTGGCCAACCGGTATCGGTGCGCGCACTGGTTGAACAACGGCTGCGCGAGCGCGGTGCGGCACTGAAACTGAACCTCGGCCATTACCCGTATCCGAGCCATGAACCGATGGCGTTCTGGGCCGTGACCGAGCGTTTGCAACAGCTACTGGGAGAGCCGCAATGAGGCACGAGTTGTATCGGGTCACCGACCTGCCGGTGTTGCAGAACCGCACCTTCGCCGACCCGGAGTCGGCCAAGGCTTCGGCCAGCGCCGACATGCTGCTGGTGCAGGATGAGCGCAGCGGCCTGATCTTCAACGCCGCGTTCGATGCCGACAAGCTCAGCTATGACGCCGACTATCAGAACGAGCAGGCCCATTCGGGCCAGTTCCAGAAGCACTTGAGCGACGTCGAAGGCATCATCGCCAAACACTTCAAGGGCCAGGAGCTGATCGAAGTCGGCTGCGGCAAGGGCTACTTTCTTGAGCTGCTCAAGGGCCTCGGTTATTCGATCACCGGGATCGATCCGGCCTACGAAGGCGAGAACGCCGACGTGATCAAGGCGCCGTTCACCCGTGGTCTTGGCCTGGCAGCTGACGCCATTGTCCTGCGCCATGTGCTGGAACACATCGAAGACCCGGTGAGCTTTCTGGCGGTGATCGCCGAAGCCAATCAGGGCGGGCAGATCTACATCGAAGTGCCATGCTTCGACTGGATCCTCGAGCACAAGGCCTGGTTCGACCTGTTCTACGAGCACGTCAATTATTTCCGCCTCGATGACCTGCGCCGGATGTTCGGCACCGTGCACGAGGCCGGCCACCTGTTTGGCGGCCAATACCTGTACATCGTCGCCGACCTTTCGACGTTGCGCTTGACCCCGGAGCAACCGGTGCCACGCCTGACGCTGCCGGACGGTTTCACCGCCAGCCTTGAGCGCGCGGTGCAGATCATTCAGTCCGCACCCGAGCAGGGTTCGGCGATCTGGGGCGCGTCGTCCAAAGGCGTGATCTATTCGCTGTTCCTGCAACGCGCCGGTGTGGCGGTGGATCGCGTGGTGGATATCAACCCGGCCAAGCAGGGGCGTTATCTGCCGCTGAGCGGCGCGCGGGTGTCCTCGCCGCAAGAGGCGATGGATGCGCTGCCCGAAGGCGCCCACCTGTTTGTGATGAATTCCAATTACCTCGAAGAAATCAAGCGGATGACCGGTGGACGCTACGTCTATCACGCCGTCGACAGCGCTTCGTTCCAGTGACCATTGAGACTTTGAACATGACCGACAACAGCATCAACCAAGCTTTCGAAGCCGAGTGCCGCGAGCAGATCGCCCAGCAGGGTGACGACCAGAAACTCACTGGCCTGGCCCGTGATTTCTTCAACGAATCGGCCAAACACAAGTACAGCTATCACTTCTCGTGGATGGGCCGCCCGATCATCCAGCTGCCGCAGGACATGATGGCAATGCAGGAGATCATCTGGCAGGTCAAGCCGGATCTGGTCATCGAGTGCGGCATCGCCCACGGCGGTTCGATCATCTACTACGCCTCATTGCTGGAACTGCAAGGTCACGGTGAAGTGCTGGGCATCGACCTCGACATCCGCCCGCACAACCGTGAAGCGATCGAAAGCCACCCGATGGCCAAGCGCATCAAGATGATCGAAGGTTCGAGCATCGACCCGGCCATCGCCGCTCAGGTGCAGGCTGCGGCCAAAGGCAAGAAGGTCATTCTGGTGCTCGACTCCAACCACACCCACGACCACGTGCTCGAAGAGCTGCGCCTGTATGCGCCGCTGGTCTCGGTCGACAGCTACTGCGTGGTGATGGACACCGTGGTCGAAGACATGCCGGCCGATTTCTTCCCGGATCGTCCATGGGGCCCGGGCGACAATCCGAAAACCGCGGTGTGGAAGTACCTGGAAGAGAACCAGGACTTCGAGATCGACCAGCAGTTGCAGAACAAGCTGCTGATCACCGTGGCGCCGGACGGCTATCTGCGTCGCGTTCGTTAATTCGCACCATCACCAAAGCGTTATCTCGGCGAGTCGCCGGTTGTGGAGAGAAGTTATGCAAGGCAAGTACAGTTCTGAACTGGCGCTACCGCTCAACGAGCTGTTGACCGTGGTGCTGATTACTCACAATCGGCCGGCGTTCCTGCGTCGGGCGGTGAAGTATTACAGCAGCTTGCCCTGCCGGATCATGGTGCTGGACTCCACACCCGAGCGGCCGGAGGGGGATTTTTCCGCCGTCGATTACCATCACGTGCCGCAATTCGCCTACTGGGGCATGCAGGCCAAACTGGCGTACGGTGTAGAGCGACTGACCACGCCGTACATGGTGCTGGCGGCTGACGACGATTTCATCCTGCACGATTCGCTGGCCGAGTCCGTCGGTTTCCTTCAGGCGAATCCGGACTATGGCATGTGCCATGGCTATTGCCTGATGTACCTGACGCTGTCGGGTGGTGTGAGCTATTACCGTCGCGACAAGAAAGTCCAGGAAGACTATGCGTCCGAGCGGGCTCAGGATCGGGTTATCGACTACATGAGTCAGTACATCCCGCCGTTTTATGCGGTGACCCGTACTGACCTGATGAAAACCTGGCACTCGGCATTGCCGGCGGGTACCAATTTCCAGTGGCAGGAAATCGGCCACGTGTACTTCCTGCTGGCGAGTGCCAAGGCGCGGATTCTGCCGATGCCCTATGTGGTGCGCGAGATCAACTACGGCAATTCCGAGCACAGCACCGAGGTGTATCACTCGTTGACTTACGTCGACGCCAAATCGGTCGCCGAGCGAGAAGCGTTCGCTGAATTCCTTGCGTCGCTGCCGACCGGTATCAAGGATCTTGATGCGCAACAGGGCAAGGCGTTTGCCCTGCAGAGCTTCGAGGCGATGGTCGACAGCCTGCAAAGCGGCCGGGCACTGACGGCAGAACTGATTATTCAGTCCACCTGGAATCAGTCGCTCAAGAGGCCTGACCGGCGGTTCGGGCCTTTGCAATACGTCGAGATGCCGTTTTACAACCAGCCATTTTTCGATCGTCTGGAACAGTTCGAATTCATGCTGCACGCCATGCCCGCCGGGCGCATTCAACTGCGCGACCTGGAGGGTGTGTGGACCCGTCAGGCGCACTTGCTGCAGGCGCGCAACAACGATACCCCGGAAAGTGTTCTGGATCGCTTGTGGCAGGCGCACGACCTCAATGCGTTCAACCGCACCGTGGTCAAGCGTCTGGCACAACAGCTGGAACTGGCCGGCGAGGACGAAGAAGCGCAGAACATGCGCGACTGGAATGCTCGTCTCGAAGCGTTGACGCTGGAAGACCATCATCAGGTGTTCGACCAGACGCAGTCCGGCCGACTGCTCAAGTGGCTGGATTCGCGTCAGGCCGATGGTGCTCAGTTGGCATCGATTGCCGAGCACCTGTCGGTCAACGGCGGTGGCCCGCAGTTCGGCATCTTCCTGCTGGATCTGGACGATGACATCGACAAGTTGCAGGTCAGCCTCGACAGCCTGCTCGAAGGCCAATGCAAGGCGTTCAGAATTGTCGTGTTCACCACCGGCGAAGCGCCGGCGGCCACCACGGCGCAGAACACTTTGCACTTTGTCCGGGTTACGCCGGCCAACCTGGTCGATAAACTCAATCAGAGTGCCCGTCAGTCGCCGTGCGACTGGGTGCTGCTGGCCGAGGCGGGCGACGAGTTCACCGCCAGTGGTTTGTTGCGCGCCAGCCTGGAGTTGATGTCCGCAGGCGATTGCCGTGCTGTTTCCACCGACGAGATTCAGCGCGGGGAGAAGGGCGCGCTGATGGATGTGTTCCGTCCCGGCTTCAACCTTGACCTGCTCTTGAGCCTGCCGGGCCTGATGGCGCGACACTGGCTGGTGCGGCGTGACGCTTTGATCGAGGTAGGCGGCTACCGCGCCGATTTCAACAAGGCGCTGGAATTTGACGTGCTGCTGCGCATCATCGAAGAGCACGGTTTGAACAGCCTGGCCCACCTCGACGAGCCGCTGCTGATCACCGAAGCCGCGTCGCTGGAAGAAAACGCGCATGAGCGTCTGGCGCTGTTGCGCCACCTGGGCAATCGCGGCTACAAGGCCAAGGTCACCTCGGCGGTGCAGGGCATTTATCAGATCGATTACCACCACAGTGATCGTCCTCTGGTATCGATCGTGATTCCGGCCGGCGATGACCTGCCCGCCCTGCAACGCTGTCTCGAAGGGGTGCAACTGCGCACCCGTTATCACCATTACGAGATCCTGATCGCCACCACGGCCACGCAATCGGCCCAGGTCAATGACTGGCTGGGTACGTACCAGCATCCGAAAGTCCAGGTGCTGCGTGCCGATCAATCACTGAGCGTACCGGCATTGCTCAACGCCGCCAGCCGCCAGGCGCAGGGCGAATACCTGGTATTGCTTGCGGCCGACGCGGAAGTGGTCAACCCGAACTGGCTGGACTCGCTGCTCAACCATGCCCTGCGTCCGGAAATCGGCGTGGTTGGGCCGAAGCTGGTCGATCGCGACGGCAAAGTCAGCCAGGCCGGGCTGATCCTTGGTATGCATGGCGGGGTGGGTTCGGCGTTCGTCGGTGAGAAACATGATGCCGACGGCTATCTGTACCGGTTGTCGGTGGAGCAGAACTGCTCGGCGGTATCGAGCGTGTGCCTGATGGTGCGCAAAGAACTGTTTGAAGCATTGGGTGGTCTGGACGACAGCACATTCGGCGACGCTTTCAACGATGTCGATCTGTGTCTGAAAGCCGCTCAGGCCGGTTACCTCACGGTATGGACGCCGTCGGTGCAGGTCCTGCATCAGGGCGCGATTGCCCAGGCACCCCAGGCACTGGCAGCGCTACAGGAAAAATGGGCCGCCGCGTTCGCTCAGGATCAGGCGTACAACGCCAACCTGAGCCTGAGCGGCAAAGGGTATGGTCTGAACGACAGTGCGTCGCTGGACTGGTCGCAGTTACTCGCTTGAGTCCGTCGGACAAGGAACAGGAATCAGCACATGTTCAACGGTAAATCGATCTTCATCTCTGGCGGCACCGGCTCGTTCGGGCGCAAATTCATCGCCCGTCTGCTTGAGCAATACCAGCCCAAGCGCGTGGTGGTGTTCTCCCGCGATGAGCTCAAGCAGTACGAAATGCAGCAGACGTTCAACGCGCCGTGCATGCGTTACTTTCTCGGTGACGTGCGCGACGCCGACCGGCTGCGGCAGGCCATGCGCGGCATCGACTACGTGGTGCACGCGGCGGCGCTCAAGCAGGTGCCGGCGGCGGAGTACAACCCGACCGAGTGCATCCGCACCAACGTCAATGGTGCGGAGAACATCATCGCCGCCGCCATCGACAATGGCGTGAAGAAAGTCGTCGCGCTGTCCACCGACAAGGCCGCCAGCCCGATCAACCTGTACGGTGCGACCAAGCTGCTCTCGGACAAGTTGTTCGTCGCCGCCAACAACATTGCCGGCGAACAACAAACGCGTTTTGCCGTGGTGCGCTACGGCAACGTGGCCGGATCCCGTGGCTCGGTCGTACCGTTTTTCAGCAAGCTGATTGCCGACGGTGCGCAGGAGTTGCCGATCACCGACGAGCGCATGACCCGTTTCTGGATCACTCTGGATCATGGCGTGCAGTTTGTTCTCGACAGCTTTGCGCGGATGCACGGCGGCGAAGTGTTCGTGCCGAAGATCCCGTCGATTCGCATCGTCGATCTGGCGCGGGGCATGGCCGAGCATCTGCCGCACAAGAACGTCGGTATTCGTCCCGGGGAAAAACTGCATGAACTGATGGTGCCGCTGGACGATGCAAGGATGACCCTGGAATTCGAAGACCACTACACCATCCAGCCTTCCATCCGCTTTACCAGCGTCGATGTCGATTTCTCCATCGACAAGCTTGGCGAACATGGGCGGCCGGTGAGTGAAGATTTCGAATATCGCTCCGACACCAACCCGCACTACCTCTCGGTCGGGCAGATCGCCGAGCTGCACGCGAAGTTGTCGGCATGATTCCCTACGGTCGGCAGAGCGTTGATCAGGCGGACATCGATGCAGTGGTCGAGGTTCTGCAATCGGACTGGCTGACTCAAGGGCCAACTATCGAGCGTTTCGAGCAGGCAATGGCCGAACGATGCCAGGCCGACTTCGCGGTGGCGGTGTGCAACGCCACCGCGGCGCTGCACATCGCTTGCCTCGCTGCCGGCCTTGGCCCGGGTGATCGCTTGTGGACCACGCCGAACACTTTTCTGGCCTCAGCCAACTGCGGGCGCTATTGCGGCGCCGACGTGGATTTCGTCGACATCGATCCGCTGACCTGGAACCTCGATGCCTTCGCCCTCGCCGCGAAGCTCGATCAGGCCGAGCAGGACGGCACGTTGCCGAAAGTACTGGTGGCGGTGGCGTTCTCCGGGCAGAGCTGCGACCTGCGCAAGATTGCCGAACTGGCCGAGCGCTACAACTTCACGGTGATCGAAGACGCCTCGCACGCGGTGGGCGCCAGCTACGCCGGGCGTCCGGTGGGTTGCGGGGAGTTTGCGGCGATGACCGTGTTCAGTTTCCACCCGGTGAAGATCATCACCAGTGCCGAAGGCGGCATGGTCCTGACCAATCGCCCGCAACTGGCCGAGCGTCTGCAACGCCTGCGCAGCCACGGCATGACCCGCGATCCGCAGCATATGAGCGAACCCAGCCACGGCCCGTGGTATTACCAGCAGATCGAGCTGGGCTTCAATTACCGGATCACCGATTTGCAAGCGGCGCTGGGTCTGTCGCAACTGGCCAAACTGGACGGGTTTATCGCCCGTCGCCGCGAACTGGCGGCGCGTTACGACCGGTTGCTGGCCTACCTGCCACTGAGCTTGCCCAGCGCGCAGCCGGAGGCGGAATCGGCGTGGCACCTGTACGTGGTGCGCTTGCAGACCGAACGCATCGGCCTGACCCATCGTCAGGTGTTCGAAGGCTTGCGTGCCGCCGGTATCGGCGTGAACCTGCACTATATTCCGGTGCATTTGCAGCCGTACTATCGCGAACTGGGTTTCGCCGAGGGCGACTTCCCAGAAGCCGAGCGTTATTACGCCGAGGCGATCAGTCTGCCGCTGTATCCGCTGCTCAGTGACGAGCAGCAGGATCATGTGGTCGAGCAATTGCGCCGGCTGACCGAATGAATCCCGCTGCGGCGGCGAATGAGACTGTGCAATGCGTGATCTGAGTGAACAGGAAAAATTCTGGCAGGGCGATTTCGGCAACCAGTACGTCGATCGCAACGTCGGTCAGCCGCTGGTCGCGGCCAACCTGGCGTTGTTCGCCAAGGCCCTGAGCCGCGCCGGGCGCATCGACAGTGTGGTCGAGCTGGGCACCAATGCCGGCAACAACCTGCAGGCGCTGCGTCAACTGCTGCCGCACAGTGAATTGTTCGGCGTTGAGATCAATGAAAGCGCCTGTGCTCAGGCGCGGGCACTGGGCATCGCGCAGATCTGGCACGGCTCGCTGTTCGATTTTCCCCGCGAGCGCAGCTACGACCTGACCCTGAGCAAAGGCGTGCTGATCCATCTGGCGCCGGAGCTGCTGCCGACCGCCTATGCGCAGCTGTATGAGCTGAGCCAGCGCTACATCCTGATCGCCGAATACTACAATCCGGCGCCGGTGGAAGTGTCCTATCGCGGCAACAGCGGCAAGCTGTTCAAGCGCGATTTCGCCGGGGAAATGCTCGATCGTTATGCCGATCTGCAATTGCTTGATTACGGCTTTGGTTATCACCGTGACCGGCAATTCCCGGTGGACGACATCACCTGGTTTCTGCTGGAAAAACGTCCTTGAACAGCGTCGCAATCATCCCGGCCCGTGGTGGCAGCAAGCGCATCCCGCGCAAGAATCTGTTGCCGTTCGACGGTGTGCCGATGATTGTCCGCTCGATCCGTACGGCGCTCGACAGTGGCCTGTTCGAACAGGTCGTGGTCAGTACCGATGACGCCGACATTGCCGAGCTGGCGCTGGCCCATGGCGCGCAAGTGCCGTTCCTGCGCCCGGCTGAACTGGCGGATGATTTCACCGGCACCGCTGCGGTGATCGTGCATGCCTTGCAGCAACTGCCAGCCTTCGATTACGCCTGCTGCGTGTACGCCACGGCGCCGTTGTTGCAGGCGCGTTTTTTGCGCGAGGGATTCGAGTTGCTGCAGCAGCACCCGGACAAAGCCTTTGCGTTCTCCGTGTGCAGCTTTGGTTTCCCCGTGCAGCGGGCGCTGACGCTGGACGGGCAGGGCGCATTGACCGCGTTGTACCCGGAATTTCGCCAAACCCGCTCGCAGGATCTGCCCGAGGCCTTTCAGGACGCCGGCCAGTTTTACTGGGGTCGCAGCGAGGCGTGGTTGCGCGGTGAAGTGTTGTATTCGTCCGCGAGTCTGCCGGTCATTCTGCCGCGACATCTGGTACAGGACATCGACACACTGCAAGACTGGAAACGCGCCGAATACCTCTACGCCGCGCTCAAGGCCGGCGGAGAACTGCAATGAGAGTGCTGATCCGCGCTGACGCTTCGCCGACCATCGGCAGTGGCCACATTGCCCGTTGCCTGACGCTGGCGCGAGTGCTGCGCAAACAGGGCAGTCATGTCGCGTTTGCCTGTCGGCGGTTGCCCGGGCATCGGCTCGATGCCTTGGCTGCCGAAGGTTTCGAGACCTTCGCCTTGCCGGACGTCTACCCCGACGAAGACCCGCAGCAAGCCATTGAATCGATGCTGCCGTGGCAGGCGGACATTGAGGCGCTGGATGCCTTGCTGGCAGGTCACGCCGCATTCGACTGGATCATCGCCGACCACTACGGCCTTGATCATCACTGGCAAACCGCTGCCCGTCGTTGGGCGCCACGGATTGCGGCGGTGGACGATCTCGCCACCCGCCGTTACAGCGTTGATCTGCTGCTCAATCAGAACCTGTCCGGCCTCAGCGCAAACTATGCGCCGCTGCTGCCCGAAGACTGCCGCACCTTGCTCGGTCCGCGCTACGCCATGCTGCGCGAGGAGTTCGTCTGCCCGGCCATTGCGATCAAGCCCAAGGCGCGCCGGGTGCTGGTGAATTTCGGTGGTTTCGATGCGGCGATGCAGACCCATCACGCGATGTGGGCGCTGCAGGACTTCGCAGAGCTGGAAGTGGATTTCGTCGCCGGTGCAGACAATCCTGCGTGGGCGCAAATGCAGGCACTGGCCGCAACACGGCCGCATTGGCGTCTGCACAGTTTCGTCAGCGATTTCCAACAACGCATGACCGAAGCCGATCTGTTTATCGGCGCCGGCGGCGGCACCAGTTGGGAGCGTGCAGCCCTCGGCCTGCCGACCCTCTGCATCGCGGTATCGAACAATCAGCAGGCCAACGGCGAAGTGATGGCGGCGGCGGGGGCGCATGTGTTCATGGGCGCCCGCGAGCAGGTCAGCGTCGAACAAATGCGCAACGCCATCGGTTTTGTCGTCGACAATGTCTATCTGCGCCAGAGTCTGGCCGAGCGTTCACGGCAACTGGTCGATGGGCGCGGTGCGTTGCGCGTGGCGGCGGCGCTGGCCGGTGCGGTGCTCAAGCTGCGCCCGGCGACCCTCGATGATGCGCAATTACTGTTCGACGGGCGCAATGCCGAGGCTGTGCGGCGCTGGTCACTGGACACGGCTGCAATCGAATGGCCGCAGCACCTGAACTGGCTGAATGCGAGCCTGCGCAATCCGCAGCGTCTGCTGTTGATTGCGCAGGCCGATGACGGCGCGGTCGGCGTCTTGCGTTATGACCTGCGCGGCTTTGAAGCCGAAGTGTCGCTGTATCTGCTGGAAGGACGGCTCGGTCTCGGCTGGGGCAGGGCGCTGCTGGCGCGAGGCGAGGCGTTCGTCCGCGAGCACTGGCCGCAGATGACCGTTATCACCGCTCAGGTGCTGCCGGGCAATCGTTCGTCTTTGAATGTGTTTCGTGACGCCGGATTCACCCAGAATGCCTGCGCGTTCACCAAGGTTTTGAAGGATCACCGCGATGAGTAGTTTCAAGATTGGCGAGCGTCTGATCGGTGCCGATGCGCCGCCGTTCATCATTGCCGAGATGAGCGGCAACCATAACCAGTCGCTGGAGGTGGCCCTGCAGATTGTCGAAGCCGCCGCCAAGGCTGGCGCGCACGCCTTGAAGTTGCAGACTTACACCGCGCAGACCATGACTCTGGATCTGGCCGAGGGCGAGTTTTTCATCAAGGACCCGAACAGCCTGTGGGCCGGCACTTCGCTGTTCGACCTGTATGAGAAAGCTCATACCCCATGGGAGTGGCACGCGCCGATTTTTGCCCGGGCCAAAGCGTTGGGCATGCTCGCGTTCTCGACGCCGTTCGATGACACGGCGGTGGACTTTCTCGAAAGCCTCGATGTGCCGGCGTACAAGATCGCCAGTTTCGAAAACACCGACCTGCCGTTGATCCGCCGTGTGGCCGCGACCGGCAAACCGCTGATCATCTCCACCGGCATGGCCAGCATCGCCGAGCTCGACGAAACCGTGCGCGCCGCCCGCGAGGCAGGGTGCAAGGATCTGGTGCTGCTCAAATGTACCAGCACTTACCCGGCAACGCCGCTCAACAGCAATGTGCGCACGATCCCGCATCTGCGTGAACTGTTCGGTTGCGAGGTAGGTCTTTCCGATCACTCCATGGGCGTTGGCGTGTCCGTGGCCGCTGTGGCGCTCGGGGCGACGGTAGTGGAGAAACACTTCACTCTCGACCGTTCGGCGGGCGGGGTCGACGCCAGTTTTTCGCTGGAACCTGCGGAGCTGGCCAGTCTGGTGGTGGAAACCGAACGCGCCTGGCAGGCCATGGGCCAAGTGCATTACGGCGTCACCGAGGCCGAGCGCAAGTCGCTGGTCTATCGCCGTTCGCTGTACGTCACTGCCGACATGGCGGCCGGTGAAGCCTTTTCCGGGGACAATCTGCGCGCCATTCGCCCAGGTCTCGGTCTGCCGCCCAAGCACACCGATGCCGTCCTCGGTCGCCGCGCTCGTCAGGCGATCAAACGTGGCACGCCGCTGGACTGGTCGTTGGTCGAATAACCCGATCTGCAACCGATTCGGCAAAATAGCGTGACCTGCGAGTCATAACGCGCATCTTCACTGTATTGTATTGACCGGGGAGATGGCGCCTGGCCGTGTAATCGGTTCCAGTGATAGCCCTTTGCGCTCCCCGTGGCTGCCCTTTGTGGCGGCCGTTTTCTGTTTGTCGGCGCCCCTCGAATCCTTGCGAGCGGTGGTTTTGGGCTGTTTTTTATTGGGAAGCCGTAATGATTGGCATAAAAAGCATTGCGAGCTACGTTCCTGTAGCCGGCGTGGACAATTACGCACAAGGTGCAAAATTCGAGAAGGATGAAGAATTCATCCTCGGCAAAATCGGTTCGGCCTTCCTGCCGCGCAAAGACGCTGAACAGGAAACCTCCGATCTGTGCGTGGAAGCGGCCAATGCGCTGTTTGCCAGCAACCCTGAACTGAAGCGTGAATCGATCGACGCGCTGATCGTCGTCACCCAGAACGGTGACGAAGAAGGTCTGCCGCACACCGCTGCCATCGTCCAGGACAAACTCGGTCTGCCGACTAATGTCGCGGCGTTCGATATTTCCCTGGGCTGCTCCGGTTACGTCTACGGCATCTACGCGATCAAGGGCTTCATGGAAGCCGCCGGCCTGAAGAACGGCCTGCTGATCACCGCTGACCCGTATTCGAAAATCGTCGACCCGGAAGACCGCAACACCACCATGCTCTTCGGCGATGCCGCCACCGCGACCTGGATGGGCGAAGATCCTTCATGGGCGCTGGGCAAGGCCAAGTTCGGCACCGACGGTTCCGGCGCACCGCACCTGAAAGTCACCGATGGCGTGTTCTTCATGAACGGCCGTCAGGTGTTCAACTTCGCGCTGCTCAAAGTCCCGGCGCACTTGCACGAATTGCTCGACGACTCCGGCCTGAAGGCTGACGACATCGACGCCTTCTGCATTCACCAGGGCAGTGCGGCGATTGTCGATGCGGTGGCCCGCCGTTTCGAAGGCGAGCCGGAGAAGTTCATCAAGGATATGGTCGAGACCGGCAATACCGTCTCGTCGAGCATTCCGTTGCTGCTGGAAAAACACGTACTCGATTCCGACTGGCAGCGCATTGCCCTGAGCGGTTTCGGTGTCGGTCTGTCGTGGGGCTCGGCGATCATCTATCGTCCTTGAGTCGGTCAAAAACGGCGGATACAAAAATAGCGTTCAAGGTTACCCTTGAGCGCTATTTTTTTTGCCTGAATGGAGCGCTAGGCGGCATGAGCGAGTTTTTCCAACCCAACGCCCAGGTCATCCAGCAACGCTGGCCGGCGTTGTTCGAGCGGTTGCTGGCTGAAGACACCTCAGTCGTTCAAGCCGAACTAGTGCAGGGCTTGGGCTCGACGCTCAGCGTCAATGGCATTCAACTGACCAGTCGCCACGACCGCCTCCATGAAGCCCGCATCCAGGCGGCCAGCCTGGCGGAAAAATCGCAGTTGCATGTCTACGGCACTGGCCTCGGCGATTTGCCAACGGTGCTGCTGGAGCGCGCTGGCCTTGAGCGGTTGTACGTGCATATCCTCAATGGCGCGGTGTTCGCGCTGGTGCTGCAACTGCTCGATCAGCGCCCGTGGCTGGAAGATCCGCGTGTGCAGCTGTTCTATGCCGGTGATCTGTCAGACATCTGCACACCGTTCTTCGCCCTGCCGGCCGAGATGCTGCTGGCTGATGATTTCAACGCGAAGATCCGCGATCGGCTGGTCAGCGAAGTGCACCTGAGCTTCAACAATCGCGAGTTCGATCCAAACTTGCCGTTCATTCAACAGCGTTTGCAGGACTGCCTGCCGGTGTTGCTCGGCGATGATGATGTGGCGCAGTTGTTCGGCAGCGCCAATGGCCGGGAAATCTATGTGATCGGCACCGGGCCGACGCTGGAAGGGCATTTCCAGCGTCTGGCGGCGGTGCATGCGCAGGCTGAACGTCCATTGTTGATGTGCGTCGATACCGCTTACCGGCCACTGCGCGAACACGGCATCGTCCCGGATCTGGTGGTCACCATCGATCAGCGCATCAGCTTCCGGCATTTGCCGTTCGAGGACTCCGCTGGCATCCCGCTGGTGTATCTGCCTATGAGCGATCCTGCGGTGCTGACCGCCTGGAAGGGCAAGCGTTACGGCGGTTACTCGGCCAGCCCGGTGTATGCCGCGTTGCGTGAGCAATACCCGCGCGGACAACTGCATGTCGGTGGCAGCGTGATTCATCCGGCGGTGGATCTGGCGGTGAAGATGGGCGCGTCGCGCATTACCCTGTTTGGCGCCGACTTCGCCTTCCCGATGAACAAGACCCATGCTGGCTGGAATGACGGTGATCTGGGGCCAGGGGTCGATCAGGCGCGGCATTGGGTGCAGGACGGCCATGGCCAGCGGGTCAGCACCCAACTGAACTTTCGCGGCTATCTGTGTGTGCTGGAGCGCTATATCGCCGCGCATCCGCAGGTGCAGTTTTTCAACAGCAGTCGCGCGGGCGCACTGATCGCCGGGACGCAGTTCAATCAGGAGTTTGTGCAATGACAACGATTGAGCAGTGCGTCGACGAGTGCCGCCACTGCGCCGGGCTGTTTCGTCTAGGGCGTGATGTCGAGGCGGCGCTGGATATGGTCGATGTGTTCGAGGGCGCGCAGCAGTTGCTGATAACTGCGCCTGCGCCGATTCAGCAGGACTGGTCCTTTGTACTCACGCACATGCTCGATTGTCAGGAGCGTCAGGACTGGTTGGGGCTGGCTGACTGGATGGAGTACGAGCTGATCGAAGTGTTGCAAAAAGCACGATCGGCAAAATGAGCGACCGCACTGGCCCGCGGCTTTGCGCGCGGGTCGGTTTTATGGCGTCATTTTTTCGCAGGTGGGAGGGCGCTAAGCCCTTGTTTTCTCGGGGGTGGCAGGGTGATGGCAAATTTTTTTCAAAAAGCCCTCAAGCAACTTGCCAACCCGACGATAACTATTACGAAGGTTCTCTAGGCCATTCCAGGCGGTTGCCAGGGCCGGAAGCCGCAGTACCCAACCAACGAGGAATTCGTCATGGCTTTAACAGTAAACACCAACACCACGTCGCTGAACGTTCAAAAGAACCTGAACCGCGCTTCCGACGCTCTGTCGACTTCGATGCAGCGCCTGTCTTCCGGCCTGAAAATCAACAGCGCAAAAGACGACGCTGCTGGCCTGCAGATCTCGAACCGTATGTCTTCGCAGATCCGTGGTAACACCCAAGCCATCCAGAACGCCAACGACGGTATCTCCGTTGCTCAGACCGCTGAAGGCGCTCTGCAAGCTTCGACCGACATCCTGCAGCGTATGCGTGAACTGGCTGTTAAAGCACGTAACGGCACCAACGGCACTGCTGACCAGACCGCAACCAACGCTGAATTCGCTCAGATGTCTGACGAAATCACCCGTATCTCGGCTGCTACCAACCTGAACGGCAAAAACCTGCTGGACGGTTCGGCTGGTACTGTAACCCTGCAAGTTGGCGCAAACACCGGTTCGGCTAACCACATCGACCTGGTACTGAGCTCCAAGTTCGACGCCGTCAGCCTGTCCGTAGGTAGCGGTACTGTAGTTCTGACTGGTACCACCGGTACTGGCGCTGGTTCTGCTTCGCAGAACATCGACAACGCGATCACTGCAATCGACGCCGCTATCGCTGCAATCGGTGCAACTCGTGCCAGCCTGGGTGCTTCGCAAAACCGTCTGACCAGCACCATCCAGAACTTGCAGAACATCACCGAGAACACCACTGCTGCACAAGGTCGCGTACAAGATACCGACTTCGCCGCAGAGACTGCTAACCTGACCAAGCAGCAAACCCTGCAACAGGCTTCGACCTCTGTTCTGGCTCAAGCCAACCAACTGCCTTCCGCTGTACTGAAGCTGCTTCAGTAATTTCGGAATGAGTTTGGGCGGGAGGGTGCGCTGGTCGCGCTCTCTCGCTTTTTTACGTTAGGAGGTGATGAGCATGGACATGAGCGTAAAGCTTAACGTGTCTTATCCGGCTCCCAAGCCAGCGACGCCTGTTGCTGATAAGCCGTCGGAGACGCCAAAAGTTGCACCGGTCGACGCTCCGGTCGCTGACAGGAAAAGTCAGCAAACGGATGACGCCAAGTTGAAACTGGCGGTGCAAGAGATCGAGAAGTTCGTTCAATCGATCAAGCGTAACCTGGAGTTCTCGATCGACGAGCACTCTGGCAAGGTCATCGTCAAGGTGATCGCAAGCGAGACGGGCGAGGTGGTACGCCAGATCCCCTCCGCAGAAGCACTCAAGCTCGCAGACAGCCTCGCCAACGCAAGCCATGTGTTGTTCGACGCCAAAGTCTGATAGCTGGCATGAATAGTGTTTGTCTTTCTTGAATGACGCCTGGATGGGTCAAAAGTCTGGCAACAATCTGAAGGGAGATGCACATGGCAAGTCCAATTCTACCGGGTTCCGGACTGGGTTCCGGCCTGGACATCGGCGCGATCGTGACCGCGCTGGTCAACGCCGACAAGTCGCCGAAGCAGACGCAGATCGATTCCGCGACCAAGACCAATACCCTGAAGATTTCCGGTGTCGGCACGTTGAAGAGTGCGCTGACCGCGTACCAGACGGCGATGACCAACCTGGGCAGCAAGACCAACCCGGCGTTTGCCGGTTTCACGGCGACCTCGAGCAACACAGCGATTCTCGGCGCCACCTCCGATAACACCGCGGTGTCGGGGACTTACAACGTTGTTGTCAACCAATTGGCCACTGGCTCGAAAGTTGCCAGCGCTTCTTTCGCCGGCGGTGCTGCCAGTGCCATTCCGAGTGGTACCCTGAAAATCAGTCAGAATGGCACTGATTACAATGTCACGATCCCGGCCAATGCAACCTTGCAGAGCACCCGTGACGCAATCAACACGGCTCAGGGCTCAAATGGTATTTCTGCCAACATCGTGACCGACAGCAGCGGTGCTTCACGCCTGGTGATCAGCTCGAACAAGACGGGCGCCGGTACCGACCTCTCTGTCAGCGGGATTGCCGGTCTGGAGATCGACGGTACTCAGCCGATGGGTACCAATCCGGCGGCAGGCGCCTCTGGCAACGTCAATGGCCCTGCACAAGATGCCAAGGTGACCATCGACGGCCTGCAGGTTTCCAGCAAGAGCAATACGGTCAGTGGTGCAATCAGCGGCCTGACCCTGAATCTGACCACTGTCAGTCCTCTCGTTGGTGGCGTTGTCACGCCGACCGTTGTCAGCGTCGATACCAACACCAAGGGGCTGCAGGCCTCGGTTCAGGCTTTTGTTGACGCCTACAACACCCTGAAGACCACCATCGACACGCTTTCCAAGGCTACGCCTGATGAAGACGGCAAACTGACAGTGCAGGCGGCGTTTACCGGTGACTCGTTGCCGCGTTCGCTGATCGCCGACATCCGTGGCCAGTTGACTGCTCCTGGTGCTGGTGCAAAGGGTTCTTTGTCCTATCTGTCGGAGATCGGTGTGATGACCGACCGCAACACCGGCAACCTGACATTTGATACTGCTGCGTTCACCAAAACCATGGCTCAGCCCGGCAAGGCTGGCCAGGTGCAGCAGATGTTCACCGGGACCGACGACACCAACGGTCTGCTGGCGCGCATGAACAAGGCAGTGGATCCGTATCTGAAGGCGCCTGCCGGTAGCGCCCCTACTGCCGTAGGCCTGCTTGATCAGCGCATGTCCATCCTGAACAACAACACCAAGAGCCTGACCAGCCAGCAATTGGCGCTGGATCTGCGTGTTGCCAACCTGACCAAGACGTTGACTGCAAAGTACAACGCCATGGACTTGCTGGTAGGGCAGATGAAGGCGACGGCGAGCAATATCACGTCGTTCTTCAGCTCGCTGAACGCTCAGCAATCCGCGAAGTAACAGGCAATAACGACAAAAACCCGGCTACGCTTTATCGGCGTGCGCCGGGTTTTTGTCTTTTGATCTAAAGTTCTGTGATTCGTTGGCGATACACTGGGTATACGAGTCATTGTGGCAATGAGGTAGAACATGAACCCAATGTTAGCCCTTCGGCAATATCAGAAAGTCGGCGCGCACGCCCAGACCTCCGAGGCGAGTCCGCACCGTCTGGTGCAAATGCTGATGGAAGGCGGGCTGGCCCGCATCGCTCAGGCCAAGGGTGCCATCGAGCGCAAGGACATTCCTGGCAAATGCACCTCGATCAGCAAGGCCATTGGCATTGTCAGCGGGCTGCGCGAAGGTCTGGATCTGGAAAAGTGTGCCGATGAACTGGCCGATCTGGACGGGCTGTACATCTACATGATGAAGCGACTCGCCGAGGCCAACATCAACAGCGATCCGCGCATTCTCGATGAGGTCGCCGGCTTGCTGAGCACGGTCAAAGAAGGCTGGGATGCCATCGCCCCCGAGCCTGCTCCGCAGTTTTAAAGGAGAGCACCATGAGTCTTGTATTGCAGCGAATCGCCGACACCCGTGAAGCGCTGGTCAGTGCGCTGGCCGAACGCAACTGGGAAGCCATTGGCGAGCTGGATCTGGCTTGCCGTTCCTGCATGGAAGACGTCATGGCCGAGGCCTCGCTGGATGAGGAGGCCTTGCGCAGTAACCTTGAGGAATTGCTCCATGTCTACAAGGAGCTTCTGGAGGCGGCGATGGGTGAGCGGCAGGCGATAGCCAATGAGATGTCGCAGATCACCCAAGCGCAAAAGGCGGCAAAGGTTTACCATCTGTTTGGTTAATTAACCCCCAGTTAATCCAGACATGTGCGCCATAAATTTGACTGTGCACGGTTTTTTGACTTAACTAGTGGCTGTTTTCAGATTTCAGGCGTCTACAGGCACAAGGTGTCCTGCAAGCGTCTCGCTTGCCCCATTTTTCGGGCATTGAGTTGACTAGGGAAGTTGCTATTGCATGTGGCGTGAAACCAAAATTCTGCTGATCGATGACGATAGCGTCCGCCGCCGCGACCTGGCGGTGATTTTAAATTTTCTCGGCGAAGAAAATTTACCCTGCGGCAGCCATGACTGGCAGCAGGCTGTCGGCTCTTTGTCATCGAGTCGTGAAGTCATCTGTGTACTGATCGGGACGGTAAATGCTCCGGGTGCACTTTTGGGCTTGTTAAAGACACTCTCGACGTGGGATGAGTTCCTTCCGGTTTTGCTGATGGGCGATAATTCTTCCGTCGACCTGCCGGAAGACCAGCGCCGCCGGGTGCTTTCGACCCTGGAAATGCCGCCCAGCTACAGCAAACTGCTCGACTCCCTGCACCGTGCCCAGGTCTATCGCGAGATGTACGACCAGGCCCGCGAGCGCGGTCGTCATCGCGAGCCCAACCTGTTCCGCAGCCTTGTCGGCACCAGCCGGGCGATTCAGCACGTCCGGCAGATGATGCAGCAAGTGGCTGATACCGACGCCAGCGTGCTGATCCTCGGCGAGTCCGGCACCGGCAAGGAAGTGGTTGCGCGCAACCTGCATTACCACTCCAAGCGTCGCGACGCGCCTTTCGTGCCGGTCAACTGCGGGGCGATCCCGGCAGAGCTGCTGGAAAGCGAACTGTTTGGCCACGAGAAGGGCGCCTTCACCGGTGCGATCACCAGCCGTGCCGGGCGTTTCGAACTGGCCAACGGCGGTACGCTGTTCCTCGACGAAATCGGCGATATGCCGCTGCCGATGCAGGTCAAGCTGCTGCGCGTGCTGCAGGAACGCACTTTCGAACGCGTGGGCAGCAACAAGACCCAGAGCGTCGACGTGCGCATCATTGCCGCGACCCACAAGAATCTCGAAAGCATGATCGAGATCGGCACCTTCCGCGAAGACCTCTACTATCGCCTGAACGTGTTCCCGATCGAGATGGCGCCGCTGCGTGAGCGCGTCGAAGACATCCCGCTGCTGATGAACGAACTGATCTCGCGCATGGAACACGAAAAGCGCGGTTCGATCCGTTTCAACTCGGCCGCGATCATGTCGCTGTGCCGTCACGGCTGGCCGGGCAACGTCCGCGAGCTGGCCAACCTGGTGGAACGCATGGCGATCATGCATCCGTACGGGGTGATCGGCGTGGTCGAGTTGCCGAAGAAATTCCGCTACGTCGACGACGAAGACGAGCAGATGGTCGACAGCCTGCGCAGCGATCTCGAAGAGCGCGTGGCGATCAACGGTCATACGCCGGACTTTACCGCCAACGCGATGCTGCCGCCGGAAGGCCTGGACCTCAAGGACTACCTCGGTGGTCTGGAACAGGGCCTGATCCAGCAGGCGCTGGACGACGCCAATGGCATCGTGGCGCGTGCCGCCGAACGCCTGCGTATTCGTCGCACCACGTTGGTGGAGAAGATGCGCAAGTACGGCATGAGCCGGCGCGAAGGAGACGAACAGGCGGATGATTGACGCCTGTTTTTCAACGCCTTCATTTATAAGCAGTTTTTTTTAGGCACGGGTATTGCTACAGCCCTCGCAACGTTCCGTTTAACTGACGGTCAGCCAAGCGAGAGAACACAATGCCCCACGCCCAGATGTCATCTGCCTCCCATGCCGAGGGGCAACCGTCGTCCGTAGAGCAGGCGAGCCGTCAGGGTCTTGAGCACGCGTTCGCGCTGTTCAATCAGATGTCCAGTCAACTGACCGATTCCTACAGCATGCTTGAAGCCCGGGTTACCGAGCTCAAGGGCGAGCTGGCGGTGGTCAGTGCCCAGCGCATGCAGGAGCTGGCCGAAAAAGAACGCTTGGCCAACCGTCTGCAAAACCTCCTCGATCTGTTGCCCGGTGGCGTCATCGTGATCGACGGCCACGGCATGGTGCGCGAAGCCAACCCGGCGGCGATCGATTTGTTGGGGCTGCCGCTGGAAGGCGAGTTGTGGCGCCACGTCATCGCCCGTTGCTTCGCCCCGCGTGAAGACGACGGTCATGAAATTTCTCTGAAAAACGGTCGACGCCTGTCGATTGCCACCCGCTCGCTGGATGCCGAGCCGGGCCAGTTGGTGTTGCTCAACGACCTGACAGAAACCCGCCACCTTCAAGATCAACTGGCACGCCATGAGCGTCTGTCGTCGCTGGGACGCATGGTCGCCTCGCTGGCCCATCAGATCCGCACGCCGTTATCCGCCGCGTTGCTCTACGCCAGTCATTTGACTGAGCAGGAATTGCCTGTCGCCACCCAGCAGCGTTTCGCCGGCCGTCTCAAAGAGCGCCTGCATGAGCTGGAGCATCAGGTGCGCGACATGCTGGTGTTCGCTCGTGGCGAGTTGCCGCTGACCGACCGCATCACCCCGAATGCCTTGATGCAGTCGCTGCAAGCGGCGGCGCTGACCCATGTGCAGGATCTGCCAATCCGCTGGCAGTGCGACAGCCATGCCGGCGAACTGCTGTGCAATCGCGACACCCTGGTCGGGGCGATTCTCAATCTGATCGAAAACGCGATTCAGGCCAGCGATGGCAACGTGCGCTTGAAAGTGCATTGCTACACCCGCGACAACAGCCTGCGCCTGTGCGTCAGCGACAGCGGCAGCGGCATCGAGCCGCTGGTGCTTGAGCGCCTCGGCGAACCGTTTTTCACCACCAAAGTCACCGGCACCGGGCTGGGCCTGACCGTGGTCAAGGCAGTGGCCCGGGCGCATCAGGGAGAATTGCAGTTGCGCTCGCGGGTCGGGCGCGGCACGTGCGCGCAGGTGATCCTGCCGCTGTTTTCCGCTGTACACGGAGCTGAGTAAACGTCATGGGCATCAAGGTTTTGCTGGTCGAGGATGACCGCTCGTTGCGCGAAGCGCTGGCCGACACACTGTTGCTGGCGGGCCACGACTACCATGCAGTCGGCAGCGCCGAAGAGGCGTTGCAGGCGGTCGAGCGCGAAGCGTTCAGTCTGGTGGTCAGCGACGTCAACATGCCCGGCATGGATGGCCATCAACTGCTCGGTTTGCTGCGTGCGCGGCAGCCGCAATTGCCGGTGTTGCTGATGACTGCGCATGGCGCGGTCGAGCGCGCAGTGGATGCGATGCGTCAGGGCGCAGCGGATTATCTGGTCAAGCCGTTCGAGCCAAAGGCTCTACTGGACCTGGTGTCGCGACATGCCTTGGGCAGCATCAGCACCACAGATTGCGAAGGTCCGGTGGCGGTCGAGCCGGCCAGCGCGCAGTTGCTCGAACTGGCGGCGCGGGTGGCGCGCAGTGATTCCACAGTGCTGATCTCCGGCGAGTCCGGCACCGGCAAGGAAGTGTTGGCGCGTTATATCCACCAGCATTCCCATCGTGCCAATCAGCCGTTCATCGCGATCAACTGCGCGGCGATTCCCGACAACATGCTCGAGGCCACGCTGTTCGGCCACGAGAAAGGCTCGTTCACAGGCGCCATCGCGGCGCAGGCCGGCAAATTCGAGCAGGCCGATGGCGGCACCATTCTGCTCGACGAGATTTCCGAGATGCCCTTGGGCCTGCAAGCCAAGTTGTTGCGGGTGCTGCAGGAGCGTGAAGTCGAGCGCGTCGGTGCGCGCAAGCCGATCACCCTGGACATTCGCGTGGTCGCCACCACTAACCGTGATCTGGCCGGCGAAGTGGCGGCGGGGCGTTTCCGTGAAGACCTTTTTTACCGTCTGTCGGTTTTCCCCCTGGCCTGGCGTCCACTTCGCGAGCGCACTGCCGATATCTTGCCGCTGGCCGAGCGGTTGCTGAACAAACACGTCAATAAAATGAAGCATGCGGCGGCGAAACTTTCGCCAGAAGCCCAGGCTTGCCTGACCCACTACCCGTGGCCGGGCAACGTGCGTGAGCTGGATAACGCGATTCAACGCGCGCTGATTCTGCAGCAGGGCGGTTTGATCCAGCCGCAGGATTTCTGCCTGACCGGCGCAGTGACCTACACCGCGGCGCCGGTGCAACCGCTGGTGCGCGAAATCGAAGTCGAGGCTGAATCCGCCGGGGCGCTGGGCGATGACCTGCGGCGCCGGGAGTTCCAGATGATCATCGATACCCTGCGCACCGAGCGTGGCCGGCGCAAGGAGGCTGCGGAAAAGCTCGGTATCAGCCCGCGTACCCTGCGCTACAAACTGGCGCAAATGCGTGATGCCGGGATGGACGTCGAAGGGTATCTGTTCGCTACCTGAAAGTTGACGCGAATAACGGTGGGAGGGGGCTTGCTCCCGAAGAGGTCAGGTCTGTCACATCATTGTTGAATGACACGCCGCCTTCGGGAGCAAGCCCCCTCCCACAGTTGTTTTGCGGTGATCCCGACATAGCGCACAGACCACAGCGGCATTTATGAAACAAGACCAGCCGAGCTGGCACCCTTGTTGCTAACACCTGTGTACCCGCCGAGTGAGTGTCAAAAAATTGCGGGCCGCCCAAGAGAGTAGACCATGAGCCAAGGTATTGAATTCAATCGGTTGATGATGGACATGAAGGCCATGAAAATGGACGCCATGGCCACGCCGAAAACGACTGCCGCCGTCCCTGAACTGGCAGGCAGCAGCTTTTCCGACATGCTCGGTCAGGCCATCAACAAAGTCAGCGATACCCAACAGGCGTCGACTCAGTTGGCCAACGCATTTGAAATCGGCAAGAGCGGCGTCGATCTGACGGACGTGATGATCGCCTCGCAGAAAGCCAGCGTGTCGTTCCAGGCTCTGACCCAGGTGCGCAACAAGCTGGTTCAGGCTTATCAAGACATCATGCAGATGCCGGTTTAAGGACGAGATTGAGTCATGGCAGAAGCAGTCGCCGATAACGTTCCGGCCAAGGCCACCCCGATAGACGGCAAACCGCCGCTGTTCGGCCTGTCCTTCCTGGAAAACCTCTCCGAGATGACCATGCTGCGTCAGGTGGGCCTGTTGGTCGGCCTGGCTGCGAGCGTGGCGATTGGCTTTGCCGTGGTGCTGTGGTCGCAGCAGCCGGATTACCGTCCGTTGTACGGCAGCCTTGCCGGCATGGACGCCAAGCAGGTCATGGACACCCTGGCCTCCGCCGACATCCCTTACACCGTCGAGCCGAACTCCGGCGCCTTGCTGGTCAAGGCTGACGACCTGTCCCGTGCGCGGATGAAACTCGCGGCCGCTGGTGTCACTCCCAGCGACGGCAACATCGGTTTCGAAATCCTCGACAAGGAACAGGGTCTGGGCACCAGCCAGTTCATGGAAGCGACCCGTTACCGTCGCGGTCTCGAAGGCGAACTGGCGCGCACCATCTCCAGCCTGAACAACGTCAAGGGCGCTCGCGTGCACCTGGCGATTCCGAAAAGTTCGGTGTTCGTGCGTGATGAGCGCAAGCCAAGCGCTTCGGTACTGGTCGAGCTGTACTCCGGGCGTTCGCTGGAGCCGGGTCAGGTGGTCGCGATCATCAACCTGGTGGCGACCTCCGTGCCTGAGCTGAGCAAATCGCAGATCACCGTCGTCGATCAGAAGGGCAACCTGCTCTCCGATCAGGCGGAGAACTCCGAAATGACCATGGCTGGCAAGCAGTTCGATTACAGCCGCCGCATGGAAAGCATGCTGACTCAGCGCGTGCACAACATTCTGCAGCCGGTACTGGGCAACGATCGCTACAAGGCTGAAGTGTCGGCCGACATCGATTTCAGTGCCGTCGAATCAACTGCCGAGCAGTTCAACCCGGACCAGCCGGCATTGCGCAGCGAGCAGTCGGTCAACGAACAACGCACCGCCAGCAATGGCCCGCAAGGTGTGCCGGGTGCCCTGAGCAACCAGCCGCCGGCGCCGGCTTCGGCACCGCAAACCACCGGTGGCGCGCAAGGCTCTACCGGCATGATTCAGCCAGGTCAGCCACTGGTCGATGCCAACGGTCAGCAGATCATGGACCCGGCCACCGGCCAGCCGATGCTCGCGCCGTACCCGGCGGACAAGCGTCAACAATCCACCAAGAACTTCGAGCTCGACCGTTCCATCAGCCACACCAAACAGCAGCAGGGTCGCCTGAATCGTCTGTCGGTGTCGGTGGTGGTCGACGATCAGGTCAAGGTCAATGCGGCCAACGGCGAAACCACCCGCGCGCCGTGGAGCGCCGATGAGCTGGCGCGCTTCACCCGTCTGGTGCAGGACGCGGTCGGTTTCGACGCCAGCCGTGGCGACAGCGTCAGCGTGATCAACATGCCGTTCTCCGCCGAACGCGGTGAAGTGGTTGCCGATATTCCGTTCTACTCCCAGCCATGGTTCTGGGACATCGTCAAACAAGTGCTGGGTGTGTTGTTTATCCTGGTGCTGGTGTTTGGTGTGCTGCGTCCGGTGTTGAACAACATCACCGGCGGCGGCAAAGGCAAGGAGCTGGCCGGTTTGGGCAGCGACGTGGAACTCGGTGGCATGGGCGGCCTGGACGGCGACCTGGCCAACGACCGCGTGAGCCTCGGTGGTCCGCAGAGCATTCTGTTGCCGAGCCCGAGTGAGGGTTACGACGCACAACTGAATGCAATCAAGAGCTTGGTGGCCGAGGATCCGGGTCGCGTGGCTCAGGTCGTGAAAGAGTGGATTAACGCAGATGAGTGATAACCGAGCCGCAACCGTCAAACTGAACAAGGTCGACAAAGCCGCGATTCTGCTGCTGTCCCTGGGTTCGACCGATGCAGCCCAAGTGCTGCGCCACATGGGCCCGAAAGAGGTTCAGCGTGTGGGTGTGGCCATGGCCCAGATGGGCAACGTCCATCGCGAGCAGGTCGAGCAGGTCATGAGCGAGTTCGTCGACATCGTCGGCGACCAGACCAGCCTCGGCGTCGGCTCCGACGACTACGTGCGCAAAATGCTCACCCAGGCCCTGGGCGAAGACAAGGCCAACGGCCTGATCGACCGCATCCTGCTCGGTGGCAACACCAGCGGCCTCGACAGCCTGAAATGGATGGAGCCACGCGCGGTTGCCGACGTGATCCGTTACGAACACCCGCAGATCCAGGCGATCGTGGTGGCGTACCTCGACCCGGATCAGGCCGGTGAAGTACTGGGCAACTTCGACCACAAGGTGCGTCTGGACATCATCCTGCGCGTGTCGTCGTTGAACACCGTACAACCGGCTGCGCTGAAAGAGCTGAACCAGATTCTCGAGAAGCAGTTCTCCGGCAACTCGAATGCCTCGCGCACCACCCTGGGTGGCATCAAGCGTGCGGCGGACATCATGAACTTCCTCGACAGCTCGATCGAAGGCCAGCTCATGGACTCGATCCGCGAAGTCGACGAAGACCTGTCCGGTCAGATCGAAGACCTCATGTTCGTGTTCAACAACCTCGCCGACGTCGACGACCGCGGCATCCAGGCGCTGTTGCGCGAAGTGTCCTCCGACGTGCTGGTGCTGGCCCTCAAGGGTTCGGACGAAGGCGTCAAGGAGAAGATCTTCAAGAACATGTCCAAACGTGCGGCCGAACTGTTGCGCGACGACCTCGAGGCCAAAGGCCCAGTGCGCGTCAGCGACGTGGAAACCGCGCAGAAAGAAATCCTCACCATTGCCCGTCGCATGGCCGAAGCCGGCGAAATCGTGCTCGGTGGCAAGGGCGGCGAGGAAATGATCTAAGCCCATGGACAAGCATGAAGAGTCAGTAACGGATCTGATCCGCGCCCGCGATGTCCGTGGTTTCGAATCCTGGGCACTGCCCAGCTTCGATCCGCCGAAACCGGAACCCGAGCCGGAACCGGAGCCCGAACCGCCGGAAATGGAAGAAGTGCCGCTGGAAGAAGTCCAGCCACTGACCCTGGAAGAACTCGAAAGCATCCGTCAGGAGGCTTACAACGAGGGCTTTGGCATCGGCGAGAAGGAAGGTTTTCACAGCGCCACGCTCAAGGTGCGTCAGGAAGCCGAAGTGGCGCTGGCGGCGAAACTGGCCAGCCTCGAGCAACTGATGACCCATCTGTTCGAGCCGATTGCCGAGCAAGACACGCAGATCGAAAAGTCGCTGGTCGACCTCGTGCAACACATCACCAGACAGGTGATCAAGCGCGAACTGGCCATCGATTCCAGCCAGATCGAACACGTCATGCGTGATGCGCTCAAGCTGCTGCCGTTGGGCGTGGAAAACGTGCGTCTGTACGTCAATCCGCAGGACTTCGAGCAGGCCAAGGCCTTGCGCGAGCGTCATGAGGAATCCTGGCGCATCGTCGAAGACGACTCGCTGCTGCCGGGCGGTTGCCGGGTTGAAACCGAGCACAGCCGCATCGACGCCAGCATCGAGACCCGCGTGACCCAGGTCATGGCCAAACTGTTCGACCAGTTGCACGAACAGGCTCTGCACCCGGCGGCGCCGGACCTGAGCCTGGACATTCCTGAAGAAAGCCAACTGGCGGCTGCGCCGCAAGAGCCGCTCGCGGACACCCCCGATGCGCCTTGAACGCACCAGTTTCGCCAAGCGCCTCAGCACCTATGCCGACGCCACTGAAATCGCCGGCGCGCCGATTCTCGAAGGCCGCCTGCTGCGTATGGTCGGCCTCACCCTCGAAGCCGAAGGCCTGCGCGCCGCCATGGGCACGCGCTGCCTGGTCATCAATGACGACAGCTATCACCCGTCCCAGGTGGAAGCGGAAGTCATGGGCTTCTCGGGCAGCAAAGTCTTTCTGATGCCGGTCGGCAGCGTCGCCGGTATCGCCCCGGGTGCCCGTGTGGTGCCGCTGGCCGAAACCGGGCGCCTGCCGATGGGCATGAGCATGCTCGGTCGCGTACTCGATGGCGCCGGACGCGCGCTGGACGGCAAGGGCGGGATGAAGGCTGAAGACTGGGTGCCGATGGACGGCCCGACGATCAACCCGCTCAACCGCGACCCGATTCACGAACCGCTGGACGTCGGCATCCGTTGCATCAACGGTCTGCTGACGGTCGGGCGCGGTCAGCGTCTGGGCCTGTTCGCCGGTACCGGTGTCGGTAAATCGGTGCTGCTGGGCATGATGACCCGCTTCACCGAGGCCGACATTATCGTCGTCGGTCTGATCGGTGAGCGGGGTCGAGAAGTTAAAGAGTTCATCGAGCACATTCTCGGTGAAGAAGGCCTCAAGCGTTCGGTGGTCGTCGCCTCGCCGGCGGACGATGCGCCGCTGATGCGTCTGCGCGCGGCGATGTATTGCACGCGGATCGCCGAGTATTTCCGCGACAAGGGCAAGAACGTTCTGTTGCTGATGGATTCGCTGACCCGTTTCGCCCAGGCCCAGCGGGAAATCGCCCTGGCCATCGGTGAGCCGCCAGCGACCAAGGGCTATCCGCCCTCGGTGTTCGCCAAACTGCCGAAACTGGTGGAGCGCGCCGGTAACGCGGAGAAGGGCGGCGGTTCGATCACTGCGTTCTACACCGTATTGTCCGAAGGCGATGACCAGCAGGATCCGATTGCCGACTCGGCGCGGGGCGTGCTCGACGGCCACATCGTGTTGTCCCGGCGTCTGGCCGAAGAAGGGCACTACCCGGCCATCGACATCGAAGCGTCGATCAGCCGGGTGATGCCGGCCGTGGTCTCGGCGGAGCACATGCAGCGCGCGCAGTACTTCAAGCAGCTGTGGTCGCGCTATCAGCAGAGTCGCGACCTGATCAGCGTCGGCGCTTACGTTGCCGGTGGCGACCGCGAAACCGATCTGGCGATCTCGCTGCAACCGCAACTGACCCGCTACCAGCGACAGGGCCTGAACGACAAGATCAACATGGGCGAGAGCCAGGCTTACCTCGAAACCCTGTTCGCGCCTGCGGCGGGCGGGTAACCGGCCATGGCCGTGAGCCGAGCTGCGCGTCTGGCACCGGTGGTGGAAATGGCCGAACAGGCCGAGAAAACCGCCGTGCAACGCCTGGGTTACTTTCAGGGTCAGGTCAAAGTCGCTGAAAGCAAACTCGCCGACCTCGACGCCTTTCGTCTGGATTATCAGGAACAGTGGATCGTGCGCGGCAGCGACGGAGTTTCCGGGCAATGGCTGCTGGGTTATCACGGCTTCCTCGCGCAACTGGACACCGCGATCGACCAGCAGCGCCAGAGTCTGGTCTGGCACCAGAACAACCTGATCAAGGCGCGCGATGCCTGGCAGCAGGCGTTCGCCAAGGTCGAAGGCTTGCGCAAACTGGTGCAGCGCTACCGCGAAGAGGCGCAACGCCTCGAAGACAAGCGCGAGCAGAAGCTGCTGGACGAGTTGTCGCAACGCTTGCCGCGGCACGATCCGTATTAACGTGCCGCAGCAGTGGTGCTAGAGGATGGTCTGAGTCATTGGGCTAATATTTCGAACCTGAGCATTGCGGAGAAACCCACTAATGTAGAGTCACGGGTTACGACGAAGAACGCATGTACTTGTTTGCCCTCAAGTTCCGAAAACCTGGTGCGGTCGACGTCCGTGCCCCATAGCTCCTGCTCACGATAGATCTCAATAACATCCAGGCTGGGGTAGGGGGTGTCGGCTATAAGGTAAAGCGTAAGTGTTTCGCCTATTTTATTAGGGTAGCGCGCCACCACGGTGCATTTACGATTTCTACCCAGGAATTCATCGTAGGTCATGATGTGTGGTGACTGGGTGTTATGCAGGAACGGTGCTTCGAAAAATCCAACTTTAGGCGAGTTCATGATGCAGTCCTTTGACCTGAGCGCAGCGAAATTGCTGCCGCTTGATTAAGGTCTATGCCTCTTTCCTCGGTCTACTGTCAGATCTGACAGTGGCGACAAGCGGCAGTCGCGGAGTGGCTGCAGCTCACTGTTTCTCCTTCGCAAACGGGTGCAGCGCTACGGCGAAGAGGCGCAACGCCTCGAAGACAAGCGCGAGCAGAAGTTGCTGGACGAGTTGTCGCAGCGCCTACCGCGACACAACCCTTTTCAAATTGCCCAAAAACTCCCTGTGGGAGCGGGCTTGCTCGCGAAGGCGGTGTGTCAGAGACACCAATGTTGACTGACACACCGCTTTCGCGAGCAAGCCCGCTCCCACATTTGCTTCTGCGCTGAGCCTTGCCCCAACCCTGTCCAGGTGCTAAACCTTGTACACGTTCGTCAATGACAAGGAAGCCAGTCAATGTCAGTCGTTACAGAAGTCTCTCCGGATGGTCAAAAACTGACGATTTCGGTCAAGGGGCGGTTCGATTTTGGGCGCCATCAGGAGTTTCGCGAGTCCTATGAGCGACTTAACCAGAAACCCGACTCCATCGTGGTTGATCTGAAAGATGCCACCTACCTCGACAGCTCCGCGCTGGGCATGCTGCTCCTGCTGCGTGATCACGCCGGCGGCGACGAGTCGGACGTGCGCGTGATCAACAGCAACTCCGACGTGCGCAAGATTCTCGCCATCTCCAACTTCGACAAACTGTTCGACATCAGTTGACGGCCATGCAGGCGCAAGAGCCGCTGACGATCCTGATCGCCGAAGACAGCGCCGCCGACCGGTTACTGTTGTCGACCATCGTCCGCCGCCAGGGGCACGAAGTGCTGACCGCCGCCAATGGCGCCGAAGCGCTCGAGGTGTTCAAGCGTCAGCCACCGCATCTGGTGCTGATGGACGCGATGATGCCGGTGATGGACGGCTTCGAAGCGGCGCGGCAGATCAAGGCGCTGGCGGGGGAAACCCTGGTGCCGATCATCTTTCTGACTTCGCTGACCGAAAGTGAAGCGCTAGCCCGTTGTCTGGAGGCGGGTGGCGACGACTTTCTGGCGAAGCCTTACAACCAGGTGATCCTCGCCGCCAAAATCAAGGCGATGGATCGCTTGCGCCGCTTGCAGGCCACGGTGCTGCAACAGCGTGACCTGATCGCCAGACATCACGATTACCTGCTCAACGAACAGCGTGTGGCCAAAGCCGTTTTCGACAAGGTCGCGCATTCCGGTTGCCTGAGTGCACCGAATATTCGTTATCTGCAATCGCCCTATGCGTTGTTCAACGGCGACCTGCTGCTGGCGGCCTACACCCCGGCCGGCGACATGCATGTGCTGCTCGGTGATTTCACCGGTCACGGATTGCCGGCGGCGGTGGGGGCGATGCCGCTGGCCGAAGTGTTTTACGGTATGACCGCCAAGGGTTACGGCCTGGCCGAGACCCTGCGCGAGATGAACGCCAAGCTCAAGCGCATCCTGCCGGTGGACATGTTCTGCTGCGCGACCATGCTTTGTCTGAGTTTTCAGCGGCGTTCGGTAGAGGTGTGGAACGGCGGCATGCCTGACGGTTATCTGCACCGGATCGCCACCGGCGAACGGGTGCCGCTGGCGGCGCGCCATTTGCCGCTGGGGGTGCTCAGTCCGCAAGCGTTTGATGATCGCACCGAAGTACAGGCCATGGCCGTGGGTGACCGAGTGTTCCTGCTTTCGGACGGGGTGATCGATACCACTGACGCGGACGATCGCTTGTTCGGTGTCGAGCGTTTGCAGCAGCTGTTCGCCGCCAATCGTGAGCCGGACAACCTGTTCGCCGAGATCGAGCAGGCCTTGCACGCCTTTCGCGGCGAGCCCCGCGACGATGTGAGCATGGTCGAGATCAGCTTGCTTGAAGCGGCGCATGTCGTGCCGTCGGCGCCGGTGTATTCCGACAGCGGCCAGTCGAGCCCGCTGGACTGGTCGGTAAGCTTCGAGTTTCGCGGGGCTACGCTCAAGCGCTTCAATCCTTTGCCGTATCTGCTGCAGTTGTTGCAGGAAGTGCACGGTTTGCGCACCCAGGGCGGGGCGATCTACAGCGTGCTCGCCGAGCTGTACTCCAACGCGCTGGAGCACGGTGTTCTTGGTCTGGATTCCAGCCTGAAGCGTGATGCCAGTGGCTTCGCTCGTTACTATGAACAGCGCAACGAGCGGCTCGAAGCCCTGCAGGACGGTTACGTGCGCGTGCATCTGCAGGTCAAGCCGCAAGGTGCCGGGGGCCGTCTGGTGATCCGCGTCGAGGACAGCGGCAAGGGTTTTGACGTGGCGCGGGTGATGGAGCGGCCGCTGGACGGTGTCCGTCTGTCGGGGCGCGGGGTCAGCCTGATCCGGCAGTTGGGGCATAACGCCAGTTGGTCGGACGAAGGTCGCAGTGCTTGCGTGGAGTTTTTCTGGGAGGGTTGAGGCATAATTCGCCGATTCTTGATCAAGGAGTGAACAAGTGACTGACACACATATTGATCGCGAGGCGCTGAGCGTACTGCGCGAAGTCATGGAGGAGGGTTATCCGGAGCTTCTGGATACCTTTCTGGCCGATTCCGAAAGTCGCTTGGCTGAGCTGCAGAACACGGCGGATGCCAAGGCTTTGTCTGAAGTTGCCCACAGCTTCAAGGGCAGCGCCAGCAACATGGGAGCTGTCCGGTTGGCGGCGCTCTGCCAGGAGCTGGAATCGGAAGCCAAAAATAAAATCCCCTCGGACATTGCCAGGCTGGTGGCTGACATCAGTCGCGAGTTCGCCGATGTTCGCCCGATCTACGAAGACGAACGCCAGCACGCCCTGACCCATTGAACCCTGCCGTCCGGCGCTTTTCGCAAGCGCCGGACAAATCTGGCCCGACACTTGCAATAATCCCCGTCAACTGTACCTACGATCCCAGTGCAGCGGAGACCGTGTCATGCCTGCGACCCCCAATGTTCTTCTTCAATCTGCCGCCCAGGCCAAGGCGCAAGCCGCCGCCGCGAAAACGCCGGTCATGGCCGCAGACACCGGGGACAAGGCCTCAAGCTTCGCTCAGGTGTTCGCCGATCAAGGCCCGAAAAAGACTCTTGCGAACTCTGACAGTTCGTTGAAACCGGCGCGCGACAAGGTGGCCGACAACAGCGACAAGAAAGATTTCGCCAAGGATAAGTCTGCCGCCACACAACAGACCGTTGCCGATAGCGGCAATGCCTTGCCTGCCGACAAGACCGCGTCGACCACCTCCGATGATCAGGCCGCCGCTGACAAGGCCGCCGCCGATGCGGCCGCCGACAGCGCGCAGACGCCAGTGGCCGACACCACCCCGGTGGATCCGGCGCTGGATCCGGCACTTGCGCAAACCGTGCAGCCGCTGGTGACCGCGCCGGTGGTGGCAGCGCCAGTCGCTGCAACACCGGAACCGGCCAAAACCGAAACGCCGGTCGTGGCCGCCACCTTGGCGCCAGCCGTGGTCAAAGATCCGGCGGCATCAACCGATAGCGCGTTCGACCCGGCGGCCGATCCACTCGACTCGTTGCCGGCGCTGCGTATGGCGATGGAGCAGGGCGGGCACATTTCCGCCAGTAGCCAGGCCCAACCCAAAGCGACACCGGCCCAGGCTCAGGCCGACGGTGAATTGACTGCGGCGCAGAACTTCGCTGCCGGCATGGCGAGCATGCTCGACGTGCAGGCCGACAAGGACAGCACCAGTCAGAATGGTGAAAAGGCCTTCAGCGGACTGATCGACGATGGCCTGAAAGATCTGAAGGCTGCTACCAGCGACACCCGTGTCGATGATTTCGCCAACCGTCTGGCGGCGCTGACTCAGGCGGCCACTCCGAAAACCGCGAACGCGGTGCCGGTGAATCAACCGATCGCCATGCATCAGAGCGGCTGGACCGAAGAAATCGTCAACCGCGTCATGTACCTGTCCAGCGCCAACCTGAAGGCGGCGGATATTCAATTGCAGCCGGCGGAACTGGGGCGTCTGGATATCCGGGTCAACATGGTGCCGGATCAGCAGACGCAGGTGACCTTCATGAGCGCGCACCCAAGCGTGCGCGAAGCGCTCGACGGTCAGATGCATCGCTTGCGTGACATGTTCACCCAGCAGGGCATGGGCCAGGTCGACGTCAATGTCTCCGACCAGAGCCGTGGCTGGCAGGGGCAGGGTCAGGAACAGGCGCAGCAAGGCCAGAGCGGACGCACCAGCGCTGCAGGTGGTCGACTGGATTCGGCGGAAGAAGAATTGGCGCCTGTGAGCGTGGCTGAAGCCGCTGCACAAACCACCAGCGTGATCGGCAGCAGCGCCGTCGACTACTACGCCTGATACAACGCTGTATCCCCCTGTGGGAGCGGGCTTGCTCGCGAAAGCAGTATGACAGCCAGCATAACTGTTGAATGTTAAACCGCTTTCGCGAGCAAGCCCGCTCCCACATTTGTTTTGTGGTGCTCTCCAGATCAATCCTCCGACACTTCTGGCATAACACTTGCTCTTGCCTTGCCGTGCGACTGTGAAAACCCGATTAGTGACGGATTATTGGCATGGCGAAGAGCGAAGCAGCAGCTGTAAAAGACCCCGCGACCAAAGGCAAACTCAAGATGATCATTCTGATCGTGGTGGCTTTGCTGCTGGCGATCGGTGTGTCCGTGGGCGCGACCTGGTACTTCATGCACAGCGCTCAGAGCAAGCCTGCCGCAGCGGCCGAGGCTGCGCCGGTCGGCAAGCAACCGGCGATCTTCGAGCCGATGGCGCCGGCGTTTGTCGCCAACTACAACCAGAACGGCCGTCAGCGCTACATGCAGGTGAGCATCACCATGCTGGCGCGTAACCAGGCCGATCTGGAAGCGCTCAAAGTGCACATGCCGGTGATCCGCAACAACCTGGTGATGCTCTTCTCCGGTCAGGATTTCGCCACGCTGGCGACCCCGGTCGGCCAGGAGATGTTGCGCCAGAAGGCTACCGCCAGCGTCCAGGAAGTGGCGCAGAAAGAGCTGGGCAAAGTGGTGATCGAACAGTTGCTTTTCACTAATTTCGTACTGCAGTAGGAACACGACATGGCCGTGCAGGATCTGCTGTCCCAGGATGAAATCGACGCGCTGTTGCATGGCGTCGACGATGGTCTGGTACAGACCGATAACGCTGCCGAACCCGGCAGTGTCAAAAGCTACGACCTGACCAGCCAGGATCGCATCGTCCGTGGACGCATGCCGACTCTGGAGATGATCAACGAGCGTTTTGCCCGTTACACCCGCATCAGCATGTTCAACATGCTGCGCCGCTCGGCGGACGTTGCCGTCGGTGGCGTCCAGGTGATGAAGTTCGGCGAATACGTGCACTCGCTGTACGTGCCGACCAGCCTCAACCTGGTCAAGATCAAACCGCTGCGCGGCACCGCGCTGTTCATCCTTGACGCCAAACTGGTGTTCAAACTGGTGGACAACTTCTTCGGCGGCGACGGCCGTCACGCCAAGATCGAGGGGCGTGAATTCACCCCGACCGAACTGCGTGTGGTGCGCATGGTGCTGGAGCAGGCCTTCGTCGATCTGAAGGAAGCCTGGCAGGCGATCATGGAAGTCAATTTCGAGTACATCAACTCGGAAGTGAACCCGGCCATGGCCAACATCGTCGGCCCGAGCGAAGCAATCGTGGTCTCCACCTTCCACATCGAACTCGATGGTGGTGGCGGTGACCTGCACGTAACCATGCCGTACTCGATGATCGAGCCGGTGCGTGAAATGCTCGATGCCGGTTTCCAGTCGGACCTCGACGATCAGGACGAGCGCTGGGTCAACGCCCTGCGTCAGGACGTGCTCGATGTCGATGTACCGATCGGCGCCACTGTGGCCCGCCGCCAGTTGAAGCTGCGCGACATCCTGCACATGCAGCCGGGGGATGTGATCCCGGTGGAGATGCCGGAAGACATGATCATGCGCGCCAACGGCGTACCGGCCTTTAAGGTCAAGATGGGCTCGCACAAAGGCAACCTCGCGTTGCAGGTGATCGAGCCGATCGAGCGTCGCTGAAGCGGCGCTTTTCCCCCACGCATTTAACTGAATTGTTGCCCGCCGAGGACAAATGATGAACGACGAAATGAACGCCCAGGACGATCAGGCACTGGCCGACGAATGGGCTGCGGCCCTGGAAGAGACCGGTGATGGTAGCCAGGCTGACATCGACGCGCTGCTGGCCGCCGACGCTGGCGCCGCAAGCTCCAACCGTCTGCCGATGGAAGAGTTCGGCAGCGTGCCGAAGAATAACGATCCGGTGACCCTGGACGGTCCGAACCTGGACGTGATCCTCGACATCCCGGTGTCGATCTCGATGGAAGTGGGCAGCACCGACATCAACATCCGCAACCTGCTGCAACTGAACCAGGGTTCGGTGATCGAGCTCGATCGTCTGGCCGGCGAGCCGCTGGACGTGCTGGTCAACGGCACCCTGATCGCGCACGGCGAAGTGGTGGTGGTCAACGAGAAGTTCGGCATCCGCCTGACCGACGTGATCAGCCCAAGCGAACGCATCAAGAAGCTGCGCTGAGTGAAACGGTTTCTCTGGGCTTTGCTGGCACTGCCATTGAGCGTGCTGGCCGCCGAGCCGTCGACGGCGACGACCGTGCCTGCTGCCACCGCGCCGATGGTCAGCAGCGGCGTGGCCGGGCAACTGACGCAACTGGTGTTCGGTCTGTTGCTGGTGCTGGGGTTGATCTTCTTCCTCGCCTGGCTGCTGCGCCGGGTGCAGCAGGCAGGGCCGGCGGGCAAGGGCCAGGTGATCGAGCTGATCGGCTCCCGCGCACTCGGTCCGCGTGACCGGTTGATGCTGGTGCAGGTCGGCAACGAGCAGATTCTGCTCGGCCTCAGCCCCGGCACCATCACCGCGCTGCACGTGCTCAAGGAGCCGGTGCAAGTGCCGAGCAGCAGCGAAAAAGCGACCCCGGAATTTGCCCAGCATCTGCTGAAGATTCTCGGCAAGGATCAGAAGGATAAGAAGTAATGGGTGCGCTACGCATCGTCTTGACGCTGGCCTTGATGCTGGCCGCGCCGCTGGCGTTCGCCGCCGATCCGTTGTCGATTCCGGCGATCACGCTGGGCACCAACGCCGACGGCGCGCAGGAGTATTCGGTCAGCCTGCAGATCCTGCTGATCATGACCGCCCTCAGCTTCATTCCGGCGGCCGTGATCCTGATGACCAGTTTCACCCGGATCATCATCGTCTTCTCGATCCTGCGTCAGGCCCTCGGCCTGCAGCAGACGCCGTCGAACCAGATCCTCACCGGCATGGCCCTGTTCCTCACCATGTTCATCATGGCCCCGGTGTTCGATCGGGTGAACAACGATGCGCTGCAGCCGTATCTGGCGGAAAAACTCACCGCGCAGCAGGCGGTGGAAAAGGCTCAGGTACCGATCAAGGACTTCATGCTCGCCCAGACCCGCACCAGCGATCTGGAGCTGTTCATGCGTCTGTCCAAGCGCACCGACATCGCCACCCCGGATCAGGCGCCACTGACGATTCTGGTGCCGGCGTTCGTCACCTCTGAGCTTAAAACCGCGTTCCAGATCGGCTTCATGATCTTCATTCCGTTCCTGATCATCGACCTGGTCGTGGCCAGTGTGCTGATGGCGATGGGTATGATGATGCTCTCGCCGCTGATCATTTCGCTGCCGTTCAAGATCATGCTGTTCGTGCTGGTGGATGGCTGGGCGCTGATTATCGGCACCCTGGCCAGCAGTTTCGGAGGTGTCTCGCCATGACGCCGGAAGTTGCGGTCGATATCTTTCGTGAAGCCCTTTGGCTGACCACATTGATGGTCGCGATTCTGGTGGTGCCGAGCCTGTTGGTCGGTTTGTTGGTGGCGATGTTTCAGGCGGCGACGCAGATCAACGAACAGACCCTGAGCTTCCTGCCGCGTCTGCTGGTGATGCTGGTGACCCTGATCGTCGCCGGCCCGTGGATCGTGCAGACGTTCATGGAATACATCATTCAGTTGTACAAAAACATTCCGATGGTCATCGGCTAAGCCATGCAATCGCTGCTTCAGTTGACCGACACCCAGATCAGTACCTGGGTGGCGTCGTTCATGTTGCCACTGTTTCGCGTCGCCTCGATGCTGATGGTCATGCCGGTGTTCGGCACCACGCTGGTGTCGCGGCGGATACGCCTGTATTTCGCCGTGGCCATTACCGTGTGCATTGCGCCGAGCCTGCCGCCGATGCCAGCGGTCAGCCCGCTGGATCTCAGTGGCCTGCTGCTGATTGCCGAGCAGATTCTGGTCGGTGCGGTGCTGGGGTTTTCCCTGCAACTGTTTTTTCAGGCGTTTGCCGTGGCCGGGCAGATTGTCGCGATCCAGATGGGTATGGGCTTCGCCTCGATGGTTGACCCGGCCAACGGCGTCTCGGTGGCGGTGATCGGGCAGTTCTTCACCATGCTGGTGACCTTGCTGTTCCTGTCGATGAACGGCCACCTGGTGGTCTTCGAAGTGCTCACCGAAAGCTTCACCACGCTGCCGGTCGGCGGCGGCTTGATGACCGCGCAATACTGGGAGCTGGCCGGCAAGCTTGGCTGGGTTCTCGGGGCGGCGTTGTTGCTGGTGCTGCCGGCGGTCACCGCGCTGCTGGTGGTCAACATCGCCTTCGGCGTGATGACCCGCGCCGCGCCGCAACTGAACATTTTCTCCATCGGTTTTCCGCTGACTCTGGTGCTGGGCCTGTTCATCGTCTGGGTCGGTCTGGCGGACATCCTCAATCAGTATCAACCGCTGGCCTCCGAGGCCTTGCAGTTGTTACGCGAACTGGCACGGGCGCGCTGAGCCATGGCAGAGAGCGAAAGCGGTCAGGACAAAACAGAAGACCCCACGGACAAACGCAAAAAAGACTCCCGTGAGAAGGGTGAGATTGCCCGTTCTAAAGAGCTCAACACCCTCGCCGTGATGATGGCCGGTGCCGGTGCGCTGCTGGTGTTCGGCGGCATGCTGGCCGAAGACCTGATGGAGCTGATGCGCCTGAACTTCACCCTCTCGCGCGAAGTGATCATGGACCAGGGGGCCATGGGCAGGTTCCTGTTGCAGTCGGGTCAGATGGCACTGTTGGCGATCCAGCCGATCATGATCACCCTGTTGCTGGCGGCGCTGATCGGGCCGATCTCCCTCGGTGGCTGGCTGTTTGCGGCCGGCTCCATGGCACCCAAATTCAGCCGGATGAACCCGGCCGCGGGCCTGAAGCGGATGTTCTCGTTCAAGGCGGTGGTCGAACTGCTCAAGGCGCTGGCCAAATTTCTGATCACCCTCGGGGTGGCGTTGGCGGTGTTGTCGGCGGATGTCGATGATTTCTTGCGGATCGCCCACGAGCCGCTCGAAATGGCGATCATTCACAGTGTCACGCTGGTCGGCTGGAGTACGTTGTGGCTGGCCTGCGGCCTGATCATCATTGCCGCCGTCGACGTGCCGGTGCAGCTCTGGGAAGCCCACAAGAAACTGCTGATGACCAAGCAGGAAGTGCGCGACGAGCACAAGGATCAGGAAGGCCGGCCAGAGGTCAAGCAGCGCATCCGCCAGACCCAGCGCGAGATGTCGCAGCGGCGGATGATGGCGGCGATTCCCGACGCCGACGTGGTCATCACCAACCCGACCCACTACGCCGTCGCGCTCAAGTACGACTCGGAGAAGGGCGGCGCGCCAGTGCTGCTGGCCAAGGGCAGCGACTTCCTCGCGCTGAAGATCCGCGAAATCGCCGTCGCCAACAACGTCATGCTCCTCGAATCGCCGGGGCTGGCGCGTTCGATCTATTACTCCACCGAGCTGGAGCAGGAAATCCCCGGCGGCCTGTACCTGGCGGTCGCTCAGGTACTGGCCTACGTCTACCAGATCCGCCAGTACCGCGCCGGCAAGGGCAAACGCCCGGATCCACTGAAAGACGATCTGCCGATCCCGCCGGATCTGCGGCGCGATTCCTGACTTGACAGTGACGCAATAAAAACCGCCATCCCGATTGAACGGGGCGGCGGTTTTTTTATGCCTGAAGACATGTGTCGGCTGTGAGGCCGCCTTCGCGAGCAAGCCCACTCCCACAGGTTCGGCGTGCAGGCACAGGTTTGTGATCGACCCCAATCCCTGTGGGAGCGGGCTTGCTCGCGAAGACGTCAGCAGCCACAACGCTTCATTCAAGGCTTGTCACCGATTCCTGCTACTGCGGCAACCCCAGATTATCCAGCGCCCGATTCACCGCCAACTCGCCGAGCATGATCAGTTGCGCGATGCCCAACAGTGTCCTGCGCTGCGACGCCGGTATCAGATGGGCGAAGTCATTGGCGATGGTTCTGGCTGAAGCGAGTGTTTCGCAAGCATCGGCCAGCAGTTCTTCGTTTTTGAAGTCTGCGGTCACGGCGTACATCGAGCGGGTTTCAAGCGCCCCAATTGAGGCGCTTACAGAAATCAGTTGAACATAAAGTTATCGAAAATTACTTGTTCTTCGCCTCCGTTATAAAATTCAATGTAATTGATGTTCGCCGCTGAAAAAATTAACTGTGAAATACCTGCGCTGCTGATTAGTGGTCTTTCGTCTATATATCCATCTGGGCCGTAGAATAAGATTTTGCCTTGGGTGGCTTGAACGTCAGCGTAGTGGAAGCTTAATCTTTGCACGGGGGCTTTGAGCTCTATCCTGAATTTGGTTACAGCGCTCTCGTTAATTAACACGTTTCCTTCTATCGCCCCTGAAGCGCTATCCCTATTAAATGTGACGATTTTCAGTGATCCTGTTGAGCTTTGATTAATGATGCTTATCGCACCAGTATCCAAAGTTTCCAATGGCCCTATAAGTTGAGGCGGGACATTATCAAAGTTTTCATCTCTCTGGGTGCCTCTAAGGCTATAGATTCGAGGTGGGCAGGCTGTCGCGGTCAACTCACTGGCTATTCCGTCAAGATTTACTTTCACGCTGATCGTCAGCTCAGTTCCGTCCTTCAGTTCTTTTAACCACTCAATCGGAGCCGCCAGGGACAATCCATCCGGCGAATCATTGGGCTCTCCCGACCTGACGTCGTTGGTTATCGGCTCGCCGTTCTTGTCAAAGCCTCTACAGGTTGCCCAGATCGGTTGTCCTGGTTCGAACAACGGCCATCTTTCCGCGAGAATCCGTGCGTCTGTTGTGAGGTCTTGAACGCTCAACTCTTTACTGGTGTTGCCGTCGATATTAGGTGTTGGAAGACGCGGGTCTTCATCGATAATTTTCAGCAGTCTCACCTTGATCGCGTCTGATTGGCCAGCGTGGCCACCGTTGCGATACAAGTTCCCGCGCAGCTCGATCACCTTGCCATGTCGCGCCGCCAAAAACGCGGGGCTCAATACTGTATCCACCCGCTTGTTGTCGAACTCCACCAAAGGAAACGGTGGCGTGCCTGCTGGGGGATCGACCTCCACCAGGCATGCCTGGTCGCCGCTCAATGCTTCTGGGTATTCGATGCGCACCGTCACCCCGTTCGGGTAGGCCAGGACATCAATCGGATCGGTGGCCGGTGCTACAAGGAACGGTGGCGGTAGCTCCCCCAGCGCCGTCCCGATGCGCAACGTCAACTCATGAGAATGCCCCAGCGTCTCGCCCGCCCGCTGAATGCTGTAATCGGCGACCACCGTACCGTTCAGGTTGGTGGTCACGTATTTTTTCTCAACGGTAATCCGCACAGGCCTGCCGGCGGTGGCGGGGATGAGGTCGACATGGTCGCTGACGCTACCGCCGCTGGCAGAGCCGCGCCAACGGTAGTTCACACGATCCTTGTCGCGGGTGCCGAGGTACGGCACCACCAGCGTGGCACCGGTGGGTGGCACGTCGTCCGGATCGAGCACGTCGTTGGCATCTGCGCCCTCGACTTCCGGCCGGTCGAACGTCGGCAGTGCCACGCCGACTTGCATCATGAACGGCAGCGACTCGCGAACGCTCAACAGCCCCGTTTCGCTGTTGGTGACGACGTAATAGACCTTGACGTTCAGGCCGTTGAAACGCTGGATTTCGGCATTGCTCACGCTGCGCAGGACGGGCTGATTGTCCGCTACGTTGCCGACCGGGCGGGGATCTTCGTAATAAACGGTGTCGTTACCGGGCGCCTGGGCCCACCAGATCAGGTTGAGCAGGTCGCTGCTGTTGCGACCGGGATACCAAGGGATCTGCACAGTCGCCCAAGGCGTTTCGGGTGGCAACGTTCCGCCCGGTGCCTCGTCGACGGTGGGGGCGACTAACTGGCTGATGTCGCCAATCACGGTGACGCTGGCATTTTTTGAGCGGCGGTCGCTTTCATCGCTGCGACGGCGCACATAGCCGACCGAGGCTGCGCCTTTGGCAATGGCTTTGACGGCGGCGTTGGGGATGGGGAAATCGAGTTGTAAGGGCACGTACGACACCTCTTTCTCCAGCGGCCCGACGATGATCTGCGAGCCTTGCGCCGGGGTGCCGATCCAGGTCAGGAGCACCTTGTCGCCCACCGCAAAATCGTCCTTGGTGATGTAAACGCGGGCGATCACATCGTCATCCCCGAGCTGGTCGAGGTCGATGCTGTCGGTTGGAATGCCGTTGACCAGCACCTGCGGTTCGTCCAGCCGATTGCCCCCCAGGTCCACCAGCAATTCACGCGTCGCTGACCACGGCGCACGTTCGTCCGGGTAATTACCGCAGCGGTCAATGACCTGATAAGCCACCGCGACACGATCACCGTCCCCGGCGGCGTCGATAACGGCGCGGCTGAAGACAACCTCGATCGAGTTTCTGATCGGGTCCTGGGCCTGTTCCGGCGTAACGATATGCACCACTTGCTGGCTGCCCCAGCGGGCGAGAATGCGGTCGTATCGGGTGAGGTTGCGGTAGGGCACGATGTGCATCGTCACCCCGCTGGGCGGCAGGTTTTCATCGACCTCTTTATGGGAGAGGGAGAACTTGAGATCGGAGTGGCCGTCATCGCCGGGAATGTCATCGTACCCCCCGGGACGCGTGAGTTTGACCAGCAGGGTCATGACCGGTTTCGAGTCCTCCGGGGCGCCCTGGTTCTTGCGCGTGATCCGGTAGAACACTGGCGTGGCATCCCCCTCAAGTACCTGGCCCTTGGCAATGGTGAAAACCAGGTCCTGGTTGAGCTCGGCATCGTTCTCGAGGGTCTTGCTCCAGGCCGCTGCCTGGTCATTGCCCCAGAACACCTCGGCCAGATCGCCAACGGACATGGTCAGCCAGGCGGGGATGATGCCTTGCAGATCGCCTTCCACGGCTCTGATGGGTATGCCGCCGTCATAGTGTTCGGCAGGGCTGAGGTTGACCAGTGCCGGAAGATACGGAGGTCTGAGGGCTTGAGGGGTTTGCTTGCTGGACATCTGGCGAACTCCGGTCGGGGGGCTGGGTGACGGAGTTATTGAGCGCGCGTTGGAGGAATTAGGCACCTGTCAGATCTGACAGGTGCTGGCGGGTTTCCGACAAGTGGTCATGTGGGCTGAAGAAAAGAGCCGACAAACCGCAGCCCGGTTAAATGAGGTGGCGGTTTTTTATGCCTGGAGACATGTTTCGGCTGTGAGGCCGCTTTCGCGAGCAAGCCCGCTCCCACCGGTTCGGCGTGCAGGCACAGGTTTGTGATCGACACCAATCCCTGTGGGAGCGGGCTTGCCCGCGAAGACGTCAGCAGCCACAACGCCTCACTCAGGGCTTGTCACAGATCCCTGCTACTGCGGCAACTGCAGATTATCCAGCGCCCGATTCACCGCCAGCTCGCCGAGCATGATCAGTTGCGCGATGCCCAGCAGCGTCCTGCGCTGCGACGCCGGTATCAGATGGGCGAAGTCATTGGCGATGGTTCTGGCCGAGGCGAGTGTTTCGCAGGCATCGGCCAGCAGTTCTTCGTTTTTGAAGTCTGCGGTCACGGCGTACATCGAACGGGTTTTACGTTGAATGGGCGTGGCGCCGGGCGAGCAGAGGTAGTGGTCGAGGGCGCGGTCGGCGGCTTCGTGGAGCTTTTTTGAATCGAGGGATTCGTAGGGGGAGGTGGCGTCGGTTTCGGGTGGGTTGGGTGTTGGTTTGATCATGCTGAGGCTCCTAGAGTCGACGGAGCTGCCACATTTCGCTGCGATACGAAAGGGAGGTGGCAGCTATACGCGGGTCGCAGACCGGGACTCTAGAACCGGCAGACCCAAAGGTCTCCCACGTACAGCCGCCATAAAACGAGGACGGAAGTTGTGCGTCTAGAAATCAGCGGGCTGCGAGACCCGATCGCTGATTCGTCAGCGACCGACCCACAATAGAACCCGCCCCCAAGGCGCACAAGCCGGCGGATTCTGGCGTAGCTGTAGGCAATGGCGCAAGGATGTGTAGCCCGCAAGGCGTGTCTGGAGGTGTCTATCAAACGCCAGCGTTTAAAAGTGCTGCTCATGACTCTGTGGTGTCGCGGATGGCCTCTTCGCGAGCAAGCCGCTCCCACAGGGGATCTGTGTGATACCGCCAATCTGTGTTCATTGCGGCGCGATTCCTGATAAATCAAAAGACCGCGGCCTTCCGTTTATCTGAAAAAGACCTCTACCTGTTAGTTCTGACAGTGGACACAATGGGCATTCAGCTATTCCATGTTCCTTGGCAGGTTTCACGGGCAAGTCGCCTTCTGACCTGTCTTTAACATTCGCCAAGGAGAAGGTCATGCCAGATAACTACAGAAAGCTTGAAGGAATGAGGTTTGAGTTCGTTTCCGGGTCGGTGGTGAAAGAGTCTGATCATATCGCTTGCACGTTCTCTTTTATGGCGATGTTGGACTTCACGCATTTCGTGCACATGAGCGATGCGTATGTGCCGGGCTATCTCGATTCGTATATCAATGCGATCACGCCAAGGTTGGACGGGGTAGCCCACCATGGTCTCTACAACAGATTCAATAGTGCCGCTGGCAACATTGGCACCGTTAAAGAGTTGGTCAGCGTTTTCTCTTCGCCCAACAACTACTACGATATATGGAGCAGCATTGGCGGTGGCCTACTGATGCGTTATCACAAACCACAATTTCACATGGTCGGTGATCAGTTACAGGTCACGGGAGGACAGGACTTTCGATGGGAGATCGAGCCGCGGATCAAGAGGAAGATCGAGCCGCAGGATGTGCCGGACATTTACTTTGTCTGGGCACTGAGTGTGTTGAAGGCAGATCCCGACAATCCTTTTCATGAGCCTGAGAAAATCGTGACTTTGGGCGATTCTGAGGAGGCGCTTGTCGACGTGGGAGGGAAGCAGATCCGTAAGGGTACGCGCTACCTGGTGGGCCGCAATTTGCGTCTTGGTGAGATTAATCCAGAGCAAATTTTGACTGCCGGGTATCCGTGAGTACGCGGGTTTTCTGATTTTTTTCACCTGGGCTAAGGGTGATAGCCGTCTGCGTCTGTTTTGCGGTCGGCTCCATGGCGCCCAGCTTCTGGCAAGACAATTCCCCTGAAGCAAACCTCAATTTCAATCCCCGGCAAAAGTTGGAAGGCTTCTTGCAGTAGCCGCCGTGCGCCTGCTTTGGGCGTCAAAAGTTTGCTTTAAAGGAACGGGGAAAACCGGTGGATCGCTCTCAGTTATTCAACACTGCTCGCTCGAATGTTGCCGACCTCAGTCGAGGCAATCTGGGCGTGCCGTTGTTGCTGCTGGTCATGCTGGCGATGATGATGTTGCCGGTGCCGCCGTTCCTGCTGGACGTGTTTTTCACCTTCAACATCGCCCTGTCGATCGTCGTCCTGCTGGTCTGCGTGTATGCGCTGCGGCCGCTGGATTTCGCGGTGTTCCCGACCATTCTGCTGGTGGCGACGCTGCTGCGGCTGGCGTTGAACGTGGCCTCGACGCGGGTGGTGATGCTCCACGGTCAGGACGGCCACGCCGCTGCCGGTAAGGTGATTCAGGCCTTCGGTGAGGTGGTGATCGGCGGTAACTACGTGGTCGGTATCGTGGTGTTCGCGATCCTGATGATCATCAACTTCGTCGTGGTGACCAAGGGTGCCGGGCGGATTTCCGAGGTGAGCGCGCGCTTCACCCTCGATGCGATGCCCGGCAAGCAAATGGCGATCGACGCCGACCTCAACGCCGGTCTGATCGACCAGAACCAGGCCAAGGCCCGCCGTCAGGAAGTGGCCCAAGAGGCCGAGTTCTACGGTTCGATGGACGGTGCCAGCAAGTTCGTTCGCGGTGACGCCATCGCCGGCCTGCTGATTCTGTTCATCAACCTCATCGGCGGTATGGCCGTCGGTATCTTCCAGCACAACATGACCTTCGCCGACGCGGGCAAGGTTTACGCCTTGCTGACCATCGGTGACGGTTTGGTGGCGCAATTGCCATCACTGTTGTTATCGACAGCGGCAGCGATCATGGTGACCCGTGCTTCCGGTTCGGAAGACATGGGCAAACAGATCAACCGGCAGATGTTCGCCTCGCCAAAAGCGCTGGCGGTGGCCGCTGGTTTGATGGCGGTCATGGGTCTGGTCCCGGGCATGCCGCACTTCTCGTTCCTGAGCATGGCTGCGCTGGCTGCCGGTGGCGCGTACCTGTTCTGGAAAAAGCAGAACGTCGCCAAGGTCCAGGCGCTGCAAGAAGTTCAGCGTCAGCAGGAACTGTTGCCGTCGCCGGCCCGCGCCATGGAAACCAAGGAGCTGGGCTGGGATGACGTGACGCCGATCGACATGATCGGTCTGGAAGTCGGTTACCGCCTGATTCCGCTGGTGGATCGCAATCAGGGCGGTCAGTTGCTGGCGCGGATCAAGGGTGTGCGCAAGAAGCTCTCGCAGGATCTGGGCTTCCTGATGCCGACCGTGCACATTCGCGACAACCTCGATCTGGCGCCGAGCGCCTATCGCCTGACCCTGATGGGGGTGATTCTGGCCGAAGCCGAGATCTACCCGGATCGCGAACTGGCGATCAACCCGGGGCAGGTCTACGGCACGCTCAACGGCATTACCGCCAAAGATCCGGCTTTCGGCCTGGAGGCGGTGTGGATCGAAGTCAGCCAGCGCGCCCAGGCGCAATCGCTCGGTTACACCGTGGTCGACGCCAGTACCGTGGTCGCGACCCACTTGAACCAGATTCTGTACAAGCACTCCAGCGAGCTGATCGGCCACGAGGAAGTGCAGCAACTCATGCAATTGCTGGCCAAAAGCTCGCCGAAACTGGCTGAAGAGCTGGTGCCGGGTGTGGTTTCGCTGTCGCAGTTGCTCAAAGTGCTGCAGGCGTTGCTCGCCGAACACGTGCCGGTGCGCGATATCCGCAGCATTGCCGAGGCTATCGCCAACAACGCCGCCAAGAGTCAAGATACCGCCGCCTTGGTCGCCGCAGTGCGCGTCGGCGTATCCCGCGCCATCGTCCAAAGCATTGTAGGCACTGACTCCGAGCTGCCTGTGATCACCCTGGAACCAAGGTTGGAACAAATATTGCTCAATAGTCTGCAGAAGGCAGGACAAGGCTCTGAAGAGGGCGTTCTGCTGGAGCCAAGCATGGCCGAGAAGCTGCAGCGTTCGCTCATCGAAGCGGCGCAGCGCCAGGAAATGCAAGGTCAACCGGTGATCCTGTTGGTAGCAGGCCCGATCCGCGCGATGCTCTCGCGTTTCGGCCGCCTCGCAGTTCCAGGGCTGCACGTGCTGGCCTACCAGGAAATTCCGGACAACAAGCAAGTGACCATCGTTGCGACAGTAGGGCCCAACGGCTGAGGTAGTGGTTTATGCAAGTTAAGCGTTTTTTCGCCGCCGATATGCGTCAGGCCATGAAGCTGGTTCGTGATGAGCTGGGCGCTGATGCCGCCATCATTGGCAACCGCCGCATTGCCGGCGGCGTCGAGCTGACGGCGGCACTGGATTACAAATTGTCGGCGCTGGCGCCACGGGTTCCGAACATGGAACTCGAGGACGAGCTGCGCAAGACCCAGTCGCGCATCGTTACTGCTCAGGCCGAGCTGAGCCTGCGTGGCGAAGCCGACGGCAACACCAATCGCCAGTTGTTCGCCGGGCTGCCGTTGACGGCCGGCCTGCCGCTGACTGCTGCCGAACCGTTGAGCGAACCGACTTACGCCGCCCCGGCGCGTCCGGCTCCGGCACCTGCACCGGCGGCCGCTGGGGTCGATCCGCGTGCGCTGGATTCGATGCGTTTCGAATTGAACAGCCTGCGTGAGCTGATGGAAGTGCAGCTCGGCACGCTGGCCTGGAATCAGCTGCAAGGCAGCCGTCCGGCACAAGCCAATCTGTATCGTCGTCTGCAACGTATCGGTCTGTCCGGGCCGTTGTCGCGCGATCTGCTGGCGATGATCACCGATATTGAAGAACCACGTCAGGCTTGGCGCATGCTGCTCGCGCACCTGGCGCGGATGATTGCCGTACCGGAAGTCGAGCCGCTGGAAGAGGGCGGGGTGATTGCCATGGTCGGCCCGGCCGGCATGGGCAAGACCACCACCCTGGCCAAACTCGCTGCGCGCTACGTGCTCAAGTACGGCGCGCAGAATGTCGCGCTGGTCAGCATGGACAGTTTCCGCATCGGTGCGCAGGAACAACTGAAGACGCTGGGGCGGATTCTCAACGTGCCGGTGACCCACGTCGATCCGGGCCAGTCGCTGGTGCAGGCGCTCGACCCGCTGCTGCGCAAGCGCGTGGTGCTGATCGATACCGCCGGCTTGCAGGCCAGCGATCCGGCTTTGCGCATGCAGCTGGAAAGTCTGGCCGGGCGTGGCATCCGTTCAAAAAATTATCTGGTGCTGGCAACCACCAGCCAGAAACAGGTTCTAACCGCCGCGTACCACAGTTACAAGCGTTGCGGGCTAGCCGGCTGCATCCTGACTAAACTGGATGAGACGGCCAGCCTTGGCGAAGTGTTGAGCCTGGCGATCAGTCATGAACTGCCGGTCGCGTACCTGACCGATGGCCCACGGATTCCGGATGATCTGCATCTGCCGCGCCGTCATCAACTGGTCAGCCGCGCCGTCAGCGTGCAAATGCAGGAAGAACCCAGCGAAGAAGCCATGGCTGACATGTTCGCTGATATCTACCACAGCCCGACCAAGCAGGTTGGCTGAGGTAATGAACCGTTTTTGTACCTACATCGATGGTCTGCCATGCATTGTTCCGGTTGAGAACGCGCAGCCAGTAATGTGGCCTCCGTCTATGCAAGACAAGGTAAAGAAATAACATGGGCAGCATGCATCCCGTACAGGTGATCGCGGTGACCGGCGGCAAAGGTGGCGTCGGCAAGACTAACGTGTCAGTGAACTTGTCTCTGGCGCTGGCAGAGCTTGGCCGTCGGGTCATGCTGCTGGACGCCGATCTGGGGCTGGCGAACGTCGACGTTCTGCTGGGACTGACCCCCAAACGTACTCTGGCCGATGTGATCGAAGGCCGCTGTGAGCTGCGCGACGTGCTGTTGCAGGGCCCCGGCGGGATCCGCATCGTGCCGGCCGCTTCCGGCACCCAAAGCATGGTGCACCTGAGCCCGGCGCAACATGCCGGTCTGATTCAGGCCTTCAGCGACATCGGCGACAATCTCGATGTGCTGGTGATCGACACCGCTGCGGGTATTGGTGACTCGGTAGTCAGTTTTGTCCGCGCCGCGCAGGAAGTGTTGCTGGTGGTCTGCGACGAGCCGACCTCGATCACCGACGCCTACGCGCTGATCAAACTGCTCAACCGCGACTACGGCATGAACCGCTTCCGCGTGCTGGCCAACATGGCGCAGAGCCCGCAGGAAGGGCGCAACCTGTTCGCCAAGTTGACCAAGGTCACGGATCGCTTCCTCGACGTCGCCTTACAATACGTCGGCGCCGTGCCGTACGACGAAAGCGTACGCAAGGCAGTGCAGAAGCAGCGAGCGGTCTATGAAGCCTTTCCGCGTTCCAAGTGCGCGCTGGCGTTCAAGGCGATCGCGCAGAAGGTCGATACCTGGCCGCTGCCTGCCAACCCGCGCGGCCACCTTGAGTTTTTCGTCGAGCGCCTCGTGCAGCAAACAGCAGGGCCTGTGTTATGACCGCGAGCGGTATGAACTACTACAAGAAGTCGGCACGTGACGCGCAGTACGAGTTGATCGAGCGTTACGCGCCACTGGTCAAGCGCATTGCCTATCACTTGCTGGCGCGCTTGCCGGCGAGTGTGCAGGTTGAAGACCTGATTCAGGCCGGGATGATCGGCCTGCTCGAAGTCTCGACCAAATATGACGCCAGCAAAGGCGCCAGTTTCGAAACGTACGCGGGCATCCGGATCCGCGGCGCGATGCTCGATGAAGTGCGCAAAGGGGATTGGGCACCGCGCTCGGTTCACCGCAATACCCGTATGGTCAGCGATGCCATTCGCTCAATTGAAGCTAAAACCGGCCGTGACGCTAAAGATCACGAGGTTGCGGCCGAACTCCAATTGAGTCTCGACGATTACTACGGGATTTTGAATGACACCCTGGGCAGCCGGCTGTTCAGTTTCGACGACCTGTTGCAGGACGGCGAACACGAAGGGCTGCACGAGGATGGCGCCAGTGCTCATCTTGAGCCGTCACGCGATCTGGAAGATGAACGCTTCCAGGCGGCGCTGGCGGACGCGATTGCCAATTTGCCGGAGCGTGAGCGACTGGTGTTGGCGCTGTACTACGACGAAGAGCTGAACCTCAAGGAGATCGGTGAAGTCCTTGGCGTCAGTGAATCGCGGGTCAGCCAGTTACACAGCCAGTGCGCGGCCCGTTTGCGGGGGCGTTTGGGGGAGTGGCGAGCGCGCTGAAGGCAGTGTGGGGACACTGCGAACGAGGCTGGTGCGGTGAGAACGGCACCGGTCTTGCTCTGTTGTGCTCCAGACAGCCTTCGAGTGCTGCGCCGATTGATTGAAGTGGCGCGTCCAGGTGCTGGGCGCGTTTAAGACTGCTTGGAGGTCGAATTGAACAAAGACATGAAAATCCTCATCGTTGATGACTTCTCAACGATGCGGCGGATCATCAAGAACCTGCTGCGCGATCTCGGGTTCACCAACACCGTCGAGGCCGACGATGGCACTACCGCCATTCCGGTACTCAACAGCGGCAGCATCGACTTTCTGGTAACGGACTGGAACATGCCGGGCATGACCGGTATCGACTTGCTGCGCCACGTGCGTGCCGATGAAAAACTCAAGCATCTGCCGGTGCTGATGGTGACCGCTGAAGCCAAGCGCGAGCAAATCATCGAAGCCGCTCAGGCCGGTGTGAACGGCTACGTGGTCAAACCTTTCACGGCTCAGGCGTTGAAAGACAAAATCGAGAAGATTTTCGAACGCATCGGCTGATGACGCGCGGGGGAGCTATGGAGCATAACGAATCTTCACAGGGCGATTTCGAGTCGACCCTGAAAAAACACGCGGTCGAACTGGTCGAGAGCCTTGAAAAAGGCAGGTTCGGCGACGCTGTGCAACTGATCCATGAGCTCAATCAGACCCGTGACCGCGGCCTGTATCAGGAAGTGGGCAAGCTCACACGCGAACTGCACAGTGCGATCGTCAATTTCCAGATCGATCCGCACATGCCGCAGGCCGAGGAAGTGTCGCAAATCACCGACGCCACCGAACGCCTGGGCTATGTGGTCAAGCTGACCGAAGCCGCGGCCAACCGCACCATGGATCTGGTGGAAAGCGCCACCCCGGTGGTCAATGGCCTGGCTGAAGAAGCCCAGGCGCTGAGCACCGATTGGGGCCGCTTCATGCGTCGTGAAGTCGGAGCTGAAGAGTTCCGCGAACTGGCGCGCCGGGTCGACGGTTTTCTGTCACGCAGCAGCACGGACAACCGTGCGGTGTCGAGCAACCTCAACGACATCCTGCTGGCTCAGGATTACCAGGACCTCACAGGTCAGGTGATCAAGCGTGTGACCCAACTGGTCACCGAAGTCGAAAGCAATTTGCTCAAACTCGTCCTCATGGCCAGTCAGGTTGACCGCTTTGCGGGCATCGAACACGACCGTGCCGCGATGCTTGCAGAAAAAGATCCACAAAAACATCTCTCGCAGGGTGAAGGTCCGCAGATTCATGCCGATAAACGAGAAGACGTTGTGTCCGGTCAGGACGATGTGGACGATTTGTTATCCAGCCTCGGATTCTAGAGTTTTGGAATTTTAGGTTTTTTGGGTTTTTAGACCTGTAGGAGCACCCCATTAATGAGCTTCGGCGCCGATGAAGAGATCCTTCAGGATTTCCTGGTTGAGGCCGGCGAGATTCTTGAGCAACTGTCCGAGCAACTGGTCGAGCTGGAAAGCCGCCCGGATGACGCAGATCTGCTCAACGCAATTTTTCGCGGTTTCCACACTGTAAAAGGGGGCGCCGGCTTCCTTCAGCTCAACGAGCTGGTGGAGTGCTGTCACATCGCCGAAAACGTGTTCGACATCCTGCGCAAGGGTGAGCGGCGCGTTGATGCAGAACTGATGGACGTGGTGCTTGAAGCGCTGGACGCGGTGAACAGCATGTTCAGCGAAGTCCGTGAACGTGCACCGATCACGGCGGCCACCCCGGAACTGCTGGCCGCGCTGGCGCGTCTGGCCGAGCCGCAAACGGCCGACGAAGCCCCGGCTTCGCCAGTGGCCGAGATGATCGAAGAACTGGTCGTCGAAGGCGATTCGAGCGATTCGGGCGACATCACCGATAACGAATTTGAACAGCTGCTGGATTCGCTGAACGCCGTCAAGGCCGAAGCCGAAGCCCCGGCTGCTGCTGCACCTGCGCCGGCTGCCGATGCGGCCGCCAGCGATGAAATCACCGACGCCGAATTCGAGTCGTTGCTCGATCAACTGCACGGCAAAGGCCAGTTCGCGCCAGACGCCGTGGCACCGACCGAGGCCGCTCCAGCGGCACCTGCGGCGGGCGACAGCTCGGACATCACCGACGACGAATTCGAAGCACTGCTCGATCAGTTGCATGGCAAGGGCAACTTTGCCGTGGAAGCGCTGGAGTCGGCGATCGCCTCGGCACCGGTTGCGCCTGCCGCACCGGCGGCCGCCGCTGCCGGCAGCGATCTGATCAGCGATCACGAATTCGAATCGCTGCTCGACGAGTTGCATGGCAAAGGCAAGTTCACCGATGTTGGCGCCGCTGCTGCGGGCACCGCGTCGACTGTGGTCGCGCCTGCCGCCAAGGCCGTCGCCGCTCCGGCTGCTGCGCCGAAGGCTGCGCCCAAGCCTGAGCCGAAAGCCGAAGCGCCAAAACCGGCCGCCGCTGCTGCACCGGCCCCGGCCCGTGCTGCCGCTGCTCCGCCGCCGGAAAAACCGGCGAGCGAAGCCGAGACCACCGTGCGGGTCGATACCGCGCGTCTCGACGAAATCATGAACATGGTCGGCGAACTGGTGCTGGTGCGTAACCGCCTGGTGCGCCTGGGTCTCAACAGCGGCGACGAAGCCATGTCCAAGGCCGTGTCGAACCTCGACGTGGTCACGGCTGACTTGCAGACCGCGGTGATGAAGACCCGGATGCAGCCGATCAAGAAGGTCTTCGGGCGCTTCCCGCGTCTGGTTCGTGACCTTGCGCGTCAGCTCAAGAAAGAGATCAACCTGGAACTGGTGGGTGAAGAAACCGACCTCGACAAAAACCTTGTCGAGGCCTTGGCCGACCCATTGGTCCACTTGGTGCGCAACGCGGTCGACCACGGCATCGAATCGCCGGAAGAGCGCGAAGCTTCGGGCAAGGCCCGTGGCGGTCGCGTGGTACTGGCCGCCGAGCAGGAAGGTGACCACATCCTGTTGTCGATCTCCGACGACGGCAAGGGCATGGACCCGAACGTGCTGCGTTCGATCGCGGTAAAACGCGGTGTGATGGACAAGGACGCGGCCGATCGCCTGAGCGATACCGAGTGCTACAACCTGATCTTCGCCCCGGGTTTCTCGACCAAGACCGAGATCTCCGACGTGTCCGGCCGCGGTGTCGGCATGGACGTGGTGAAGACCAAGATTTCCCAGCTCAACGGTTCGATCAACATCTACTCGACCAAGGGCCAGGGCTCGAAGATCGTCATCAAGGTGCCGCTGACGCTTGCGATCATGCCGACCCTGATGGTGATGCTCGGCAATCAGGCGTTTGCGTTCCCGTTGGTCAACGTCAACGAAATCTTCCACCTCGACCTGTCGACCACCAACGTGGTGGATGGCCAGGAAGTGGTGATCGTGCGGGACAAGGCGCTGCCATTGTTCTACCTCAAGCGCTGGCTGGTCAGCTCCGCCGCTCACGAAGAGCAGCGCGAAGGCCATGTGGTGATCCTTTCGGTGGGCACCCAGCGGATCGGCTTCGTCGTCGATCAACTGGTCGGCCAGGAAGAAGTGGTTATCAAGCCATTGGGCAAAATGCTGCAGGGCACTCCGGGCATGTCCGGCGCCACCATCACCGGTGACGGCCGCATCGCGCTGATCCTTGATGTTCCAAGCATGCTCAAGCGTTACGCGACGAAGCGTATTTGAATCCGGGGCGGCGGGGCGACGACGTCCCGCTGCACCTAATGGAGTGTTTATGGCAGTCAAAGTCCTGGTGGTGGACGATTCGGGTTTTTTCCGCCGCCGCGTCTCGGAAATTCTTTCAGCGGATCCGAGCATCCAGGTGGTCGGCACGGCCACCAACGGTAAAGAGGCGATCGATCAGGCCCTGGCCCTCAAGCCGGACGTGATCACCATGGACTACGAGATGCCGATGATGGATGGCATCACGGCGGTGCGGCACATCATGCAGCGCTGCCCGACCCCGGTGTTGATGTTCTCCTCGCTGACTCACGAAGGCGCCCGGGTCACCCTGGATGCGCTGGACGCCGGCGCGGTGGATTTCCTGCCGAAGAATTTCGAAGACATCTCGCGCAATCCCGAGAAGGTCAAGCAACTGCTGTGCGAGAAGGTCCACAGCATCTCGCGCAGTAATCGTCGTTTCAGTGCCTACAGTGCGCCGGCTCCGGCCGCGGCACCGACGCCTGCGCCAGCCCCGGCGGCTTCGAGCTTCAGCGGGCACAGCGCTGCTGCTCCAACGCGTCCGGCGCCGGCTCCGGCACCTGCTCGTGCGCCAGCCGCCAGCGCGTCGTCGCCGGCACCAAAGCGCAAAGCCTACAAACTGGTTGCCATCGGTACCTCGACCGGCGGCCCGGTTGCCCTGCAACGGGTGCTGACTCAATTGCCGGCGAACTTCCCGGCGCCGATCGTGCTGATCCAGCACATGCCCGCGGCGTTCACCAAGGCGTTTGCCGAGCGTCTGGACAAGCTGTGCCGCATCAGCGTCAAGGAAGCCGAGGATGGCGACATCCTGCGTCCGGGCCTGGCGCTGCTGGCTCCGGGTGGCAAGCAGATGATGATCGACGGCCGTGGCGCGGTGAAAATCCTGCCGGGCGACGAGCGTCTGAATTACAAGCCGTGCGTGGACATCACTTTCGGTTCCGCAGCCAAGTCCTACGGTGACAAAGTTCTGGCGGTGGTCCTCACCGGCATGGGCGCCGACGGCCGCGAAGGCGCGCGTCTGCTCAAGCAGGGCGGCAGCTCGGTATGGGCCCAGGACGAAGCAAGCTGCGTGATCTACGGCATGCCGATGGCCATCGTCAAAGCCGATCTGGCTGACGCGGTCTACGGCCTGGACGACATCGGCAAGCACATCGTCGAGGCGTGTATCTGATGGATGTTCTAAGCCTTATCGGGATTATTCTGGCGTTCGTCGCCATCATCGGCGGCAACTTCCTTGAAGGCGGCCACCTCGGCGCGCTGGCCAACGGCCCTGCGGCGCTGATCGTCCTCGGTGGCACCATCGGTGCCGCGCTGCTGCAATCGCCGATGAGCGCCTTCAAGCGCGCCATGCAGATTCTCGCCTGGATCCTGTTTCCGCCACGGGTGGATCTGGCCGGTGGCATCGACCGGGTGGTCAACTGGAGCCTTACCGCACGCAAGGAAGGCTTGCTCGGGCTGGAAGGCGTGGCCGATGCCGAACCGGACAACTACTCGCGCAAGGGCCTGCAACTGCTGGTCGATGGCGCCGAGCCGGAAGCGATCCGCAGCATCCTCGAAGTGGATTTCTACACTCAGGAAGCCCGCGACATCGAAGCGGCCAAAGTCTTCGAAAGCATGGGCGGCTACGCGCCGACCATCGGCATCATCGGTGCGGTAATGGGCCTGATTCATGTGATGGGCAACCTCGCTGATCCGACGCAGTTGGGCAGCGGCATTGCCGTGGCATTCGTTGCGACCATCTACGGCGTGGCCAGTGCCAACCTGGTGTTGCTGCCGGTGGCGGCCAAGCTCAAGTCAATCGCGTTGCGGCAGTCGCGTTATCGCGAAATGTTGTTGGAAGGTATTTTGTCGATCGCCGAAGGTGAAAACCCTCGCTCTATCGAGCTGAAGCTTCAGGGCTTCATGGATTGATGGGGGTAATGGACTATGGCTCGCCGCAGGCATCAGGAAGAACACGTTAATCACGAGCGCTGGCTCGTGTCCTACGCGGATTTCATCACGCTGCTGTTCGCGTTCTTCGTGGTGATGTATTCCATCTCGTCGATCAACGAAGGCAAGTACAAGGTCATTTCCGAGGCGCTGATCGGGGTTTTCACTGACTCCGATCGCTCGCTCAAGCCGATCCCGATCGGCGAGGAACGGCCGAAGACCGTGACCCCGGCCAAGCCGCTGGTCAAGGACAGCGAGCAGGTTGACGCCGGTATCGCCGGGGCCAGCGATCCGCTGAAAAGCATTGCCGATGACATCAGTGCCGCGTTCGGCGACTTGATCGCTTCCAACCAGATGACCGTGCGCGGCAACGAGTTGTGGGTCGAGATCGAACTCAATTCCAGCCTGTTGTTCGGCAGTGGCGACGCAATGCCGAGTGATATCGCGTTCAACATCATCGACAAGGTCGCGGCGATCCTCAAACCGTTCGACAACCCGATCCACGTCGAAGGCTTCACCGACGATCAGCCGATCCGCACCGCGCAGTACCCGACCAACTGGGAACTGTCCTCGGCGCGTTCGGCGAGTATCGTTCGGATGCTGGCGATGCAGGGCGTCAACCCCGGGCGTCTGGCCTCGGTGGGCTACGGTGAGTTTCAGCCGGTGGCCAACAACGCCACCGCCGAAGGCCGGGCGAAAAACCGTCGTGTGGTGCTGGTGGTGTCGCGCAACCTCGATGTGCGCCGCAGTCTGACCGGTACCGGTACTGCCAATGCGCAACCGGACGCGGCATTGAAGCGCGCTGGCACACAAACTGCACCGTCCCCGGTCAAGACGCCGGGACGCGAGAGTGCCGTCAATTCTCCGTCGCCCGCATTAATACGCTGAGCTATGTCTCGGTCGAGCATCTCGGCCGGGAGGAACGAACCGAATGAGAGTCTGGGCAGTCGCCAATCAAAAGGGTGGTGTCGGTAAAACCACATCTTCCATCGCTTTAGCCGGATTGCTGGCGGAGGCGGGCAAGCGCGTGGTTGTGGTCGATCTCGACCCGCACGGCTCGATGACCAGCTATTTCGGCTACGACCCCGACAGCCTGGAACACAGCAACTACGACCTGTTTCTGCACAAGGGCAGCGTGCCGCAAGGCTTGCCCGGGCAGCTGCTGCTGTCGACCAGCGACGAACGCATCTCCCTGTTGCCGTCGAGTACCGCACTCGCGACCCTTGAGCGCCAGTCGCCGGGGCAGAGTGGCCTGGGCCTGGTGATCGCCAAGAGTCTGGCGCAGCTGTGGCAGGACTTCGATTACGCGATCATCGACAGCCCGCCGTTGCTCGGCGTGTTGATGGTCAACGCCCTGGCCGCGAGCCAGCAACTGGTGATCCCGGTGCAGACCGAGCACCTGGCCGTCAAAGGTCTGGAGCGCATGGTCAACACCCTGGCGATGATCAACCGCTCGCGCAAACAGGCGCTGCCGTTCAGCATCGTGCCGACCCTGTTCGACCGCCGCACCCAGGCATCGCTGGGCACCTTGCGCGTGCTGCGTGACAAATTCCCCGAAGAGATCTGGCAGGGTTACATCCCGGTCGACACGCGTCTGCGCGACGCCAGCCGGGCCGGGGTCACGCCTTCGCAGTTCGATGGCAAGAGTCGTGGCGTGCTGGCTTACCGCGCGCTGCTCAAGCATCTGCTGGCGCAACAACTTGTTCCGCAGGTGGCCTGAGATGACCGTGTTCCGATCACCCATGCCTGAATTGCACAAATCCTGTGGGAGCGAGCCTGCTCGCGAAGCTGGCGACGCGGTTTCCCTGTCTGGCGCTGTTGACCGATGAACCGCCCAATCCAGCTGACATCGCGTCCGCAACTGGCGTTGCAGTCCTATCTGGACAGCCTGCTGCAGGAAATCCCTGACGAGTTGCCGCCAGTGGAAGTGCAGGTCGAGGCGCCGGTCGAGGTGGTCGAAAGCGCTGCGGCGCTGGATGAATTCCAGGCGGCGGTGCTTGAAGAGCAGGCGCGTGATGCGCAGAAAGCCGCCAAGCCTGCTGCCCCGGTTGCCGCGCCTGCCGCCGCACCGATCGCCAAGGCGCCAGTGGCGTTGATCGAAGAAGCCGAGCCGCCACGCGCGCCGGTATCGACACTCGCACCGCTGCTGCAAACCCAATTGCTGAAAACCGCGCCGGAACCGGTTGTGGCCGAACCGGCGCCGGTCGCACCGGCACCCGTCGAACAGACGCTGGTGCCGCCAGTGGTGGAAGTGCACCTGCCACCGAGCAACACGCCGCCACCGGTGGAAACCGATGGCCGTCCGGCCTGGGCTTCGGAAGCCTTCGAATGCCTGTTGTTCGATGTTGCCGGACTGACACTGGCGGTGCCGCTGGTGTGCCTCGGTTCGATCTATTCGCTGGCCGGCCACGAGTTGACGCCGCTGTTCGGGCAGCCGGAATGGTTCCTCGGGATTCTGCCGAGCCAGGCCGGCAATCTGAAAGTCTTGGACACGGCGCGTTGGGTCATGCCGGATCGCTATCGCGATGACTTCCGTCAGGGCCTGCAGTACGTGATTTCGGTACAAGGCTACGAGTGGGGCCTGGCGGTGCATCAGGTCAGCCGTTCGTTGCGTCTGGATCCGAATGAAATCAAATGGAGAAGTCACCGGGGTCAGCGGCCATGGCTTGCCGGCACGGTGATCGAGCACATGTGTGCATTACTTGATGTAGCCGCGCTGGCCGAGTTGATCGCCAGCGGCGGGGCAAAGCACTTGGGCGGCCACAAGCCGCTACATAAATCGACATAGCAGCCGACATAACAGTCAGGCGAAGGCATTTTTCAATGCCTCCACACAGAACACACACCGCCCAGTGCGGTTTTTTCGAGGGGTCAGGGTATGAGTAGTCAGGCGACGAATGCAAAAGGTTCTGAAGATCCGATCCTGCAATGGGTGACCTTCAAGCTGGACAACGAAACCTACGGCATCAACGTGATGCGCGTTCAGGAAGTCCTGCGTTACACCGAAATCGCGCCGGTACCGGGTGCACCAAGCTACGTGCTGGGCATCATTAACCTGCGCGGTAACGTGGTCACCGTGATCGACACCCGTCAGCGCTTCGGCCTGAACAGCGGCGAGATCAGCGACAACACCCGTATCGTCATCATCGAAGCCGACAAGCAAGTGGTCGGGATCATGGTCGACAGCGTGGCCGAAGTGGTTTACCTGCGTCAGTCGGAAATCGAGACTGCGCCGAACGTCGGCAACGAAGAGTCGGCCAAGTTCATCCAGGGCGTGTGCAACAAGAACAACGAGTTGCTGATCCTGGTCGAACTGGACAAGATGATGAGCGAAGAAGAATGGTCGGAACTGGAGAGCATCTGATTGATTCTCGAGGTTGCGGTCATTGTCCTGTTCCTCTTCTGGGCAGGCACGCTGGCAATGTTTCTGGCGTACATCAAGGCGCAGCGGGTGATCGCTGCGCAACAGGCTCAGGGCGATGCGCTGCGTGATCAGCGCATCAAGGACCTGGCCAAGCGTGTCGACGACTATCAGAACGGCAACGTGCGCATGGGCGAAGCCCTGCACGAGCTGCGCTCGGTAGTCGGTCCGTTGCCGGACAAGATAGTCGCGCTGGAACAACGCGACCCGTCGAGCCTGTCGTTCGCCCAGGCGGCGAAACTGGTGGGCATGGGCGCGAGCGTCGATGAGCTGACCCAGTCCTGCGGCTTGACCCAGGCTGAGGCGGAGTTGATGCGCAAGCTGCACAGAAGTTGATATGCGTTGAGGCATGTCATTTGAATAAGAATCGCCGGTCATGCCGGCGATTTTTTTTGCGCTCGATTTGTTGCCTGATTCGCCCATGGCCGTCTGTCTGAACTGTTATTTCTGACAGTAGAGAATTTCGCTCATCGCTCCTCACACTGCTCGTGACTCGCGATAGTCCCGTCGGCTTTTCAGGCAGACGCGTCTGATCGCCAATTCACCGATCCAGCCAATCGTGGAGTGGGTATGCATTTGCCAGCCAGAATCGAGCGCGCAAGAAAAGTGCAGTCTCTCGGTGTTGCCGCCCTGTGGCTGGCAGTCGTGCTGCTCCTGACGGCTTGTCAGGCTCAGGTCAGCAGGCTTGCTCCAGAAGCCGATATTGCCGACCGGCAAAATTGTCACGGTGTCCACCTGGTCAATGTCGTTGCGCATATGGACGACGATCTGCTGTTTATTGATCCGCGGATTTCGCAAGTTCTGGCTGCCGGCGGCTGTGTGACCAGTATCTTCATGAACGGTGGCAGTTCTGGCGCCGGCTTCGACTATGTGTTGAAGCGCGAAAGCGCGTCGACAAAAGCCTATGAAAAAATGCTGGGTTTTGCGATCGGGTGGACGCCTTATCTGATATTCACTGATTCAGCCATTGTGATGAGCGTCAAGGCCAATGAGCGACCTGGATTGAAGCTCATATTTTTGCGTGTGCCGGGAGGGGACGTTCGTGGTGGAGATGTGCCGCTGGCCGATTTGCTCGACCTCGATAAAACTGTTCGGAGTTGGCCCTATCTGGACTCGGCTTCAGGTCCGGTAAACCTCTACAGTCGAACATCTTTTGTGCAGCTCTTGACTGAGCTGATCGTCAATGAAGGAGCCACCCGGGTGTATGCACTCAATCCGGACACCGTCCCGTACACGGAGCATCCTGACCATATTTATTCGGCACGTTTGACGCGCCTGGCCTTGCGCGGGATCAGTGCAGATATCCCGGTGGTTTATCACGAGACCTATCCCTCGGCGGCCGTCGCTCCTAACGTGGACCCGGCAGCGGTGCAGGCGAAACGGCATGTTGTCGCCAGTTACTTTCATTTTGAAGGGGCTGAGCCAGTCAGCAGTGCGTACAGTGAAGCCACCTGGAATGGCAATTGGGTGGCGCGACTCAATTTCACGCTCAGCCATGCTCACGCTGCCGGGCCACTGGTCAATATCCCTTTCAGACCGCTAGTCAATTTCCAGACGCAACAGTGCCTGGTTGCCAATGGATTGGGGCAGCAGGTGACACTGGATGGATGTGAGCCAGACGCTGACCAGCGCTGGGCGTTTGTGCCCTCCGACATTGCAGTCGGCGCGAGCAGGGGAGTTGCACTGCTGAAAACAGCCTCTGGCCATTGCATAGCGCGTCAGAATGGCCAATTGATCGAACGCGCATGTGAAAGCAATGAGCCCTCTCAACACTGGACTCCGTGGGATTTCGGGAAAATCTATGTTCCCGGAGCGCAGGGGCAATGCCTGGACGGAGTACAGCCGAGCTTGATAGCGGATTGCAGGGAGTTTGCGGGTTCTACGTTGTGGGTGCGCAGCATCGATAACATCGACAGCAATGATTCGATGGAAGTGGCGCTGACGGGGGATGTCATCGGTGACGGGACGAACCGGACGGTACAAGTGCAGCGCCGGCAGGATGGTCCAGGTGTCGATATTTGGGTCACGTCGCTGGACGCAGACGCGATTGCATCCGAGAAATGGTATGAGGACAGACTTCTATTTGATCCAGACTCTTTTGATTCCGGGTGTGCTACAGCCCTTTGCTACGACACTACGCGCTATCTGCTGGCGGATTTCACAGGTGACGGCAAGGCTGATCTGATGGCGATATCGCCCGGAAACGCTGACGAAACCATTTTCAGGCTATTGAAGAATGAAGGCGGGCATTTTGCTGATCCGGTTATCTGGCGTTCGGTTCCGCAAGGGCATGCCTACCGGCAAGCTCAGCAATATCTGGCTGGCGACTTCAGAGGCGTCGGCAAGCAAGATGTGTTGATTGTGCAAACCCTGAATAACACAGTGTCCGATTTTTGGCTGATGGAGAATAAAGGGGCGAGTCTGGGCGTTCCTGCTCACTGGGGAGATGCTCGAAAAAACCCATTGCCGGTCCATTTCTACAGCGCCAGACTGGACAACGATGGCAAGGATGATGTGCTCGCTGTTGATTCAAGTGAGCAGTTCTTGAAGCTGCTCACCTACAGGAGCAGTGGCCGTTCTCTGGATTTTGAAAAAGTCTTGGAATTGCCGGGCTTCTATTCTGCGCGTTCAAAGACCGCAGTGCTGGATTCGCCGATTACCAAACTGACCGATGTATGGGTGCTGCACGCTCGATCAGACGGTAGTGATATCAATTTCTGGAAAGTCGCAAATCCTGGCGGCGGAGAGTTCGAAGAGCCTTCGTCTCCGGCTTTCGAGACGAGCGTGCTTAATTGGGCCGACGTGCGGCCTTACGGGCTGGGGACGGGCAGGCAGATCCTGCTTCCCTATCGCGTCAACGATCCTGTGCATGAGTATTACTGGCGAATCGGGAAAGTCGGCTTCAAGGCACTGAATCTGTCCGAGCAAGGTAGGCCCGTCGGGATCAGGGATTATGGACGTTCACAGCGGTTTGAATGGGCGAACCTGCAGTGGCGAGCTCGCTTGAATTGAATGTCGAGCGGGAACGCGTGCACTTGAGCCTGTATCCGGCGCGGACTAGTAATCAGCCCCGCGTTCGGTAACGTCCTTCTCGACCATCGGCGCATCCGGATCCTGCCCCTCGGGGAATTTCCCCTTCAGATTCCACGCGAACGCGATGATCTCGGCGATCGTGCGGTACAGCTCCTCAGGGATGCTGTCGCCCAGTTCCATCCGCGCCAACAGCCGCACCAGCTCGGCGTTTTCATAGATCGGCACTTCACAGTCGCGGGCGATGCGCAGGATTTCTTCGGCCAGTTCCTCGTCGCCCTTGGCGGTGAGGGTCGGGGCGTGGTTGCCGTCGTATTTGAGGGCGATGGCCTGGCGTGGAGCAGTGGAATCGTTCATGCGGTTTCATCGACCCAGCGATGTTCGAGGCGGGTTTGGTTGCCTTGCGGCGGGGTACCGAGGTGGCAATCGAGATCGCCGACATTCAGCCCGCGATCGAGTAGGCGCTGGCGCAGGGCGAACAGATTGGTTTCGATCAGGTCGGCGGTGTATGGGCGCTCGGCCCAGAGCTGACTCGACAGGCTGCCGGCAATCAACTGCGCCTGAATCTGCATCGGCCCCAACGGCTCCATGTCGAACGCCAGGTCGACGCGCCACAGCTGCTGTTTGGGCTCGCGTTCGTCACGGCGTTCGTTGGGTTGCGGTTCTCTTTCCGGCGCTTCTTCGCGCTGAAACTTGACCTGCAACGGCACGATGTCCTGCAGGTTGCGCATGGGGATTTCCAGCTGCCAGGTGCTGAGCAGACGGCCGTCATCGGTGACACCGGTCTGTTCCAGGCTCGACAACTGATGGCTTTGCAGGCGCGACACGGCGGCTGCAGCGAGGCGCAGCAGATGCTCAAGATCGCCTTCGCCGTCGAGGCTTTGCAGCAGGCGGTCGGGCAGCGGGAAACTGCTGGGCAGCGGTTTGGCGCTGACCTGACCGAGGGTGCCGAGGGCGTTGCGCACGAAGCTCGGCAGTGCTTGCGCCAGCGTGTTGGCAGCGATGATCGCGTTGAAACTGGCATTGCCCGGCGCACCCGGCGACAGCTGCGCGATAAGTTTGAGCAGATCGGCTTTCATGTCCGGGGCCAGCGCCGGATTCTGTCCGGTCAGCAATTTGGCTTCGAGGAAAGCGCCGCTGTTGGCCAGGGCCAGCGCCACGCCTTTGGCGGTGCTCATTTGCTGCACATCGGGCAGGTTGGCGAGCAGGCGCGTGACGGCAGCGCGCAGATCCTGCGAGGTCTGATCGTCGTCGCTCGGCAGGTTTTGCAGAGCATTGAGCAAACCGTCCAGCGAACCTTGGCGAGTCTGCTGGCCGAGCAGTTGCTGGCTCACCGCCAATTGCTCCTGACGGCTGCTCAGTGGCACGAACTTGAGGGTTTGCGAGTCTTCGACCAGTGCCGAGAGCAGGGTGCCGATGCGCAGTGGCGTCGGGCTGTCGATGTCCAGTGTGGCGCCACTTTGCGCGGTGTTGAGCAGGCTCACCAGCGAGCGGTACACCGTCGGCTGTCCCGGCACTTGCGGCAGTGTCTGCGAGGTCAGCACCTTGCCTTGCAGCAGCGTGCCGACCGGCAACTGCGCGGTGTCGATGCGGGTGAGGGCGGCGACGCTGCTGGCAATCGCCTGTTGCACGGTGATCGCCAGATTGCCCGCCGACGGCTGAGTGACGGCCAGGTTGGTGCCGGTCGGCAACGGCAGGTTGCTGCTGGCTTGCACGGTGGTCTGCCGGCCGCCGTCGACGGTGACCTTGAGCAGCAGTTGAAAGGTCTGATCCGCCTGCTTGAGTGACAACACCTCGGCCTGGGCGCTTTGCCCGGCGCCGATCAGGCCTTCGACCGGGGTCAGCAGCTTGAGCAACTCACCGCTCATCACCAGCGGACGCGCGTTCGCCGGGGTGGTGGGCGGGAGCGGGAGGATGTTCATTTCGCCTGTCATACGCGGACACAACCTGAGGAAATTGCGCTCTTGGGAGTAAGGCACGGCATGTATAATGCCGCGCGTCTTGCGCTTCGTTCAGAAAACATAGCAATTGTTTGATCCAGCTCTCTGGTTCGCACCGTCATTGCATTTATCCTGCATCTCTTTAACGGCCGCGCCAGAGCCGACTTGAACCGTATAAGGCCCGTGATCCCTTGACCAGTCCTGTCCTGCAAACCGTTGCCCTTGCCTGTGAGCGAGACCTGCGACTGCTCTTCGAAAATCTCGAATTGCGACTGGCCAGTGGCGATATGGTGCAGATCAGCGGCCCCAACGGCAGCGGCAAGACCAGCCTGCTGCGTCTGTTGTCCGGGTTGATGCAGCCGACCAGCGGTCAAGTGCTGCTCAACGGCCAGCCCTTGACTGCACAACCGAGCGAACTGGCGCGCAACCTGCTGTGGATCGGCCACGCTGCCGGGATCAAGGACCTGCTGACCCCGGAAGAGAACCTGTCCTGGCTCTGCGCCCTGCATCGGCCGGCCGAGCGCGAGGCGATCTGGCAGGCACTGGCAGCCGTAGGATTGCGCGGATTCGAAGATGTTCCCTGCCACACCCTGTCCGCCGGTCAGCAACGCCGCGTGGCGCTGGCGCGGCTGTATCTGGACAGCCCGCCGCTGTGGATTCTCGACGAGCCGTTCACCGCGCTCGACAAACAGGGCGTGGCGCAGCTTGAAGAACACCTGGCCGGGCACTGCGAGCGCGGCGGTCTGGTGGTGCTGACCACGCACCACACACTGAGCCGGATGCCGGCCGGTTATCGCGATATCGATCTGGGGAACTGGGCAGTATGAGTGTGTTCGGCCTGCTGGTTGCCCGTGAGTCCCGTTTGCTGTTTCGTCGCCCGGCGGAACTGGCCAATCCGCTGATTTTCTTCGCCATCGTCATCGCCTTGTTCCCGCTGGCCGTCGGCCCGGAAACTCAAGTCTTGCAAAACCTGTCCCCGGGGTTAGTCTGGGTGGCCGCGTTGTTGTCGGTCCTGCTTTCGCTGGACGGACTGTTTCGCAGTGATTTCGAAGATGGCTCCCTGGAACAGTGGGTCCTTTCGCCGCACCCGCTGCCCCTACTGGTGCTGGCCAAGGTGCTGGCACACTGGCTGTTCTCGGGACTGGCACTGGTTCTGCTCTCGCCGTTGCTGGCGTTGATGCTCGGTTTGCCGGTCGCCTGCCTGCCGGTGTTGCTGTTGTCGTTACTGCTGGGTACCCCGGTGCTGAGCCTGCTCGGTGCGGTGGGCGCGGCGCTGACGGTTGGTTTGAAACGCGGCGGCCTGTTGCTGGCGCTGCTGATTCTGCCGTTGTACATCCCGGTGTTGATCCTTGGCAGTGGCGCTTTACAGGCCGCCCTGCAAGGCATGCCGGCGACCGGGTATCTGCTGTGGCTGGGTAGCCTGACCGCCCTGGCGATCACCCTGACACCTTTTGCAATAGCGGCTGGCCTGAAGATCAGCGTCGGCGAATAATGAGGTCTGGTTAAAATTTAACCAGCAAAGACCCTGAGACTGCTCACACCGATGAGCGGCACCCGTGATGGAAACAGTATGAACTGGACCTGGTTTCACAAGCTCGGCTCGCCCAAGTGGTTCTACGGCATCAGCAGCAGGTTTCTGCCGTGGCTGAGCATTGCCGCGTTGCTGCTGATCAGCATTGGCGTCGTCTGGGGCCTGGCCTTCGCGCCGCCGGATTATCAGCAGGGCAACAGCTTCCGCATCATCTATATTCACGTGCCGGCGGCAATGCTGGCGCAGTCGATCTACGTGATGCTGGCGGTGTGCGGCGTGGTCGGGCTGGTGTGGAAAATGAAACTGGCCGACGTCGCCCTGCAATGTGCGGCGCCGATCGGCGCGTGGATGACCGCTGTGGCGCTGGTCACCGGGGCGATCTGGGGCAAGCCGACCTGGGGCTCGTGGTGGGTCTGGGATGCGCGGCTGACGTCGATGCTGATTCTGCTGTTCCTGTATTTCGGCGTGATCGCGCTGGGCAATGCCATCAGCAACCGCGACAGCGCCGCCAAGGCCTGCGCCGTGCTGGCGATCGTCGGGGTGATCAACATTCCGATCATCAAATACTCGGTGGAGTGGTGGAACACCCTGCACCAGGGCGCGACCTTCACCCTCACGGAAAAACCGGCAATGCCCGCTGAAATGTGGCTGCCGCTGTTGCTGACGGTGCTGGGTTTCTACTGTTTCTTCGGCGCCGTGCTGTTGTTGCGCATGCGCCTTGAAGTGCTCAAGCGCGAAGCCCGCGCCAGTTGGGTGAAAGAAGAAGTGCAGAACAGCCTGGAGGCCGCGCGATGAGTTTTGCTTCATTCGGCGACTTCCTCGCCATGGGCCACCATGGTCTGTATGTCTGGACGGCCTACGGCATCTGTCTGGCGGTGCTGATCCTCAACGTGGTCGCACCGATCGCGGCCCGCAAGCGCTATCTGCAACAAGAGGCGCGTCGTCTGCGCCGGGAGAACGGCAAGTGAATCCGCTGCGCAAAAAACGTCTGACCATCATTCTGGCGATCCTGGTCGGGGTCGGCGCTGCCGTCGGCCTGGCCCTCAGCGCCCTGCAGGAAAACATCAACCTGTTTTACACGCCGACCCAGATCGCCAACGGTGAAGCGCCGCACGACACGCGCATCCGCGCCGGCGGCATGGTCGAGAAGGGCTCGCTGCAGCGTTCGCCGGACTCGCTGGACGTCAAATTCGTTGTCACCGACTTCAACAAAGCCGTGACCATCACCTACCGCGGGATCCTCCCGGATCTGTTCCGCGAAGGGCAGGGCATCGTCGCATTGGGCAAACTCAACGCCGACGGCGTGGTGGTGGCCGATGAAGTGCTGGCCAAGCACGACGAGAAGTACATGCCGCCGGAAGTGACCAAAGCGCTGAAAGACAGTGGTCAATCGGCACCGACCCAAGCGAAGGAGGGTTGATCAATGACTTCTGCACTGTTTATTCCCGAACTCGGCCATCTGGCGATGATTCTGGCGCTGTGTTTTGCGCTGGTGCAGGCCGTGGTGCCGCTGTTCGGTGCGTGGCGCGGCGATCGTATGTGGATGGGCCTGGCCCAGCCGGCGGCGTGGGGTCAGTTTGCGTTCCTGCTGTTTGCCTTCGGTTGCCTGACCTACGCGTTCATGACCGACGATTTCTCGGTCGGTTATGTCGCGATGAACTCCAACAGCGCCTTGCCGTGGTACTACAAGTTCAGCGCGGTGTGGGGTGCCCACGAAGGTTCGCTGCTGCTGTGGGCGTTGATCCTCGGTGGCTGGACGTTCGCCGTGTCGGTGTTCTCCCGGCAGTTGCCGCAAGTCATGCTCGCCCGTGTGCTGGCGGTGATGGGCATGATCAGCACCGGTTTCCTGTTGTTCCTGATCCTCACCTCCAACCCGTTCTCGCGGATCCTGCCGCAGATTCCGGCCGACGGGCGTGACCTCAATCCGCTGCTGCAAGACATCGGCCTGATCGTCCATCCGCCGATGCTCTATATGGGTTATGTCGGGTTCTCGGTGGCCTTCGCCTTCGCCATCGCCGCTTTGCTCGGTGGTCGTCTCGACGCCGCGTGGGCACGCTGGTCGCGCCCTTGGACGATTGTCGCCTGGGCCTTCCTCGGCATCGGCATCACCCTCGGTTCGTGGTGGGCTTACTACGAACTCGGCTGGGGCGGCTGGTGGTTCTGGGACCCGGTGGAAAACGCCTCGTTCATGCCGTGGCTGGTCGGTACCGCGTTGATTCACTCGCTGGCGGTCACGGAAAAACGTGGCGTGTTCAAGAGCTGGACGGTGTTGCTGGCGATTGCCGCATTTTCGTTGAGCCTGCTCGGTACGTTCCTCGTGCGCTCCGGCGTGCTGACTTCGGTACATGCGTTTGCCTCGGACCCTGAGCGCGGCGTGTTCATTCTGATCTTCCTGCTGTTCGTGGTCGGCGGTTCGCTGACGCTGTTTGCGTTGCGCGCGCCAGTGGTCAAGAGCCAGGTCGGCTTCAACCTGTGGTCTCGGGAAACCCTGCTGCTGGGCAACAACCTGGTGCTGGTGGTGGCGGCGTCGATGATTCTGCTCGGCACGTTGTATCCGCTGATTCTTGATGCGATCAGCGGCGCCAAGCTGTCGGTAGGCCCGCCGTATTTCAACGCGCTGTTCATCCCGTTGATGGCGTTGCTGATGGTGGTGATGGCGGTCGGCGTGATCGTCCGCTGGAAAGACACCCCGGTGAAGTGGCTGGCGAACATGCTGACCCCGGTGCTGCTCGGCAGCGTCGCATTGGCCGTGGTGGCCGGTGTCGCTTACGGCGATTTCAACTGGGCGGTGATCGCGACGTTCCTGCTTGCTGCATGGGTGTTGCTCGCCGGTGTGCGCGACATCTTCGACAAGACTCGCCACAAGGGCCTGATCAAAGGCCTGCCAACCCTGACCCGCAGCTACTGGGGCATGCAGATCGCTCACTTGGGCATCGCCGTGTGCGCCCTCGGCGTGGTGCTGTCGAGTCAGAACAGTGCCGAGCGCGACCTGCGTCTGGCGCCGGGCGAGTCGATGTCCCTGGCCGGCTATCAGTTTGTTTTCGAAGGTGCCAAGCACTTCGAAGGGCCGAACTTCACCTCCGACAAAGGCACCGTTCGGGTGATCCGCGACGGCAAGGAAATCAGCGTACTGCACCCGGAAAAACGCCTGTACACCGTGCAGAGTTCGATGATGACCGAGGCCGGGATCGACGCCGGTTTCACCCGCGATCTCTATGTTGCACTGGGCGAGCCGCTGGAAAACGGCGCGTGGGCGGTGCGGGTTCACGTCAAACCGTTCGTGCGCTGGATCTGGTTCGGCGGTCTGCTGACCGGTCTGGGCGGATTGCTGGCGGCGCTGGATCGGCGTTATCGAGTCAAGGTCAAAGCCCGGGTGCGTGAAGCCCTCGGCCTGCAAGGAGCGGCTGCATGAGACGTTGGTTGATGCTGGTACCCCTGGCGATGTTCCTGCTGATGGCGGTGTTTCTGTATCGCGGTCTGTACCTCGATCCGGCGGAGCTGCCGTCGGCGATGATCAACAAGCCATTCCCGGAGTTCAGCCTGCCGAACGTGCAGGGCGACAAGAACCTGACCAAGGCTGACATTCTCGGCAAACCGGCACTGGTCAACGTCTGGGGCACCTGGTGCATTTCCTGCCGGGTCGAGCACCCGGTGCTGAACAAGCTGGCCGAGCGCGGTGTGGTGATCTACGGCATCAACTACAAGGACACCAACGCCGATGCGTTGAAGTGGCTGGCCGAATTCCACAACCCGTACCTGCTGGATATCCGTGACGACGAAGGTTCGCTGGGCCTGAACCTCGGCGTGTACGGCGCGCCGGAAACCTTCTTCATCGACGCCAAGGGCATCATCCGTGACAAGTACGTGGGTGTGATCGACGAGCAGGTCTGGCGCGAAAAACTTGCAGCCAAATATCAGGCGCTGGTCGATGAGGCCAAGCCATGAAGCGCTTTATCGCTGCCGTGGTCTTGGGCCTGAGTCTGGCCGGTGTGGCGCATGCCGCGATCGACACCTACGAGTTCGCCAAGGAAGGTGATCGCGAGCGCTTTCGTGAACTGACCAAGGAACTGCGCTGCCCCAAGTGCCAGAACCAGGACATCGCCGACTCCAACGCTCCGATTGCGGCCGACCTGCGCAAAGAGATTTTCCGCATGCTCGGCGAGGGCAAGGACAATCAGCAGATCATCGATTTCATGGTCGATCGCTACGGTGAATTCGTCCGCTACAAACCGGCGCTCAATGCCAAGACTGCACTGCTGTGGTTCGGCCCGGCCGGCCTGTTGTTCGGCGGTCTGGTGGTGATCGCAGTGATCGTTCGCCGACGCCGCGCACAACGCACCGAGACCCCGCCATCGCTGTCCACCGAAGAGCGTCAGCGCCTCGACCAACTGTTGGATAAAAACCAAGAATGATTGATTTCTGGCTTGCCGCAGGGCTGTTGCTTCTGGTCGCCCTGAGTTTTCTGCTGATCCCGGTTTTGCGTGGCCGTCGCGCCCAGCGTGAAGAGGATCGAACTGCCCTGAACGTGGCGCTGTATCAGGAGCGTGTCGCCGAGCTGCAAGCGCAGCAGGCCGAAGGCGTACTCGATGCCGCGCAAATGGACAGCGGTCGCGCGGAAGCTGCGCGTGAGCTGCTCGCCGATACAGAAGGCGTTGCCGCACCGCGTGTGTCGAAACTGGGCAAGCCGTTGCCGCTGCTGGCGGCGGTGCTGGTGCCGGTGTTGGGCCTGGGTCTGTACCTGCATTTCGGTGCTGCCGATAAAGTCGAACTGACCCGCGAATTCGCCCAGGCGCCGCAGTCGATGGAAGAGATGACCCGGCGTCTGGAGCGTGCCGTCGCCGCGCAACCGGATTCGGCGGAAGGCCTGTACTTCCTCGGGCGCACCTACATGGCCCAGGATCGTCCGGCAGATGCGGCCAAGATGTTCGAACGCGCCGCCAACCTTGCGGGTCGCCAGCCGGAGCTGCTCGGCCAGTGGGCGCAGGCGCAATACTTTGCCGATGGCAAAAAGTGGTCGGAGAAGATCCAGGCCCTGACCGATGAAGCGCTGAAAGCCGATCCGAAAGAAGTCACCAGCCTCGGCCTGCTCGGCATCGCCGCGTTCGAGGGTGAGCGTTATCAGCAGGCAATCGACTATTGGAACCGGCTGCTGGCGCAGTTGCCAGAGGGCGACAACTCCCGCGCCGCCTTGCAGGGCGGGATCGAGCGAGCCACCGAGCGCCTGCAAGCCAGCGGTGGCAAGGTCGCCGCCACGCCAGCCGCCAAGGTCGCCGCTCTGCTCAAGGTGCGCGTGGATCTGGCCAGCGAACTCAAAGGCAAGGTGCAACCGGGCGACAGCGTGTTCATCTTCGCCCGCGCCGTTTCCGGCCCACCGGCACCGCTGGCGGCCAAGCGTCTGACCGTGGCCGATCTGCCGGTGACCGTCGAACTGGGCGATGCTGACGCGATGATGCCGCAGTTGAAACTGTCGAACTTTCCTGAAGTCCAACTGGTTGCACGCATCTCTCGCGCCGGTCAGCCAACCGCCGGGGAGTGGGTAGGTCGCAGCGGCCCGCTGGCCAGCAGCACCACCGCGCCGCAAACACTGACCATCGACAGCCCGGACCAATAACCCCGGAACCCACAGGAAAGCACCGCCATGCACAGCCTCGCCCGCATCTCCGTCATCACATTGGCCTTGAGCATGAGCGCATGTGCGGTGCACCGGCCGGAACCGACCACCAACCTACCGCCGATCCCGCCGTCACAACCGAGCCCGACCCCGTCGACCTCGCCGACACCGGGCAAAAGCATCCCGTCCAAACCGTCCAAGCCAGTCCCACGCACCTCAGCCAGCTTCGCCCCACCACCGGGCGGCAACAGCCACTGGGACCAGAAGCTCGGCGTCTACGTCCTCGACGACCAGCCCAACACCTTCTACCGCCAGCGCACCTACTTCCGCTGGAACAACGGCTGGACTCGCTCCGTCAGCCCCAACGGCCCGTGGGAAGACACCAACATCCACGGCGTGCCGCCGGGGTTGGGCAAACAGTTCGGGCAGTAATGAAAAACGGCGATCTCTGGATCGCCGTTTTTTTGTGTGTTGCCGGGCATTGATGATGTCCCTGTAGGAGCTGGCGAAGCCTGCGATCTTTTGATCTGCTGTTTTCAAAGTTCGCTGGTCAACAACCCTTGCACATAATCCACAAACACCCGCGCCTTCGCACTGACCATCCGCCCCGTGGGAAACACCGCCCACAAGTCCTGATCCGGCAATACCCATTCGTTCATCACCGCCCTGACCGCGCCGCTTGCCAGCTCCGGGGCGAACATCCATTGCGAGGCGATGGTCAGGCCCTGATCGGCCAGCACGGCTGCACGCAAACCCTCGGCGGCGCTGACCCGCAGGCGGCCGGTGAGGGTTTGCGTCTGTTGTTCGCTGCCCTGAGTGAAGGTCCAGGTGGCGCCGCCGCTGAGGTTGTAGACGATGCCTTGGTGCTTATCCAAATCGGCAGGGCAGCTCGGCTCGCCGTGGCAGGCGAAGTAGGCCGGGCTGCCGAGCACTACGCGGCGACAGTCGGCGATCTTGCGCGCGGTGAGACCAGAGTCGCTGAGCGGGCCCATGCGCAGGGCGACGTCGATACCTTCTTCGACCAGATTGATATTGCGGTCATCGAGCATCAGGTCGATGTTCAGCTGTGGATGCTGCTCGAGAAACGGCCCCAGCTGCGGCACGACGTGCAGGCGGCCGAAAGTCACCGCAGCGCTGATCCGCAGGTTGCCGCTTAAACCGCTGGCGCTGCCACGGGCGGCGTTATCGGCTTCGTTGGCTTCGTCGATGGCGCGTCTGGCCCGTTCGAAAAACGCGAGTCCGGCTTCGGTCGGGGTCAGGCCGCGAGTCGAGCGCAGCAACAGGCTGACCGCCAGGCGTTTTTCCAACTGAGCGATGGTTTTCGACACGGCGGGCTGGCCGATATTCAGCCGTCGGGCGGCGGCGGAAAAGGAGCCGGTTTCGACCACGTAGACGAAGGTTTCCATGGCGGCGAGGCGGTCCATCATTCTTCCTGCAAATCTGAAAGTTGTCGTAGTCCCCTTGTGGGAGCGGGCTTGCTCGCGAAAGCGGTCTGACATTCAGCACATGTATTGGCTGATCCAACGCCTTCGCGAGCAAGCCCGCTCCCACAGGGAATAGGGTGCTGAGTGTAATCCGCGTCCATTCAATCACATGCGGTAAAACAACCAAACGTCGTCCTGCAGATTTATGTGCTTGAGTAAAGATAACTCTAGAGTTACTTTTATTCGGCCGGAGCAAGGAGGCGCCAGGTGCAAAGCAGGCTATTGATCAAGGAGCTGGAGGAGGCAGGCTGGACGCTGGATCGAGTCACCGGCAGTCATCACATCTTCACGCATCGTTACAACCCGTACACCATTCCCGTTCCTCACCCTAAAAAGGATTTGCCGCTGGGGACGGTCAAAAGCATCAGGAGGCGTGCCGGGTTGTACCACCCGCCAGCCAGCTACAAGGGAGATCCATAATGCAATATCCGATCTGCATCGAATGGGGTGACGACAACACCGCCATCGGTATTCAGATACCTGACATTCCCGGCGCCGTCACGGCCGGGGACACTTTCGAGGACGCCTATAACGCAGCCGTTGAAGTCGCCCATCTCATGTTGCAGGAGATGGCGGCGGACGGGGAATCGATTCCGATGCCGACGTCGGCAGCGGCGCATCGCAATAATCCGGAGTTTGCCGACATGGGCTGGGGGATGCTCGAGCTGGATATCTCGCCGTACATGGGCAAGACCGAGAAGGTCAACGTGACGTTGCCAGGCTATGTGATCCAGCGCATCGATCGCTATGTGCGTGAACACAATGTCAAAAGCCGCTCTTCGTTTCTGGCAGATGCGGCGATGGAGAAGCTGGTTCGGTATTAAGCGTCATCGCTCTCACAGGCCCAGTGAGCAACCTGTGGGAGCGAGCTTGCTCGACATCTTAGGCCGTTGCCAAAGCACCACGCTGCGACGCACTCAGGAACCGCAACAACGCCAGCAGCGGGAACGCGCTACCGACAATCACGATCCACAACCAGCCGCCATGCTCATACACCGCACTGGCGACCGACGAGCCGAAAGCGCCGCCGATGAAGATGCTGGTCATGTACAGCGCGTTGAGGCGACCACGGCTTTTGGCGTCCAGCGAGTAGACCGCGCGCTGGCCGAGAACCATGTTCATCTGCACGCAGAAGTCCAGTACCACGCCGGTCACCGCGAGGCCGATGACGCTGTAGGCCGGGTGAATGAAGGCCGGCAGGAAGCTCAGGCTGGCGAACAGCATGGCCAGCAGCGAAGCGATGCGGGTGTGGCCGGCGTCAGCCAGGCGTCCGCTGATCGGCGCGGCGATGGCACCGATGGCACCGACCAGCGCGAAGATCGCAATCTCGCTTTGCGACAGGCCATGGTTGCGCGCCAGTTCCAGCGGCACCGCTGTCCAGAACAGGCTGAAGGTGGCGAACATGCAGCCCTGATAAAACGCCCGCTGACGCAGCACCGGTTGCTGGCGCAGCAGCGTCCACAGCGAGCCGAGCAACTGGCCGTAGGAAGCGCTGTGATCCGGTTGACGCTTGGGCACGGTCAACGCCAGCACCACGCTGATCGCGGCCATCAACGCCGCGGCAATCATGAACATCGCGCGCCAGCCGAAATGGTCAGCCACTACGCTCGACACCGGCCGCGCCAGCAGGATGCCCAGCAGCAGGCCGCCCATGATCCCGCCGACCACCCGGCCACGGGATTCTTCCGGCGCCAGATGCGCGGCCAGCGGAATCAGGATCTGCACCGACACCGAACTGAAACCCACCAGCAACGAGATCAGCAAAAACACATTCGGCTGGCTGGTGAACGCTGCACCGAGCAGGCTGGCAATCGCCACTACAGTGGTGATGATCATCAGCCGGCGGTTTTCCAGCAGGTCGCCCAGCGGCACCAGGAAGAACAGGCCCAGCGCATAACCGATCTGCGTCAGCGAGACGATGAAGCTGGCCATGGTGTCGGAGAGACCGATGTCCGGCGCGATCAGCCCGATGATCGGTTGCGCGTAGTAGATGTTGGCGACGATTGCGCCGCAGCAGAAGGCGAACAGCAGCACCATGCCTCGGGTCATTGCGTGAGTTGTGGCGTTCATAAGGTTTCTCGATCCAGCGAAAGGGAATGCGGTGAGGCTAAGGGACGCACCGAAGCGGCGGTAGAAGCCTTGTATCGATATCAGTTATTCCGTTGCGGAATGATTGGCTTCAACGGCGGTGTCGTCCATCGGCGAACCTTGCGTCCGGCCGGGGAGGGCTGATGATACATTCACTTACATCTTCTTCGATAGCGTGCTTATGTTTACCGCTGCGCTTTTACTGTTCATCACCGGAGGATTGCCATGTTGCGCCAGCTGCTGCGTCACACCACCACGATTGCCTTGATCGGCCTACTCAGTGCCAATGCGGTGCAGGCCGCTGATGCTCCCGGTATGCGTCTCGGCGTGCGCGGTGAGATCACCGGGGTCAGCGCCGATTCGCTGAAAGTCCACGTCAACAGCGGCGAGAACGTGGTGATCCGGTTGAATGCGGACACCAAGGTGCGTGCCGTCACGCTGGCGAATATCGAAGACATCAAACCCGGCAGCTACATTGGCTCGGCCGCCATGCCGCAGGAGGATGGCACGCTCAAGGCGCTGGAAGTGCACGTATTCCCGCCGGAACTGGCCGGCAGCGGTGACGGTCATCGGCCGTTTGATCTGGCCAAGGGCAGCAGCATGACCAATGGCAGCGTCGGTGATCTGGTGGTCAGCAATGGCCGGGTGCTGACCGTCAACTACAAGGGCGGGCAGCAGAAGATTCTGGTACCGGAGGACGTGCCGATCGTTAACCTGACGCCGGGGGATCGCAGCTTGCTCAAGGTCGGGGTGAAGATTGTCAGCTTCGTGACCCAGGACGCAGACGGCACGTTGACGGCGCAATCGATTTCCGCCGGCAAGGATGGCGTGACCCCACCGATGTAACTGGCTGACAAACAATCCCCTGTGGGAGCGGGCTTGCTCGCTCCCACAGGGGGAAGTGTGGTGATTTCCAATGCCCACAAAAAAGGCGACCTGTTGAGGTCGCCTTTTTCGTTACGGCCTAAGCCTTACTGGCCGGTATAAATCTGATCAAAGATCCCGCCATCATTGAAGTGGGTCTTCTGCACTGAACGCCAGTCACCGAAGGTCTTTTCAACCGACAGGAAGTCGACTTTCGGGAAACGGTCGGTGTACTTCGCCAGCACTGCCGGGTCCCGTGGACGCAAGTAGTTGGCAGCGGCGATTTCTTGACCTTCCGGCGACCACAGGTATTTCAGGTATTCGTCGGCAGCGGCGCGGGTGCCTTTCTTGTCGACCACTTTGTCGACCACCGATACCGGTGGTTCGGCCTCGGCGGAGACGCTTGGGTAGATCACTTCGAACTGATCGCGACCGAACTCGCGAGCGATCATCTCGGCTTCGTTTTCGAAGGTCACCAGTACGTCGCCGATCTGGTTGGTCATGAACGTGGTAGTCGCGGCGCGGCCACCGGTATCGAGCACCGGCGCTTGCTTGAACAGTTTGCCGACGAAGTCCTTGGCCTTGTTCTCGTCACCGCCATTTTTCAGCACGTAGCCCCAGGCCGAGAGGTAGGTGTAGCGGCCGTTGCCCGAAGTTTTCGGGTTCGGCACGATCACTTGCACGCCGTCCTTGAGCAGGTCCGGCCAGTCTTTCAGGGCTTTCGGGTTGCCTTTGCGGACGATGAACACGGTGGCCGAGGTGAACGGTGCGCTGTTGTTCGGCAGGCGGCTGACCCAGTTTTCCGGCACCAGTTTGCCGTTGTCGGCGAGGGCGTTGATGTCGGTCGCCATGTTCATGGTGATGACGTCAGCCGGCAGGCCGTCGATCACCGAACGCGCCTGCTTGCTCGAACCGCCGAAGGACATTTGCACGGTGATGTTTTCGTTGTGCTCGGCCTGCCAGTGTTTCTGGAACGCAGTGTTGTAATCCTTGTAGAAATCGCGCATGACGTCATAGGAGACGTTAAGCAGGGTCGGTGCGGCTTGAGCCACGCTGCCAAAGGCAAGACCGGCGGCGAGAAGTGAGGCGCCAAAGAGTTTTTTCACTGCGCATTCCTTGTTGTGTCGGTGATAACGGTCGGGGGTGATACCGTTTTGCCAGCGACTATAGCCGGGCTGGCATAGTCGTTTAAAGATTAAAAAGCTCTGTGCTTATTCCACTTTCTTAAACAGCTGACTGCCGCACCGCGAGCAAAACGCTGCGTTCTGTTCATGGCTGTTTTTCTTGCACACCGGGCAGTCATGTTGCAGCTGTTCGCCGCGCATGGCGTTGGCCAGTTCCGCCGTGAAAATCCCGGTGGGCACGGCGATGATCGAGTAACCGGTGATCATCACCAGCGAAGAAATTACCTGACCCAGCGGGGTCTTGGGCACGATGTCGCCGAAGCCGACGGTGGTCAGGGTCACGATAGCCCAATAGATGCCTTTGGGGATGCTGGTGAAGCCATGTTCCGGGCCTTCGATCACGTACATCAGGGTGCCGAACACCGTCACCAGGGTGCAGACGCTGACCAGAAACACCACGATTTTCTGCTTGCTGCCGCGCAGCGCCGACATCAGGTAGTTGGCTTGCTTGAGGTACGGGCTGAGCTTGAGCACCCGGAAGATCCGCAGCATCCGAATGATGCGGATGATCAGCAGGTACTGCGCATCGCTGTAATACAGCGCCAGGATCCCCGGCACGATCGCCAGCAGATCCACCAGTCCGTAGAAACTGAAGGCGTAGCGCAATGGTTTCGGTGAGCAATACAACCGCAGGATGTACTCACCGAGAAAAATGATGGTGAAGCCCCACTCGATGTAGGCCAGCACATCGGCGTAGTTCTGGTGAATGCTGTCGATGCTGTCGAGCATCACCACCACCAGGCTGGCAAGGATGATCAACAGCAAGGTGCCGTCGAAGCGCCGCCCGGCGAGGGTGTCGCTCTGGAAAATCATCACGTAAAGCCGTTCGCGCCAACTGTTGCTGCTGTCCATGGATAACGCCTGAATTGAAGATCAGCGCAGCCTAGGTTGATTGTCCCCCTGTGCGCAAGGCGTGGCGTCGACGACCGCTTTGCCAAGCATCTGGATCCCGGCGCGGATCAGCCAGCAAGCGAGGATGAACGGCGCGGTCAGCGTCGCCAGACCGAGAGCGACGAACAGCGGGGTGACCAGCAGCGCAAGGACGATGCCCAGCAGCGACAGCCACGGTTGCTGGCGCTGCGCACTGAAGGCGAGGGCGGCGAGTACCGCGTTGTAACTGCCCAGTCCCAGCAATGCCGCGCCGGTTTCGTGGTGCAGCAGACTGGACGCAAGGCCGATGGCTGACGCGAATAATGCCCAGCAAAAGGCGCGGCGATCAGCGATCAACAAGCCAATGGCGATCAATGCGCCGGCCAGTGGATGATCAAGGAACATCACCTGACCCAGTCCACGCAACTCAGCGGCGAGCAAATTCAGCGTGTTCATCTCGATGTGCGCTGTCGGCGCGGATGGCTCGGCGAACAGCAGCAAGATCCAGCCGATGGCCACGAACGGCGAGGTGTAAGCCGGTATCGATCGATTGCGGTACACGTGTTTGAGCCATTGCTGAGTGACCATCGCACTGAGGCCGCCAGCCGCCAGAATCAGCGGCGGCAGCAGCGGTGACCAAGGGAAATACAGGCTCAGCAACAAGCCGAGCAGCACGCCGTTATAGCTGAACAAACCGGCCTGACGATCAGCCTTGGCATAGTTACGTCGCTGTGCAGTGAGCAATCCAGCGACCGCCCCGAGCAGCGCGCCGGCAAACAGCACCGGCGCAGTGAGCAGGATCGCCAGCAGGCACAACAGGCCGCATAGCGGGTGGCGCTGGAGGAATATCTGACTGAAACCGTTGAGCAAAGCCTCGGCCCAGTCGGGGCAGTGGGTGTTGAAATGATTGGCAGGCATGGGCAGTTCTGAAAGTCAGTGAAACCGAGTTGCCTTCTTCGCCAGCAGGCTGGCTCCCACATTGAATCTTTGTTCAGTCATTGAGTTTGTGATGCACACAAATCAACTGTGGGAGCGAGCCTGCTCGCGAAGAGGCCGGTACAGGCGCTAAATCAATGTTTCAATCCGTAGCGAGTTAGTCGAACCAGGCTGCCCGAACGGCACCCCCGCAGTGATCAGCAGCGTATCGCCACGCTCGGCCATGCCTTGCGCCTGAGCGATTTCTAGCGCGGTCGAACACACTTCATCGACCTGACGCAGGCGATCGTTGACCACCGAATGAATACCCCACGCCACACTCAAACGTCGTGCCGTTTGCAGGTTCGGCGTCAGGTTGAGGATCGGCGCTTTCGGCCGCTCCCGCGCTGCACGCAACGTCGAAGCGCCCGATTCACTGTAGTTGACCAGCACTGCCACCGGCAGCACATTGCTGATGCGGCGGATCGCGCAACTGATGGCATCGGACACCGTCGCTTCGGCTTTCGGTCGGCTGACATCGAGTTGGGTCTGATAATCCGGGCCGTTTTCCACTTGGCGAATGATCTTGCTCATCATCTGCACCGCTTCCAGCGGGTATTCACCGGATGCGGTTTCCGCCGAAAGCATCACTGCGTCCGCGCCTTCAGCCACAGCGTTGGCCACGTCAGTGACTTCAGCACGGGTCGGTGCCGGGGAGAAGCGCATCGATTCGAGCATCTGCGTCGCCACCACCACCGGTTTGCCGAGTTCGCGGCAGGTGCTGATGATGTTCTTCTGGATCTGCGGCACGCTTTCCGCCGGCACTTCGACACCGAGATCGCCGCGAGCGACCATGATCGCGTCGCTCAGTTCGGCGATTTCGCGCAGTTGTTCAACCGCTGACGGCTTCTCGATTTTCGCCATCAGAAAGGCCTTGTCGCCGATCAGTTCGCGGGCTTCGAGAATGTCCTGCGGACGCTGTACGAACGACAGAGCCACCCAGTCCACGCCCAGCTCCAGACCGAAGCTCAGGTCGCGGCGATCCTTGGCGGTCAGCGGGCTCAAATCGAGCACCGCCTGCGGCACGTTCACGCCTTTGCGGTCCGACAGTTCGCCACCGTTGAGCACGGTGGTGTCGATCGCGTCGGAGTATTTGCTGACCACGCGCAGGCGCAGTTTGCCGTCATCCAGCAGCAGATCCATGCCCGCTTCGAGCGCGGCGATGATCTCCGGATGCGGCAGGTTCACCCGGCGTTCATCGCCGGGTGTGGCGTCCAGATCGAGGCGGAACGCCTGACCGCGATGCAGTTGCACCTTACCGTCGGCGAACTTGCCGACGCGCAGTTTCGGCCCCTGCAAATCCATCAGGATCCCCAGTGGATAGTTGAGCTGGCGCTCGACTTCGCGGATCCACTGATAGCGCTTGGCGTGGTCGGCGTGATCGCCGTGGCTGAAGTTCAGGCGGAAGATGTTGACCCCGGCCTCGACCAGTTCACGGATGTCTTCGATGCCATCGACGGCAGGCCCGAGGGTGGCGAGGATTTTGACCTTTTTATCAGGCGTCATGATTTGCAGTTCTCAAGGATCAGGATGGCGCGGAAGTCGTTGACGTTGGTGCGGGTCGGCTCGGTGACGATCAGCGCATCGAGCGCCTCGAAGTAGCCGTAACCGTTGTTGTTATCCAGCTCGTCGCTGGCGCTCAAACCGAGGGCGGTGGCGCGGGCGTAGCTGTCCGGGGTCATGATCGCGCCGGCATTGTCTTCCGAGCCGTCGATGCCGTCGGTGTCGCCGGCCAGCGCATAAACGCCTGGCTGGCCCTTGAGGCTGTCGGTGAGGCTGAGGAGGAATTCGGCGTTGCGTCCGCCGCGGCCATTGCCGCGCACGGTGACCGTGGTTTCGCCGCCGGAAAGAATCACGCACGGCGCCGCCAACGGCTGACCATGGTTGATGATCTGCCGAGCGATGCCGGCGTGGACCTTCGCCACTTCACGTGACTCACCTTCCAGGTCGCCAAGGATCAATGTGCTGAAACCGGCCTGACGGCATTTCACCGCCGCTGCATCCAGCGATTGCTGCGGGCGGGCGATCAACTGGAAATGGCTGCGAGCGAGGCTCGGATCACCGGGTTTGACCGTTTCCGATTCCGGGCTTTGCAGCCAGTTGCGCACCGACGCCGGGACTTCAATGTTGTAGCGCTTGAGGATCGCCAGCGCTTCGGCCGAAGTGCTCGGGTCGGCCACGGTCGGGCCGGAGGCGATGACCGTGGCGAGGTCGCCCGGCACATCGGAAATTGCGTAGGTGTAGACGGTGGCAGGCCAGCAAGCCTTGCCGAGGCGGCCGCCCTTGATCGCCGAGAGGTGCTTGCGCACGCAGTTCATCTCGCCGATGGTCGCGCCGGATTTAAGCAGGGCTTTGTTGATCGACTGCTTGTCGGCCAGGGTGATGCCTTCGGCTGGCAGCGCGAGCAGGGCAGAACCGCCGCCGGACAGCAGGAAGATCACGCGGTCGTCTTCAGTCAGATTGCTGACCAGTTCCAGCACGCGATTGGCCACGGCCAGGCCGGCAGCGTCCGGTACCGGATGCGCGGCTTCGACCACTTCGATTTTTTCGCACGGAGCGCCGTGACCGTAACGGGTCACCACCAGACCGGATACTTCACCCTGCCAGCAGCGCTCGACCACCTGGGCCATGGCGGCTGCGGCCTTGCCGGCGCCGATGACGATCACCCGACCCGTGCGATCGGCAGGCAGATGGGCTTCGAGGACTTGGTTCGGATGGGCCGCGTCGATGGCTGTGGCAAACAGCTCGCGCAGCAGTTGTTGCGGATCGACCGACATGGCGGGCTCCCGGAATTCTTGTTATTCGAAAGGGCAACTCGGACCCCTTGTGGGAGCGAGCCTGCTCGCGAAGGCGGTGTGTCAGCCAACATCGATGTTGAATGTGCAACCGTTTTCGCGAGCAGGCTCGCTCCCACAGGGTTTTGTGCAGGCTTTATTTTTTGTCGCGAATCGAGAAGTTGGCCATGTGTTCCAGACCCTTGATCAGCGCCGAGTGGTCCCAGTTGCTGCCACCGATCGCCGCGCAGGTGCTGAACACTTGCTGGGCGTTGGCGGTGTTCGGCAGGTTGATGTTCAGCTCCTTTGCGCCTTGCAGGGCCAGGTTCAGGTCCTTCTGGTGCAGGCTGATACGGAAGCCCGGATCGAAGGTGCCTTTGATCATGCGCTCGCCGTGCACTTCGAGGATCTTCGACGAAGCGAAACCGCCCATCAGCGCTTCACGCACCTTGGCCGGATCAGCACCGTTTTTCGAAGCGAACAGCAGGGCTTCAGCCACGGCCTGAATGTTCAGCGCGACGATGATCTGGTTCGCCACTTTGGCGGTCTGACCGTCGCCGTTGCCACCGACCAGAGTGATGTTCTTGCCCATGGCCTGGAACAGCGGCAGGGCGCGTTCGAAGGCATCGGCATCGCCACCGACCATGATGCTCAGGGTCGCAGCCTTGGCGCCGACTTCCCCACCGGACACTGGCGCGTCGAGGTATTGCGCGCCTTTCTCGTTGATCTTCTTGGCGAAGGCTTTGGTGGCGGTCGGCGAGATCGAGCTCATGTCGATCACGACTTTGCCTTTGCCGATGCCGGCAGCGACGCCGTCGGCGCGGAACAGCACGTCATCGACCTGCGGGGTGTCCGGCACCATGACAATGATGAATTCAGCTTCCTGCGCCACTTCGCGCGGGTTGGCCAGGGCGACGGCGCCAGCGGCGACCAGATCGGCCGGAGCGGCGTCGTGGTGCGCCGACAGGAACAGGCTGTGACCGGCTTTCTGCAGGTTCGAAGCCATTGGGTGGCCCATGATGCCGGTGCCGATAAATCCGATTTTAGCCATGAGAAAATCCTCTTGTTTTTGTCTTGCTCAAGCGAAATAGGGGGTGTTGCTTTGGGTGGGAGCGGGCTTGCTCGCGAATGCGGTGGAACATTCAATATCCATGTTGACTGAACCACCGCATTCGCGAGCAAGCCCGCTCCCACAGGTTTTTTTGCAGTGTTCTTAAATGGCGTTGTGGGTTTTCAACCAGCCAAGACCCGCTTCAGTGGTGGTCAGCGGCTTGTATTCGCAACCCACCCAACCCTGATAACCAATGCGATCCAGGTGTTCGAACAGGAACCGGTAGTTGATTTCACCGGTGCCCGGTTCGTTGCGCCCCGGGTTGTCCGCGAGCTGCACGTGGTTGATCTCGGCCAGGTGCGATTGCAGGGTGCGAGCCAGATCGCCTTCCATGATTTGCATGTGGTAGATGTCGTATTGCAGGAACAGGTTGGCGCTGCCGACCTGCTCGCGAATCGACAGGGCTTGCGCCGTGTTGTTCAGGTAGAAGCCCGGGATGTCGCGGGTGTTGATCGCTTCCATCACCAGTTTGATACCCGCCGCTTGCAGCTTGTCGGCTGCATATTTGAGGTTGGCGACGAAGGTTTTTTCCACGGTGGCATCGTCCACGCCTTGCGGACGAATACCGGCCAAGCAGTTGACCTGGGTGTTGCCCAGCACTTGCGCGTAGGCAATCGCCAGATCGACCCCGGCGCGGAACTCTTCAACGCGATCCGGCAGACACGCGATTCCGCGCTCGCCCTTGGCCCAGTCACCGGCCGGCAGGTTGAACAGCACTTGGGTCAGACCGTTGGCATCGAGCCTGGCCTTGATTTCGGCAGAGCTGAAGTCGTACGGGAACAGGTATTCCACACCACTGAAACCGGCCTTGGCGGCGGCGTCGAAACGGGCAAGGAAATCCTGTTCGGTGAACAGCATGGACAGGTTGGCAGCGAAACGCGGCATGGTGGTCTCCTAAAACGGTTTTGACGCGGGTGGTCAGACTAAACCAATCAGTCCCCTCTCCAGGGGGAGAGGGTTAGGGTGAGGGGGGAATCAGGGTTGGCCCCAAATTCCCCGAACGACACAAAATCGCTCCCTCACCCCAGCCCTCTCCCGGAGGAAGAGGGAGCCAGTTACGTTCAGTCGAGCAACGAAATCGCCGTTGGCGCGTCGTTGCCGACCAGTGCCAGGTCTTCGAATTCGTTGACGGCGTTGATCTCGGTCCCCATGGAGATGTTGGTCACACGCTCCAGGATGATCTCGACAATCACCGGTACCTTGAACTCTTCGATCATTTGTTCGGCCTTGCGCAGGGCAGGGGCGATTTCCGATGGTTCGAACACCCGCAGGGCTTTACAGCCAAGGCCTTCGGCGACTGCGATGTGGTCGACACCGTAACCGTTGAGTTCCGGCGCGTTCAGGTTATCGAAGGACAGCTGCACGCAGTAGTCCATTTCGAACCCGCGCTGGGCCTGACGGATCAGCCCCAGGTACGAGTTGTTCACCACGACGTGGATGTAAGGCAGTTTGAACTGAGCGCCGACCGCCAGCTCCTCGATCATGAACTGGAAGTCATAGTCCCCCGACAGGGCCACGACTTTCCGGCTCGGATCGGCCTTGACCACGCCCAGCGCTGCCGGAATGGTCCAGCCCAACGGCCCGGCCTGACCGCAGTTGATCCAGTGACGCGGCTTGTAGACGTGCAGGAACTGCGCGCCAGCAATCTGCGACAGACCAATGGTGCTGACGTAGCAAGTGTCTTTGCCGAACACCTGGTTCATCTCTTCGTAAACACGCTGCGGCTTGACCGGCACGTTGTCGAAGTGGGTCTTGCGGTGCAGGCTGGCCTTGCGCTGCTGGCAATCCTGCAGCCAGGCGCTACGGTTTTTCAGTTTGCCGGCGGCTTGCCATTCACGGGCGACTTCGATGAACACGGTCAGCGCGGCAGCAGCGTCGGAGACGATACCCAGATCCGGGGTGAACACGCGGCCGATCTGCGTGCCTTCGATATCGACGTGAATGAACTTGCGACCTTCAGTGTAGACATCCACCGAACCGGTGTGACGGTTGGCCCAACGGTTACCGATGCCCAGTACCACGTCGGATTTGAGCATGGTGGCGTTGCCGTAACGGTGCGACGTCTGCAGACCGACCATGCCGACCATCAGCGGGTGATCATCGGGAATGGTGCCCCAGCCCATCAGGGTCGGGATCACCGGAATACCGGTCAGCTCGGCGAACTCCACCAGCAGATCGCTGGCGTCGGCGTTGATGATGCCGCCACCGGCCACCAGCAATGGACGCTCGGCCTGATCAAGCAGGGCCAGAGCCTTCTCGACCTGAATGCGGGTCGCGGTTGGCTTGGCCAGCGGCAATGGCTGGTAGGCGTCGATGTCGAATTCGATTTCAGCCATCTGCACGTCGAACGGCAGGTCGATCAGCACCGGGCCTGGACGGCCGGAGCGCATTTCGTAGAAGGCTTTCTGGAACGCGTAGGGCACCTGGCCCGGCTCCAGAACCGTGGTCGCCCACTTGGTGACGGGCTTGACGATGCTGGTGATGTCGACTGCCTGGAAGTCTTCCTTGTGCATACGGGCGCGGGGTGCCTGGCCGGTGATGCAGAGGATCGGGATCGAGTCGGCCGAGGCGCTGTAGAGCCCGGTGACCATGTCGGTACCGGCAGGGCCGGACGTACCGATGCACACGCCGATGTTGCCGGCCTTGGTGCGGGTGTAACCCTCGGCCATGTGTGACGCGCCTTCGACGTGGCGAGCGAGGACGTGATCGATGCCACCGACTTTCTGCAGGGCGGAGTACAGCGGGTTGATCGCAGCACCCGGAATGCCAAAAGCGGTATCAACCCCTTCACGGCGCATCACCAGAACGGCGGCTTCGATTGCTCTCATTTTGCTCATGGTTTTGTGCCTCTTTACGTTTTGTAATTGTATACAAGTGGCTTTGCGCAGAGTGTATTCACGGCGGACGGCGCAGGTCAATCCATTTTCTCAAGCGCCTGTTTCATTCGTCGAAAGCCCGGTTCTGCTGTGGCTTTTCGTCGCATGTGGCGCTTTTCGAGAATTATTGTATACAAAAAAATAATTCATTGTGTTCTATTTGTGGCATCGGGCTGCGGCACTTAAGCGCAGCCCCACGACTTTCCCAATAACAAAATGAGGACGGCACCATGAGCGCTTTAACCTTGAAAGTCGCAGTCAACCTGGTCAACGAAGCCATCAGCACCGGGCGCGGGATCAACGCCGCGCCGCTGACCATCGCGGTACTCGATACCGGCGGCCACCTGATCACCCTGCAACGCGAAGATGGCGCCAGCCTGCTGCGCCCGAACATCGCCATCGGCAAAGCCTGGGGCGCCATCGCCCTGGGCAAGGGCTCACGCCTGCTGGCGCTGGACGCCCAACAACGCCCGGCCTTCATTGCCGCACTCAACAGCATGGGCCAGGGCAGCGTCGTCCCGGCTCCGGGCGGGGTGTTGATTCGTGATCAGGCGGGGAATGTGCTGGGGGCGATCGGGATTAGCGGCGATCTGTCGGATATTGATGAGCAGGTGGCGATCAAGGCTGTGGAGGCACTGGATTTGAGGGCGGATGCGGGGGTGGCTGCTTGATTTTGTAGCGGATGATTAACCGCCTTCGCGAGCAGGCTCACTCCTACAAGGGATCTTGGTTGGACACAAAATGTCTGAACACCACAAACCCCTGTAGGAGTGAGCCTGCTCGCGATAGCTCTCTCCCAGAAACATCCAGCCAAGAGTCTGTCCCATCAACTTGAGCACGCAGAACTAGTCTTCTCATGAGCTGATCATGGGAGGCAAAGGAATGCCTGATCTACCCGCTGCACACCGATTGCGAGCCGGTCGCTATGCCGAGCCCAATCGAATCTACCTACTGACGACCAACACTCTTGATCGCAAACCGATCTTTGCCGATTTTGCTTTGGGCCGATTGGTGGTTCATCAATTTCGCCGTGCACAAGATCTCGGCTTGGCGAACTCACTGGCGTGGGTGGTGATGCCGGATCATTTTCATTGGTTAATCGAATTGCAGAGCGGGTCTTTGAGCGAACTGATGCAAAAGACCAAATCGCTGAGTACCAAAGCGGTGAACCAGGCTACCGGTAGAAATGTTGGCCTCTGGCAAAGAGGGTTTCATGACCGGGCACTGCGGCGGGAGGAGGATTTGGTGAAGATGGCAAGGTATGTCGTCGCCAACCCTTTGCGGGTTGGTCTGGTGGAGAAGCTTGGGGATTATCCGCTGTGGGATGCGATTTGGGTTTGAGCCGAAACCGTGTTGCCTCGATCGCGAGCAGGCTCACTCCTACAGGGGAACGCATTCCAAATGTAGGAGTGAGCCTGCTCGCGATGGCGCCATCACGGTCTCACTGATCCGGCTCACACCCTTTCAACACCAGCCGAATAATCGTCTGTGCCGCAGCCTCGTAATCCGCCTCGTCCAGCTTGTCCTTGCCGGTGACCGCAGAAATCTGCCAGTCGAAGTCGGCGTAGGTCTGGGTTGCGGCCCAGATGCTGAACATCAGGTGGTTGGGGTCGATCGGGGCGATCTGACCGCGGTCGATCCAGCTCTGGATGCAGTCGATGTTGTGCTTGGCCTGGCTGTTGAGCTGCTCGACCAGGTCGGCGCTCAGGTGCGGAGCGCCGTGCATGATTTCGCTGGCGAACACCTTGGAGGCGAAGGGCAGGTCGCGGGAGATGCGGATCTTCGAGCGGATGTAGCCGCTGAGCACTTCGCTCGGTACGCCGTCCGGGTTGAACGGGGTCGAAGCCTGCAGGATCGGCACGATGATGCTTTCCAGGACCTCGCGGTAGAGGTTTTCCTTGGATTTGAAGTAGTAGTAAACGTTGGGCTTGGGCAATCCTGCCTTGGCGGCGATGTCGCTGGTTTTGGTCGCAGCGAAGCCCTTGTCGGCAAATTCCTCACTGGCGGCACGCAGGATCAGTTCTTTGTTGCGCTCGCGGATTGTGCTCATAAACCCGGTGGTTCCTTGCCTGTTCTGGCGGTTGCGCATGGTAGCACCGGCCTCGCGCATGGCTCAAGAATGCCCCGTGTGGCCCGCAGTCGCGGTATGCTGCGCGGCATTATTCACATAAGGAAACAAGATTCATGGCAGGAAGCAGTTTGCTGGTGCTGATCGACGATATTGCCACCGTTCTGGATGATGTGGCGTTGATGAGCAAAATGGCCGCGAAGAAGACCGCCGGCGTACTCGGCGATGACTTGGCGCTCAATGCCCAGCAAGTCTCCGGGGTGCGCGCCGAGCGGGAAATTCCGGTGGTCTGGGCGGTCGCCAAGGGCTCGTTCCTCAACAAGCTGATCCTGGTGCCCTCCGCCCTGGCGATCAGTGCGTTTGTGCCATGGCTGGTGACGCCGCTGTTGATGGTCGGCGGCGCGTACCTGTGTTTCGAAGGTTTCGAGAAGCTCGCGCACAAGTTCCTGCACAGCAAGGCTGAAGATGACGCCGACCACGCGCAATTGAGCGCGGCGGTGGCTGAGCCGACCACCGATCTGGTGGCTTACGAGAAGGACAAGATCAAAGGCGCGATCCGCACTGACTTCATCCTCTCGGCGGAAATCATCGCCATCACACTTGGCACCGTGGCCGACGCTTCGCTGACCCAGCAAGTGATCGTCATGTCGGGCATCGCCATCGTCATGACCGTGGGGGTTTATGGCCTGGTGGCCGGCATCGTCAAACTCGACGATCTAGGCCTGTGGCTGACACAGAAATCGGGTGCGGCAGCAAAAAACATCGGCAATGCAATCCTGCGCGCCGCCCCGTACATGATGAAAGGCCTGTCGGTGATCGGCACGGCGGCAATGTTCCTCGTCGGTGGCGGCATCCTCACCCACGGCATTCCCGTGGTGCATCACTGGATTGAAAGTGTCGGTGTGGCGGCCGGTAGCGCCGGGTTCGCAGTCCCTGTGCTGCTCAATGGCGTGGCGGGGATCATCGCGGGCGCGGCAGTGCTGGCGGTGGTTTCGGTGGTCGGCAAAATCTGGCGCACGATCAAAGGATAAACACATCACCCCTGTGGGAGCGGGCTTGCTCGCGAATGCGGTGGGTCAGTCGAAGAATGTGCTGGCTGATTCACCGCATTCGCGAGCAAGCCCGCTTCCACCGTTTGATCCAGGTTGTGCCATGAAAAAGGGCCATTCGACTCGCATCGAATGGCCCTTTTTTGTTGTCGCCGAGGTTACTCGGCAATCTGCAGCTTGCGCGACTCGGTGTAGACGTAACGCACTTTCTCGTACTCGAACGGCGAGTTCATCTGACCGTAGCGGAAGTTGGTCTGGTAGCGCTTGTCGACCGCACGCAGGGCCCAGATTTCCGGGTGGTTGGAGCTGACTTCCGACACGTTCAGGTAGTTGATCGCCGATTCGGCGGTGTAGTCCACGGCGAGGCCGGCGGTGTCGCGAATGTTCGACGGGCCGAGGATCGGCAACACGAAGTAGGCACCGCCCGGTACGCCGTAGAAGCCCAGGGTCTGACCGAAGTCTTCGCTCTGGCGCGGCAGGCCCATGGCGGTGGCCGGATCCCACAGACCGGCAATGCCGATAGTGGTGTTGAGCAACAGGCGCGCGGTGGTTTCCATCGAGCGCTTGCCCTTGAACTGCAGCAGGCTGTTGACCAGGTTCGGCACGTCGCCAAGGTTGTTGAAGAAGTTGCTCACCCCGGTGCGCAGGAAGCTTGGCGTCACGTAGCGATAACCGTCGACCACCGGCAGGAACACCCATTGGTCGAAGCGGTAGTTGAAGTGGTAGACGCGGCGGTTCCACGACTCCAGCGGGTCGTAGACGTTGAGTGCGTTGAGCGTCGAGCGCTCGAACTCACGCTGGTCCAGCCCCGGGTTGAACTTGAGTTTGGACAGCGGCTCCTTGAAGCCGTCGCTATCGACCACCACCGGCGCGTTGGCTTTGCTGTTGTCGGCCTGGGCCACGCCTGCACTGAGGAGCGCTGCAATCAGCAGGAGATATTTAGCCACGGAAAAACTCCAGCATGGCGTCGCTGTTGACGCGGTAGTTAAGGTTGCCGCAATGGCCGCCCAGTGGGTAAACGGTCAGGCGATCGCCAAAGGTCTTGCGCAGGAAGCCGAGGTCGCCAGGGCCGAGGATCACGTCATCAGCATTGTGCATGACGGCGATTTTCGGGCTGTCGTGCAGGTAATCCTTGAGTGCGTACAGGCTGACCTGATCGATCAGTTGCAGCAGGCTGCCGCCGTCAGTGCGCGCGCGCCACATCGGAATCACTTGTTCGGTCAGGTAGCAGTCGAAGTCGCATTGCAGCGCACGCTTGAGGAACGGCGTGAGGCTGGTGCCTTCGGTGATGGGGAATTTCGGCGGGGTGATCAGGCCACGACGGTTGATCAGGTCGGAGGTGAAGGCAATGTCGGCCGCCGAGAAACGGAACGAAGTGCCGATCAGCATCGCCATCTGTTCGTTGGTCAGGTGCTGCTTCGACTGCTGGAAGTCGTAGAGCAGGGCGTCATTGAGGTCGATGTAGCCTTTCTGCTGGAAGTAGCGGGTCAGCTTGTTCAGCACCAGTTCATAGAAGGTGGTGCTGTTGTTGATGCCCTTCACCTCGGTCTGTACCAGCTTGTCGAGGTTGCTGATCGAGGTGTAGAGGTTGACCGGCGGGTTGAGCAGCAGGACTTTCTTGAAGTTGAAGCTGCGTCGGGTCTCGTCCAGATGCGCGACGAACGCGGCATCCAGCGCGCCGAGGCTGTAGCCGCTGAGGTAGTACTCGGTGACCGGCAGTTTCGGATGCTGCGCACGCACGGCCTGCATCACCCGGTACATGTCTTCGGCGTCTTCCTTGGTGATGCCCGGGGTGGCGAAGCGTGAAGCGGCGCTGATGAAGTCGAAGCTGGTGGGCGACGACAGCTGCACGACGTGGTAGCCGGCCTTGTAGTAGAGCTTCTTCAGGTACTCGTTGAGCGTGCTGTCATAGCGCGCGCCGGTACCGGCGATCAGGAAGATCAGCGGCGCCGGTTTGTCCTGCTCGGCGATGCGGTAGGTGAGTTTTTTCACCGCCCAGAAATTGTCCGGGAGGATGAAGGCCCGTTCCGGGCGCAGGGTGATGCTGTGGTCGGACTGATTGATCTCGTCGTTCGACGGCAATTCCGGGCGCAGGTCCGGTGGCGTGGTGGCGATGGTCGCCTCGAACGGGTTGGTCAGGGGATAGCCATAACTGGCGGCATCGATATCCACCGCCAGTGCGGACGCACTCAGAATAAGGCCGCTGAACAGCGCGGCGAAGCGCAAGGAACGGAGCATGACTGGATCCCTTAAAGGAAGGTGCCGAATGAAGTTCGCAGGCTATGACCACCGGGCTTGCGCCAAAGTGCCATGCCTCGGCACCAAACAGGCAGAATTCGGAGTAATAGTAGCTGGACGATACACTTTGCAAGGCGCGGATGACCAGTTAACAGTTGTTAGTGCTTGCCAACGCGTGCGGGCAGATTAAGCTGGCCGCCGATTTCGTTGATTGGAGAGTTTCATGTCCCGCCGCTTGCCCGTGATTCTGTTGCTCGTGCTGTTGCCGCTGTGGCTGGCCGCCAGTTATGGCGCGCGTTATGGCTTCATGGAGGACGGACGGTGGGTTGGCATCTGCGTCGATGAAGCGAGCCGTTGGGAATGCTCGGTGCGTTCGAACCTGGGGCTGATGATCCACTTCAAGGTGTTGGGCTGGACGGCGTTGGGCGCGGCGCTGCTCGGTTTTGTGCTGCCGGGGCGGGCAGGGTGGTGGCTGGCGGTGCTGGCGTTGGTGTTCGGGCTGCCGGCGCTGGCGTTGTACAACACGACATTGGCGGTGTTTGCGCTGGTGATTGGCGGATTGCGGTTGGTCAGAGCGTCTCGTAGCGCCTGACAGTCAGTCATCGCGGGCAAGCCCGCTCCCACAGGGGATTTGTGAACGCCACAGATCCAATGTGGGAGCGGGCTTGCTCGCGAAGGGGCCAGACTGGCCTCTGGAGATCAGCCTTTGCGAACCCGCAGGCAGCGCCACAACGCCGCCACCATTAACCCGCTGACCAGCGCCCAGCCCCACGCCTGCTGATTCAACAAGCCTTCTTCATACAGCTGCGGCGCAATGCCGGCGCCGATGATAACGGTCAGCAGGGCGATTTCCCGGCGCGGTACGCTGACCGGACGGCATACGTACACCAGCGCCGGCAGAATGAACGCCATGCTGGCGAAACTGCGATAACGCGCGTCGAACACCATCTCCAGCATCATCACCGCCGCCGCAAATCCTGCTGCCGCAACCAGCCAGCCAGCGCGGCGTTCCAGCAGATGGAACGCCCGTTCACGCCAACCCTGACGGTTGCTCAAGGTCAGCGCGGCATGCGCCAGCACCAACAGATTCAACGCTGTCAGCAAGCCGACCCACAGCCATTCGCTGGCAAACCGCGTGGTCACTCGCGCCAGATCGCCCCAGGCGCCGATCGAGCAGGCTGCAACTGCCGCAAGCAGGGGCAGAACCAACGCCGATTGCGTGGTGCGAACCCGGCCGCCGAGTAGCAGCGTGCCGAGGAAAATCAGCCCACCGACGCCCAGCCATTCCTTCCAGTACGGCACATTGGTCACTGGCCCGGCGAGCACGCCCTTGTCCTGGCGATCGGCGTCGAACAGGCCCCAGTAACCGCCGACCGCACCTTCGCTGCCCCGTTTCCATGGCTGGTCGAACGCTTCGATCAGGTTGTAATGCCAGCCTTCCTTCTCGGCCATCGCGACAAAACCGCGAATGAACTTGGCCTCGTTGACCCGGCTCGGCAGGGCGGTCTCACGCTGGCGGCCTTCACTGGGCCAGCCGGTCTCGCCGATCATCACGTCCTTGGGCGCGAATTTGTTGCCGAACACCTGACGCACATCCGCCACGTGTTGCAGAGCGACGTCGATGTTTGACGGGTCATCTTCCCAGTACGGCAGCAAGTGAATGGTCAGGAAATCCACCGCCGGCGCGACTTCCGGGTGCTTGAGCCAGAACTCCCAGACATCGGCATAAGTGACCGGTTGCTTGACCTGGCTTTTGACCTTGTTGATCAGCTTCGCCAGTTGCGCGCCGGTGACTTCCTTGCGCAGCAACGCTTCGTTGCCGACGATCACCGCGCTGACCACATCCGGGTTGGCGTTGGCCGAAGCAATCAGCAGGTCGACTTCTTTCTCGGTGTCCGCCGGGTTGCTGTTGACCCAGGCGCCGATCATCAACTTCAAACCGTGCTTGCGCGCCAGTTGCGGCAGGGCTTCGAGGCCGGTCATCGAGTAGGTGCGGATGCATTCGAAGCGCGTCGCCAGCAGGGCGAGGTCGGCGTCCATGCGCTCCGGGCGCAGCTTGAACGGCACGTCAAACGGCGATTGATCCTTGTCGAACGGCGTGTAAGAGGCGCATTGCAACTTGTGCGTCGGGGTCGCGGCATCCGGCAGGATCACCGGTTTGCCGAGGCCGTACCAGAAACCGCCAAGGGCAAACAGGCCGAGCAGGCAGGCGAAGAGATAAGGAACAAACGGGATGCGGGAAGTCGCGGACATGGTCAGGCCGAGTGGCTGCAAAGCGACGCATGTTACCTGCATTTATCCGCGGGTTGGTGGCCTGCATGATTTGCACATGCAAAGTTCGGGCGGATTGTCTGGCGCCAATTATTCAGAGGCGATTAATGGCCTTCTGATGTCGTTTCTCGGTGTATTGAGGTCGCTGACAGAGCAGGTCGCTGCGGGCGTCAGGCCGATGATCGAAAGCGTCAGTACTCCACTGGCATTCGAGCGAGTTTGCGGTCAGGCGTGATGGGGGCGCTGTGCACCATAACAATACGTTGACGATGCCCGGCATCCGTCGGGCGCAGCATTTCGGGGAAGTAAACGATGAAGATGCGACGACTTTTAGGCGCAGGTGCCGCTCTGGTGCTTGCGATGAGTTCCACATTCGCCAGCGCTGAAAAACAGACCCTGAACATCGGTTACGTTGACGGCTGGTCCGACAGCGTCGCGACCACCCACGTGGCGGCCGAGGTGATCAAGCAGAAACTCGGCTACGACGTGAAGCTGCAAGCCGTCGCCACCGGGATCATGTGGCAGGGCGTGGCCACCGGCAAACTCGACGCGATGCTCTCGGCATGGCTGCCGGTGACCCACGGCGATTACTGGACGAAGAACAAGGATCTGGTCGTCGATTACGGCCCGAACTTCAAGGACGCGAAAATCGGCCTGATCGTGCCGGAGTACGTCAAGGCGAAATCGATCGAAGACCTCAAGACCGACGACACCTTCAAGAACCGCATCGTCGGCATCGACGCCGGTTCAGGCGTGATGCTCAAAACCGATCAGGCGATCAAGGATTACGGCCTCGACAAATATACGCTCAAGGCCAGTTCCGGCGCCGGCATGATTGCCGAGCTGACCCGTGCCGAGAAGAAGAACGAATCGATTGCCGTCACCGGTTGGGTGCCGCACTGGATGTTCGCCAAGTGGAAACTGCGCTTCCTCGACGACCCGAAAGGCGTGTATGGCGCGGCTGAAACCGTGAACAGCATCGGCAGCAAAGAACTCGCTACCAAGGCTCCGGAAGTCGCCAAGTTCCTGAAAAACTTCCAGTGGGCGTCGAAAGACGAGATCGGCGAAGTCATGCTGGCCATCCAGGACGGCGCCAAGCCTGAGGCGGCGGCCAAGGATTGGGTCGCCAAGCACCCGGATCGCGTGGCTGACTGGACCAAATAAAAGCAACACCGCCGTACCCCACTGTGGGAGCGAGCCTGCTCGCGAATGCAATCTGTCAGTTGATACATATTTCGACTGATCCGACGCTTTCGCGAGCAGGCTCGCTCCCACGGTTTTTTTTTGTGTGCTGAAAATTGGCGAAAACGTCATGTCGTTCTAATACTAAGGTCGTCTGGAACCCGTTCCGCAGCCGCATACAGTGGATACGTTCCAACAATAATCTGTGCTGCGAGGATAAAAACAATGAACGACAGCATTTACCTCTCGATTCAAAACAGCCCGCGCTTCAAGGAGCTGGTGCGAAAAAGAGAAAAATTCGCCTGGATACTCTCGGCGATCATGCTCGGGCTGTACTCCGGATTCATCCTGCTGATCGCATACGGGCCGCAAGTGCTCGGGGCGAAACTCAGTCCCGGGTCGTCGATTACCTGGGGTATTCCGATTGGTGTCGGTCTGATTGTCTCGGCCTTCATCCTGACCGCGATCTACGTACGGCGCGCCAACGGCGAGTTTGACGACCTGAACAATGCGATTCTCAAGGAGGCTCAGCAATGATCCGGCGTCTACTGGCTCTTTTGAGCATCGCAGCGTTCGCTCCAGCCGTCTGGGCCGCTGACGCCTTGACCGGCGAAGTCCACAAACAACCGCTCAACGTTTCCGCGATCGCCATGTTCGTGGTGTTCGTCGGCGCCACCCTGTGCATCACCTACTGGGCGTCCAAGCGCAACAAGTCGGCCGCCGACTACTATGCGGCGGGCGGCAAGATCACCGGGTTCCAGAACGGTCTGGCGATTGCCGGTGACTACATGTCGGCGGCGTCCTTCCTGGGGATTTCCGCGCTGGTGTTCACCTCCGGCTACGATGGCCTGATCTATTCGATCGGCTTCCTGGTGGGCTGGCCGATCATTCTGTTCCTGATCGCCGAGCGCCTGCGTAACCTGGGTAAATACACCTTTGCCGACGTGGCGTCCTACCGCCTCGGGCAAACCCAGATCCGCACCCTGTCTGCCTGCGGTTCGCTGGTAGTGGTGGCGTTCTACCTGATCGCGCAAATGGTTGGTGCCGGCAAGCTGATCCAGCTGCTGTTCGGTCTCGACTACTACGTGGCGGTGATTCTGGTCGGTATCCTGATGTGCATGTACGTGCTGTTCGGCGGCATGCTGGCGACCACCTGGGTGCAGATCATCAAGGCGGTGCTGTTGCTGTCCGGTGCCTCGTTCATGGCGCTGATGGTGATGAAGCACGTTAACTTCGACTTCAACATGCTGTTCTCCGAGGCGATCAAGGTTCACCCGAAAGGTGAAGCGATCATGAGCCCGGGCGGTTTGGTGAAAGATCCGATTTCGGCGTTCTCCCTCGGCCTGGCCCTGATGTTCGGTACTGCCGGCCTGCCACACATCCTGATGCGCTTCTTTACCGTGAGTGATGCGAAAGAAGCGCGCAAGAGCGTGCTGTACGCCACCGGCTTCATTGGTTACTTCTACATCCTGACCTTCATCATCGGCTTCGGCGCGATCCTGCTGGTCAGCACCAACCCGGCCTTCAAGGATGCGGCGGGTGCTCTGCTCGGCGGCAACAACATGGCGGCGGTGCACCTGGCTGACGCGGTGGGTGGCAGCATATTCCTCGGCTTCATCTCGGCGGTGGCGTTCGCGACCATTCTGGCGGTGGTGGCCGGTCTGACCCTGGCCGGTGCTTCGGCGGTGTCGCACGACCTGTATGCCAGCGTGATCAAGAAGGGCAAGGCCAACGACAAGGATGAAATTCGCGTGTCGAAGATCACCACCATCGCCCTGGGCGTGCTGGCGATCGGTCTGGGCATCCTGTTCGAGAGCCAGAACATTGCGTTCATGGTCGGCCTGGCGTTCTCCATCGCGGCGAGCTGCAACTTCCCGGTGCTGTTGCTTTCGATGTACTGGAAGAAGCTGACCACCCGCGGCGCGATGGTCGGTGGCTGGTTGGGGCTGGTGAGTGCGGTGGGGCTGATGATCCTTGGTCCGACCATCTGGGTGCAGATTCTGCATCATGAGAAGGCGATCTTCCCTTACGAGTACCCGGCGTTGTTTTCGATGATCATTGCGTTCATCGGGATCTGGTTCTTCTCGATTACCGACAAGTCCGCAGCAGCCGAGAACGAGCGGGCGCTGTTCTTCCCGCAGTTTGTGCGTTCACAGACTGGCCTTGGGGCGAGCGGGGCGGTTTCGCACTAAGTTCTGGTTACGTGGTTTGAGTGAAATGCCCTGGTTGAGAGATCGGGGCATTTTTTTGTGGGCGGTTATCGGACTGGAATTGTGTGCATATCCGTTGCTGCGGTCACGGCCTCCTATGGTTCCGCCCTTACGGCGGGTCACTTTTGGCAAACGCCCCAAAAGTAACCAAAAGGTCTATGCCCTGACGTTCGGCCCTCGCCCAGGCTCGGGTTCCTTCGCTCCGGGATTCATCCGGGCGGCAGCGCCTACGGTTTGCTTCGCTGCACCTCCTCTCGCTGTGTTTGGCTTCGCCAAACGGTCGCTGCGCTCCCACCCCCGGATCAATCCCTCCACTCAGCCTTCCGACGGGCCCTCAGATCAAAAGCGGTACTCGAGCTAACGCTCATTGTGTTGAGTGGGGCGGCTTCGCCGCAGGGGCAGCATGCAATCTGAACTGTACCTGCTGGCGATGGCGGCCTACGAGCCGACCGATCTCTAAGTGAATGCACTTAATCCAAATGTGGGAGCGGGCTTGCTCGCGAAAGCGGCCTGCCAGTCGACAAATTTCTTACTGAATGTACCCAGTTCCATGTAGGAACTGCCGAAGGCTGTGATCTTTTGATCTGCTTGGGCTTTGGCTCTTGATGTGGCTTTTGATCTTCTGCCCCTTCGGCAGGCCGAGCGTAGGTGTCCATCAGGGGGTTAGGCGCGCAGCGCCATGCGGCGGAGCCGCATACATCGAGAGGAGGTGCAGCGAAGCAAACCGGAGGCGATGCCCCCGGATGGACACCGTAGCGAGGGAACACTGAGCCTCAGCGAAGTGCCGTACGCCGGGGCAAAGCCTTTTGGGTTACCTTTTCGGCGTTTGGAAAAGGTGACTCGCTGTAAGAGCGAAACCGCCAGCGGCAGCACCCGAAGCAACGGATATGCCCACAAACGCCCAAAAGCCAGTCGGCCCACAGGCCGCTGCGACCAGACAAACAAAAACGGCCTCTATATAAGAGGCCGTTCCCGATACAACTCAAAGACGTTATCGCAACACAAGCCTTATTTGCGGTCTTCCAGCTTGGTGATATCACGCGACTCGTAGCCAGTGTACAACTGGCGCGGACGGCCAATCTTGTACGGGCTGGAGAGCATTTCTTTCCAGTGCGAAATCCAGCCCACAGTACGGGCCAGAGCGAAGATCACGGTGAACATGCTGGTCGGAATGCCGATCGCCTTGAGGATGATCCCCGAGTAGAAGTCGACGTTCGGATACAGCGAGCGCTCGATGAAGTACGGGTCGGTCAGCGCGATCTCTTCCAGGCGCATGGCCAGTTCGAGTTGCGGATCGTTGTTAATGCCCAGTTCTTTCAGCACTTCGTCGCAGGTCTGCTTCATGACAGTCGCGCGAGGGTCGCGGTTCTTGTAAACGCGGTGACCGAAGCCCATCAGTTTGAACGGATCGTTCTTGTCCTTGGCCTTGGCGATGAACTTGTCGATGTTGGACACATCGCCAATCTCGTCAAGCATGGTCAGAACGGCTTCGTTCGCACCGCCGTGGGCAGGGCCCCACAGTGCGGCGATACCGGCGGCGATACAGGCGAACGGGTTGGCACCCGAGGAACCTGCCAGGCGCACGGTGGACGTCGATGCGTTCTGCTCGTGGTCGGCGTGGAGGATGAAGATCCGGTCCATGGCCTTGGCGAGTACCGGGCTGATCGGTTTGATCTCGCACGGGGTGTTGAACATCATGTGCAGGAAGTTTTCCGCGTACGTCAGGTCGTTGCGCGGGTACATCATGGGTTGGCCCATGGAGTACTTGTAAACCATCGCTGCCAGGGTAGGCATCTTGGCAACCAGACGGATCGCGGAGATTTCGCGATGCTGCGGGTTATTGATGTCCAGGGAGTCGTGGTAGAAGGCCGAGAGGGCGCCGACTACGCCGCACATGACGGCCATCGGGTGGGCGTCGCGACGGAAGCCGTTGAAGAAGGTTTTCAGCTGCTCGTGAACCATGGTGTGGTTTTTCACGGTGCTGACGAACTGGGCCTTCTGTTCTGCAGTCGGCAATTCGCCGTTGAGCAGCAGGTAGCAGGTTTCCAGGTAGTCCGACTTTTCAGCCAGCTGTTCGATCGGGTAGCCGCGGTGCAACAGAATGCCGTTGTCGCCGTCGATATAGGTGATCTTCGATTCGCACGAGGCGGTCGACATGAAACCCGGGTCGAAAGTGAAGCGGCCCGTGGCCGTCAGGCCCCGAACATCGATTACATCGGGACCAACGGTGCCGGTTAAAATGGGCAGCTCGACGGGGGCTGCGCCCTCGATGATCAACTGCGCTTTTTTGTCAGCCATGTGGCCTCCTATTTATGCTTGAACCATCAGACAGACCCCCCACGCAGGGCCCGCACCACTATAGTGAGATAAATTCGAATGTCAATTTGCCTAAAGTCTTGCTCCAGAAGGCTTTAAGCGCACTTTTTCCTCGAAATTGACTGCCATTTACGCCTTTTATGCGACTTGTGCAATCAGCTATTGGGGGTAGGTGATTGCGTTGTCATTAGTAGCCTAACTGTCTATACTCGGCCACCGACCGCCAAGGGCTTTTGGGCTTGCTTTCATTGGGGGTCGCATCCCTGGGTGGTGGTTACCTGACCAGTGCACTCCCCAACAACTTTGCCCTGATTGTTAGGGGCTCTTCAGTGTGAAAAAAAAGCCGTGAAAAGCCAACGACCTGTAAACCTAGACCTAAGGACCATCAAACTCCCAGTCACTGCTTACACGTCCATTCTTCACCGTATCTCCGGTGTCATCCTCTTCGTGTGCCTTGCCATCATGCTTTACGCATTGGACAAGTCGCTGAGCTCCGAGGAAGGCTTCGGTCAGGTGAAAGCGTGTCTGACCAGTCCGCTAGCCAAGCTAGTGATTTGGGGCATCCTGTCCGCTCTGCTGTATCACCTGGTTGCCGGTGTGCGCCATTTGATCATGGACATGGGCATCGGTGAGACGCTGGAAGGCGGCAAGCTGGGCTCGAAAATCGTTATCGCCGTTTCCGTGGTGGTAATCGTTCTGGCAGGAGTCTGGATATGGTAACTAACGTCACGAACCTCTCGCGTTCGGGCCTCTATGACTGGATGGCGCAACGTGTGTCGGCGGTCGTTCTCGCGGCTTACTTCATTTTTCTGATCGGATACGTCGTGGCCCACCCAGGCCTCGAGTACGCCCAGTGGCATGAACTGTTCGCCCACAACGGGATGCGTATTTTCAGCCTCCTGGCCCTTGTTGCTCTCGGCGCTCACGCCTGGGTCGGCATGTGGACCATCGCGACTGACTACCTGACGCCAATGGCGTTCGGCAAGTCCGCGACGGCTATACGTTTCCTTTTCCAGGCAGTATGCGGCGTTGCGATGTTCGCTTACTTCGTCTGGGGTGTGCAGATTCTCTGGGGTATCTGAGTCATGGCTAACATTCCAACGATTTCTTTCGACGCCATCATTATTGGTGGTGGCGGTGCCGGCATGCGCGCTGCGCTGCAGCTGGCGCAGGGCGGTCACAAGACTGCGGTGATCACCAAGGTTTTCCCGACCCGTTCGCACACTGTATCCGCCCAGGGCGGCATCACCTGCGCGATCGCGTCCGCTGACCCGAACGATGACTGGCGCTGGCACATGTACGATACCGTCAAGGGTTCCGACTACATCGGTGACCAGGACGCTATCGAATACATGTGTCAGGAAGGCCCGGCGGCCGTTTTCGAGCTGGACCACATGGGGCTGCCGTTCTCGCGTACCGAGCAAGGCCGTATCTACCAGCGTCCGTTCGGTGGTCAGTCCAAGGACTACGGTAAAGGTGGTCAGGCTGCCCGTACCTGCGCAGCGTCCGACCGTACCGGTCACGCACTGCTGCACACCCTTTATCAGGGCAACCTGAAAGCCGGCACCACGTTCCTGAACGAGTACTACGCTGTCGACCTGGTGAAAAACCAGGAAGGCGAGTTTGTCGGTGTGATCGCGATCTGCATCGAAACCGGCGAAACTTCGTACATTCGCGCCAAGGCCACCGTACTGGCTACTGGCGGTGCTGGCCGTATCTACGCCTCCACCACCAACGCCCTGATCAACACCGGTGACGGCGTTGGCATGGCGCTGCGTGCTGGCGTGCCGGTACAAGACATCGAAATGTGGCAGTTCCACCCGACCGGCATCGCCGGCGCCGGTGTACTGGTGACCGAAGGTTGCCGTGGTGAAGGTGGTTACCTGATCAACAAGCACGGCGAGCGTTTCATGGAGCGTTATGCTCCGAACGCGAAAGACCTCGCGGGTCGTGACGTGGTTGCCCGCTCGATGGTTAAAGAAATCATCGCCGGCAACGGTTGCGGTCCGAATGGCGACCACGTAATGCTCAAACTCGACCACTTGGGCGAGGAAGTGCTGCACAGCCGTCTGCCAGGTATCTGCGAACTGTCGAAGACTTTCGCACACGTTGACCCGGTGGTTGCTCCGGTTCCGGTTGTACCGACCTGCCACTACATGATGGGCGGCGTTGCCACCAACATTCATGGTCAGGCGATCACCCAGAACGCCGAAGGCGTGGATCAGATCATTCCTGGTCTGTTCGCCGTAGGTGAAGTGGCTTGCGTATCGGTACACGGTGCCAACCGTCTGGGCGGCAACTCGCTGCTCGACCTGGTGGTATTCGGCCGCGCTGCCGGCCTGCACCTGGAAAAGGCGCTGACCGACGGCATCGAATACGACGACGCTACCGAAGCCGACATCGAAGCTGCCCTGTCGCGTCTGAACGCGCTGAACGGCCGTACCGATGGCGAAGACGTGGCTACCCTGCGTCGCGAGCTGCAAAGCTGCATGCAGAACTACTTCGGTGTATTCCGCACTGGCGAATACATGCAGAAGGGTATCGCTCAGCTGGCCGATCTGCGCAAGCGCATCGCCAACGTGAAGATCAACGATAAGTCGCAAGCGTTCAACACTGCGCGTATCGAAGCTCTGGAACTGCAAAACCTGCTGGAAGTGGCTGAAGCTACCGCCATCGCGGCCGAAGTACGTAAAGAGTCCCGCGGCGCTCACGCCCGTGAAGACTTCGAAGACCGTGACGACGAAAACTGGCTGTGCCACACCCTGTACTTCCCGGGTGAGAAACGCGTCGCCAAGCGTGCCGTAAACTTCTCGCCGAAGACTGTTCCGACTTTCGAACCTAAAGTCCGGACTTATTAAGGGTGATCGCCATGTTGCAAGTCAGTGTTTATCGCTACAACCCTGATCAGGACGCTGCGCCGTTCATGCAGGAATTCCAGGTCGATACCGGTGGTAAAGACCTGATGGTGCTGGACGTGCTGGCCCTGATCAAAGAGCAGGACGAGGGTTTCTCCTATCGTCGCTCTTGCCGTGAAGGCGTCTGCGGCTCCGACGGCATGAACATCAACGGCAAGAACGGCCTGGCGTGCATCACGCCGCTGTCCGCTGTCGTAAAAGGCAACAAGTTGATCGTTCGTCCGCTGCCAGGTTTGCCGGTTATCCGTGACCTGGTTGTCGATATGAGCATCTTCTACAAGCAATACGAGAAGGTTAAGCCTTACCTGCAGAACGACACGCCGGCTCCGGCCATCGAGCGTCTGCAGTCCCCTGAAGAGCGTGAAAAGCTCGACGGTCTGTACGAGTGCATCCTGTGCGCCTGCTGCTCGACCTCGTGCCCGTCCTTCTGGTGGAACCCGGACAAGTTCCTGGGCCCGGCTGCCCTGCTGCAAGCGTACCGCTTCCTGGCAGACAGTCGTGACACCAAGACGTCCGAGCGTCTGGCTTCGCTCGATGACCCGTTCAGCGTCTTCCGCTGCCGGGGCATCATGAACTGCGTCAACGTATGTCCGAAAGGCCTGAACCCGACTAAGGCCATCGGTCACATCCGTAACATGTTGCTTTCGAGCGGCGTGTGATTCAGCTGCTGTAACCGTAGAACCGCTGTAACGAAGAGGCTGTGGCGCGGGCTTCAACCCGCGTCATGGCTATAACCAGAGCAGTAGCCACAAGCTGCAGCTCTTATTTTGAAGAAATGAGACAAGCAGGGGCATCCGGGCTGGTACCCGGACTATCAGCGTGATCCTAAGTGGCTTGTTTTGGTCGCTGCATTCGGACTTCTGCAAGTTTGCTCGGTATTGACGCCGATGGTGTTCCCCTAACCGAGGGTGACCAAGCATGCAAGAAAGCGTGATGCAGCGCATGTGGAACAGCGCCTACCTTTCAGGTGGAAACGCTGCCTATGTGGAAGAGCTTTATGAGCTCTACCTGCACGACCCTAACGCTGTGCCAGAAGAGTGGCGCACCTACTTTCAGAAGCTGCCTGCCGACGGCAGCTCTGCCACTGATGTTTCGCACTCCACAATTCGCGATCATTTCGTGCTGCTGGCAAAGAACCAGCGCCGCGCCCAACCGGTTTCCGCCGGGAGCGTGAGCAGTGAGCACGAGAAGAAGCAAGTTGAAGTGCTGCGATTGATCCAGGCCTACCGTATGCGTGGCCACCAGGCAGCCCAGCTTGACCCGCTGGGGCTGTGGCAGCGTCCTGCACCTGCAGACCTGTCGATCAATCATTACGGCTTGACCAATGCCGATCTTGATACGACCTTCCGTGCCGGCGACCTGTTCATCGGCAAAGAGGAAGCGAGCCTACGCGAAATTCACGAAGCGTTGCAGCAGACATATTGCCGCACCATCGGCGCTGAATTTACGCACATCACCGATTCCGAGCAGCGCCAGTGGTTCCAGCAGCGTCTGGAAAGCGTGCGCGGTCGTCCGACGTACTCCGCCGACATCAAGAGCCACCTGCTTGAGCGCGTGACTGCCGGTGAAGGCCTGGAAAAATACCTGGGCACCAAATACCCGGGCACCAAGCGTTTCGGTCTGGAAGGCGGCGAAAGCCTGATTCCTATGCTCGACGAACTGATCCAGCGTTCCGGTTCCTACGGCACCAAGGAAGTCGTCATCGGCATGGCCCACCGTGGCCGTCTGAACGTGCTGGTCAACACCTTCGGCAAGAACCCGCGCGAGCTGTTCGACGAGTTCGAAGGCAAGAAGAAGGTCGAGCTGGGTTCCGGTGACGTCAAATACCACCAGGGCTTCTCGTCCAACGTGATGACCACTGGCGGTGAAGTTCACCTGGCCATGGCGTTCAACCCGTCCCACCTGGAAATCGTTTCCCCGGTGGTAGAAGGTTCGGTTCGCGCCCGTCAGGATCGTCGTAACGACCCGACCGGTGAGAAGGTGCTGCCGATCTCCATCCACGGTGACGCTGCATTCGCAGGTCAGGGCGTGGTCATGGAAACCTTCCAGATGTCGCAGACCCGCGGTTTCAAGACCGGCGGTACCGTGCACATCGTGATCAACAACCAGGTCGGTTTCACCATCAGCAACCCGCTGGACTCGCGTTCCACCGAGTACGCCACCGACGTTGCGAAGATGATCCAGGCGCCGATCCTCCATGTGAATGGTGATGATCCGGAAGCCGTGCTGTTCGTGACCCAGCTGGCCATCGACTACCGCATGCAGTTCAAGCGTGACGTGGTGATCGACCTGGTCTGCTACCGTCGTCGCGGCCACAACGAGGCCGACGAGCCAAGCGGCACCCAGCCGCTGATGTACCAGCAGATCACCAAGCAGCGCACCACCCGTGAGCTGTACGCTGATCGCCTGACTCAGGCCGGTGTGCTGGACGCTGAGCGTGTTCAGGCCAAGGTCGACGAGTACCGCAACGCGCTGGACAACGGTCTGCACGTAGTGAAGTCGCTGGTCAAAGAGCCGAACAAAGAGCTGTTCGTGGATTGGCGTCCGTATCTGGGCCACGCCTGGACTGCGCGTCACGACACGCGTTTCGACCTGAAGACCCTGCAGGAACTGTCCGCCAAGCTGCTGGAAATTCCGGAAGGCTTCGTGGTTCAGCGTCAGGTCGCGAAGATCTACGAAGACCGTCAGAAGATGCAAGCCGGCGGCCTGCCGATCAACTGGGGTTACGCCGAAACCATGGCGTACGCGACCCTGGCGTTCGAAGGTCACCCGATCCGCATGACCGGTCAGGACATCGGCCGCGGTACGTTCTCGCACCGTCACGCTGTGCTGCACAACCAGAAAGACGCGGGCACCTACATTCCGCTGCAGAACCTGTACGACGGTCAGCCACGCTTTGACCTGTACGACTCGTTCCTCTCGGAAGAAGCGGTATTGGCCTTCGAATATGGTTACTCGACCACCACGCCAAACGCGCTGGTGATCTGGGAAGCCCAGTTCGGCGACTTCGCCAACGGTGCACAGGTTGTTATCGACCAGTTCATCACCAGCGGCGAACACAAGTGGGGCCGTCTCTGCGGTCTGACCATGCTGTTGCCACACGGCTACGAAGGTCAGGGCCCTGAGCACAGCTCGGCTCGTCTTGAGCGTTACCTGCAGCTGTGCGCCGAGCACAACATTCAGGTGTGCATGCCGACCACCCCGGCCCAGATCTACCACTTGCTGCGTCGTCAGGTGATTCGCCCGCTGCGCAAACCTCTGGTAGTGCTGACGCCGAAGTCGCTGCTGCGCCACAAGCTGGCCGTCTCGACCCTGGAAGATCTGGCTGAAGGTTCGTTCCAGACCGTGATCCCGGAAATCGATGCCCTGGACCCGAAAAAGGTCGAGCGCGTTGTTCTGTGTAGCGGCAAGGTCTACTACGACCTGCTGGAAAAACGTCGTGCCGAAGGCCGTGACGATATCGCCATCGTGCGTATCGAGCAGCTGTATCCATTCCCTGAGGACGACTTGAAAGAAGTCCTGGCGCCTTACACCAACGTCAAGCATGCCGTCTGGTGTCAGGAAGAGCCGATGAACCAGGGCGCCTGGTACTGCAGCCAGCATCACCTGCGTCGCAGCATCGGTAACCTCGACAAGTCTCTCGTACTCGAGTACGCGGGCCGTGAGGCTTCTGCTGCCCCAGCATGTGGTTACGCATCGATGCACGCCGAGCAGCAGGAAAAACTGCTGCAAGACGCGTTTACCGTTTAACGCCTTCGCGCACCTGAAACCGAATTTAAGGAACCACAGATAATGGCTATCGAGATCAAAGCCCCCACTTTCCCGGAATCGGTTGCCGATGGCACCGTTGCCACCTGGCACAAAAAACCGGGCGACGCCGTCAAGCGTGACGACCTGATCGTCGACATCGAAACCGACAAAGTCGTACTGGAAGTGCTGGCTACCGCCGACGGCGTGCTGGGCGCAATCGTCAAAAACGAAGGCGACACCGTTCTGTCCGACGAAGTCCTGGGCTCCATCGAAGCGGGCGGCGCTGCTGCCGCTGCTCCAGCCGCCGCTGCTGCTCCGGCCGCTGCTGCCGCTGCCCCGGCGGCTGCCGAAGGCGAAGACGATCCTGTTGCTGCTCCGGCTGCGCGCAAGCTGGCTGAAGAAAACGGCATCAACATCGCTTCCGTTGCCGGTACCGGCAAAGGCGGTCGTGTGACCAAGGAAGACGTGGTGGCTGCTGTAGCCGCGAAGAAAGCCGCTCCGGCTGCTGCTCCTGCAAAAGCCGCTGCTCCAGCCGCTGCTGCTCCGGTATTCGCTGCCGGTGACCGCGTTGAGAAGCGCGTACCGATGACCCGTCTGCGTGCCAAGGTTGCCGAGCGTCTGGTTGAAGCCCAGTCGAACATGGCAATGCTGACCACTTTCAACGAAGTCGACATGACCGAAGTCATGGCTCTGCGTTCGAAGTACAAGGACCTGTTCGAGAAGTCCCACAACGGCGTACGCCTGGGCTTCATGTCGTTCTTCGTCAAGGCTGCCACCGAAGCGCTGAAACGCTTCCCGGCGGTCAACGCTTCGATCGACGGTGCAGACATCGTTTACCACGGCTACGCCGACATCGGTGTTGCCGTTTCCAGCGACCGTGGTCTGGTCGTTCCGGTTCTGCGTAACGCCGAGCTGATGAGCCTGGCTGAAATCGAAGGCGGCATCGCCACGTTCGGCAAGAAAGCCCGTGACGGCAAACTGTCGATGGAAGAGATGACCGGCGGTACCTTCACCATCACCAACGGTGGTACCTTCGGTTCGATGATGTCGACCCCGATCGTCAACCCGCCGCAGGCAGCGATTCTGGGCATGCACAACATCATCCAGCGTCCTATGGCCATCAACGGTCAGGTCGTGATCCGTCCGATGATGTACCTGGCACTGTCCTACGATCACCGTCTGATCGATGGCAAAGAAGCTGTAACCTTCCTGGTGACCATCAAGAACCTGCTGGAAGATCCGGCTCGTCTGTTGCTGGATATCTGATAGAAGCAGCCATGCGCTGCGGGTGGCGTACCGTCGGCAACGGCGGTACGGCCCGCAGCGCGCGGCTTGAAGCTTTTCGCTAAAGAGGATTTTTTGAATGTCGCAGAAATTTGACGTAGTAGTGATCGGTGCCGGCCCTGGCGGCTATGTAGCTGCCATCAAGGCCGCGCAGCTGGGTCTCACCACTGCCTGCATCGAGAAGTACACCGACGCTGAAGGCAAACAGGCCCTCGGCGGTACTTGCCTGAACGTCGGCTGCATTCCGTCCAAGGCGCTGCTGGACAGCTCCTGGAAGTACAAGGAAGCCAAAGAGAGCTTCAACGTTCACGGTATCTCGACCGGCGAAGTCAAAATGGACGTCGCTGCGATGGTTGGCCGCAAGGCTGGCATCGTCAAGAACCTGACCGGCGGCGTTGCCACTCTGTTCAAGGCCAACGGCGTTACTTCGATCCAGGGCCACGGCAAGCTGCTGGCTGGCAAGAAAGTCGAAGTCACCAAGCCGGACGGTTCGGTTGAAGTCATCGAAGCCGAAAACGTCATCCTGGCTCCAGGTTCGCGTCCGATCGACATTCCACCGGCTCCGGTCGATCAGAAAGTCATCGTCGATTCGACTGGCGCTCTGGAATTCCAGTCCGTACCTAAACGTCTGGGCGTGATCGGCGCTGGCGTGATCGGTCTGGAACTGGGTTCGGTGTGGTCGCGTCTGGGTTCCGAAGTGGTTGTCCTCGAAGCATTGGATACCTTCCTGATGGCAGCGGACACCGCTGTTTCCAAGGAAGCGCTGAAAACCCTAACCAAGCAAGGTCTGGACATCAAGCTGGGTGCTCGCGTAACCGGTTCGAAAGTGAATGGCGACGAAGTCGTGGTTAACTACACCGATGCCAACGGCGAACAGTCCATCACTTTCGACAAGCTGATCGTAGCCGTTGGTCGCCGTCCGGTGACCACTGATCTGCTGGCTGCCGACAGCGGCGTGACCCTGGACGAGCGCGGTTTCGTGCACGTTGACGATCACTGCGCCACCACCGTACCGGGCGTTTACGCCATCGGTGACGTGGTTCGCGGCATGATGCTGGCGCACAAGGCCTCGGAAGAGGGCATCATGGTTGTCGAGCGCATCAAGGGCCACAAAGCCCAGATGAACTATGACCTGATCCCTTCGGTTATTTATACTCACCCGGAAATCGCGTGGGTTGGCAAAACCGAGCAGGCCTTGAAAGCCGAAGGCGTTGAAGTTAACGTCGGCACCTTCCCGTTCGCCGCTTCCGGCCGTGCCATGGCCGCCAACGATACCGGTGGTTTCGTCAAGGTCATCGCTGATGCCAAGACTGACCGCGTATTGGGCGTGCATGTGATTGGCCCGAGCGCTGCAGAACTGGTTCAGCAGGGCGCGATCGGTATGGAATTCGGCACCAGCGCTGAAGACCTGGGCATGATGGTTTTCTCCCATCCGACCCTGTCTGAAGCCTTGCACGAAGCTGCTCTGGCTGTGAATGGCGGCGCCATCCACATTGCCAACCGCAAGAAGCGTTAAGACACAATAAGAAACCACGGCGGTTGCGGCCCGTCGTGAGCCTTGCGAGCAAGTCTCACCGCGGAATGTCCGCTGGACGCAGTCTTGCGTAGCTGCACCGGGTATCCGGAAAGGCTACGCAAGCAGCAGTCACAGGTGGCGCGGCACTCATCAAGAGCGCAGCGCCGAATGCGCAGTACCTAACGAAGACGGTAAAAAGCATGAATCTTCACGAGTATCAGGGTAAGCAGCTGTTCGCTGAATACGGCCTGCCAGTTTCCACTGGTTACGCAGTAGACACCCCGGAAGCAGCAGCAGAAGCTTGCGACAAAATCGGCGGCAGCGAGTGGGTTGTCAAAGCCCAGGTCCACGCCGGTGGTCGCGGTAAAGCGGGCGGCGTCAAGCTGGTTCGCAACAAAGAAGACGCCAAGGCCTTCGCACAGCAGTGGCTGGGCAAGCGTCTGGTGACTTACCAGACTGACGCCAATGGTCAGCCAGTCACCAAGATCCTGGTTGAATCGTGCACTGATATCGCTAAAGAGCTGTACCTGGGCGCTGTCGTTGACCGTTCGAGCCGTCGCATCGTGTTCATGGCTTCCACCGAAGGTGGCGTGGACATCGAGAAAATCGCTCACGACACTCCAGAAAAAATTCTCAAAGCCACTATCGATCCACTGGTTGGCGCTCAGCCATTCCAGGGTCGCGAGCTGGCGTTCCAACTGGGTCTGGAAGGCAAGCAAGTTGCCCAGTTCGCCAAGATCTTCGTTGGTCTGGCCAAACTGTTCCAGGATCACGATCTGGCCCTGCTGGAAGTGAACCCGCTGGTGATCAAGGCTGACGGCGATCTGCACTGCCTGGACGCCAAGATCAACATCGACGCCAACGCCATGTACCGTCAGCCTAAGCTGAAGACTTTCCACGATCCGTCGCAAGACGATCCGCGCGAAGCGCACGCTGCCAAGTTCGAACTGAACTACGTAGCCCTGGAAGGCAACATCGGCTGCATGGTCAACGGTGCCGGCCTGGCCATGGGTACCATGGACATCGTCAACCTGCACGGCGGCAAGCCAGCCAACTTCCTCGACGTAGGTGGTGGTGCTACCAAAGAGCGCGTGACCGAAGCATTCAAAATCATTCTGTCCGACACCAACGTCGCTGCAGTACTGGTTAACATCTTCGGCGGCATCGTTCGTTGCGACATGATTGCCGAAGGCATCATCGGTGCAGTGAAAGAAGTCGGCGTGAAAATCCCGGTTGTTGTTCGCCTTGAAGGCAACAACGCTGAGCTGGGCGCTAAAGTACTGGCAGAAAGCGGTTTGAACATCATCGCTGCTACCAGCCTGACCGACGCTGCTCAACAAGTTGTCAAAGCTGCGGAGGGCAAATAATGAGCGTCCTGATCAATAAAGACACCAAAGTTATCTGCCAGGGTATTACCGGTTCGCAAGGTAGTTTCCACACCCAGCAAGCCATCGAATACGGCACCAAGATGGTTGGTGGCGTAACTCCGGGCAAAGGCGGCACCGAGCACCTGGGTCTGCCAGTGTTCAACACCGTTAAAGACGCAGTAGCTGCCACTGGCGCTACCGCCAGCGTGATCTACGTTCCGGCTCCTTTCTGCAAGGACTCGATCCTGGAAGCTGCTTTCGGCGGCATCAAGCTGATCGTCTGCATCACCGAAGGCATTCCTACCCTGGACATGCTGGACGCCAAAGTTAAGTGCGACGAGCTGGGTGTTACCCTGATCGGCCCTAACTGCCCAGGCGTGATCACCCCAGGCGAATGCAAGATCGGCATCATGCCAGGTCACATTCACTTGCCAGGCAAGGTCGGTATCGTTTCGCGTTCCGGCACCCTGACCTACGAAGCTGTGAAGCAGACCACTGACGCCGGTTTCGGTCAGTCGACTTGCGTCGGCATCGGTGGTGACCCGATCCCGGGTTCGAACTTCATCGACATCCTGAAGCTGTTCCAGGAAGACCCGAAGACCGAAGCGATCGTGATGATCGGCGAGATCGGCGGTTCGGCTGAAGAAGAAGCGGCTGCCTACATCAAGGCACACGTGACCAAGCCGGTTGTTTCCTACATCGCTGGTGTGACTGCTCCTCCGGGCAAGCGCATGGGCCATGCTGGCGCAATCATCTCTGGCGGCAAAGGCACTGCAGACGAGAAATTCGCTGCGCTGCAAGACGCAGGCGTAAAAACCGTGCGTTCGCTGGCAGACATCGGCAAGGCCCTGGCCGAGCTGACCGGTTGGGCTGTCAAGTAAGCCTCGTGCTTGACTGACGCTTCACCAGACAAAGGCCACCTTCGGGTGGCCTTTGTTGTTTCTGGCATCTGCGTTTTAGCGGGCATTTGTGGTGAGGGGATTTAGCGAAACGTCGCACCGCCCCGATGGGCTGCGAAGCGGCCCCTAAGCCGGTGAGTGCGCTCAGTCTGAAAAAACCATACGGTCTAAATCGGGGCCGCTGCGCGCGCCATCGGGGATAAATCCCCTCGCTACATATCCTGGGTCTTCCTGCAGAGTGCTCCGCAGGAAAAATAGATGCGTAAACGCGACACAGACACGTCGTGTATCGGATAGTTCGCCCTCAAACAGTGCGTTTGTCAGACAAATTCGTTAGGCTAGCAGCCATTTTTGCGTCTGCCGCCCACAAGGCATGCAACGCGCTAAACGGGTCAGTCTTATACGGACTGACAGCATTTCCCTAACCCCACAGGGAAATCCCCCTCTAAATTCCGATTCAGTAGTGTGGTATTTCCTTAATGAAAGTTTTGAAAGGTCAGGACATCCTGGCACTGGGCTTTATGACATTTGCCCTGTTCGTCGGGGCCGGCAACATCATTTTCCCGCCTATCGTCGGCCTGCAGTCCGGACCTAATGTCTGGATGGCGGCGCTGGGCTTCCTGATCACGGCCGTCGGTCTGCCGGTGGTCACCGTCGTCGCCCTGGCCAAGGTCGGTGGTGCGATGGATGCGCTGAGCAGCCCGATCGGCAAGATCGCCGGTGGTGTGCTCGCCGCGGCATGCTACCTGGCGGTCGGCCCGCTGTTCGCCACCCCGCGGACCGCGACCGTGTCGTTCGAAGTGGGTCTCGCGCCGCTGACCGGCGAAAGCCCGCTGGCGCTGTTCCTCTACAGCTCGGTGTACTTCCTGCTGGTGTTCTTCATCTCGCTGTATCCGGGCCGTCTGCTCGATACCGTGGGGCGTTTCCTTGCGCCGCTGAAAATCATCGCCCTGGCGGTACTCGGCATCGCCGCGTTCGCCCTGCCGGCCGGAGATATCGGTCAGGCCACGCCGGAATATGTCGCGGCACCGTTCTCCCAGGGCTTCATCAATGGTTACCTGACCATGGATACCCTCGGCGCGCTGGTGTTCGGTATCGTCATCGTCAACGCGATCCGCTCCCGTGGCGTCGAGTCGCCTGCGCTGATCACCCGTTACGCGATCATTGCCGGCCTCATCGCCGGTGTCGGTCTGGCGCTGGTGTACATCAGCTTGTTCCGCCTCGGTTCCGGCAGCCATGAAGTCGCGGTTGGTGCCACCAACGGTGCGGCGGTGCTGCATGCTTACGTGCAACACACCTTCGGTTCGCTGGGCAGCGGTTTCCTCGCGGTGCTGATCTCGCTGGCGTGCCTGGTGACGGCGGTCGGTCTGACCTGCGCCTGCGCTGAATACTTCAGCCGCGTGCTGCCACTGTCCTACAAGACCCTGGTGATCATCCTGGCCGCGTTCTCGCTGCTGGTGTCCAACCTGGGCCTGACCAAGCTGATCGCGTTCTCGATCCCGGTGCTGACCGCGATCTACCCGCCGTGCATCGTTCTGGTGGCTCTGAGCTTCTGCAAGGACTTCTGGCATGAACACGGGCGGATCCTCGGCCCGGTCATGCTGGTATCTTTCCTGTTCGGCACCATCGACGCGCTCAAGGGCGCCGGTCTGGCTGACTGGATGCCGTCGCAGCTGTCGCACCTGCCGCTGAGCGAGCAGGGTCTGGCGTGGCTGGTGCCATGCGTGATGACCCTGGTTGTCGCCGTGGTCTGCGATCGCCTGCTGGGCAAGCGCAGCGAAGCCGTTGCCTGACGTTGTCTGACCCGCCACAAACGGGTCTTCAGCGCTTAAACAGAAATGCCCCGTATCAATCGATACGGGGCATTTTTTATGGGCGTCTGGCAGTGTCTTTTTCCGCGAGCTAACGTCGAAGCACTGCCGAAGTCTTAATGTGGGAGCGAGCCTGCTCGCGAAAGCGTTGTGTCAGCCGTCATCAACGTTGTGTGATACGCCGCTTTCGCGAGCAGGCTCGCTCCCACAGGTAGCATCCATACTCCACAGGGAATTGCATGTCGTTCATCCAAGCCAATCTGATCCACCTGCTGGCCGCGCTCTGGTTTGTCATTTGCTGGGGCGGCTACACCCGTTATGCGTCGTGGAAGGCCCGCGATACCGCGTGTCTGGCCAGTGTGCTGCACCTGTACCGCGAAGACTGGATGCGCCGCATGCTCCTGCGTGACAACCGTATCGCCGACGCCAGCGTGATCGGCAATCTTGAGCGCAACGCCTCGTTCTTCGCCTCCAGCACCCTGATCATACTCGCCGGCATTCTCACCGTGCTCGGTGCATCCGAGCGCGCCGTGTCGTTGCTGGCGGATATCCCGATGGTGCAGCAGGCATCGCAGGGCATGTCGGAGATCAAGTTGCTCTGTCTGGCGCTGGTGTTCGTCTATGCGTTCTTCACGTTCAGCTGGTGCATGCGTCAGTACAACTTTGCTGCGGTGCTGGTCGGTTCCGCGCCGATGATCGGTGAGCGTCAGGTCTCGGAGCAGGAGCGCAAGGCGTTCGCACTGCGGGCGGCGCGAGTGATTTCGATGGCGGCGAACCAGTTCAACTTCGGTCTGCGTTCTTATTACTTCGGCATGAGCATGCTGGCGTGGTTTGTCAGCCCGTGGCTGTTCATGTTGATGAGTGCCGGGGTGGTCATCGTGTTGTACCGCCGCGAGTTTCATTCCGACGTGCTCGATGTGATGGTCTATACCCCTACAGAGGCGCCATTGCCCGAAACCAATAAAGAGGCCGCTTGATGAGTATTCCGTTCTGGTGTGTGTTTATCAGTGCATTGTTGATCTACATCGCGCGCATGCCGGTGGGTAAAGCCATGAAAGAGCAGGGTGGTTACAACAACCATCTACCGCGCCAACAGCAGGCGCAACTCACTGGCTATGGCGCGCGGGCGCTGGCGGCACACCAGAACTGCATCGAAGCGTTCATCCTGTTCGCCGTGGGTGTGCTGATGGCGCACACCACGCAAACCCAAGGCTGGTTGATCGATGCGCTGGCGATCATCTTTGTGATCGTGCGAATTCTTTACGTGTGGTTATACCTGGCGGATAAACCATCCCTGCGCAGCCTGGTGTGGCTGGTCGGCCTGATCTGCAGTTTGTTGCTGATGATTAGTCCGACTTTTAGAACCGTATTGCTCTAAGAAAGCCTCTAAGCCAAGACTGACAAAAAATCACAGGCAAAAGAAAACCCGCACTTGGCGGGTTTTCTTTTTCTGCATCAAGTCGCAATTATTGCTTCTTGGCAGCTTCTTCCTGAGCAGCTTGATTCGATTCAGCCTGAGCTTTGGCAGCTTCGGCGTTTTCTTTTGCTGCGTCGTTCACTTTATCCTGAGCTTTGTTCATGTCTTGCTGAGCTTGCTCAGCATGTTGGTTGGCATCTTGAGCTTTGTCCTCGGATTTTTTATCGCAGGCAGCGAGACCGAGGGAAGCGGTCAACATCAAGGCAATAGCTAAAGTCTTACGCATGGGGTGTTTCTCCTTATGGAAAATAACTACTGGCCTTAAGAGCACTGGCCCAAAGGTTAAGTTCCTCATTTCGTTCAGATATATAAGTTTGTTTTTTAGTGGAACTTTTGCCGTATTTCTTACTACTGGCAAAAGGCTCTGACGAGAGTAATTATCAAATGGCTGAAAACCCCGTTTTTGAGCGCGCGACACGATTTCTTTCGGCCCTGCGCCATTGTCAGGTGCTCGGTTTGACGGTACACAACGCCAGCAGCGAAGGGCTGACGGTGAGGTTGCCGTACAACGCGCAAATCGTCGGCAATCCACAGACCGGGGTCATCCACGGCGGCGCCATTACCTCGCTGATGGACACCGCGTGCGGCATGTCCACGTTGTGCGTGCTGGCGGAGTTCGAAGTCTGCCCGACCCTGGACCTGCGTATCGACTACATGCATGCCGCTGAACCAAACAAGGATGTCTATGGCTTTGCCCAGTGTTACCGGGTCACCACCGATGTGATCTTCGCCCGCGGCTTTGCTTATCAGGATGACCCGAATCAGCCGATCGCCCATGTCGTCGGCACTTTCATGCGCATGGGCAAAAACCTGAAAGGCACCCAGGGATTTGGCGGCAAGGTCAAAGGAGAGAATCGATGAGCGATAACTGGAAGCAACAGCTGCTGCAGGCTCACGCTCAGGGCGATTACGCGCCGTTGCTGCGGATAATTCCTTACGCCGGGCTGATCGGCGTCGAATGTTCCCGGGTCGGCGATGAATTGCTGTTCAAGCTGCCGGCGAACAAGGACAACATTGGTAACCCTTTATTGCCGGCGATCCATGGCGGGGTGATTGCCGGGTTCATGGAGCTGGCAGCCGCGTTGCATTTGCTGATCTTCACCGGTTCGCCCGGGGTGCCGAAGATCATCGACTTTTCTCTGGATTACCTGCGCGCCGGGCAGTTTCGCGACACTTGGGCCAAATGTCAGGTCTGTCGCCAGGGGCGGCGCGTGGCCAACGTTGCCATCACGGCCTGGCAAAGCACCGAGAGCGAACCGATTGCCACCGCCCGTGCACATTTCAAAATTGATGAGCCCTTGAAATCCTGAACGCTGCCCCCAACTCAGTGAACAACCCGCCGCCGACCCTCAAGGTCGCGGCCACTGCCATCTGATTGGAGTTTGATGACCATGAGTGTGGAAACTCAAAAGGAAACCCTGGGCTTCCAGACCGAGGTAAAGCAGCTGCTGCACCTCATGATCCATTCGCTGTATTCCAACAAGGAAATCTTCCTTCGCGAATTGATCTCGAACGCCTCTGACGCTGTCGACAAGCTGCGCTTCGAAGCCCTGGCCAAGCCTGAGTTGCTCGAAGGTGGCGCTGAACTGAAAATCCGTGTGAGCTTCGACAAGGACGCCAAGACCGTCACCCTCGAAGACAACGGTATCGGCATGAACCGTGACGATGTGATCACCCACCTGGGGACCATCGCCAAGTCGGGCACCGCCGATTTCATGAAGAATCTCTCGGGCGATCAGAAGAAAGATTCGCACCTGATAGGCCAGTTCGGTGTCGGCTTCTATTCGGCGTTCATCGTTGCCGACCAGGTTGATGTGTATTCCCGTCGCGCCGGCACCCCTGCCAGCGAAGGCGTGCACTGGTCGTCGAAAGGCGAGGGCGAGTTTGAAGTCGCCACCATCGACAAACCAGAGCGCGGCACCCGCATCGTCCTGCACCTGAAATCCGCTGAAGACGAGTTCGCCGACGGCTGGCGTCTGCGCAACATCATCAAGAAATACTCCGACCACATCGCGCTGCCGATCGAGCTGCCGAAAGAAGTCACTGCTGCTGAAGGCGAAGAGAAGCCTGCCGTTGAATGGGAAACCGTCAACCGCGCCAGCGCCCTGTGGACCCGTCCGCGCACTGAAGTGAAGGACGAGGAATACCAGGAGTTCTACAAGCACATCGCTCACGACTTCGAAAACCCGCTGGCCTGGAGCCACAACAAGGTCGAAGGCAAGCTCGAATACAGCTCGCTGCTGTACGTGCCGGCCCGCGCGCCGTTCGACCTGTACCAGCGTGAAGCGCCGAAAGGCCTGAAGCTGTACGTGCAGCGCGTGTTCGTGATGGATCAGGCCGAGTCGTTCCTGCCGCTGTACCTGCGCTTCATCAAGGGTGTGGTCGATTCCAACGACCTGTCGCTGAACGTATCGCGGGAAATCCTGCAGAAAGACCCGATCATCGACTCGATGAAGTCGGCGCTGACCAAGCGCGTGCTGGACATGCTGGAAAAACTGGCGAAGAACGAGCCTGAGCAATACAAGGGCTTCTGGAAAAACTTCGGTCAGGTCATGAAAGAAGGCCCGGCAGAAGATTTCGCCAACAAAGAGAAAATTGCCGGTCTGCTGCGTTTCGCATCGACTCAAGGCGACGACGGCGAGCAAGTTGTCGGTCTGGCTGACTACCTGGCGCGCGCCAAGGAAGGTCAGGACAAGATCTACTACCTCACCGGCGAAACCTACGCGCAGGTCAAGAACAGCCCGCACCTGGAAGTCTTCCGCAAGAAAGGCATCGAAGTGCTGCTGCTGACCGACCGTATCGACGAGTGGCTGATGAGCTACCTCAGCGAATTCGACGGCAAGACCTTTGTCGACGTGGCACGCGGTGATCTTGATCTGGGTAACCTGGACTCGGAAGAGGACAAGAAAGCTGCAGAAGAAGTCGCCAAGTCCAAGGAAGGTCTGGTCGAGCGCCTGAAAGCCGCGCTGGGCGATTCCGTGGCGGAAGTTCGGGTTTCCCATCGTCTGACCGACTCGCCAGCCATTCTGGCGATCGGCGAACAGGACCTGGGCCTGCAAATGCGCCAGATCCTCGAAGCCAGCGGGCAGAAAGTGCCGGAGTCGAAGCCGATTTTCGAATTCAACCCGAGCCACCCGCTGATCGAGAAACTCGACGGCGAGCAGAACGAAGGGCGTTTTGGCGACCTGTCGCACATCCTCTTCGATCAGGCCGCTCTGGCGGCTGGCGAAAGCTTGAAAGACCCGGCCGCGTACGTGACCCGTCTGAACAAGCTGCTGGTTGAGCTGTCAGCCTAATCACGATGTAGAAAAACCCGCTTCGGCGGGTTTTTTCATTCTGGTCTTTAACTAATCAGGAGTCAGAAATGAGCCAAGTTACTGTACGTTCCGTGGTCTATCAGCTGGATGGCCAGCCCTATGAAGGTCGTCTGGCGTTCGACGCCGAGCACAAGGGCGCGCGCCCGGGCCTGCTGATGGCGCCGAACTGGATGGGCGTCAGCGCCGGGGCGGAAGAGATCGCCAAATCGGTCGCGGCCAAGGGCTACGTGGTGTTGATTGCTGACGTGTATGGCCAGGCAGTACGTCCGCAGAACGCTGACGAGGCCGGCGCGGCGATGATGCCGCTGAAGAACGACCGCGCACTGCTGCGCAAGCGCATGCAGGCAGCGTTCGAGCAGTTGCAGCAGCAGGGTGAGGCGGCAGTCGATACATCGAAGCTTGCGGTGTTCGGTTTCTGCTTTGGTGGTTGCTGTGCGCTGGATCTGGCCCGTACCGGTGCGCCAGTGAAGGCTGCGGTGTCGTTCCATGGCACGCTGGATTCGCCGAACCCGGCGGATGCCAAGAACATCAAGGGTTCAGTGTTGGTGTTGCACGGTGCTTCCGATCCATTGGTGCCGAAAGAGCAATTGCCGGCGTTCGAAGAAGAAATGAACGCGGCGAAGGTCGATTGGCAGTTGCTCAGCTATGGCGGTGCGGTGCATTCGTTCACCGATCCGCATGCCAATGTCCCGGGCAAGATGATGTACGACGCGAAGACTGCCAGGCGAGCGTTCAAGTCGATGCATGATTTGCTGGATGAAGTGTTCAAAGGCTGATTGTTCGGCGCCTTTACTGGCCTCTTCGCGAGCAAGCCCGCTCCCACAGGGGGGATTGTGATGTGTACTCAGAACTCATACACACCACAATTCCCCTTGTGGGAGCGGGCTTGCTCGCGAAGGCTTACCCTCTAGCGACACAACACTCAGGGCAGTTCGATCCGCTCGACTTCCCCCGGCACCGTCGGCCAATCCCCGGCCGCCCACTTACGCCGCGCCTCATCGATCGCCGCCGGATCGCTCGCGACAAAATTCCAGTTGATCCGCCGAGGCCCGTCCAGCGGCGCGCCGCCAAACACCACCGCGTGCACGTCACTCTCGGCAAACAGGCTCATCTCTTCCCCGGCCGGCAACACCGCCAGCGCATGGGGTTCGAGGGGCTCGCCATTCAACTGCGCATCGCCACTCAGCACATAAATCGCGCGTTCTTCGTGCTCGGTCGGGATCAGCAAAGTGGTCGCGGTCTGCATCTTTACTTCGGCGTACAGCGTAGGAGAAAGCACCGGCACCGGCGATTCCAGGCAAAAGCCTGACCCGGCAATCATCCGAATCTGCACGCCAAGGTTATCGCTGACCGGTAAGGTTGCCGCCGGGTGATGGCTGTAATGTCCCGGCCCTTGCTCGTGATCCTTGGGCGAGGCCAGCCAGATCTGCAAACCGTGCATCGTGAAGCTTTGCGCCCACAACGGCTCGGGCGTGCGCTCGACATGGGCAATCGCACTGCCGGCGGTCATCCAGCTGACATCGCCAGCACTGACCACCTGATCGGAGCCGAGGCTGTCCTTGTGCTGGATCTGTCCTTCGAACAGGTAGGTCAGAGTCGAGAGACCAATGTGCGGATGCTGTCGGATGTTCATGCCTTTGCCCGTCGGATAAACCGTTTCGAGCATGTGGTCGAAAAACACGAAAGGCCCGACGCTGCGGCATTTGGCTGACGGCAGCGGGCGCAGGATCGGCTGGCCTTCGACGTCTTCGGCGCGCGGGCGGATGATCAGTGGTTGCATATCCATGGGGCATTCCAGGCTGAGCGGGTGATGCCAGAAGCATAACCCGCCGCTGGCAAGAGGGTGATTACTGGCTGTCGAAGCCTTGTGGGGCGTGGGTTTCGATGCTGACGTCGGTGGTAGTCATCAGTTTGTGGATCGGGCAGCGATCAGCCACGCGCAGTAACTCTTCACGTTGGGCATCAGTGAGGACGCCCTTGAGGGTAAGCGTCACGTGCAGGGCGTATTTGCCTTTCTGCTCTTCGCTGTTGTCGCGTTTGACCTCGACACCCACGCCGGTCAGCGGGATGTCTTTCTTTTTCGCGTACATCTTCAGGGTCAGTGCCTTGCAGGCACCGAGCGCGGCGTCGAAGTAGTCGTGGGGCTCGGGGGCCGAGCCTTCGCCGCCGGCGGACTTCGGCACGTCGGCAAACAATTCGTGGTCATCGATCTGTACGGTGTGACGAAAACCTTCGGCGGAGACGGTATTGACGGTAACAGTCATGGCAACCTCACTGGCAGTAGGAAAAGTCGTGCGATCAAAAAAGACCTTGCAGTTATAGAGCATTCCTACGGAGGCGCGTTCCACTTTCCTGCAGGATGAACCCTTGTCATCGGCTCAGGGTCTAGGCTATGCCTACCTGCCGGAGATTACTTGTGTCCTTGTTTCGTTTGAGTCTTGCCTGCCTGCTGGCATTCGCCGGTAGCGCCAGCGCCCGCGATTACACCTACAGCGATGCGCACTTGCACTACGTGGATTTTTTCCAGGAAACCGCCGGCATGGCGAAATTGCTCACTGCGATGAAGGACAATTCCATCGATCACGTGATGATTTCCGGGATTCCCGTGGCGAAGAAATGGCATGAGGACGAACCCAAGCGTCCGCGTTATTACGCCGGCGATGATGCCGATGCCTACTGGTACAGCGCCACCGACGTGATCGTTGCCGATGCCGTGCAAAAGCTGACTCCGGAGCAGCGTCAGCACTTTCATCCGTTCCTGTCGGGCTTCAACCCCAATGACAAGAACTCCGCCGCGCACATCCAGCGCATGCTCGATCTGTATCCCGGGCTGTGGCAGGGCATTGGTTAAGTGTTCACCCGCCATGATGACTTGACGGCGTTGACCGCCGGCGACACGCCACGGGCCAATAACGAGGCGATGAAGCGGATTTATCACCTGGCTGCCGAAAACGATCTGCCAGTGATGCTGCATTCCAACATCACCTCCAAGCGTGAGAAAAATCCGCTGTACTTGAAGGAAATCGAAGAACCCCTGCGTAATCACCCGCACACCCGGTTCATCTGGGCGCACGCCGGCACCAGCGCGGAAATTCATCGGCACCAGACGCAACTGAAATTCCTCCTGCCGACGGTGAGTCGGATGCTTGAGGCTTATCCGAATCTGTTCATTGATCTGTCGTGGAGCATGCTCACGCCGTATCTGTTGGACGAGCAGGGCAAGCCGCGTGCGGAATGGCTGGCCTTGGTCGAGAAATACCCTGATCGGTTCATGATCGGCTCGGATGTTGTAGGCCGTTTCACCAAGCTCGGTCAGGAAATGCGCAGCTTCACGCCGTTCCTTGATGCCTTGCCTGAAGAAATTGCGCGTAAGGTCGCCCGGGATAACTTCCTGGCAATATTGCCACGAACAGCAGCAAAGTCCGGGAAAGCGCGCTGAATCGTTCATGCCGAGGGTTCGAAGTATCAAGGCCTTTTGATATCACCTTTTCGTCTTACGCAAATTGGCGCCGGGCCGATACCTTCTAAAGCAACCAGCTGCAGGGTTGATGCAGCGCTTTTGGAAGGAACCAGAGTCATGAGCATCCGTAGTCTCAATATCGCGCCGCGTGCCGGCCTGGGGTTTGGTGTATTGGCGCTGATGGTGTTTGCCTTGGGGGCGTTCGCCCTGCTGCAAATGGCGAACATGCGCGCGCAGTCTGATGAGGTCGACAACAACTGGCTGCCGAGCGTGATGGCGGTCGGCGAGATGAGTCAGGACATGTTGCGCCTGCGTGCGCTGACCATGCGCCTGCTGCTCAATCGTGACCCGCAGGCGCTGGCGCAGAATGTCGCCAAGCTCAATGACCTGCGCGGTGTGTTGAGCGAAGCCCAACAACGCTATGACGTGTTGATCGTGCTGCCCGAAGAGCGCAAGTTGTTCGACCGCTTCAAGGTCGCCGAGCACAAGTACCTGGAGTTTCAGGCGCAGGTGATGCAGTTGTCCGCACAGAATCGGGTGGAGGAGGCGGCGGCGATTCTCAACGGTGAAATGAGCCCGTTGGCCGACGACATGGCGGTCACCCTGAAGGAGCTGGTCGAGCTGAACAAGCACAACGCCAATCTTGCCACCGAAGCCGCGCGCCTGGTTTTCATCAATTCGCGGGTGTGGGTCGGGATGATGATCGGCATTACCGCATTGATCACCATCGGTCTGGCGTTGTTGCTGACCCGCAGCATCGTCCTGCCGCTGGCGCAATCACTCGGCGTGGCGGAAGTGGTGGCTGGTGGCGATCTGACGGGCGATATCAACATCTCCGGCAAGGACGAACCGGCGCGGCTGCTGCAGGCGCTGAAAAGCATGCAGCACAACCTGCGCGACACCATTCGGCAGATTTCCGAATCGTCCAGCCAGTTGGCGTCGGCCTCGGAGGAACTCAGTTGCGTCACCGAGGACGCCACGCGCGGGCTGCACCAGCAAAGCCTGGAGATCGAGCAGGCCGCCACGGCGGTCAATCAGATGACCGCTGCCGTGGAAGAGGTCGCGAGCAACGCCGTGGCGACTTCCGAGGCGTCGCGCGAGTCTGACCGGATTGCCCAGCATGGGCGCGAGCAGGTCAACCAGACGGTGACTTCGATCCAGTCCCTGGCTGACGACGTCACGTCCAATGCAACGCAGGTCGAGGATCTGGCGCAGAAGGTTCACGGCATCAGCAAAGTGCTCGACGTGATCCGCTCGATTGCCGAGCAGACCAATCTGCTGGCATTGAACGCAGCGATCGAGGCGGCGCGGGCCGGCGATGCCGGGCGTGGCTTCGCGGTGGTGGCCGATGAGGTGCGGGCGCTGGCCCATCGCACCCAGCAATCGACCCAGGAAATCGAGCAGATGATCGGTGGCATCCAGCAGGGCACCGATTCGGCGGTCAGTTCGATGCAACAGAGCAGCGTCCGCGCCAATTCGACTCTGGAACTGGCCAAGGCTGCGGGTTTGGCGCTGGAGGAAATTGCCTCGGCGTTCACCTTGATCAATGAACGCAACCTGGTGATCGCCAGCGCCTCGGAGGAGCAGGCAGCGGTGGCGCGGGAGGTGGACCGCAACCTGATGAACATCCGCGATCTGGCGATGCAGACGTCGGCGGGGGCAAATCAGACCAGTGCGGCAAGCCAGGAGCTGTCGCGGCTGGCGGTGGATTTGAACAATATGGTGGCCAGATTTTCGGTCTGAGCTGACCCTTGAAGATCGAGCTGAACCCTGTGGGAGCGAGCCTGCTCGCGAAAGCCGTGTATCAGCCATATACAAGTCGGCTGAACTGACGCCTTCGCGAGCAGGCTCGCTCCGACAGGGGATATGTGTCGTCGCGGAAATCGCATGTCTAGTCCTGAAATAGGTTTACACCTGTTTCAGTCTCAAAACGCCCGATGCACCGCATCGGGCGTTTTGTATTTCAGGGATAAGTGCGGCCGCTCCCGGTTGTAGATTTGCACCGATTCATCCACCATTTTCACTGCATCCGCCAGGTCTTTGGGGCGATGCAGCAAAAACTCAGTCTTCAAAATCCCATTTACCCTCTCCGCCATAGCGTTCTGATAGCAATCATAACCGTCAGTCATTGAGCACCTGATTCCATGCCGGGTATGCATCCGTTGGTATAAATCAGAGC
>NZ_OBDS01000004.1:0-440340 GCF_900215165.1 Pseudomonas sp. LAMO17WK12:I5 | reverse complement strand
CAACGGATGCATACCCGGCATGGAATCAGGTGCTCAATGACTGACGGTTATGATTGCTATCAGAACGCTATGGCGGAGAGGGTAAATGGGATTTTGAAGACTGAGTTTTTGCTGCATCGCCCCAAAGACCTGGCGGATGCAGTGAAAATGGTGGATGAATCGGTGCAAATCTACAACCGGGAGCGGCCGCACTTATCCCTGAAATACAAAACGCCCGATGCGGTGCATCGGGCGTTTTGAGACTGAAACAGGTGTAAACCTATTTCAGGACTAGACACTGCGATCTTTTATGGCGCCTGTTCCGGCCCCTTCGCGAGCAAGCCCGCTCCCACAGGGTACGTGCCCGCCGCTGATCAAATGTGGGAGCGGGCTTGCTCGCGAAGGCGTCAGCACTGACGACAACTGTCCTCCAGCCCCCAGAAACAACAAAGCCCGCACAAGGCGGGCTCTGGTTTGACTCTGATTCAGACTCAGAAGCGGAACACTTCCATATCCGTGCGAATCGGCGAAGCCATCGGAATCTTCGGCTGCTTCTCTGCATCCGCCGCCGGCGCTGCCGGTTTAGGCGCTGCCTTACGCGGTGCTTCGGCCACCGGAGGCTGGTTGGCCAATGGCTTGAGCGCCACCGACAACTGCTCGGCCAGACGCTGCAACAGAATCCCCTGCGCCTGCACCTGCGAAGCCGTGGTACCGGCATGCAGCTCCTGCAGATGAACGATGCGGTTATCGCGCACCTGACCACGACGGTCGATCAGACGCCATTGTGCATCGAGGATCGCCGGTTGCTTCTCACCGGAGTCCAGACGCGTGATGGTCAGCAATACCTGCACATCCGGGGCAAATCCCAGAGTGGCGGGTGCCAATACCACACGCTGGCTGTCCAGATGACCGGCCACCTGACGCATCAGCAATTGATCGATATCCGACGAAAGGCTGCCCGCCCAGCGACCGTCGGTCGAGGCTTGCAGGCTGCCGTCCGGTTGACGTTGCAGCAAAGTTTCACGTTGCAGGTAATCAGCAATGACTACCGGACCCAACAAAACCGCCATGCCTGTGCTTTGCGCAGGCTGAGCCGGACTTCCGCTGTCCAGCTGATACAGCGACACCGGCTGGTGAACGCTGCAACCCGCCAGGCCCAAAACGCCGGCGAGCAGGAAAATAAGGGGGCGCAGAGCAGTCATCATCCCGTCCAGGTGGCCGCCACAAGGCTGACCACAGTGAAAATACTCAATAAATATGAAGAACGCTCGGCCACGCCGGCGCTTGGAAAGGCCATATCATCCGTGAATATGCGTTCCGACTCCAGCGCCAAAGCGTCGATCTACGCGTTAAATCGTAGATCGACGCCTCTAGATGGGCGTTTTCGCCTAATTGAGGTTTTCGACGAGCAGTGCATCGACCCGCTGGAAGCCACGTGGAAGCTTGTTGCCACGCCGTCCACGCTCACCTTTGTAGTGTTCGAGGTCTTCAGCTTTCAGTTTATACGGACGTTTGCCTGCTTGCAGGATCAAGGTTGCACCCGCGGGAATCACAGCAATGTCCGTGACAAACTCTTCACGGCTGGCGACACGGTCACCCGGTACACCGATGATCTTGTTGCCCTTGCCCTTCGCCAACTGCGGCAAATCGCTGATATTGAAGACCAGCATCCGCCCCTCGCTGGTCACGGCCGCAAGCAAGTCATTCTCGCGATCAGTCACCGGACGCGGCGCGATCACCTTGGCGTTGTTCGGCAAGCTCAACAGGGCTTTACCGGCCTTGTTCTTGGCTTGCAGGTCTTCGCCCTTGACCACGAAACCGTAACCGGCGTCGGAGGCGATCACATACAGCGCATCGTCTTCCGGCATCAGCACGCATTCGAAGGTCGCGCCGGGTGGCGGGGTCAGACGCCCGGTCAACGGTTCGCCCTGGCCACGCGCTGACGGCAACGTATGCGCGGCGACCGAATAGCTGCGGCCAGTGGAGTCAATTACCACGGCAGACTGGTTGGAACGTCCCGCCGCCGAGGTCTTGAAGCCGTCACCCGCCTTGTACGACAGGCCGGTGGCATCAATGTCATGGCCTTTGGCCGAACGGATCCAGCCTTTTTCCGACAGCACGACGGTAACTTTCTCGTTCGGCAGCAGATCGTGTTCGGTCAGCGCTTTCGCTTCAGCACGTTCGACGATCGGCGAACGACGGTCATCGCCATAGGTTTCAGCGTCTTTGAGCAGCTCGGTGCGCACCAGCTTCTTCAGCTTGGCTTCGCTGCCCAGCAGGGCTTGCAGCTTGGCTTGTTCCTTGAGCAGTTCGTCCTGCTCGTCGCGCAGCTTCATCTCTTCCAGACGCGCCAACTGCCGCAGGCGGGTGTCGAGGATGTAGTCGGCCTGGATCTCGCTGAGGGCGAAACGCTCGATCAGCTTGGTTTTCGGGTGTTCCTCGGTGCGGATGATGTGGATCACTTCATCCAGGTTGAGGTAGGCGATCAGCAAACCGTCCAACAGGTGCAGCCGACGCTCGACTTTGTCGAGGCGGAATTGCAGGCGGCGACGCACGGTCAGCACGCGGAATTCCAGCCATTCGACCAGCAATGCACGCAGGTTCTTCAACTGCGGCTTGCCATCCAGACCGATGATGTTGACGTTGACCCGGTAGGTCGACTCCAGCTCGGTGCTGGCGAACAGGTGCTGCATCAGCGCTTCGTGATCGACGCGACTGTTGACCGGAATGATCACGATGCGACACGGGTTTTCGTGGTCGGATTCATCACGCAGGTCAGCGATCTGCGGTGCTTTCGACGGCTTGGCCTGCATCAGCGCGGCGATCTGCTCCAGCACTTTGGCCCCGGAGACCTGGTGCGGCAGCGCGGTGACGATGATGTCGCCGTCCTCGACGTGGTACACGGCGCGCATACGTACCGAGCCCTTGCCGGTTTCGTACATTTTCAGCAGGTCGGCACGCGGCGTAATGATTTCCGCTTCGGTCGGATAGTCCGGGCCTTGAATGTGTTCGCAGAGCTGTTCGACCGTGGCTTTCGGCTCATCGAGCAAGCGCACGCAGGCAGTGGCGACTTCGCGCAGATTGTGCGGCGGCACGTCGGTGGCCATACCGACAGCGATGCCGGTGGTGCCGTTGAGCAGGATGTTCGGCAAACGTGCCGGCAACACCAGTGGTTCCTGCAAGGTACCGTCGAAGTTCGGGCCCCAGTCAGCGGTGCCCTGGCCCAGTTCGCTGAGCAGCACTTCGGAATAGCGCGACAGGCGTGCTTCGGTGTAACGCATGGCGGCGAAGGACTTCGGATCGTCCGGCGCACCCCAGTTGCCCTGGCCGTCGACCAGCGTGTAGCGATAGCTGAACGGCTGGGCCATCAACACCATCGCTTCGTAACACGCCGAATCGCCGTGCGGATGGAACTTGCCGAGCACGTCACCGACGGTACGCGCCGATTTCTTGTGCTTGGAATCGGCGTCCAGCCCCAGCTCGCTCATCGCATAAATGATGCGCCGCTGTACCGGTTTCAGGCCGTCGCCGATATGCGGCAGGGCACGGTCCATGATCACGTACATGGAGTAGTTGAGGTAGGCATTTTCGGTGAAGTCAGCCAGCGATCGGCGTTCTACACCGTCCAGGCTGAGATCAAGGGAGTCGCTCATGCGGGCCTCATCGGTTCGTTGTCTGGCGCAGCAGCATGGTGCCACCGCGCTGGGTAAATTCAAGTTTGTTCAGGGCGCTCATGCCGAGCAGCACCTGATCGCCATGCAGCCCCGGCGCCACCAGCGCGCGGACGTCCCGCAGCACGATGTCGCCCAGTTGCAGGCGGTCGATCTTTGTCCGGTAGCCCTGGCTCAGGCCGTTGGCCGTGCTCAGGGTCACACCGAAACCCTCTTCCAGTTTCAAGCGCTTGGCCAGATCCGCCGGGATCGCCACATCGGTCGCGCCGGTGTCGAGCATGAACTCCACCGGCTCACCGTTGATCTGACCGCTGGCGACAAAATGCCCTTGGGCGTTGCCGGCCAGCTTCACTTCGATCACGCCGCCATGCTGCTCGGACGTGACCACCACATTCGGATTCTGCTGACGTTCTTCCCACTGGCCGAAAAACCGCGTGGCCAGAAACAGCCCCGCGCACCAGGCCAGAATCATCAACACCCGGCCGGCGCGCTTGCCCGGCGGTTGCTGACTCACGGTTTGGCGCTCCAGCCACCTTCAGGCGCGGCGAAGCGCCAGACGATCGGCCTTACCTCACCGTCGGCGCGGGGGCCGAAATTATTGTCGACGCCGACCCACGCACCCTCAGCGTCAACGATCAATGCTTCTTCCAACCCGAAGTTCTGCGCGTAACGGCGGTTGGCCTGCAACAATTCAGCGGCGTACGACCAGCAACGCTCGACCTTGGCGGTCTGCGCATCGCGCCGACAAATCTGGAAGGCGTTGCGCTCAAGGGTAAACAATTTGCCGTTGAACAACGAAAGGTCGGAAAAGTCGCGGTCGACCGCTTTGGCGTGCGGGAACTGCGGCGGCTGCATCTCCTTGCCGCCCTCGCTGAGCTGCACGCAACGACCGTCGCAATCCCACACCGTCTGCTGACGCTTGATCAGCAGCAAGCCGCGGTTTTGCCGTTCGCCGGCCAGCCACATCTGATCGCCCGCCGGGTTGATCGCCAGACCTTCGAAGATCGCATTGAAATGCAGGAGCATGCCACTGGCCCGCGCTTCGCGAACCATCATCGGCGAAATCTTCAGCCAGTTGACCGGGCCGCTGACGGGCACCTGCAAGACCGCCGCGTGGCCCTCGCTGACAATGTAGCGATTGCCGGCGCTGTCGCAACTGATGCCTTCGAAATCGAGGTCGCCACCGCGCACGAACGACGCGGCCCAATTGCGCGAGCGCAATCCCCACGGCAAACCGGTCTCCGGCACCAGCGGCACGTCGATGTGCAAGGCCTCGGCCTGCCAGACCTGATCGGCGGTATTGAGCCGATAGATCTGATCGTCATCGCGGTCCGACACCGTCCACAACTCGCTGCCACACATGGCCAGTCCCGACAGGTTACCGCCACGCATGCCTTCGACCGGGTGTTCGGAGAGCACGCGCAATTCCTGCAGCGGCTCCGCCGACACGCTCATCGGACTCAGCAGCAACGCACCCGCCAAGGCCCAGCCAAACCGCATCAGGCCAGCACCTCGGCCAGGTTGCCCTTGGATTCGAGCCAGGTCTTGCGGTCACCGGCGCGTTTCTTCGCCAGCAACATGTCCATCATTTCCGAGGTTTCGGCGAAATCCTCGCCCAGCGTCAGTTGCACCAGGCGCCGTGTGTTCGGGTCCATGGTGGTTTCACGCAGTTGCGGCGGGTTCATTTCACCCAGACCTTTGAATCGGGTGACCTGCGGTTTGCCGCGTTTCTTCTCGGCCACCAGACGGTCGAGAATCCCGTCGCGCTCGGCTTCGTCGAGGGCGTAGTAGATCTCTTTGCCGAGGTCGATGCGGTACAGCGGCGGCATCGCTACGTAGACGTGACCGGCATCCACCAGCGGGCGGAAATGCTGGACGAACAACGCGCACAGCAGCGTCGCGATGTGCAGACCGTCGGAGTCGGCGTCGGCGAGGATGCAGATCTTGCCGTAGCGCAGTTGACTCATGTCTGCCGCGCCCGGATCGACCCCGATGGCCACGGCGATGTTGTGCACTTCCTGGCTGGCCAGCACTTCGCTGCCATCGACTTCCCAGGTGTTGAGGATCTTGCCGCGCAACGGCAGGATCGCCTGGAATTCCTTGTCCCGCGCTTGCTTGGCGGAACCGCCGGCGGAATCACCTTCGACCAGGAACAGCTCGGACCGCATCGGATCCTGCCCGGCGCAGTCAGCCAGTTTGCCCGGTAACGCAGGGCCCTGGGTGACGCGCTTGCGCTCGACTTTCTTGCTCGCTTTCAGGCGGCGACCGGCGTTGTTGATCGCCAGTTCGGCCAGCGCCAGACCGGTTTCCGGGTTGGCGTTGAGCCACAGGCTGAATGCATCTTTCACGACGCCGGAAACGAACGCCGCCGCTTCACGGGACGACAGACGCTCTTTGGTCTGGCCGGAGAATTGCGGTTCCTGCATCTTCATCGACAGCACGAAAGCGATGCGCTCCCAGACATCTTCCGGCGCCAGCTTCACGCCGCGCGGCAGCAGGCTGCGGAATTCGCAGAACTCGCGCATCGCGTCGAGCAGGCCCTGACGCAGACCGTTGACGTGGGTCCCGCCCTGCGCCGTCGGGATCAGGTTGACGTAGCTTTCCTGCACCGCGTCGCCACCTTCCGGCAGCCACAGCAGCGCCCAATCCACCGCTTCTTTATTACCGGCGAGGCTGCCGCAGAATGGCTCGTCCGGCAGGCGTTCGAATTCGCTGACCGCGTCCACCAGATAGGAGCGCAGGCCGTCTTCGTAATGCCATTCGACTTTCTCGCCGGTGCCCTTGTCTTCGAAGCTGACCAACAGCCCCGGGCACAGCACAGCCTTGGCCTTGAGCACGTGCTTGAGGCGGCTGATGGAGAATTTCGGTGAATCGAAGTATTTCGGATCCGGCGCGAAGTACACGCTGGTGCCGGTGTTGCGCTTGCCGACGGTGCCGACGATTTCCAGCTCGGTGGCCTTGAAGCCATCCTTGAAGGTCATCTGGTATTCGTTGCCGTCACGCTTCACGCGCACCCGGACTTCGGTCGACAAGGCGTTGACCACGGAAATACCCACCCCGTGCAGACCGCCGGAGAACTGGTAGTTCTTGTTGGAAAACTTGCCGCCCGCATGCAGCTTGGTGAGGATCAGCTCGACACCTGACACACCCTCTTCCGGGTGAATGTCGACCGGCATGCCGCGACCGTCGTCACTGACTTCGAGCGAGTGATCGGCGTGCAGAATGACCTGCACCGATTTGGCGTGGCCGGCCAGGGCTTCGTCGACACTGTTGTCGATGACTTCCTGGGCGAGGTGGTTCGGCCGACTGGTGTCGGTGTACATGCCGGGGCGTTTGCGCACCGGGTCGAGGCCCGAGAGGACTTCGATGGCGTCGGCGTTATAAGAGCTAGCGCTGGGAGTGGCCATAGGGTCTCGTCGTCAGTGATTCAATGAAAAAGGGGCAAGACTTCACAGTGCGGTGAAATCGATTGCCTGATACAAATCGGCGCCAATGCCGGCAAAACTCAACAACGCCGGTAATTGTTCGGCAAAACCCTGGTAACCATGGTCGCCGCCGGCCTGAATGCGCAAGGCGCAGGCCCGGTAATACTGCTGGGCGAGGCGATAATCCAGTGTTTCATCGCCGGTCTGCAACCACACCTGATAACGCTGTGCATCCACGGGTGCCGGCACTTCCAGCTCGGCCAGGGCCGTCACATGGTCGTGGGTCAATTCCCAGGTCTCATCGGTATACAGGTTTTTCTGTGTGCCCAGGTAGCCGTCGAACATCCGGTGCGGGCTGACCGCCGGGTTGACCAGCAGGGCTTTCAAGCCGTGGCGCTCAGCCAGGTGAGTCGCATAGTAGCCGCCGAGTGAGCTTCCCACCAGCAACGGCCGGCCCAGCTCGGCAATCGCCTGCTGCAACTGACCGATGGCTTCACGCGGGTGGTGATGCAGCGCCGGGACACGCAATTGGTCGCTCAAACCCAGCCGTTCCATCACCTCGACCAGCTGACAGGCCTTTTTCGAGGCCGGCGCGCTGTTGAAACCGTGGATATAGAGGATCGAACCGGACATTTGAGCTCCCTGGGTGTCGGCGAAAGATAGCGGAGTTTACAGGGAGAAAGCCCCTCACCCTAGCCCTCTCCCGGAGGGAGAGGGGACTGAATGGGGGATATTCAAGAGCTACACCGACTTGAGCGAGTTTCGGCGAATCCATAATCGACACATTCTTTCAGGTCGATGGATAATGCCAGACACCTCGGTCAGCTCCCTCTCCCTCCGGGAGAGGGCTGGGGTGAGGGGCTCTTGATCGAAATCAGTAGCCTTCGGAGCCGTAATCGACGGTGAATTGGAAGTCGGTAACGCGCTCGACGCCAGTTTCCAGCCGCCCGTCTGGCAGCAGCCGCAACCAGCGATAGCCCGGCGCCTGTTCGCCGACCTTGAAGTCGTGACTGCCGGGCTCGAACTGAATGCAGGTCGATGGCGAGGCCATCAGCCGTACGCCGTTGCGTTCGCGGTCGATCTCCTGATGCACATGCCCCCACAGCACCGCGCGAGCCTGAGGAAAACGATCGAGCACTTCGAAGAATGCTTCGGGATTGCGCAAACCGATCGGCTCCATCCACGGGCAGCCGATCGACACTGGATGATGGTGGAAACACACCAGATGATGGCGCTCCGGGGCTTCACTCAATGAACGCGCCAGCAGCTGCAACTGATCGTCCTGCAGATAGCCCGGTACAGAACCCGGCACCGCCGAATCGAGCAAGGTCACGCGCCAGTTGCCGACATCGACCACTGACTCCAGCAATGCACTTTGCACCGCGGCCTGAGCCATGATTTGCGGCTCATCGTGATTGCCGGGAATCCAGCGCGCCGGCGCATCGATCTGCGCCGTCATCTCACGAAACTGTTGATACGACTCCAGAGTGCCATCCTGGGAAAGGTCCCCCGTGGCCAGAATCAAGTCGATCCGAGGTTGCTGCCTGAGCACCAGTTCGATGACCTTTTGCAGGCTCTCGCGGGTGTTCATGCCCAGCAGTGTGCCGCCCGCCTCGGCGAACAGATGACTGTCGGATAACTGCACCAGCAACGCCGGATCGGCGGTGGTCAATGTGGATACGCTCGGCAAGGCGTTCTCCCAGGGCAAAAGCACGGAATCGGTTGAGTGCCGCAATTATGCTGGGGGATGACGCAAAGGGGAAACCGGCGAACCGGACGCAGTTCACAACTAGCGTACGACTTCGTACTCGTGCCCCAGGGCCAGACAATGGCTCAGCCATTCCCCCAGGAACAGATTGAGCTGGGCCTTTTCATCCGGCTGATGCATCGCGGCGTTCGGGTAAGGATAGATGCCGCGAAAGCGTCGTGCATGTTCGGCGCTGATCACCTCGGCCATGCGCGCGTCGTGATAGACCTGCACTTCCAGTTGCGGCACCGGCAGCCACGGCAAACTGTGTTCCTGACGCACCTGCAAAGTGGTGGTGTACGGGCAAGTCTGCAGCACTTCGAGGGCCAGCACGCCGAGCATCTGCTCGCCCTGGGTCACGGCGATCCGCCGCGCCTCGGGGTCGTTGCGCATGTCCGGCACCAGTCGCATCAGGCGCGCGTAGTTGGCCTCGCAGGCGGCTTGCAGCCCGGCGAGGTCGACTCGATAGCGATCGCGCAGCTTGTTTACGACCATAACCCCCTCACTTCGGCGCGGTTCAGCGCCAGCCATTGCAAGGCGATGATGCTCGCCGCGTTGGCAATGCGTCCGTCACGGACGGCCTGCAAGGCATCTTCAAAGGCCCAGACCGTGACGCGGATGTCTTCTGCTTCTTCCTCCAGCCCATGCAGGCCGCCTACGCCTTCGGTGCTGCAGTGCCCCAGGTACAAATGCACGAATTCGTTGCTGCCGCCCGGCGACGGAAAATATTTGGTCATCGGCCACAGGGCCTTGATGTCCAGCCCAGCTTCCTCCTGCGCCTCGCGGTGAGCAACTTCTTCCGGCACTTCGGCCTTGTCGATCAGACCGGCGACCAGCTCAACCAGCCACGGGTTGTCGGTCTTGCCCATGGCACCGACGCGAAACTGCTCGAGCAGCACCACTTCATCGCGCTTTGGGTCGTAAGGCAGCAGGCACACGGCATCGTGACGCACGAAGACTTCGCGGTTGATCTCGCGGCTCATGCCCCCGGCGAACAGCTCATGGCGCAGGTGCAAACGGTCGAGCTTGTAGAAGCCCTCGTAGCAGCGCTCGCGCTTTACGACATCGACGGTGGCCGGAGTGGCGTTGGCAAAATCTGTCATGAGCATCCTCTCTTGCTGCAAATCCAATACGAGGCTGCTTTTGGTTACTGGCGGCCTCGACTTCGCGCCATCCTAACGCGCCCGCGATGATTGATGCAGCCCCTTTACCGTCAGCGGGATGGACGGTGGAGGCGAAACCCACTCTAATTAGCTTAGTGGCGAACTGACTGCTTCGGCGAGAGTCGAAGCGGATAACTTTTTGCCTTCCCCTGTTTCAGAAAGGACGCCCATGTCGCTTTTCAAAATTGCCTCCGTGGCCGCCATCGCCCTGACCCTGGGCGCCTGCGCCAACCTGTTCCAGCCCAACTACCGCACGCCGCTGGAAACCACCCGCGATGCGTCGGAAACCCTGAAACCCGGCTGTTCCAACCCGGACTGCCCGCTGGTGAATATCGATACCGTGCACTTCGCGGCCGAGCCTGCGCTGGACGGCATTATCGAAAAACGCCTGCTGCAAATGACCCGCACCGAGCAAAACGCAGCGGTAGCGCCAACCCTGGCCGCCTATCGTGATCAATTCCTGCGCAACGCCGGCCCGCGCAACAGCAGCTATTTGCAGGCCAAGGTACGCGAGCAGCATGACGGCTTGGTGATCATCGAACTGTCGAGCTACCTCGACACCGGCGGCGCCCATGGCACGCCGGGTCGCGGCTTCATCAACTACTCGCGCCAGCAGCATAAAGTGCTGAACCTGTCGGACATGTTGCTGCCGGGTCAGGAAGAGGCGTTCTGGAAAGCGGCGCAAGTGGCGCACAACAGCTGGCTGATCAGCACCAAGCTCGATCAGGAAGCGGATTTCGTGAAGAGCTGGCCGTTCGTCAAAACCCCGAACGTGGCGCTGACCTACGGTGGCGTGATCCTCAAGTACGACGTGAGCACCATCGCGCCTTACGCGCTGGGCCACGTCGAACTGAAGATCCCTTACCCGCGTCTGAACGGCATTCTCAAACCCGAGCTGTTTCCGGGCCGTAACTGAACGCCCGACCGAGCACCAGTTGCAACAGCCCTGCCAGCACCAGTGCCGGCAGGGTCGCGCCGACATCCGGATACAGATTCGCCAGCAAGTGGTAGGTGCTGATCCCGCCCAGCCACGCCAGCAGCGCCGGCCAGCGCAATGCGGCTGACGCCACCTGAGCGCTGCGCTTGCGCAGGATGAAGTGATCCACCAGCACCACGCCGAACAGCGGCGCAAACACCGAGCCGATCAGCAACAGGAAGTTCTGGTACTGCGCCAATGGCGCCAGCAGTGCAATCAGGGTGCAGATCACGCCGATGGCCAAGGCCAGATGCTCGACTTTCAAGCGCAACAGAATCCCGCTCGACACCGCTGCCGAATGAATGTCGGCGAAAGCGTTTTCCGACTCATCCAGCAGAATCAGCAACAGCGGAATGCCCAGACCGGCCCCGGCCAGTGCCAGCAGTAACGCATTGACTTCACCACTCGGCGCAAACGCCAGGGTGTAGGCCACGCCGAGGCTCATCAACCAGAAATTGCCGATGAAGAAACCGATGGCGGTGCCGCCGAACACGTTCTTCGCACGCTTGCCGAAACGCGAGTAATCGGCGATCAGCGGCAGCCACGACAACGGCATGGCGATGGCAATGTCGAAGCCCACGGCGAACGGCATCGAACCGTCCCCGGCACGCGCCCAGAGTGCCGCCAGATCAGCCTTGGCGAACAGATTCCAGGTCAGCCAGATGCACGCGGCGAGGATCAGCCAGATACCCCATTTACGCAGGATCTTGCGCACGAACGTCAGCGGCCCGCTGACCGCGAGCAAAGTCGCCAGTGCGCCGAAGCACAAGGTCCAGAGCATCGGGCTGGCCCACAGCGAACCTTCGCTGAACGCACGGCTGCCGAGCAGGCTGGCAGCGTCACGCATGACGATGATTTCGAACGAGCCCCAACCGATCAGTTGCAGCAGGTTGAGCAGCGCCGGCAGGCTTGCGCCTTTGTGGCCGAGGCTCAGTTTCAGTGCGGCCATCGACGACAGACCGGTGTCGCTGCCGATCACGCCGACAGCGGCCAACAGCAGCACGCCAACCAGCGTGCCGAGGAAAATCGCCAGCAGCGAACCGGAAAGGCCCAGACCCGGCGCGAGCAAGGCACCGGTTTGTAATACCATCAGGCCGATGCCGAGGGAAAACCACAGGGAAAACAGATCGCGACCGCCGAATACTCGCTTGTCGGCGGGTACGGCGAGGTCGGGGGAATAAGTGCCGGGTTGAATGCTCAAGGTGTTATCTCAGAGGAGTATTTTTGTCATTGAGATCCCTGGCGCCTGTTCTGACGTCTTCGCGAGCAAGCCCGCTCCCACACTGGATCGCCTGTGAACACAAGTTTCGTGAACAGCTGGATTCAAATGTGGGAGCGGGCTTGCTCGCGAAGGGGCCAGCACAGACACCGCAGACTTCAGGTCAGATCAAACCTTCTTGTACAGCTGACTGCCTTCCTTCTTGAACCGCTCGGCCTGCTCCGCAAGACCCTGGGCGACGTCCACGTCGACCGCGTCGATCCGCTGGTTGGCCGCGTATTCACGGACTTCCTGAGTGATCTTCATCGAGCAGAATTTCGGCCCGCACATCGAACAGAAGTGCGCGACCTTGGCCGAGTCTTTCGGCAGGGTTTCGTCGTGATACGAACGCGCGGTGTCCGGGTCCAGACCGAGGTTGAACTGGTCTTCCCAGCGGAACTCGAAACGCGCCTTGCTCAGGGCGTTGTCACGAATCTGCGCGCCCGGATGCCCTTTGGCCAAGTCCGCCGCATGCGCCGCGATCTTGTAGGTGATGATCCCGGTCTTCACGTCATCCTTGTTCGGCAAGCCGAGGTGTTCCTTCGGCGTCACGTAGCAGAGCATGGCGCAACCGAACCAGCCGATCATCGCCGCACCGATACCCGAGGTGATGTGGTCGTAACCCGGCGCGATGTCGGTGGTCAGCGGGCCGAGGGTGTAGAACGGCGCCTCGTCACAGCACTCCAGCTGCTTGTCCATGTTCTCTTTGATCAACTGCATCGGCACGTGGCCCGGGCCTTCGATCATGCACTGCACGTCGTGTTTCCAGGCGATCTTGGTCAGCTCGCCGAGGGTTTCCAGTTCGCCGAATTGCGCTTCGTCGTTGGCGTCGGCAATCGAGCCCGGACGCAGGCCGTCGCCCAGCGAGAAGCTGACGTCGTAGGCCTTCATGATTTCGCAGATTTCGTCGAAGTGGGTGTAGAGGAAGTTCTCTTTGTGGTGCGCCAGGCACCACTTGGCCATGATCGAACCGCCACGGGAAACGATGCCGGTCACGCGCTTGGCGGTCAGCGGCACGTAGCGCAGCAGCACGCCGGCGTGGATGGTGAAGTAGTCGACGCCCTGCTCGGCCTGTTCGATCAGCGTGTCGCGGAACAGCTCCCAGGTCAGGTCTTCAGCAACGCCGTTGACCTTCTCCAGCGCTTGATAGATTGGCACGGTACCGATCGGCACCGGCGAGTTGCGGATGATCCACTCGCGGGTTTCGTGAATGTGTTTGCCGGTGGACAGGTCCATCACCGTGTCCGAACCCCAGCGAATGCCCCAGGTCAGTTTCGCCACTTCTTCTTCGATGGACGAACCCAGGGCGCTGTTGCCGATGTTGCCGTTGATCTTCACCAGGAAGTTACGGCCGATGATCATCGGTTCCAGTTCGACGTGGTTGATGTTGGCCGGAATGATCGCGCGACCACGGGCGATTTCTTCGCGGACGAATTCAGCGGTGATTTCTTTCGGGATGCTCGCGCCGAAGCTGTGGCCGGCGTGTTGCTGATTCAACAGGCCAGCGGCGCGGGCTTCTTGCAGCTTCATGTTTTCGCGGATGGCGACGTATTCCATCTCGGCGGTGATGATGCCTTTGCGCGCGTAGTGCATCTGGCTGACGTTGGCCCCGGCCTTGGCCCGGCGCGGGTTGTTGACGTGAGCGAAACGCAGTTTGGTCAGTTCAGGGTCGGCGAGGCGCTCCTGGCCGAAATTGGAACTCAGGCCAGGCAAACGCTCGGTGTCGCCACGGTCGTCGATCCACGCCGAACGCACGTCGCCCAGACCTTTGCGCACGTCGATCACCACGTTCGGATCGGTGTACGGGCCGGAGGTGTCGTAGACGGTGACCGGCGCGTTGATTTCGCCACCGAAATCGGTCGGCGTCACATCGAGGGTGATTTCGCGCATCGGCACGCGGATGTCCGGGCGCGAGCCCTGAACGTAGACTTTTTGCGAACGGGTGAACGGCTGAACCGACTGTTCATCGACCTTGGCCGAGTCACTCAGGTTGATCGCGTTTTTTGCTTTTGTAGTCATCACGGGCTCTCCAGACAGCATCCAGGCAAATGGATTGTCGGAGCAGAACCTGAAAGGCACGGACGCACCAGGACTGGTGCTGTGCATCGTCGTCGAGCGTTCGATTGTCGAACAATATCCCGGACGAAGCACAAGAGGACTCGCCGGGTGACGAGAAATCTTGTTCCCTACGCAGGCGCTAACCTGATCAGGTTCAACGGGATCCGAAATTATTCGATCTCAGCCTCATAGCAAGGCACCCCGACAAGAACCCGGCCAGTCTAGACACAACCGGCAAAGAACGCCAACACCGCGGCAAACACCATGATGAATGGCGCAATTACCGGGACTTGCAGGATTGTTGCCGCACGATTGCGCAACTACACTCGCTGTGCCCTGCGCGCCTTGACGCTGCCGGGGCCGCGCCGTAGCCTTGGCGCGCACATTATTTCCGTAATATTTTTGCTAGGGATCGCCTCATGCTGCGCAAACTTTCACTGGCTCTTGCCGTGTCTTGTGCGTCCAACGCAATGGCCTGGGCAGCAGAAGCGCCCTTGTCGACCAAGACCGATCTGGTCAGCGTCTATCAGGAAGCCGTCGACAACAACGCCGATCTGGCCGCCGCCCGCGCCCAGTACGGCGCCCAGAAAGAAGTGGTGCCGCAGGCCCGCGCGGGGTTGCTGCCTAACCTGTCCGGCGGCGCCGAAGTGGCGGACGTGCGCACCTCGATCGACCAGCCTTCAGCCATTGCCAATCGCAGCGCGCATTCCTATCAGGCGACCCTCGCCCAGCCGTTGTTCCGCGCCGACCGCTGGTTCCAGTATCAGGCTGCCAAGGACGTCAACGAACAAGCCGCCCTGCAACTCTCGGCCACCGAACAGAACCTGATTCTGCAATCGGCTGAAAGCTACTTCAACGTGCTGCGCAGTCAGGACAACCTGGCCTCGACCAAGGCTGAAGAAGCCGCGTTCAAGCGTCAGCTCGACCAGTCCAACGAGCGTTTCGATGTCGGCCTGTCGGACAAGACCGATGTCCTGCAATCGCAGGCCAGTTACGACACCGCGCGCGCCAACCGTATCGTTGCGCAGCGTCAGGTTGACGATGCGTTCGAAGCGCTGATCACCCTGACCAACCGTCAGTACAACTCGATTCAGGGCATCGTCCACACGTTGCCGATCCTGCCGCCGGCGCCAAACGACGCCAAGGCCTGGGTCGACACGGCGGGCAAGCAGAACCTCAATCTGCTGGCGAGCAACTTTGCGGTCAGCTCCGCCGAACAGACCCTCAAACAGCGCAAGGCCGGTCACCTGCCGACCCTCGATGCCGTGGCCAAATACGAAAAGGGTGACAACGACGCCCTCGGTTTCGCCAACCCGAACGCCTTCGGTACGCCGTACAGTGGCAACGTCGAGCAAAGCACCCTGGGCCTGCAACTGAACATTCCGATCTACAGCGGCGGGCTGACCAGTTCGCAAGTGCGCCAGTCCTATGCGCAACTGGATCAGAGCGAGCAACAGCGCGAATCTCTGCGCCGGCAAGTGGTGGAAAACACCCGCAACCTGCACCGCGCGGTGAACACCGATGTCGAGCAGGTACAGGCGCGCCGCCAGTCGATCATCTCCAACCAGAGCGCGGTGGAAGCCACGGAAATCGGTTATCAGGTCGGTACGCGCAACATTGTCGACGTGCTCGACGCCCAGCGTCAGCTGTACACCTCGGTGCGCAACTACAACAACACCCGTTACGACTACATTCTCGACAACCTGCGCTTGAAGCAGGCGGCAGGAACGTTGAATCCGGGTGACTTGCAAGACCTGGCGCGCTATCTGAAGGCCGACTACAACCCGGACAAGGACTTCTTGCCACCGGATCTGGCCAAGGCAGCCGAAGCGCAACTCAAGGCGCGCCCCTAAACAATCTGGAAAATCCCCTGTGGCGAGGGGATTTATCCCCGATGGGGTGCGTAGCAGCCCCAAAACCATTCACCGCGGTGATTCAGTCTGATATGGCAAGCAGGGTTAACGACTGCTGCGCAGCCGATCGGGGATAAATCCCCTCACCACAATAAATGTTCCGGGCGACTATTTGATCAACCGGCCCAGCCCATCCAGCAACCGCTGCAACGCCCCCTGATTACGGCGCATCACCGCCAGCCCCGCCTCGGCCATGCGCTGGGCATCGCGCGGCAATTCGAACAGACGCTGCACTTCCACCGCCAGCCCTTCGGCATCATCCACTTCGGCCAGCGCGCCGGCTTCGCGCAACTGCGCGGCGATGTCGAGGAAGTTGAACAGGTGCGGGCCGCTGAGCACCGGTTTGGCCAAGGCCGCCGGCTCCAGCAGATTGTGCCCGCCGTTGGGCACCAGGCTGCCGCCGACGAAAGCACTGTCAGCCAGCGCGTAGAGAAACAGCAGCTCGCCCATGGTGTCGCCGAGCAGCACTGAAGTGTCCGCTTCGACGTTGGCACCGGTGGAACGGCGCACCGTGGCAAAGCCTTCACGCTGGCACAACTCGAACACCGAGTTGAAGCGCTCGGGATGGCGCGGCACCAGAATCAGCAGCGCATTCGGGTAGTTCGCCAACAGCCGGCGATGGGCGTCGAGCACCACTTCGTCTTCGCCTTCGTGGGTACTCGCAGCGATCCACACCGGGCGCTCCAGCGCCTGCCATTGGCCGCGCAACTCATGGGCGCGCTGCAGCAGTTGCGGGTCGATGGTCAGGTCGAACTTGATCGAGCCAGTGACCTCGACCGTCTGCGGACGCGCGCCGAGATCGCGGAAGCGCTGGGCTTCGGCCTCGGTCTGCACCGCGAAAAAACTCATTTCAGCGAGCATCGGCGCGGTCAGCTTGCTGAAGCGGCCATAGCCTCGGGCCGAGCGCTCGGACAATCGCCCGTTGGCCAGCGCCACCGGAATCCCACGCTTGGCGCACTGATGGATGTGGTTGGGCCAGAGTTCGGTTTCCATGATCACCGCCAGTTTCGGTTTGGCGTGATCAAGAAAACGCGCCGCTGCGCACGGCAAGTCGTAGGGCAGATAACAATGCTGGATGCGCGGTTCGCCGGCGAACAACGCCTGAATCCGTTCCGATCCGGTCGGCGTCATGCAGGTCACGGTGATCGGCAGCTGTGGATAACGCTGCAGCAAGGCGCGAATCATCGGCGCGGCGGCAATGCTTTCGCCCACAGACACCGCGTGCACCCAGATCCCGCCGGGTTGCAGTCGCGGCATCCCGTAAGAGAAGCGCTCACCAATCCGCTTGGCATACGCCGGGGCCTTGCGCGAGCGCAGCCACAGCCGAATCGCCACCAATGGCAGCCCCAGGTAAAACAGCGCGGTGTAGAGAGTTCTATTCATGGCGGCGGAGTTTATCGACTTTTGTCGCCAATCGCCCGCAAGTGCACGGCAAAACGTTCAGCCAGCCAGCGCGCAGCCGGGCCGAGGGGTTCATCCCGGCGCCAGACCAGCTCCACCACCAACGCCGGCGGGGTCCATTCGCTGTCCAGTTCGACCATCAACCCCTGATAGGCCGAATACTGCACCACATGCCGGGGCAGCCAGGCCCAGCCCAGATCCCGCACCAGCCATTCGGCCATCACATAGAAACTGTCAGCGCGCCACACCTGCGGACTGGCCGGTTCGTTGCCGGGGTAGACGCTGGTTTGCGTCGACATCAGCAATTGCCGATGCTGCGCCAGTTGCTGGCAAGTGACGTAGGACTGCGTTGCCAGCGGATGGTTGATCCCGCAGACGGTGACCATTTCCACCCGGCCCAATACCCGACGCTCCAGCGCTTCGGGAATTTCGTCGTGATAGAACAGCAGGCCCAGATCAGCGCGACGCTCGACCAGTTTGCGTGCGACTTCACCCTGGGCGGCGCTGGTCAGTTGCACTTCGAGGCTGGGAAATTGCTCGGCCAGCGCATCGAAGCTTTCCACCAGTGCCTGATACGGCATGGCTTCATCCTGAGCCACCCGAAGCTGCGCTTCCTGACCGCGCATCATCGCCATCGCCCGACCATTGAGGCGCTCGCATTGGCGCAGCACTTCCCGGGCTTCTTCGAGCAAGGCTTCGCCCGCTTCGGTGAGCCTGGGTGAGCGACCACTGCTACGCTCGAACAGGCTGACGCCCAAATCGTCCTCCAGCATGGCAATCGCACTGCTGATCGCCGACTGCGCCTTGCGTTGCTGGCGCGCCACGGCAGAAAACGAGCGCTGTTCGGCGACGCTGACGAAGGCGCGCAATTGTTCCAGATTCCACAGGGTATTCATGCTGCATCCCATCTTAAAAACAGATAGGTAATGACTTTACCCCATCTGGCGAGCGACTAGAATGCCGCCTCAGCAAGCAAGGTTTTACATGAGGATCTACACATGAACGCCTACGCCTTTCTGGCCATCGCCATTTGCGCCGAAGTGATCGCCACCGTTTCGATGAAAGCGGTCAAAGGCTTGAGCACCCCGCTGCCGCTGATTCTGGTGATCGTCGGCTACGGGATCGCCTTCTGGATGCTGACGCTGGTGGTGCGCACTGTGCCGGTGGGAGTCGCCTACGCCGTGTGGGCGGGCATGGGCATCGTCATGGTCAGCGTCGCAGCGCTGTTCATTTATGGGCAGAAGCTGGACGTGCCGGCGATGCTCGGAATGGCGCTGATCGTGCTCGGCGTGGTGGTCATCCAGCTGTTCTCCAAGACTGCCGGGCACTGATTTGCAGTAACGCAAATCCCCTGTGGGAGCGGGCTTGCTCGCGAAGGCGGTGTGGCAACAACATTTCTGTTAACTGACACACCGCATTCGCGAGCAAGCCCGCTCCCACATTTGGTTTTGCATCTGCCCTGTTGATCATCGACAAATCCCGCTCTTTCCCGAGTCTGTATACTGCGCCCTCGTCTTGAACACTGAGGTCGTTGCATGCCATCCGTTATTTCCACCGACGTTCTGATTGTCGGCGCTGGTGTCGCCGGCCTCTGGCTGAACGCGCGTCTGCGCCGTCAGGGTTTTTCGACCGTGCTGGTGGAAAGTGCCAGCCTCGGTGGCGGGCAGAGTGTGAAGTCCCAGGGCATCATTCACGGCGGCGCCAAATATGCGTTGCACGGTGCGCTGACCGGCGCCTCGGAAGCCATCGCCGACATGCCGCGCCGCTGGCGTGAAGCGCTGGCCGGCAACGGCGAGCTGGACCTGTCCGGCGTGCGCCTGTTGTCCGAAGCGCATTACCTGTGGTCGCCCGGCACACTCGCCGGCAACCTCACCAGTTTCTTCGCCAGCAAGGCCGTGCGTGGCCGGGTCGATCAGGTCAAGGGCGATCAACTGCCGCCGGCCCTGCAAGACAAGCGCTTCAAGGGCAAGGTCTATCGCCTCGCCGAACTGGTGGTTGACGTGCCGAGCCTGATCCAGCGCCTGGCCGATTTGGCCGGTGACGGTCTACTCGCCGGGCAAACCATCGAGCCGCTGCTGGAAGCCGGTGTGCTGGTCGGCCTGAAGGTCGACGGTCGCGAAATCCACGCCCAGCGCATCGTCCTCAGTGCCGGTGCCGGCACTGCCCGGTTGCTGGAAGACCTGGGCCTGACCCATCCGCAGATGCAACGCCGGCCGTTGCACATGATCATCGCCAAAGGCCCGGGCCTCAAACCGTTGTACGCCCATTGCCTGGGCGGCGGCACCAAACCGCGCATCACCGTGACCACGCACCCGGCCGCTGACGGCAACTGGGTCTGGTACCTGGGCGGCGACATTGCCGAAAGCGAAGGCGTGGCCCGCGAACCTGCCGAGCAGATCGCCACCGCGCAGAAAGAGCTCGGCCAGTTGCTGCCATGGATCGATCTGAGCCAGGTGCAATGGGCGACCTTGCGCGTGGATCGCGCCGAGCCGCTGCAAACCGGCCTGAGCCGTCCGGACAACGCCTTCCTCGCCGAGGAGGGTCGCCTGCTGGTGGGCTGGCCGACCAAACTCGCACTGGCGCCGGACTTCGCCGACCGGGTCATCGCTGCGCTGGAGCGCGACGGCATTCAGCCACAAGCCGCCGAACCTTTGCCGGCGTTGCCAAAACCACCGATGGGCGTTCCAGCCTGGGAGCAACTGCTGCCATGACTATCGCGAACCTGCACGACCTCCACCGCCCACTGGGCAGCACCGGCCTGACGGTCTCGCCGCTGGGCCTGGGCACGGTCAAACTGGGCCGCGACCAAGGGGTGAAATACCCCAACGGTTTTCAGATTCCCGATGACGATGCCGCGCGCATGCTGCTCAGGCAGGCACGCGAATTGGGCATCAACCTGATCGACACCGCCCCGGCCTACGGTCGCAGCGAAGAACGCCTCGGCCCGTTGTTGCGCGGCCAGCGGCAGGACTGGGTAATCGTCAGCAAGGTCGGTGAAGAGTTTGCCGACGGCCTGTCGCGCCATGACTTCAGTGCGGCGCATACGCGGATGTCGGTCGAGCGTAGCCTGCAACGTCTTGAAACCGATTTTATCGACCTGGTGCTGGTGCACTCCGACGGCAACGATCTGGCGATCCTTGAGCGCGAAGAGGTCTACGCCACCCTCGCTGCACTCAAGGCCGAGGGCAAGATTCGCGGTTTCGGCTTCTCCGGCAAAACGGTCGAGGGCGGACTCAAGGCGCTGGAGCAAGGGGACTGCGCGATGGTCACCTACAATCTGAACGAACAGAACGAGAAGGCAGTCATTGACTATGCTGCTGCCCACGGCAAAGCCATTCTGGTGAAAAAAGCCCTGGCCAGCGGCCATGTATGCCTGAGTCCGGGCGTGGATCCGGTGCGCGCCAGCTTCGAGTTGTTGTTCCAGCAGCCCGGCGTGGCCAGTGCTATTGTCGGGACGATCAATCCGCTGCACCTCGCCCATAACGTTGCGACCGTTGCCCAGGTCCTCCGTGGTCACTGACGCCGCCCCGCGGCCTTAAGCAGGAGCCGACATGCCGCGCACGCTCATCAGAAAGAACCCGAGCAACTTCAAGACGCTGCCGCTGTTCGTCGAGGCCACGCCCGAAGGCCTGACGTATCAGAGCGTCGGCATGCCGCTGAATTTCGCCCAGACCCTGCAGCGGCGCAAACCGGTGAGCGTGGCGGATGCCGAGCGCTTTGCGGTGGAACTGGCCAACCTCGGGGTCTCTGTGCGCCTGACCCTGCACTGGCAGAATCGCGATTACTGGGTGCTGGTGCGCCAGCGTCGGCAGGATCGTGGGGATGTCGTGCTCAAGCTGATTTCCGGTTACGTGCCTGCTCAAGAACTGAACATCCCGCTGCACACGGCGATTCAGGAAATTGCCGAAGAGTGCCTGCTGGAAACCCCGGAAGGCTGGCTCGGCGGACGCTTCAACGACACCTGGCTACCCGCACCCTACGCCTCCGCCCTGCATTATCGCGAGGCCCTGCCGTTTCGCCTGACGCCGCAGTCCGGCTCGGCGCGGCCGGTGCGCTGCGCCAATCTGCAATTGCTCGAACGACCACGGGCCTACGTGCATCTGCCGACCGCATCGCTGCAACTGATCTACGACTTGCGCCTGGACGTGCCCAAGGAAGCCAAATCCCTGAGTCTGTTTCACGTCGATGAACGCCTGGAAGGTGATCAACTGGTGGCGCGACTGGACCGCAAGCGCCCGGATTTGTACCTGATGCCGTTGCAGGACGGCGAACCGCTGGCCGAGCTGTATACCTTGAAGAAAGGTCAGCTGTCTCCGGCGGGCACGCGCGGTTTGTATCTGGCCGAAAGTTTTGCCAGACAGGATGGCTGGCTGGTGCGTGACGAGCGGATTCGCTGGAAGGACTGGTTACGCCAACAAGGCCTGACCCCGCCGGAGAAACCCACGGGACTGGCGCGGTTGCGCGGCAAGGCCAGGCAATTGCTGAAGAAGATCGTACCGCGCAAGAAAGTCAGTTCCTGAAAAGCAAAAGATCGCCGCCTGCGGCAGCTCCTACAGGGAAACGCATTCCAATGTAGGCGCTGTCGCAGGCGGCGATCTTTTTAGCTTGAATCAGTTACCGCGGATTTTCTCCACGATCGCAGTGGTCGAGCTGTTTTCCACCAGACCCAGCACTTTCACCGTGCCGCCGTAAGCCTTGACGATATCGGCACCAACAACCTGGTCGATACCGTAATCACCGCCCTTGACCAGCACATCCGGCTTGACCTCGCGCAGCAGGTTTTCCGGGGTGCCTTCCGGGAAACTGATCACCCAGTCCACCGCACCGAGGCCGGCGAGTACCGCCATGCGTCGGTCGACACTGTTGATCGGACGTCCCGGCCCCTTCAGGCGGCTGACGGAGGCGTCATCGTTGATCGCCACGATCAGACGGTCGCCCTGGGCGCGCGCCTGCTCGAGGTAGGTCACGTGCCCGGCATGCAGAATGTCGAAGCAGCCGTTGGTGAAGACGATGCGCTCGTTATGCGCACGGGCATCGGCCACTGCCAGCACCAGCTGTTCCAGACCCAGCACCCCACGCTCCGAACCTTCTTCACGCTGAATCGCGCGGCGCAGTTCCGGGGCGCTGATCGCCGCAGTACCGAGTTTGCCGACCACGATGCCCGCCGCCAGATTGGCCAGCGCCACCGCGTGCGGCAGTTCTTCACCGGCAGCGATCGCCGCCGCCAGGGTGGAAATCACCGTGTCGCCAGCACCGGTCACGTCGAACACTTCGCGGGCACGGGCCGGCAAGTGCAGCGCCGGATGCTCCGGACGCAACAGGGTCATGCCGTGTTCACCACGGGTGACCAGCAGCGCACCGAGCTCGAGATCGTGCATCAGGGTCGCGCCCTTGCTCACCAGTTCGTGCTCATCGGCGCAACCGCCGACGATGGCTTCGAATTCGCTGAGGTTCGGCGTGATCAGGCTCGCACCACGGTAGATCGAAAAATCCTTGCCTTTGGGATCGGCCAGCACCGGAATGCCTTTGGCACGGGCCGCCTGAATCAGGGCCTGATGGTTTTTCAGCGCGCCTTTGCCGTAGTCCGACAGCACCAGCACCTTGATGCCTTCGAGCAGATCATCGACCTGCGAGGCCAGGGCCAGCGCATCGGTGGCAAACGGTTCTTCAAAGTCGATACGCAGCAACTGCTGGTGCCGGCTCATGACCCGCAGTTTGACGATGGTCGGCTGATGCGCAATGCGCTGGAACAGGGCACGCACGCCCGCGCCCTTGAGACTGTTGCTCAGGCTGTCGGCGGCTTCGTCGTCGCCGGTCACACCGACCAGTGACGCCGGCGCGCCCAGCGCGGCAATGTTCAAGGCAACGTTGGCAGCACCGCCCGGGCGGTCTTCGATTTGCTCGACTTTTACGACCGGTACCGGTGCCTCAGGGGAAATCCGTGAGGTTCCACCATGCCAGTAACGGTCGAGCATGACATCGCCGACCACCAAGACTGGGGCTTGATCGAATCGCGGCATGGACAACTTCATGGAGCAACCCACATACAAAATGAACAGGGGCGCGATATTAACACAGGGTTGGCGCAGGCTTGCGTGCAGCCTGCAACAGGATGAAACAGTCCGTTACTTTGCTCATTTTTTGAGCACCAGTGCCGCCAGTTGTCCACAGGCTTCGGACAATTCCAGCGCCTCGGTGTCGATTTGCCACTCGGCTGCCAATGGCGCTTCGTAAGGACTGTCCACGCCCGTAAAGTGCTTGATCCGGCCTTCCCGTACGGCCTGATACAGACCTTTCGGATCGCGACGGGCGCAGACTTCCAACGAAGTGCTGACGTGCACTTCAATGAATTCATCCTGGGCAAACAGCCTGCGCGCGGCGTCGCGTTCGGCGCGGAACGGCGAAATGGCCGCAACGATCACAATCAGCCCGGCGTCGACCATCAACCGCGCCACCTCGGCCATACGCCGGATGTTTTCCCGGCGGCAGAGATCGCTCATGCCCAGGTCGCGGCACAGGCCATTGCGCACATTGTCGCCATCGAGCAAAAAGGTGTGCAGACCCGACGCATGCAGGTGCAGTTCGAGGGCATTGGCCAGGGTTGACTTGCCGGCGCCGGAAAATCCGGTCAACCACAGGCAGCGTGGGTGTTGTGCCTTGAGCGCTGCCCGGGCCAGGTGCGAGAGCGCCAGACCGTAAGGCCGAATGGCGAGCTTCTGTAGCGGCAGTGACAGGGACTCATTCATACCCGAGCAACTCGTAATCACGCTGATAAACCCGACGTACCAGACGCCGGGTGCGCACCGAACAGAACTCGCGCGCCGGCATCGATTGCCGTTCCCGCGAGCCGTTGACGTGAGGCAACTCGCCAGTCAGCCCCAACTGTTCGCAAACCAGACGAAAATCCCGCGTCAGGTGTTCCTGATAACCGATGAAGTCCAGCGCCAGATGCCCCAGCGAGTCCGTCAGAAAGTCGGTCTGGGCGGCAAAGTGCAATTGCCGGGCAATCGTTTCCGGATGCAGCCAGCGCGCGACAAAAGCGTCGAAATCCCGGTACTGCCGCACCAACCGTTGCGCCATATGGTCACGCGCGCTCAACTCGTTGCCACGCAAAAAGGCGTAGGCCGAATAGGCGCGTTCCAGCGGGTCGCGAACAAAAGCGAACTTGAAGGCGTGGGCGAACTGCTCGGGAAACTGCTCTTCATACCAATACAGCGGCAAGTGCCCGGGTCGCCAGCCGTCGAACAGCGCCGTGCAAACGCTGCTGCCGGCGCATTTCGGAACATGGATAAACAGGCAGGAGCGCTGCTGGAAGGCCTGAGGAAACGTCAGGTTGGCCGACATCGACTTGTTCACCACCTGCCGATCGACCACCGACAGGCGCCCGAGCAGAAAGGCCCGCTGCGGCTTGGGCAGCAGTTTCCAGAGATAGCGTTGCAGCATGAAAGCACCCGCGCGACGGGGATGGCCCCCTCGATGGAAGTCAGAGTTCGTTGAGGAACCTTAACAAGCGCGGTGCCCGGATTTATTCCGGTTTGGTCAAGAAGGGTAAAGGTCTGGATACAAACGACTGTGGGAGCGAGCCTGCTCGCGATAGCGCATGAACATTCGACACGGACGTCGTCTGTTGCAGCACTTTCGCGAGCAGGCTCGCTCCCACAGGACAGGGCCTGGAATCAGGCGATATCTTCGGCCGGGGCATCGAGGCCCATGGCGTTGAGGCGCGCGTAGTAACCATTTTGCGCCAGCAACTGTTCGTGGGTGCCGCGCTCGACGATGCGCCCCTGATCCATGACCAGAATCAGGTCGGCCTTCTCGATGGTCGACAGACGGTGAGCGATTACCAGCGTGGTACGCCCCTTCATCACCTGATCCAGTGCCGCCTGAATGTGCCGTTCGGACTCGGTGTCGAGTGCCGAGGTGGCCTCGTCGAGAATCAGCAGCGGCGCGTTCTTCAGCAACGCACGGGCAATCGCCAGACGCTGGCGCTGGCCACCGGAAAGCAAGACGCCGTTCTCGCCGACCTGAGTGTCCAGGCCTTGCGGCAACTGCGAAATGAAGTCCATCGCGTAGGCATCACGCGCGGCTTTTTCAATGTCTTCACGCGGCGCACCGGCCAGATCGCCATAAGCGATGTTGTTGGCCACGGTGTCGCTGAACAGAGTGACGTGCTGAGTCACCTGAGCGATGTGACGACGCAGGTTGAGCAGTTTGTACTGTTCGACTTCCACATCGTCGATGAGGATTTCGCCCTTGTCGTGGTGATAGAAACGCGGAATCAGGTTGGCCAGCGTCGACTTGCCGCTGCCCGAACGCCCGACCAGTGCGACCATCTGCCCTGGCTGGACCGAGAAACTGATGTCGTCCAGCACCTGGCGTTCGGTGCCAGGGTAGGTGAAGCTGAGGTTGCGCACGTCCAGACGGCCACTCACCGCATCGCGCTCGACGGTGCCGGTATCGACTTCCGGCTCGACATCCAGTTGCTCGAAAATGCTCTCGGCACCGGCCACGCCTTTCTGAATGGTCGAGCTGACTTCGGACAATTGACGGATCGGCTTGGGCAGCAGGCCCGCCAGCGTGATGTAGGCGACCATGTCACCGGCCGAGGCGTCACCGCGCAGGTACAGCACCAGGAACATCAGCACGGCCATGGCGGTGTAGATCACCAGTTGCAGCATCGGCGTATAGATCGCACCCGTGCGAGTCATGCGCAGTTGCTTGTCGGTGTTGCCCTGGCTGGCATCGAGGAAGCGCTTTTCTTCATAGGCCTCGCCGCCGAAGCTGCGAACCACGCGATAACCCTGGATGGTTTCCGAGGCCACATGCGTGACATCGCCCATCGCCAGCTGGATCTTCTTGCTCTGCTTGCGGAATTTCTTGCTGGCGGTGCGCACCATTACGGCGATCAGCGGCAGGATCGCCACCATCACCAGGGTCAGCTTCCAGTTCATGAACAACAGCGAGGCAAACAGGAAGATCACCGTCATGCCTTCACGGATTACGACCTTGATCGCATCTGTTGCCGCCCCCGTGACCATCGTCACGTTGAAGGTGATACGCGAAATCAGATGACCGGAGTTATGCTTGTCGAAATAGCGGTTAGGCAGCACCAACAGGTTGTTGAACAACTGCACACGCAAGTCATGCACCAGCCCGAGAGAAACCTTGGCCAGGAAATAGTTGCCCAGATAGGAGCCCAGCCCCTGCCACGCGGCGATCAGGATGATCAACAGCGGCACGGCCTGCAGCAGCTGCAGGTCACGCAGATAGGGCACGGAGGGAAACAGCACCGCTTCAGGGTTGGACAGGCCATCGACAAAGTACTTGAGGATGTAGCCAAGCATCGGTTGCGTCGAGGCGAAAATCAGAAAGCCGACGATGCTGATCAGGAACAGACTGATGTACGGCCGGACATAGCCGAGCAGGCGGAAGTAGATTTTCAAGCTCGATGGGCTTGCGGCGGGACTGGAATCGGTCATATCACGCGAAAGTCGATAAAAAGGACGCTGACTTTAGCACAGCTTCTTCAGGGTTCTGGCAATCGGCGAAAGGCTGTTATTGTTATGCACCTCTTCTGCATCAAATAGCCATCACTCGAATGGTCGATCAACCTCAGGAATGAATCTCACAGCATGCAACTTCGCGGCTTCAGCAGTACGTCCAATCGGATTTTCGATTTCATTAGCCTGTGGATTCTTCCCACCGGTTATTTCCTGCTCCTGTGCGCGCTGTTCTTTTTGCCGGGTCGAAGTCTGCATCACAAGTTGTTCTATGGCCTGTTCAGCATTCCGACACTGATCGCGCTGTGCCTGCGCCCGCGCGAACTCAAGGAGCTGCTGCGCGAGCCGATTTTCATCGCGGCCCTGCTGTTCGCCGCCTGGGCGTTGCTCAGCCTCGCCTGGGGGCCGGGCGGGGAGCCGCTCGGCGGAATGTTCAAGCCGCCACTGCATACCTTGCTGCTGTTTGCCGGCTGCTACCTGCTGGTGCGCTACCGCAGCGACATCCTGCAACCCTTGCTGTTCGGCGCCGCGTTGGTCGCGCTGATTGCCACGACCATTTTCCTGTTCATGTTCGCCCGGGTTTATGAGCCGGGCATGCGCCTGATCGGCGGTGGTGCCTTCGATAACCCGTTGCTCAGCTCGCACCTGTTCGGCTTCTTCAGTGCCTACTGGCTGAGCGTGACCATGACCTGCAAACGTCGCCAGATGATGTGGCTCAGCTTGCCGGCGATGGCAATCATGTTCATGGCCGTGATCGGCACCGGTTCCCGGACGCCGTTGGTGGCACTGACCATGGCGGCGCTGTGGCTGTGTTTCATCTGCTGGAACAAGCGCTCGGTGGGGTTACTGATCGCGCTTGTCCTGAGCGGCGTAGCAGTCATTACGCAGTTTTCGCAGATGATCACCGAACGTGGCGACTCCTATCGTCTGGAAATCTGGCAGAAGGTACTGCACATGATTGCCGATCATCCATGGATCGGTCATGGCTACAGCGCCAGCCTTGCCGTAGACCCCGGTAACGGCATCAGCTTTCAGGAGCCGCACAGCTTTATCCTGGGTGTGCTGTATTACGTCGGCATCATCGGCTTGCTGCCCTGGTTGTTCTTCCTGCTGTGGGGCCTGCTGAGCAGTTGGCGCCAGCGTGTGCAGCCACTGCTGATCATTGCCTCGACCTGGCTGGTATTCGGTATCGGCGCCGGACTGACCGAAGGCGGCGGGATCATTTCGCGGCCCAAGGAACACTGGTTCCTGTTGTGGATCCCGCTGGCACTGATCGCGGCGCTGAGCATCAATCAACGCGCGCGGCGCCTGTTGACCCAGCCGGTGCAAAAGCTTGCGACCGCTGACCTGGAGCACATGAGCAGCACGGCCCAGATCATTGAAGAAGATGGCCTCGGCCCGAAAGTCCTGCGCCTGACCGACGGCAGTTTCCTCAAGCTGTTCCGCCGTCGCCGCTGGTACACCTCCGGCAGCTTCAATCCCTACTCCGAACGTTTCGCGGTCAACAGCGAACAACTGCGTCAGATGGGCATCCCGACCCCGCAAATATTGAACCTGTACCGTCTCGACGATGGCAGCAGCGCTGTGCATTACGCGCCGTTGCCGGGGCACACGCTGCGTCAGGTGCTGCAGAGCATTACCGCTCCGGCGGTGCGCCAGGCGCTGGTAGAGCGCTTTGGCAAATTCATGGCGCAACTGCACGAGAAAGGCGTTTATTTCCGCTCGCTGCACCTGGGCAACGTACTGGTACTGGAAGACGGCGAGTTCGGCTTGATCGATCTGGCCGACCTGCGCATCTACCCTACCCCGCTCAGTCTTTCCCTGCGCCAACGCAATTTGCGTCATATGCAACGTTACACTGTCGACAAACGCTGGCTGTTCGAGGATCACCTCGATGCGTTGCTCCAGGGGTACGCCATGACGGCGTCTAAATCCGCGGTTGAAAATCTGCACAGGCAAGTGCTGGCCGGCAACACCCCGGCTCGGGTTCATTGATGATCGAAACCAATCCGCTTATCGCGCTGGCAGCCTATCTGCTGGCCATCGTCACTTCCGCCCTGCTGTTGCGCGCGGTGCCGAAAATCGCTCGGCACCTGCAGCATTCCGGCGAAAGTCGATATGCCAGCATCGACGGCCTGCGTGGCTATCTGGCGTTTGGTGTGTTCGTGCACCACTCGATCATCACTTGGATTTTCCTGCGCACCGGGGTGATCGATTTTCCGCCGAGCAACTTCTATTCGATGCTGGGTCAAGGCAGCGTCGCGCTGTTCTTCATGATCACCGGTTTTCTGTTCTGGAGCCGCCTGCTCGCGCAGGGACGCAACCACGACTGGCTGGCGTTCGGCGTGTCACGGGTATTTCGCCTGTATCCGCTTTATCTGCCACTGATGCTGCTGGTGTTCGTCTCGATCTTCCACTTGCAGGGCTGGCAAATGAAGGAGCCTGGCCTGGAGCTGTTCAAACAGATCCTCGCCTGGCTGACGTTCGACCGCCCGGACATCAACCAGTACCGCCACTCCGGCATGCTGATATCCAACGTCACCTGGACGCTGGCCTATGAGGTTTTTTTCTACATGGCGCTGCCATTGGCCGGGCTGGTGTTCATCTACCGCGGCAGCTGGTTGCAGGTGGTACTGTGCCTGATCGGCATCTACACGCTGTACCAGGTCATCGGCTGGGAACATTCGCTGAAGAAACACTTTCTGGCGAGCTTCCTCGGTGGCATCGCCGCCGCCTACTGGATTCGCCGACCGGCGCTCGTGGCATGGAGCCAGTCACGCCTGGCAAGCATCATCGCCGTGCTCGCGCTGGTTATTGCGTTCACCGCGTTCAGTCGTGCATTCAAGACTGCACCGCTGTTTTTGCTGGGGTTGTTTTTCGTGATCGTGGCGTCCGGCAATAATCTGTTCGGCGCGCTGAAACCACGCAGCATTCGCTGGCTCGGCGAAATCAGCTACAGCACCTATCTGCTGCACGGGTTCGTACTATGGCTGATGGTGCAACGGCTGCCGCTGCTGCTGAATATCGATGCGCGGGAAACGGCGGTGTACCTGCCCCTGGTGGCCGTCTGCACCTGCTTGCTGATTCTGATCAGCAGCGTGACGTTCCTCTATATCGAGCAGCCGGGCATGGCTGCCGGCAAGAAGGTTGTGCATTGGCTGCGCCAGCGTCAGAAGGGCGAAAAGCGCCTGCCGGAGAAGGTCGCCCGCTGAGCGCGAGCGACCGCTGCCTCAGTCCTTTTCCAGCGGGGAAAAGAGTAAACGCCCCAGTCCGCGCCAGGTCTTCTTGTTCCAGGCCTTGAACGGGATCTGCGCCAGCAACTCCCTTGCCAGTTTGCGATTACGGTTGGCGGTCTTGAGGAACATCGAGTTCAGCGCCTTGAAGCGCACTTCGTCGTACAGCGGATGATCGCTGAACAGCGCATAGGTGCGCAGGATGTTCTCGATCATGAAGCGATGATTCTTGTACGAGTTGGTGGCGTGCTTGCGGTAGCGCGCCATCACCACGTTCAAACCGTCGATGAAGTAGCCAGCCCGGGTCACCTTGAGCTCAATGTACAGGTCTTCAAGACGAATCGTCGGATCGAACCCTCCCACCTTTTCCAGCGCCTCACGACGGATCATCAACGTCGGTGCCGGTGGATACGGCTTGCGTTCAAGAAACATGTCGTCGAAATCGAGGCGACGAAACGGCACGTCGCGGCGCTGACGTTTCTCTGGATACAGGCTGCCGTCGGCGTGCATCAGCTCGATATTGCCGGCACAGATCCCGACTTCAGGCTTGCCGTCCATGTACGCCACCTGGGTGGCAATACGTTCGGGGTACATGATGTCGTCGGAGCCGAATGGCACAATCAGGCTGCCCTTCGAACGGGCGATAGCGCCGTTGAGGGTATTGGTCAGGCCCTGATTCTGCTGCACACGGAAATCGAAACCGTACTGCGCCTGCAACGCGCTGATGCGCTCGACGCTGTCGTCCTTCGAACCGTCGTCGACCACCAGCAACTCGATGTTCTTGTAGCTCTGGTTGAGGACACTGAGGATGCTTTCCTCGATGTACGGGCCGTGGTTGTACGAGGCGATGATCACGGTGACGAGGGCGTTGGCTTCGCTCATGACTCTTTCTTCGCTCACGGCTGTTCCTTGCGGGCCTGCTCCAGGCCTGAGTCGATCAGGTCCAGGTATTCCTGACGGAACACCTCGATGTCGTGCTGTTCCTGCAGATAACGGTAGGCCTGTTCGCCCTTGGCCTTGAGCTCGTCGTCCGACAGCGCCAGATAGTTATCCAGCGCGGCGACCAGGCTCGGCACGTCCTTGGGCACGATCGCCAGACCGCCGGCACCTTCGATCAACGGCAACATCGCCGGCACGTTCGAAGCGATTACCGGCAAATGGCCGCTCATGCCTTCGAGCAACGCCAGGCCCAAGCCTTCAGCCAGCGACGGCATGGTCCAGATGTCGAACGCACGCACATATTGCAGAGCGTTTTCCTTGAAGCCCAACAGGTGCGCGCGACCGCTCAGGCCCAACTGTTCGATCTCGGCCGCCAGCGGCGCTTGCAGGCGCCCGGCACCGATGATTGCCAGTTGGGTGTTCGGGTATTTGTCTTTCAGCGCGGCAAAGGCTTGCAGCAGATAGGTGTGGCCCTTGACCGACACCAGCCGCCCCAGTGCGCCAATCAAGCGCACATTCGGGTCGAGGCCCAACAGCTCGCGAGCTTTTTCGCGGCTGTGCTGCAGGCCCTCGGCCTGCACGATGTCTATGGCATTGGTGATGGCGTAGGTGTTCTGGTCGGTAAAGCCGCAATCGCAATCGAGCAGGTACTGTTTGACCGCGGGTGACACGCCAACGAAGCGCCAGTGCCGATCGATCAGACGCTGGGTCTGGCGTCGTCGGTAAAAGCGGTCGTATTCACCGAAACCGTGGGAGATGCCAATGCACAGCGGCACCTTCAACCAGCGGTTGAGCGCCAGCATCATGTTCACCGGTTTGAAGCGGTTGCAGATCACCACGTCGAACTTTTCCCGGCGGCAGAACTTGTACAACTGCCACATCGCCCGCAGGCGCATGCCCTTGAGCGACTTGTCGGAAAACTCGAAGTACACCGAATGGTCGGCCCGGCTCACCGGCTCGCCCGGCCCCGGTTTGCCGCGCAGGAAAGCCGCGGTGATCTCATAGCGATCGCTCGGCAGCGCCTTGACGATCTGCTCGGCGAGGTCGGCAAAGTCATGGGCTTTGACGTTGTAGTCGGGTTGCAGCTGCAACACCTTGAACCGTTGACTCATGACTCTCCCCGCTGGACGCCTGTCTCACCGTGCCTCAGTAGCCAGAACAACTCCTGGCGCCTGACTGCTTTTCGAAAAAATTCGTTTTCGCCGTACACCGACCCAGCCCGCCCGGCGAGCACACGCTGGATAACCCGGCGCAGGCGACGCTTGAACGGTGCCGGCGGCTGCAGGTCATGCATCATGCCCAGCGCCATGGCCTTGTCCCGTTGCAGCTCGATGGACAGTGGCAGGCATAGCGGCTGCATCGGCACCGCCGAATCGAAGGCCGGCGGCAAGGCAATGCCCTGCCCGGTGTTGCCCATCGGCCAGCGGTCGTTGTCGTGCAAGTGGTTGGCGTAACCGAGCAGCGTCGGCTGCCAGTCGAGACCCTGGAGCGCCTGCAAAACAGCTTGCTGGGCGCAGATATGGTCAGGGTGCGGATCGAGAGTCGGGTGCGGCAGCACGATCACCTCTGGACGGGCGCGCAGCAGCACTTCACGCAGGTCGGCCAGCAGGTTGTTCCAGGTCGGCGCGCCGTCGGCATCGCCTGGCAGGGTGAACGGATTCAACTGACGAAACAGGCGCGTGTCGCTCAGGTCGGCTTCGCGCGAGCCCACCGCCTGATTCGGCGCGGCCTGCATCGCCGCCAGTTGCAGGCAAAAGTAACCGAGTTGCACGCAGTGTTCCTGCGGCACACCGGCCCAACGCGGCACGGCGAGGCTGTCCCAGGCACGCAGACGGCCCTTGAGCCGCGCGGCCTCGACCTTGCTCATGCCCATCTGTTGATAGTATTCGGCTTCGATCTCACCCGCGGTCAGGGTGACGATCCAGGCTTCATCGGCCTGACTGTACAAGCCATAGGCAGCCAACTCGGCATCGTCGGCGTGCGGGGCGATCACCATCACCCGCTGACGGCGATAGTCTGGTTGCTCCAGCGCCCACAGCACCGGCTCGCCAAAGACCCGGCAAAAGCGCCCGCGCAAGCGCAACTGACCTTGCGCCAAGGCTTGCGCCTGACCGCTCAGATTCAGATAACGCAGGCCATTGACCCCGCGCTCGAAGGTTTGCGAATCGGGATTCGTCCCGCCGAGCAATTCGACGCGCGGATCAAAGAAACGTCCGAGCCAGTTGCTTTTCACTCGCACCGCGAGGATCAACGTCGCTTCGTCGACCAGCATCACACCTTCATCCAGGCGCAATTGCTCGCCGCTCAAATGCACCTTCGGCTGCGGTGTAAACGGCGGAAAGCTGTACTGATAATCGTCTTTCGGCGAATAGAACAGGTGATCGGCAAACCACGCTTCATGGGCGACCCAGCCAACCACCGCGAGCACCAGCGGCAACCACCACGCGACCAGCACACCGAGCGCGATCAACACGCTCAGGGCGATCAGCAAGGTAATGCGTTTATTGCGACGATGACGCTTGAGCAGTTGCTGTTTGCGGCTCATGGGCTGACTCATACGGTGAACACCGGCACAGGATTGCACCAGCGATCCTTGTATTCACGGTCGGCGCGACCGAAGGAAAACCGCAGCGGCTTGTTCAGGGCGCGCGCGTGTTCCCAGGCACTTTGCGTATTGAGGAAGCTCAACACGCTGCCGGGGCTGAACTCGCGGGTTTCGGGGTCGACGCCGCCGTTGATGTACTCGACGCTGATCCACTCCGGCGCTTCGACGCGGTACACCAGTTGAATGGCGATCGGCGCATCATTGAGGTAGATCACCGAACCAATCAGCAGTTCGCGCAGCAGCTCGATGACTTCGGCCATGCGCGCCGCGCCGGTGGCCGGGAAGCCCCAGCGGCGCTGGAACAGATCACAGTAGATCGCCGCCAGTTCGGCACTGGAGAACTCGGCAACCGGACGCACCACGCCACCCGCCTCCTCCAGCAGGCGCAGTTCGCGGCGCTGGTTGTAGCGGAACTTCTTCGACAGTTCTTCGGGGGTGCGGGCCATGGCCAGTTGTTCGGTCTGCAACTTGAGGCCGCTGAAGCGGTTTTCGTTGAGCACCGACAGATAGCGTGCGCGATGGCGCAACGGTGCCTGGGCATCGACGGCGGCCGGCAGGATCAGCTCGGCATTGCCGAGGTCGAACAGGCCTTTCTTGCCGTTGCGCTTAAGCACGTCCTTGGACAGGGCCAGGTCGCGGCCCCAGGTCGGGATTGCCGCTTTGACTTCACCGTCCTGCTCCCACGCCAGATAGCGCACCGGGATGCCGGCCAGATCAGCCAGACGCTCGACTACCAAAGGATGCGTCGCGACGCTGCCGCCAAAACGCTGCCAGGCGCTGGCATAGGTGGAGGCGTCAACGGGCGACCAGCCACGTTCGCGCCAGCCTTGAAATCGGTTGAGCATCAGCCCCTCGGTGCCAGATCGGTAACTTGCGGCAGACGCCAGAAGGTGTCGCGCACCGCACGGTCGGAGAAACGCTCACGCAGGCGATCGAGCATCAGCTCGGCGCACTGCCGGCGTTGCTGATCATCCATACCGGCCAAATGTTGCAGGCCTTGTGCAAGGTGTTCGGCATCGCCCAGCGGGAACAGAATCCCCACACCTTCGACCACTTCCTTGGCCCCGCCACAGGCCGTGGCGAGCAACGGCACGCCAGCGGCCATGGCTTCGAGCAGCACCATGCCGAACGGTTCGTGATCGGAGCTCAGGGCAAACACATCGAAGGCGCGGAAGTAATTGCGCGCGTCCGGCACCTGGCCGAGAAACAGCACCCGGTCACCGATGCCCAGTTCGCGCGCCAGCTCCTTGAGATCCTGTTCCAGACGGCCCTTGCCGAGAATCACCAGCTGACTGTTGCCCGGCAGACCGGGTAACGCCGCGGCAAAACCGTGCAGCAAGGTGGCCTGATCCTTGTCCGGGTGCAGCCGTCCGACGTTGCCGACAATGAACGCATCCGCCGCCAGACCCAGGGTCTCGCGGGCCTCGCGGGCCGACACCTGACTGGCCTGCAAGGCCGGCACATCGATGCGGTTGTACAAGGTCTGGATGCGAGTGGACGGCCATTTCGGCAGGCAGCGCCGCATGTCGTCGCGTACCGCGTCGGACACACCGAGCAGGCTCAGACGCTTGCGGAAAATATGCGCGAACAGCTTGCGCGTGCCACGTTTGTAATCGTCAAACGCATGGTGCACGCCAATCACCGGCAGCGACGTGCCGAGCAAGGCGATGTAGATCGGTTTGAAGCGATGGGCGATGCAGAAACTGAAATTGCGTGAAGCGGCGATCTTGCGCAGATCACCGATGGCGCCCAGCTTCAGGCCACGAATGGCCTTGGAGCTGTATTCCATGAACAACACTTCATCGGAAGCACACGCTGCGGCCACCTCGCTATCGGCGGCCCCGGTCAGAAAGACCGTGGTCACCCGATAACCGGTGCCCGCGAACAGGCTGGCGTACTGCCGTGCGCAGTCGAGGAACGGCCCGTCATAGCCGTGACAGAACTGCAGCACATGGCGTTCAGCCGAGCGAGTCATAAGCGTTTGCGCCCTCTTTGACCACCAGAATGTCTTCCATGATCAGGTACTGCAGATCGGAGCCGAAGAACATGTTCAGGGCGTCGGTCGGCGAGCAGATCATCGGTTCACCACGACGGTTCAGCGAGGTGTTCAGCGACACGCCGTTGCCGGTGAGGTTTTCCAGTGCCTTCATCATGTCGTAGTAGCGCGGGTTGTATTCGCGCTTCAGGACCTGGGCCCGGGAAGTGCCGTCTTCGTGAACGACTTCCGGCACGCGGGTCTTCCACTCCTCCGCCACTTCGAAGGTGAAGGTCATGAACGGCGCCGGGTGATCGATCTTGATCATCTGCGGTGCCACGGTGTCGAGCATCGACGGGCAGAAAGGCCTCCAGCGCTCGCGGAACTTGATCTGGTGGTTGATGCGGTCAGCCACACCGGCCACGCTCGGGCAACCGATGATCGAACGACCACCGAGCGCACGCGGACCGAATTCCATGCGGCCCTGGAACCAGGCCACCGGGTTACCATCGACCATGATTTTGGCGATCTGCTCCGGCATGTTGTCGAGCTTGCGCCAGGTCGGCTTGTTCTCGTGACGGGCGCACGCGGCGATCACGTCTTCGTTGCTGTACGACGGGCCGAGGTAGACGTGTTCCATCTTCTCGACCGGCACGCCACGGGCGTGGGACACATAGGCCGCTGCGCCGACCGCGGTGCCAGCATCGCCGGACGCAGGCTGGACGAACAGTTCCTTGATGTCATCGCGGGCGATGATTTTCTGGTTCAGCTTGACGTTCAACGCGCAGCCACCGGCGAAGGCCAGCTTGCCGGTTTCCTTGAGCACGTCGCCCAGGTAGTAGTCGATCATCTGCAACGCCAGTTTCTCGAACAGCGCTTGCATGCTCGCGGCGTAGTGGATGTACGGCTCGTCGGCGATGTCGCCCTCACGCTTCGGACCCAACCACTCGATCAGCTTCGGCGAGAAGTAGAAGCCTTTGCCCTTCTCTTTGTAGCGACGCAGGCCGATCACGTTGGCGTAGTCGGTGTTGATCACCAGTTCGCCGTTCTCGAACGAGGCCAGACGCGAGAAGTCATATTTGCTGGCGTCGCCGTACGGCGCCATGCCCATGACCTTGAACTCGCCGTCGAGCATCTCGAAACCGAGGAACTCGGTGATCGCGCCGTACAAGCCGCCGAGGGAGTCCGGATCGAAGAATTCCTTGATCTTGTGGATCTTGCCGTTTTCGCCATAACCGAAGAAGGTCGTGGCGTACTCGCCTTTGCCGTCGATGCCGAGGATCGCGGTTTTCTCTTTGAAACCCGAGCAGTGGTAGGCGCTGGAGGCGTGAGCGAGGTGGTGCTCGACCGGCTCGATCTTGATCTTCTTCGGATCAAAACCCAGTTGCTCCAGGCACCAGACGATCTTGTTGCGATAGCGCTTGTAGCGACGGTTGCCCATCAGGATCGCATCGAGGGCGCGATCCGGCGCGTACCAGTAGCGCTTGGCGTAGTGCCAGCGGGCCTTGCCGAACAGGCTGATCGGGGCGAACGGAATCGCCACCACGTCAACGTCGGACGGCTTGATACCGGCCTGTTCCAGGCAGAACTTCGCCGATTCGTAGGGCATGCGGTTCTTTGCATGCTTATCGCGGACGAAGCGCTCTTCTTCAGCCGCCGCCACCAGCTTGCCGTCGATGTACAAGGCGGCTGAAGGGTCATGGCTAAGGGCGCCGGACAGGCCAAGAATCGTCAATGCCACAGGGTCTAGCCTCTTTAGTCTGCATTCAGGCGCGATGCGCCTTGAAAATTGATGTGCCCTCGCACCGGGCGAGAGACAGCTAAAGGGCGGGATTATAGCGTAAAAGCGCCGACAAGCCTCTAGCGGAACTGGCCGGCCTTTGCGTTGACACTCCCGAGCCTCTCAACATAGACTTCCGTGCAAATGGGCTGGGGGATCCCGGTCGGCGCTAATGCCTCGGTGAGATCACCGGGGCTTTTCGCTTTCTGGGGGAGGGAAAACCTTCAACCCCCAATTCTCGAAACCTTTCCCAACTTTATTCCGCCCACCGCTGCAATAGAACTTGCGCCTGAGCACATCAAACGCGCGATTTTCCTGACCCGCCCTCAAAACACTCATGCCGATCGGCCTTGCAACAAGATCAGCCAGCTGCAATCCGGTGGAATTGACTTGTTTTGTGGCGAAGACGATGTCAAACGGCAGTTGAACCCCCAATCGGTTAGACCCGCCACAAACCCTGCGAAACTCCAGCTCAAGCTCGTTATCCTCCCGCTTGCCTCGCCGCTCGAAAATCACATGCGTTAACACTTTATGTTGATGCTTTTCCTGCAAAAACTCATGCAGCGTTTCCAGACAGAAGCCGAGAGCCAAGTGGTAGGGGTTGTCCGCAGATGCCTGCTTTTCGCGCAGCAAGGCCTTGTCGATAACGCAACTGATCAGGACAAAATTGATGGCCTCGATAATGCAGGTCAATTCGTCGAGAAAGGCATGCTTGTGCACTCTCGAAGTGAACAGGCTGGAGAACGCTCCTTTTTCTTTTCGAATCTCCAGCTCATGCAGCACGATCAGATCGTGCCCCATATGGTTGAACTTGAATTTCTGGACAGCCGGAATGACCTTTTCGCAGTAATGCCTTTTTTGAAAGACGCAAAAAGCAAGCACGAATATAGGGTAATAGGGATCCAGCTTCTGCATCCCTTGATCACCGCTTTCATCAACATAGACGATGTAGTCGCTGTATCTCCCGGACGGATACAAGAGCGCTGCCGCTTCAACAATCGCTTGCGACTCGCTCTGGTTTTCAAACAGAGAAAATTGCAAAAAAGTTACCCGCGATCTGTTCGCCAATAGATGCCGATATTGCCATCCACGACCTGTTGATAAATCGTATACGGCAACACCACCGTATCCAGCACCCCGGACAATGGCAGGTCCAGCAACACGAATGGCACCAGGACGCCGGAGGGGTCAGGGGGCGCGTGGAGCACACAGAAGTCGAACGCCAGACCGCTGTAGATCCGTGGAATCGATTGGCAGTAGGTTTTCTGTTTGCGCATGTCGCGGGCGACGTCAGCGTCCATTTGCAGGACCGAGGCGGCGGTGCCGCAGCCGGATAAAAGCCATGCGCAGGTGCTGAGTGTTAAAGCGTTTTTGATGGTCAAGTCTTGCCCTCCGAAGTGGTCAGGGCAAGCTAGCATCGGGGCTGGAGCGGGCACAGTTCATGGCTTCTGGAGAAGCTGTAGGACAAGTCAGTGCAGTTTGTCCGCTATTGCTCAACGGGAGTTTTTTGGGGCTTTAAAGCCCTGTTGCGAGCAGGCTCGCTCCTACAGGGGAATGCTTTCCCATGTGGGAGCCAGCCTGCTGGCGAAGGCGGTTCAGGCCGAGCTGGAGATGTCCTTGGGCAACCGCTGATCGATCACCTGATACAGCGCGCTGCTCTCGGGCCAGTTGCGCATGAAACGCGCCCGATCCCGCGCATAGGCCGCTGCGAAACTTCCGACAGAACCGTGCTGACACATCGAATCCAGGTCGATCAACGCCCAGCGATCTTCCTGCCAGAACAGGTTATGCCCCTTGAAGTCGCCATGGCTGATGCGCTCGGCAATCAATCGTGCGAACAGTTGATCCAGCGCCTGCAACTCGGATTCCGGCGCCGCACCGCTTTCCACGTACGGCGCGAAGCGCTCAATGATGTCCGGCCCCGGTAGAAACTCGGTCACCAGATAAGCACGGCTGCGCAACCATAAAAAACGCTTTTCCAGCACCGCCAGCGGTTTCGGCGTGGCGATGCCGAGGAACGCCAGGCGATTGCCTTCACGCCACGAATGCCACGCGCGGCTCGGGCGCCAGAAGCGCTTGAGCCAGTGCGCAAAGCCTTTGATGTTGTAGCGCTTGATCACCAGCGTACCCCCGGCCACTTCGACCTTGCCGACACTCGCCGCGCCGCCGGTCTTGTACAGATGGCCCTGATCGAGCAGCGCATCGGCCTGATCCAGCACCGGGAGCATCGCCGCTTCTTCCTCGCGACGGATCGCCCGCAAGCCGAACGCACCGCGCTGCACACTGAACAACGTGCACTCGCGGCCCACCTTGATCAGGTAATCCTTCAGGCGCCAGGCGCGCACCTTGGCGATCTGCTTCTGCAAGGCTTCCAGCGGCAACGCGTGCTCGCTGTTGCTCAGCAGGTAATACACCAGCAATTCTTCGGTGAACGGCTCCAGCGACTTGGGCAACTGGGCGAAAAACACCCCGAGGTTTTCCAGCACTTTCTGCCGCGACAGCGGCTGGCCAGCGGTCTCGGCGCAGATCCCGGCGCCATCGATCAGGTACAACTGACCGCCCTGGCGCAGCAGGTTGTCGAGGTGCAGATCTTCCTGCCACAGGCCTTTGCCATGCAGTTGACCGATAGCGCCCAGCGCCTCGGCGAGTACCGCCGATTGTTCGTCCGCCAGCACTGGCAGCGATTCGACTTTCTGCCAGGCCTCACCGAGGCTTTCGGCACCTTCGAGAAATTCGAACAACAGCCAGCCGCCCTCGCCATCCGTCAGGCCATCAGCCAACAACAGCGGCGTGGTCAGACCTTGTTCGGCGAGCAACTTGACGCCCGCCAGTTCGCGCTGAAAATGCCGCGCAGCTTTGCTGCCCACCAGTAATTTGGCCAGCACCGGCCGGCCGCGCCACACCCCTGCACCGACATAGCGCTGCCCCGGCAACACCCGCAGCAGACTCAGCAGTTGCAGATCCGCTGGGCCTGCCGCATCGGCAAGCGAAATCGTCAGCGGCAGACTCGGCGCACGTCCGGCGTTTTTCAGTTCTGACAAGCGCATCAACGGGTCTCCTTGCGACTGCGCCGTGCAGTCAGGCGCGTCACCCAGGTGTCGACCAGCGAACTGTTGACTGGCTGATCGAGATAGGCCGCGAGCAACTCGCGCAATTGCGCTTCGCTCCATTCCGGCGCACGACGCAGCAGCGGCTCCAGATCCTTGACCCGGTCGCGCATGCCGAACAGCAGGGGTCGGGTCTTTTCCAGGTCGATCAACTGCGCCTTATACGCGTCGCCATCAGCCTGCAAAAAGATGTGTTTCGGATAAAAGCAGCCGTGTACCTGACGCACGCCGTGCAGCTGGCGCGCCAGTTTTCCACAGGCCTTGAGAATGGCCGATTGCTGCGCGGCGCTCAGCTCGGACCAGCGTTGCAGCAGCGAGTCGAGATCGTCCCAACCGTCGAGGGCACGGGTCAGCAGGATCGCCTGGACATCGCCCTTGACCTTGCGCTCACCGAAGAACGCCGCTTGCAGCGCCGGGATCCCCAGCTTGTTGTAGCGGCTGATATTGCGAAACTCGCGGGCGAAACTCGGCTCGCCGAACGGCGCATGCAGGGTGCGGGTCAGGTAGTTGCTCTGGCGCTTGAGGTAGTAGGCCTGCCCTTCCAGCTCCAGGCGAAACACGCTGCTCCAGCCACCGCCATCGGTGTTCGGTTCGTCCACGGCTTCGAGCTGTTTGGCCCAGAGCGCGTCGAAAGTGCCGAGGCCATGACGCTCAAGCAGCGCCCGGTCTTCAGCGGCCAGGAAATCAGTCATTCGCGTCCCTCGAAAAATCTCACTACGTGGCGAATCCGTTTCTTGTCGGCGGCATTCAGCCGATCACGTCCGCGGTATTGCAGGTAGAAGCGCAGGCGCTGGGTGTTCGACAGGTGATACTTGGCCACCTTGTCGAGACAGGCCAGATCCTTGGTGATCCGGTATTTGAGCCAGAAGCCGCGCCAGAAATCGCCGTTCGGGCAGTCGATCAGAAACAGCTGCGCCTGATCGTCGATCAGCAGGTTGCGCCATTTCAGATCGTTATGGGTAAAGCGGTGGTCGTGCATGGTTCTGGTGTAGCCGGCCAGTTGGCGGCTGATGCCATCGACCCACAGACGATCCTTGAGTTTCGGATCGTTGCGTTCGGCCAGCGCCGAGAGGTCTTCGGTGCGCGGCAGCTCGCGGGTGATCATGGCGCCACGGGCATAGGCCGCGCCACGTCGCTCCAGACCCCAGGCCACCACTTCGGCGGTGGGAATGCCCCATTTGGCGAAGCGTTTGAGGTTCTGCCACTCCATCTTCACCCGGGGCTTGCCCAAGTAACGACGCAAGCCTTTACCGGCGCCGACGTAGCGTTTGACGTAGTAATTCACGCCGTTGCGCTGCACGCGAATGACTTCGGACAGCGGATCACGGGTCAGACGTTCGCCCTGCAGGGCAAACACCGCTTCGAGGCTGCCGAAATCTTCGGCCAGTTCGCTGTATTGCGGTTCAAGCGTCCAACCCGCCATCAGAGCGCATCCCCGTAACGCTGTTTGCGCGCATAAAGCTTGTTGGCCTTGCCTTCGAGCCAGCTCAGCAAAGGCGCTTCTTCGGCGAGGATCTGACGTAGCGGCTGCTGGAAGTAGCCCTTGAGGAAACGCAGCTTGTCGCGTCGGGTCAGACCGATGTCCAGCGCCGAGAAATACAGCGCGGCCAGGTCCTTGTTGCGCCAGCGTTGAGTAATTCTTGGGCGAGTCTGGGCGCGGTGCAGGTCGATCACCGAGAGCTTGAAATCGTCCGGGGTGATCGGCTTGTCGGTGTGCAGCAGAAAGTGGCAGATGTAGCAGTCGCGGTGGTTGACCCCGGCGCGGTGCATCATGCCGGTCATGCGCGCCACTTCAGCGATCAGCGCGTGCTTGAGTTTCGGCTGCGGCGGGTTCTTGACCCAATCGATGCTGAAGTCTTCGAGGCTGATGGTCGGCGCCAGCTCTTCGGTGACGATGAACGAATGCTGATCCGCCGGGTTGCTGCCCTTCTCGCCGTAAGCCACGGCGGTCATGGTCGGCACCCCGACTTCCTGCAAACGCTGGATTGCCTTCCACTCCTGACCCGCGCCGAGCACCGGCAGCTTGGCGGTCAGCAGGTTCTTGAAGATCTCGCCCCAGCCGATGCCCCGGTGGATCTTGACGAAAAATCCGTTGCCGTCGACTTCCGTGCGCAGAGTCCGTCGAGCTTCCAGCTCGCGGTAGACCTCGCCCTGCAAGCCTTCGACTTCGGCGAACGGGTCGCGCCCGGCCCAAAGGCTCTTGAACGGTTCAGCCAGCATCAACTTCATTTAAGCGTGCTCCGCCAGAATCACATCGGCCGCGTGCTGCGGCATGCTGTAGAGGTCGGCCGTCTCGGCGAAAGCCAGACCATTGCGGCTCCAGGCCGCGCGTGCAGCGTCGTCATTCAACATGTCAGTCAGGTATTGCGCCAGTTGCGCCTGATCGAACGGTTCGTCCAGCACTCGCCCGGCGTCCGCCTCGGCAATGTAATGGGCGTAACCGCAGACCGCGCTGACCAGCACCGGCAACCCGGCGACCAGCGCTTCGAGCAATACGGTGCCGGTGTTTTCGTTGTACGCCGGGTGGATCAACAGGTCGGCGCCAAGCAGGAACCGCGGAATATCGCTGCGACCCTTGAGGAAGGTCACGTTGTCGCCCAGGCCCAAAGTCGTACTCTGCATCTGGAACAATTTGGGGTCATCCTGGCCGATTACAAACAGCCGGGTGCGTTTCTTCAGCTCGGCGGGCAATGCGGCCAGTGCCTTGAGGCTGCGATCGACGCCCTTGGTCTTGAACCCGGAGCCGATCTGCACCAGCAGCAGTTCGTCGTCCTTGAGGCTGAATTCGGTGCGGAAACCGGCGCGAATCTGGTCGGCATCCGCCGGCCGGCGACGATCCTGGGCGATACCCGGTGGCAGCAGGTGGAAGCGCTCCAGCGGCGTGTCGTAGTGCTTGATGAACAGCGGCTGCTGCACTTCGGAAATCATCAGCACTTCGGTTTTCGCGTCTTTGGCGAACACCGCGCGCTCATACTCGGCGAAGTGGCGGTAGCGGCCCCAGCGGCGGTACAGCGAATGGCGCAGGTTCTGCGCCTTGTCTTCGAAGCAGCCGTCGGCGGCGTAGTAGACGTCCAGCCCCGGCATCTTGTTGAAACCGATCAAGCGGTCCACCGGACGCTTGGCCAGATCCGCTTCCATCCACGCCGTGAGTTTCTCGTTGCGCCGATGATTGAAGAACGCCTTGACCGGCGCCACCAGCACTTCGAAACCGGGCGGCACGTCGCCTTCCCAGATCAGCGTATAGACACGGATCTGATGGCCGCGCTTCTGGCATTCGAGGGCGATGCGCATGAAGTCGCGCTGCAAGCCACCGAACGGGAAATATTTGTACAGGACAAAAGCCAATTGCATCAGCGCAGCTCCTCAGCCATTAACAACGTGCTCAGTCGGCTGGCGACACGCTCGGGATTCAGACGCGTGAAGCACAGGGGCTGCTCGCGTTTCAGGTCAAACTGACGGGCATCCTGCGCGGTCGGTTGATACGTACATTTCTTTTGCAGGCAAGGGGCGCAGGGGAAATCACTGGCCATGTGAATCTGCACCTTGCCGTAGGCGCCAGTCAGGCCCGGATTGGTCGGGCCGAACAGCGAAATCGTCGGCACATCCAGCGCGGCTGCAAGGTGACCGAGACCGGTGTCCACCGCGACGCAAGCCTGGGCGCCGGCCAGCACTTTGCCGACCCCGGCCAGATTCAGCTTAGGCAACACTTCGGCGTGTTTGAAACCGGCGGCAATCCGTTCGGCACGGGCCTTCTCCAGCGGGTTGCCCCACGGCAGTTTGACCCCAACGCCCAGATAGCCGACGCGTTCGGTCAGCTCGCGCCAGTAGACTTCCGGCCAGTGCTTGGTGTCCCACGTGGTGCCGTGCAGGAACACCACGAAGGCGCTCTTGCGCGGCAATTCCACCAGACGCTCGACGTTGAGGCCGTAGTCGCCCAACCCTTTGGGCAGGTCATAACCAAGGGCGATGGCGAACAACTGACGCACCCGTTCGACCGCATGCTGCCCACGGGCCACCGCCAGTTTGCGGTCGTAGAAACGTGCAGCGATCGGCTCGCGCGCCGAGCCTTTGTCGAGGCCGGCCACCGGGGCTTTGACGTAGCGCGTCAGCCAGGCGCTTTTCAGCAGGCCCTGAGCGTCGATCACCAGATCGTATTGGCTGGCGCGCACGCTTTGCTTGAAGCGCTTCCACTCGCCACTCTTGATGGTCTGCCAGAGGTTCTTGCGCCAGCGACGGATCGCCACGGGAATCACCTTGCCGACGGCCGGGTGCCAGGTCGGGATCTCGGCGAAGCCTTCTTCCACCACCCAGTCGAACTTGATCCCGGGGATGGCCCGGGCCGCGTCGGTCAGCGCCGGCAACGCGTGAATCACGTCGCCCAGCGATGAAGTCTTGATCAGCAATACCCGCAACTTAATGAACCTCGACCACGGAGCCCTGCAGTTTCTGCAAGGCATCGTTGACCGCGTCCGGCATCAGCTGGCGCAGGCAGTTGTAATGGCCGAACCGGCAGGTACGGTCGAAGCACGGGCTGCAATCGAGACCCAACCGAACAATTTCGACGTGCTCGGCCAGCGGCGGGGTGAAGCCCGGCGACGTCGAGCCGTAGACCGCCACCAGCGGACGGTTCAGCGCCGCAGCGACATGCATCAGGCCGGAATCGTTGGACACCACCGAGTCGGCACAGGACAGCAGGTCGATGGCCTCGGCCAGCGAGGTACCGCCGCTGAGGTTGACTGATTCCTCACGCAGGCCGGGAATCAGCCGCGCGCGAATGTCTTCGCCTACCGCGTGGTCGTTTTTCGAGCCGAACAGCCACACCTGCCAGCCTTCGCGAATCCGCGCTTCGGCAACCTTGGCGTAATGCTCGGACGGCCAGCGCTTGGATTCGCCGAACTCGGCGCCGGGGCACAGGGCCAACACCGGACGGTCCAGAGTCAGGCCGAACTTGGCCAGCGCCGCTTCGCGGGTCACCGGATCGATTTGCAGGCTCGGACGCGGATAAGGCTTCGGCAGCTCGGCGTTCGGCTCGTAAGCCAGCGCCATGAAGCGCTCGATCATCAGCGGATAACGTTCTTTATCCAGCGTGCGCACGTCATTGAGCAGGCCGTAGCGGAATTCGCCACGCCAGCCGGTGCGTTGTTTGATGCCGGCGAAGAATGGCACCAGCGCCGACTTCAGCGAATTCGGCAGCAGGATCGCCTGATCGTACTGGCCGGCCAGGGACTTGCCGATTCGCCGACGCGTCGCCAGTTCCAGAGCGCCATGGCCGAGCGGAAAGCTCAAGGCCTTGCGCACTTCAGGCATGCGCTCAAGGATCGGCCGGCTCCACTCGGGGGCCAGCACGTCGATTTCGCATTGCGGGTGGCGCTGCTTGAGACACTGAAACAGTGTCTGCGCCATCACCATGTCACCGACCCAACTGGGCCCAACGATCAGAATATTCATGTGGTTTCCATAAACGAACCGGGGAGGCCAATGCCTCCCCGCCTCGAGAATCACTGAGGGAGCGGCGCTGCTTGCGATGGGTCATTACCTTCAACATGACTGTCGACTGTCACTCCGCTATCGCGAGCAGGCTCGCTCCCACATGGTTTTGCCTCTGTTCACACATCTGCGACTCACCGCAGATCACTGTGGGAGCGAGCCTGCTCGCGAAGGGGCCAGCACATTCAACATCCATGCTGGCCGACCGACCGCCTTCGCGAGCAGGCTCGCTCCCACCTTTTGAATCTCATTGCCTTCACTGGCGCGCTTCAGCTTAACCCCATCTCTTTCCATATCCGCAAAACCTGCCGCCGTTCTTCGGCAAACTGATCGCCCGATATCACCCCGGCGTCCTTCTGCAAGGCTTGTCGGTGGGCGGCGGAGCGGTAGGCTTTATAGGCCTCGCGCAACAGGCTGGCATCTTCGGCAGGCATCAGCCCTTCGTGTTCCAGCTCTTCCAGAATGCGGATGTTATCGGTCCAGCGCAGCAATGGCGGGTGGCTGTGCGACCACGCCAGGGCCGCGTATTGCACCATAAATTCAATATCGACGATACCTCCGGCGTCCTGCTTGAGGTCGAACGGCGCCGTGGCCTCGAAGGCATTTGCCGCGGTACCGGCCGCCGTGCTCTTGCTGCCGAGGTTATCGCGCATCTTGGCACGCATCTCGCTGACTTCCTGCTGCAGCTTGGCCAGATCCCGCGGCTTGCCCAAAACCTGCGCGCGGACTTTCTCGAAGGCCTGGCCGACATCCTGACTGCCGACCAGCACCCGCGCCCGCACCAGCGCCTGATGTTCCCAGGTCCAGGCTTCATTTTCCTGATAGCGCTCAAACGCCCCGAGCGAGCTGACCAACAGCCCCGACGCGCCGGACGGCCGCAAACGCATATCCACTTCATAGAGCTGACCGGAGTTGGTCTGCGCCGTCAGCAAGTGAATGATCCGCTGTCCCAGCCGGGTAAAGAACTGTGCGCCATCGATCGGCTTCGGCCCGTCGGTTTCCGCCTGCGGATCACCGTCATGGATGAACACCAGGTCCAGATCCGAACCATGCCCCAGTTCCAGCCCGCCGACTTTGCCATAACCGACAATGATGAAGCCGGGATCGCACAAACTGCCATCGGTGCGCAGCGGCGTGCCGTACTTGGCCACCGTCTGACGCCAGGCCAGCGCCAGCACTTGTTCGAGAATCGCTTCGGCGAGCCAGGTCAGGTAATCACTGACTTTCATCAACGGCAGACTGCCGGCGATTTCCGAGGCGGCGACGCGTAAGCGGTGCGCCAGTTTGAAGTGGCGCAGGGCTTCCATCTGCTGTTCGAGGTCGTCTTCGGGGATCCGCGTCAGGCGCTCGCGCAATTCGGCGGCGAGTTCCGGGGCCAGTGGCGGCTTGAACAGCCGGCCTTCGTTGAGCAACTCGTCGAGCAGCAACGGGAAGCGGGTGATCTGCTCGGCGATCCACGGACTGGCCGCGCACAGGGTGAGCAAGCGTCGCAGGGCACCGGGGTTTTCCGTGAGCAACACCAGATAGGCCGAACGTCGGGCGACCGCTTCGACCAGCGGTAGCACCCGCTCCAGCACCAGATCCGGGTTGTCATGCTCCACCGCCTGGGCCAGCAGGCGCGGAATAAACGCATCGAGACGCTCGCGACCCAGCCGCTGCATCGCGCGTAACTGCGGGCTGCCGCGCAAACCGGCCAGCGCCTTCAGGGCCTTGGTCGCATCGGCGAAGCCGCCCTCTTCGAGCTGCCGGCAAGCGGCCTCTTCATCCTGCGCCTCTTCCCACAGCGGCAACCACTCACCGCCCACTACCACTTCGCAGTCGGCGCCCTCTTCCTCATCGGGATCGGCGATCACCTGCGCAAAGTGCCAGGCCACGCGGCCACGCCAGAACATCAGCTTTTCATGGAAGGCGTGCCAATCGGCGAAGCCGAGCATGAACGCAATGCGCGCCTGATCCTGAGCGCCGTCCGGCAACATTTGGGTCTGGCGGTCGGCAATCGCCTGGATCGCGTGTTCGGTGTAACGCAGGAATTCGTAACCTTCGCGCAGCTCGCTGATCACCGCCGGCGGCAGGTAGCCCTGTCCTTCCAGCGTGCTCAGCACCTTTAATAGAGGACGCTGTTGCAGGCTGAGGTCGCGCCCGCCGTGAATCAACTGAAAAGCCTGGGCAATGAACTCGACCTCGCGGATACCGCCGGAGCCGAGTTTTATGTTGTCGGCCATGCCCTTGCGCCGCACTTCCTGCTGGATCAGTTGCTTCATGGTGCGCAGCGCTTCGATCGCCGAGAAGTCCAGGTAACGGCGGTAAACGAACGGACGCAGCATGTCGAGCAACTGTGCGCCCGCCACCTGATCGCCGGCCACCACCCGCGCCTTGATCATCGCGTAGCGCTCCCAGTCGCGGCCCTGATCCTGGTAATACTGCTCCAGTGCATTGAAGCTCAGCACCAGCGCGCCGGATGAACCGTACGGACGCAGGCGCATGTCGACGCGGAACACGAAGCCGTCGACGGTCATCGGGTCGAGGGCCTTGATCAGGCGCTGACCGAGACGAATGAAGAATTCCTGATTATCCAGCGCGCGTTTCACGCCGACGGTTTCGCCGCCCTCGGGGTAGGCGAAGATCAGGTCGATGTCCGACGACAGGTTCAACTCGACCGCGCCGAGCTTGCCCATGCCGAGGATGACCATCTGCTGCGGCAGACCGCTGCGCCGACCGGTCGGCGTACCGAACTGCTGGCAATGGCGGCTGTACAGCCATTGGTAGGCCTGGTCGATGGTGGCGTCGGCCATGTCCGACAGGTCGCGGCAGGTCTGTACCAGATCAGCCTGGCGGTTGAGGTCACGCCAGATGATCCGCACTTGATGGCGGGCACGCTGGCGACGCAGGACGCGACCGAGTTCGTCTTCGCTTTGCGCGGTGTTCACGGCGGCGGCAATCTGCGCGCACAATTCACCCGGCGCGAACGGCCGATCAAGTTCGCCGGACTGCACCAGTGACAACAACATCAAAGGGTCACGAACGCTCTGTTCAATGACGAAATCGCTGGCGGCACTGACGCGGGCGAATTGCGCCCAGCGTTCCGGGGTCCAGTTGGAAAAGCCGTGATCGTCTTCCAGCGCGGCGACGGCCGTACGGAACGACTGCTCGGATCGAGTGACCAACGGCAGGAGAATGGCGGGGAGTTCAGCGAGCACGGGCAGGGTCATGGTCTATCCTTGATCGGCGTGTAAATGGCCGCTTGTAGTGTTTGATGAAAACCCGCTACGCGAAGGACTGTCGAACAAAAGTTAGAAATAGCTGAAATTTCTTCTTCTTTGGCATCCAGCATCAAACTTTCACCTTTTTCGGATGGTAATCGACCAACCTTAACGATTATTCTCACAACGCAGTCGGAGGCCACAAGCCTTTCCTCTGTAGTTTTACTACTCGTCTATACAGGCGAAAGGCTGAAATGCTCAAAGATTTGTAGTAAAACTACACGCCGCCGGAACAACCTGTCGGCAATCCAAGAATTTTAAATCGTCTGCCCACAAGGCCAGTCGCAAACTCAGGCAACCGATTCTGGAAGCCTTTCCGCCCTGGAGCAAGCCATGCAAGACCTCGATCCCGTCGAAACCCAGGAATGGCTGGACGCCCTGGAATCGGTTCTCGACAAAGAAGGCGAAGACCGTGCTCACTATCTGATGACCCGTATGGGTGAACTGGCGACCCGCAGCGGTTCGCAGCTCCCTTACGCCATCACCACGCCTTACCGCAACACCATCCCGGTAACCCACGAAGCACGCATGCCTGGCGACCTGTTCATGGAACGCCGCATTCGCTCGCTGGTGCGCTGGAACGCAATGGCCATGGTAATGCGTACGAACCTGAAAGATTCTGACCTGGGTGGTCACATCTCCAGCTTCGCTTCCAGCGCGACCCTGTATGACATCGGCTTCAACTACTTCTTCCAGGCCCCGACCGACGAACACGGCGGCGACCTGATCTACTTCCAGGGCCACACCTCGCCAGGCGTTTACGCCCGCGCGTTCATGGAAGGCCGCATCACCGAAGACCAGATGAACAACTTCCGCCAGGAAGTCGACGGTCAGGGCCTGTCGTCCTACCCGCACCCTTGGCTGATGCCTGACTTCTGGCAGTTCCCGACCGTATCCATGGGTCTGGGTCCGATCCAGGCGATCTACCAGGCACGCTTCATGAAGTACCTGGAACACCGCGGTTTCATCCAGCCGGGCAAACAGAAAGTCTGGTGCTTCCTGGGCGACGGCGAGTGCGACGAGCCGGAATCCCTGGGCGCGATCTCCCTGGCTGGCCGCGAGAAGCTGGACAACCTGATCTTCGTCATCAACTGCAACCTGCAGCGCCTCGACGGCCCGGTTCGCGGCAACGGCAAGATCATCCAGGAACTCGAAGGCGTGTTCCGCGGTGCACAGTGGAACGTGACCAAAGTCATCTGGGGCCGTTTCTGGGACCCACTGCTGGCCAAAGACGTCGACGGCATCCTGCAACGTCGCATGGACGAAGTCATCGACGGCGAGTACCAGAACTACAAAGCCAAAGACGGCGCGTTCGTTCGCGAGCACTTCTTCAACACGCCTGAACTCAAGGCGATGGTTGCCGACCTGTCCGACGACGAGATCTGGAAACTCAACCGTGGCGGCCACGACCCGTACAAGGTCTATGCGGCGTACCACGAAGCGGTCAACCACAAAGAACAACCAACCGTCATCCTCGCCAAGACCATCAAGGGTTATGGCACCGGTGCCGGCGAAGCGAAAAACACTGCGCACAACACCAAGAAAGTCGACGTCGACAGCCTGAAGTTGTTCCGCGATCGCTTCGACATCCCGGTCAAGGACGAAGAGCTGGAGAACCTGCCGTTCTTCAAGCCAGAGCCAAACAGCGCCGAAGCCCGCTACCTGAGCGAGCGCCGTGCCGCACTGGGCGGTTTCGTACCGCAGCGCCGCGCGCAGAGCTTCAGCGTACCGACCCCGGACCTGGACACCCTGAAAGCCATCCTCGATGGTTCGGGCGACCGTGAAATCTCCACCACCATGGCCTTCGTGCGGATCCTCGCGCAACTGGTCAAGGACAAGGAAATCGGCCCGCGCATCGTGCCGATCATCCCGGACGAAGCCCGTACCTTCGGTATGGAAGGCATGTTCCGCCAACTGGGCATCTACTCCTCCGTCGGCCAGCTGTACGAGCCAGTCGATAAAGACCAGGTGATGTTCTACAAGGAAGACCAGAAAGGTCAGATCCTTGAAGAAGGCATCAACGAAGCAGGCGCCATGAGCTCCTTCATCGCTGCCGGTACTTCGTACTCCAGCCACAACCAGCCGATGCTGCCGTTCTACATCTTCTACTCGATGTTCGGCTTCCAGCGTATCGGTGACCTGGCCTGGGCCGCTGGCGACAGCCGTACCCGTGGTTTCCTGATCGGCGGCACCGCCGGCCGTACCACCCTGAACGGTGAAGGCCTGCAGCACGAAGACGGTCACAGCCACCTGCTGGCCGCGACCATCCCGAACTGCCGCACCTACGATCCGACCTACGGCTACGAGCTGGCGGTGATCATTCAGGACGGCATGAAGAAGATGACCGAAGAGCAACAGGACATCTTCTACTACATCACCGTGATGAACGAGTCGTACCAGCAGCCAGCCATGCCGGCCGGTGCCGAAGAAGGCATCAAGAAAGGCATGTACCTGCTCGAAGAAGACACCCGCGATGCAGCGCATCACGTACAGCTGATGGGCTCCGGCACCATCCTGCGTGAAGTGCGTGAAGCGGCGAAGATCCTGCGTGAAGAGTTCAACATCGGCGCCGACGTATGGAGCGTCACCAGCTTCAACGAACTGCGTCGCGACGGCCTGGCCGTAGAGCGCAGCAACCGTCTGAAGCCTGGCCAGAAGCCTAAGCAGAGCTACGTTGAAGAGTGCCTGAGCGGCCGTAAAGGTCCGGTGATTGCCTCTACCGACTACATGAAGCTGTTCGCCGAGCAGATCCGTCAGTGGGTACCGTCCAAGGAATTCAAAGTCCTGGGCACCGACGGTTTCGGCCGCAGCGACAGCCGCAAGAAACTGCGTCATTTCTTCGAAGTCGACCGTCATTTCGTGGTGTTGGCAGCCCTGGAAGCACTGGCTGACCGTGGTGATATCGAACCTAAAGTGGTGGCCGAGGCCATCGTCAAGTTCGGCATCGACCCGGAAAAACGCAACCCACTGGACTGCTGAGGAGACATTTTGTGAGCGAACTCATTCGCGTACCTGACATCGGCAGCGGTGAAGGTGAAGTAATTGAACTATTTGTGAAGGTCGGTGACCGTATCGAAGCCGACCAGAGCATCCTGACCCTGGAATCGGACAAGGCCAGCATGGAAGTGCCGGCCCCGAAAGCCGGCGTCATCAAGAGCCTGAAAGTGAAGCTGGGCGACCGCCTGAAAGAAGGCGACGAACTGCTTGAGCTGGAAGTCGAGGGCGCCGCGCAAGCGGCCCCTGCACCTGCTGCTGCACCGGCTGCAAAAGCTGAAGCCAAACCGGCTGCCGCCCCTGCTGCTGCGCCAGCCGCTGCCCCTGCTGCCGCTTCGGTGCAGCAAGTGCACGTGCCGGACATCGGTTCGTCGGGCAAGGCGCAGATCATCGAGATCCAGGTCAAGGTCGGCGACACCGTCGAGGCTGATCAATCTTTGATCACCCTGGAATCCGACAAGGCGAGCATGGAAATCCCGTCGCCTGCCGCGGGCGTGGTCAAGGCCATCAGCGTCAAGCTCAACGACGAAGTCGGCACTGGCGACCTGATTCTGGATCTGGAAGTGGCGGGTGCTGCGGCCCCGGCTGCGGCCGCTCCGGCTCAGGCTGCTGCGCCGGCCGCTGCCGCTGCGCCTGCTCCTGCGGCAGCCCCGGCTGCTCCAGTGGCTGACAGCGTTCAGGACATCCATGTTCCGGACATCGGTTCGGCCGGCAAGGCCAAGATCATCGAAGTGTTGGTCAAGGCTGGCGACAGCGTTGAAGCCGACCAGTCGCTGATCACCCTCGAATCCGACAAGGCAAGCATGGAAATCCCATCGCCTGCCGCTGGCGTGGTGGAAAGCATTTCCATCAAGCTGGACGACGAAGTCGGCACCGGCGACCTGATCCTCAAGCTGAAAGTCAAAGGCGCAGCCCCTGCTGCTGCCCCGGCTCCAGCTGCCGCCGCTGCTCCTAGCGCTCCGGCACCGGCCGCTGCTGCTCCGGCTGCCGCTGCACCTGCTGCTGCCGCTCCGGTTGCTGCTCCAGCCAAGCCTGGCGCCAAAGTTCACGCTGGCCCTGCCGTACGTCAACTGGCCCGTGAGTTCGGCGTCGAGCTGAGCGCCGTTGGCGCCAGCGGTCCGCACGGTCGCATCCTCAAGGAAGACGTGCAGGTTTACGTCAAGGCGATGATGCAGAAGGCCAAGGAAGCACCGGCCGCTGGCGGCGCAACCGGTGGCGCGGGCATCCCGCCGATCCCGGTCGTGGATTTCAGCCGCTTCGGTGAAATCGAAGAAGTGCCGATGACCCGTCTGATGCAGGTCGGCGCCGCCAACCTGCACCGCAGCTGGCTGAACGTGCCGCACGTGACGCAATTCGACTCGGCGGATATCACCGAGCTGGAAGCCTTCCGTGTTGCGCAAAAAGCCGTCGCGGAGAAGGCCGGCGTCAAGCTGACCATCCTGCCGCTGCTGCTCAAGACCTGTGCGCACCTGCTCAAAGAGCTGCCGGACTTCAACAGTTCGCTGGCGCCAAGCGGCAAGGCGATCATTCGCAAGAAGTACGTCAACATCGGTTTCGCGGTCGACACCCCGGATGGCCTGCTGGTACCGGTCATCAAGAACGTCGACCAGAAGAGCCTGCTGCAACTGGCCGCAGAAGCTGCTTCGCTGGCTGAAAAAGCCCGCACCAAGAAGCTCTCTTCGGACGAGATGCAAGGCGCCTGCTTCACCATTTCCAGCCTCGGCCACATTGGCGGCACCGGCTTCACGCCGATCGTCAACGCGCCGGAAGTGGCGATCCTCGGTGTTTCCAAGGCAACCATCCAGCCAGTCTGGGACGGCAAAGCCTTCCAGCCGAAACTGATGCTGCCACTGTCGCTGTCCTACGATCACCGTGTGATCAACGGCGCTGCTGCTGCACGCTTCACCCAGCGTCTGGGCAGCCTGTTGGGCGACATCCGCACCATCCTGCTGTAAAGCGTTCGGCCCTCCGGCAACGGAGGGCCGATTGCGTTCCACGTTTTCGGGCGCCACACGCTCGTACCTCAACCCCGTCAGTTTGACGGGGCTTTTTTTGCCCGAAGAAAAGTTACAACGCTTTTATTCCTACAACTTCGGTCTACTTAAGCCACGAGTCCAGTCCACTTCGCGCCGATATTTTTTATCCGCCGACAACTAACCTTGGCGGCACAAGTTAAACGAATAACTTGCTACACACTGACCGCTATTCAAGTATCAATTCGAACGGATTCGAACATGTTAAAACCAACTGTCGGCCCGATTATTGGCCATACAACAACTAATCACGCACGCATCTTCATGCGCGGCGACTCGCAAAACAACGCCACCACATTTGCCGGCCTGCGTTATCGAAAGCGCGACAGCAATCAATGGTCAAATAGCCTTTTTTCCCGTTTAAGTGCTTTGCGCGATTTTTGCCAGGTCTTTTCATTGAATGACCTGGAGAGCCATTGCGAGTATGAATACCAAGTGGGCTGGTTCAGCCCCATGAGCCCGGTGCATACCGTCGAGAGCATCGCCGAATTGCCTTTGCAATGGCCGCGCGAGATCTACCGCTTTCGCACCCGTGCCAGCGACGCCGCGCAGCCACGCGCTTATATCATCGGCTCCTGTCGCTACTTGCGCATGACCGCCGGCATTGCTTCCATGCCCCAAATTGGCGACCGTATATTCGCCTCGATCAATCAGTTGATCGAAGGCGCCGAGCCGCCGATCAGCGCCACCCTGATGACCGGAGACCAGATCTATGTCGACGACCTCAACCTGATTGCCCCGGATCGCGAGTACAAGGACATCCTCGATAAATACCGCGCGGCCTTCTCGCAACCGAATATTCAGCGGCTGATGTCCGGCACTTCGACTTACATGATCCTCGACGATCACGAAATTGAAGACAACTGGCCGGCGAACGCCAGCAAGTCCGATCATGAGTTATATCGCAATGCAATGGCGGCGTATGAGTTGTATCAAGCCAGTCATAGTCCGGCGCATGTACTAACAGTTGATGGCGAGATTGATCATTCAAAACTGGCGCATTACTGGTATCAGTTCAGCGATGGCGATATTGAATGGTTTGTCACTGATAGCCGGACTCGGCGCAACCTGGCTGCTGATGATCGACGCATCCTGGACAGCGAGCAGGAACAGGCCTTGGTCGCCTGGCTGAGCAACAGCAAGGCACGGGTCAAATTCGTGGTCACCAGCGTGATGTTCTATCCGGATCGCAAACTGCACGGCGACGATGCCTGGAAAGCCTTCCCGGAGCAGCGCCTGCGTGTGCTGGAAACCATCCGCACCCGACAGATCAGGAATGTCGTATTCGTCTCGGGCGACGTGCACGGCTCGCTGACCTCGCGCCTGACCCATAGCGAAGACCCGGACTTCGAAGTCCACACCATCGTCTCCTCGCCGTTGTGTAACAGCAAACTTTTGCCCTATGCCACGGCGTCGACGTTCATCCTTGATCAGCCACTGGTACGCACTGCGGCGGGTGACTATCAACATGAGTTGACCAGCACTGTGGTCAGCGAAGACAACTTCGCCCATGTAGTGGTCGAGGCTGATCAGATTTTGATCAATTACCATGATCGAGATGGCAAGAAGCTGCAATCGCTCAGCCTGAAATTACGTTGAATCTAAAAGATCGCAGCCTTCGGCAGCTCCTGAAGGACATCGTATATCCCTGCAGGCGCTGCCGCAGGCTGCGATCTTTTGCTCTTTTCAACCACCCACTGGAGAAATGCCCCGAGCGGCCGACACATTCTTATAGCACTTGGCCTTCATCTCTCTTGTCAGTCGGTGCCGCAATGATGCAACCTTGCCGCAGGCAACAGTAAAGAGGGCGAGAGCCCGGCGCGTTCAGCATATTTCCAAGCGAGTTCCTTCATGAAGAGCCAACCCGATGCCGCCAGCCGTATGGCGGCCGAGGTAGTGACGCAGTTGCCTGTGCCCTCGCGGCTCGGCATGCTGCGTTTCGAGCGCTTGAATGAAGCCAGTTGGGCGATGCTGTTTCTCGATCCCAACTGCGAACGCCAGTTCGGCCAGCCGGCCGTTGAGCTCTGTGCACTGGTCGGTTCACCGTATGCCAGCCTGATGGAGCCTGAAGCGCGCTATCAGTTGCACGACGCGATCCAGCAGCAACTGCGCGACAGCCCGCATTATCTGGTGCGCTACACACTGCACACCGCTGCGGGCGTGCTGAGCATCCTCGAACTGGGCGAAGCCTATAAACAGCACAACCGGCATCTGTTGCGTGGCTACCTGCTGGCAGTCGATGACGTGTTCGACGAAGCGCCGACGCTGCCGTCCGTTGACCTCGAAACCCAGAACTCGCGCCTGCAGATCGCCCTCGAACTCAACCAGCGTGCCCAGCAGGAACAGCTGCAGCACCTTGATCGGGTGCGCGCCCAGCAGGATCTGATTCTGCTGCTCGCCCGCCAGCGCTACAGCAGCCACAACTCGCTGCAGGAAGCCGCCGAACTGATCACCCGCTGCGCCTGCGACATCTATGAAATCGACTGCGCCAGCCTGTGGAACCTCGAAGGCAATCTGCTGGTGCCGATTTCCGCGTATCACCGCGCGACGCAGGAATACATCCTGCCGGAGGTGATCGACATCAGCGGTTTCCCCGACTACATGGAAGCGCTGCACGGCAGCCGCGCCATCGACGCGCATAATGCGATGCGCGACCCGCGCACCCGTGAGATGGCCGAAGCCCTGCGCCCGCGTGACGTCAACGCCATGCTCGACGCCAGCATCCGCGTCGACGGCCAGGTGGTCGGCGTGCTCTGTCTGGAGCAGACCGGCGTCACCCGCGCCTGGCAGTCCGACGAAATCGCCTTTGCCGGTGAGCTGGCCGACCAGTTCGCCCAGGTCATCAACAACCACAACCGCCGCACCGCCACCAGCGCCCTGCACCTGTTCCAGCGTGCGGTCGAGCAAAGTGCCAACGCCTTTCTGCTGGTCAATTGCGACGGCGTGGTCGAGTACGTCAACCCGAGCTTCACCGCGATCACCCAGTACTCCACCGAGGAAGTCCATGGCCAGCGCCTGTCGGAGCTGCCGGCGCTGGAAAACCTCAGCGAGCTGCTGTTCGACGCACCTTCGGCGCTGGCCAAGAGCAACAGCTGGCAGGGCGAATTCAAGAGCCGGCGCAAAAACCTCGAACCGTACTGGGGCCAGTTGTCGATCTCCAAGGTGTATGGCGACAACCGTGAGCTGACGCACTACATCGGCATCTACGAAGACATCACCCAAACCAAACTGGCGCAACAGCGCATCGAGCGTCTGGCCTACACCGACAACCTGACCAACCTCGGCAACCGCCCGGCGTTTATCCGCAATCTGGACGAACGCTTCGCCCGCGACAGCGATACGCCGATCAGCCTGCTGCTGGTGGACATCGACAACTTCAAGCGGATCAACGACAGCCTCGGTCACCAGACCGGTGACAAGTTGTTGATCAGCCTCGCCCGACGCCTGCGCAACAGCCTGAGCCCGAGCGGCAGCCTCGCGCGGTTCGCCAGTAACGAATTTGCGGTGCTGCTCGACGACACCGACCTCGCCACCGGCCAACAGATCGCCAACCAATTACTGGCGACCCTCGACAAACCGATGTTCGTCGACAACCAGTTGATCAGCGTCACCGGCTCCGTGGGCCTGGCCTGCGCCCCGTTGCACGGCCGCGATCCACAGACCCTGATGCGCAACGCCGGCCTGGCCCTGCACAAGGCCAAGGCCAACGGCAAACACCAGGTCCAGGTGTTCACCGAAGCACTCAACGCCGAGGCCAGTTACAAGCTGTTCGTCGAGAACAACCTGCGCCGCGCCCTGACCCAGAACGAGCTGGACGTGTTCTACCAGCCCAAGCTGTGCCTGCGCAGCGGTCGCCTGCTGGGCATGGAAGCGCTGCTGCGCTGGAACCACCCGGAGCGCGGGATGATCCGCCCCGACCAGTTCATCAGCGTCGCCGAAGAAACCGGTCTGATCATTCCGATCGGCAAGTGGATCGCGCGTCAGGCCTGCCGCATGAGCAAGGCCCTGACCGCCGCTGGCCTGGGCAATCTGCAGGTGGCGATCAACCTTTCGCCGAAGCAGTTCTCCGACCCGGATCTGGTCGCGTCCATCGCCAACATCCTCAAGGAAGAAGCGCTGCCGGCTAATCTGCTCGAACTGGAGCTGACCGAAGGTCTGCTGCTGGAAGCCACTGAAGACACTCACTTGCAGCTCGATCAACTCAAGCGTCTGGGCCTGACCCTGGCCATGGACGACTTCGGCACCGGTTACTCGTCGCTCAGCTACCTGAAGAAATTCCCGATCGACATCATCAAGATCGATCGCAGCTTCATCCACGAAATCCCCGACAACCAGGACGACATGGAAATCACCTCCGCGGTGATCGCCATGGCCCACAACCTGAAACTCAAAGTCGTGGCCGAAGGCATCGAGACCGCCGAGCAACTGGCGTTTTTGCGTCGCCACCGCTGCGACGTCGGCCAGGGCTACCTGTTCGACCGGCCGATCCCCGGCGCTGAGCTGATTCAGGCGCTCAAGCGCTACCCGCGCGGCCCGCTCTGCCTCTAAATCCCATCTGTCGAAGCCCCCCCTGTGGGAGCGAGCCTGCTCGCGAAGGCGTTATAGCCGTCGACATCATCGTCGCCTGACACACCGCATTCGCGAGCAAGCCCGCTCCCACATTTGAATAGTGCGAAATCCGGCATCATTCGGCACACTGGCGGTCTGACTTTTTACATCCCATCCTGACTGAGAGGAACGATCATGGTTCTGCGCTCGGAAATTCTGGTGAACAAAAACGTGCTACCGACCAAAGATCAAGCTCTGCCCGGCCGCGAAACCGCGATGACCCTGCCTGAAAAGCATTTCGTCTTCGAAGAAACTCCGCTGCTCGGCCCGTTTTTCCAGGACGTCGACTTTGCGATCTTCGGTCTGGGTTGCTTCTGGGGGGCGGAGCGCCGCTTCTGGCAGCGCGAAGGCGTGGTCAGCACCGTGGTCGGCTACGCCGGCGGCTACACGCCGAACCCGACCTACGAAGAAGTCTGCTCGGGCCTGACCGGCCACGCCGAAGTAGTGCTGGTGGTGTATGACAAGGACAAAGTCAGCTACGAAGAGCTGCTGGCGATGTTCTGGGAGCTGCACAACCCGACGCAAGGCATGCGTCAGGGCAACGACATCGGCACCCAGTACCGTTCGGTGATCTACGCCACCTCACCAGAGCAACTGGACGCGGCGCTGAAGAGCAAAGCGGTGTATCAGGCTGAACTGTCGAAGGCGGGTCTGGGCGAAATCAGCACCGAGATCGAGCAGGCGCCTACCGTGTACTTCGCCGAGGCGTATCACCAGCAATATCTGGCGAAGAACCCTGAGGGCTATTGCGGGATTGGCGGCACCGGCGTGTGCATGCCACCGAGCCTGGCGGGTAACTAAACCTCAAAGCATCGCGGGCAAGCCCGCTCCCACAGGTTTAGCGCCGACTTCAAAATGGCGCAGTACTTTGTGGGAGCGGGCTTGCCCGCGAAGGCGTCCGTTCAGACACCGCTAAAACAGTTGATCAGCTCTCAGCAATCAACCAATCCATCTGCCACCCGCCCTGAGTCTGCCCAAGCTTCTTCGACAACCACGGCAGCAGCTCACGCAATTCTTCCTCCAGCCCCCACGGCGGATTGGCAATCGCCATCCCCGAGCCGTTGAGGCTGTTCGGCGTATCCAGTGGATGCACCAGCAGTTCCACGCGCAGCAACTTCGGCGCACCGGTACCAGCCAGATCCTGATAGAAACGTCGCAGCGCACGCTGATCCTTTACCGGGTACCAGATCGCCGCCACGGTTTGGCGCATCCGGCCAATCGCTTCTTTCAGCGACGCCGCACACTTTTGCATCTCGTCGAGCTGCTCGAACGGCGGATCGATCAACATCACCGCACGCTTCTCCTGCACCGGCAGCATCGCCCGCGCCACATGCCAGCCCTCGCCCAGATGCACTTTCACCCGACGGTCACCGGCCATGTTCTCTTTGAGCTGCACGCCGTCTTCCGGGTGTTTCTCGTTGAGCATCACCCGGTCCTGCGGCCGGGTCAGACGCCGCGCCAACTCCGGCGAACCCGGGTAATAGCGCAACTGGCCATCCGGGTTCATCTCGTGCAGCACCTTCATGTAGTCGGCGGTCAGCGCCGGAAGATCCGGCTGATCCCACAAACGCGCAATGCCTTCCAGGTACTCGCCGGTACGGTTGGCCTGATCACCCTGCAAGTCATACAAACCGATACCGGCGTGCGTATCGAGATAGGCAAACGGCTGCTCCTTGCGCGACATCAGGGCGATGAGGCGGGTCAAGGTCAGGTGTTTGAACACATCGGCGTGATTGCCGGCATGGAAGGCGTGACGATAATTCATGGCTGCTCCTGCGAGGGCCGTGAAGTTTACCTTTTACCGGGCGGCAAGTCAGGGGTTGGCGGCCGAGCGGGCCTCAACAGCAAAGATCGCAGCCTTCGGCAGCTCCTACACGGGATTGGCGTTCCCCCCTGTAGGAGCTGCCGAAGGCTGCGATCTTTTGCCCTTGCCTTTGTGGCGAGGGGATTCATCCCCGATGGGCTGCGCAGCGGCCCCAAGACCTCAATCCCTCATTCCGTCTGACGCCGCGACAACCTGGTTGCGGCCGCTATGCAGCCGAGCGGGAGCAAGCTCCCTCGCCACAAAAACGCTCTCAAACTTACAGGGATAGGTTGCCGAGGCGTTTGCCGATGACATCCAGCACATCGCAGCCGTCACGCAGCGGAATGGCGCAGAGCATGGCGAAGTCGCTGAGGATGATCGAGTCGCATTCGACCGAGCCGCGCATGCACATGTTTTCCAGCACTTGAATCACGGCGCGGATGCGGTGGTTGGCGGCGTCCATGAGGATGTCGAGGGGGACTTGGGTGTCGATGAACAGAGTGGGCATGTCGCTGCAGTTGCCGGTCAGGGCCATGAAGCGGTTGTCGGGATGGGGGATGATTTTTTCGTAGGGTGGGTCGGGTTTAAGCATCGTCATATTTTCTACCATGGATGTGAAAATGAACTGCCTCGCTCCTTCCTACGGGATCGGGTGGCAGCTGTGCACGGGAGTAGGAACCGACCCATGGAATTCGGCCACGCCAAAGCGTGCCCCGCACACAGCCGCCGCTAAAGATATTGCTGGCACAAGTTACATGTCGCAATTAAATCAACAGCGCTGATGCACCATAGGTAACGGGTTCCTACACCCTGTCACCACTCTCGCGGTGACAACGAAAAGACTATCCCCGCAACCCACCGCCCACCAGTTCATGAAATCCGCCGCAACTCGCGGGAAATTTCCGAAGCCTTCGCCCGGAAATTTCACTCCGTTTCGTCCTGCAAATATGCCAATAACGCCGATTGCGACGATTCTTCCGACGCCGAAACCTGAAAAAACTGCTGAACCTTGCAGCGCAACACAGCCTGCGGAAACGCCTCGTACAGCGCCGGATGCTCCTCGCTCAGCCACTGCAGCGCATTCCCGATCCGGACTGAATTCCCTGCTGAAGCCAGCACTGACTCAGGCACTTTCCACCAGGGAAACACCCGCCCTGAAACCTGCGCCCTGCCCCCGATATCCACGGCCTGTCCATTGATCAAGCCGCGCGAGATCACCGGTATCAACTGCGCAGATTGCACTTCATCGGACTGCAGGATCGGCAACAAAAACCGCCCATCCCAAAACCGGAAAAACACCGCTGTGCCGTCCGGCATCAGCACCTGAGTCAGGCTGCGAAAGTGCTCGACCAGCACTTCAAGGCTCGCGGAAGACACCGCCAGCCAACCCCAGTCGCGAGACTCGGTAGAGGTCACCCAATCGAGAAGCTCACTGCCTGCCGCGACAATTCCCACGAAGGGCATCACCGCGTCCCACTCGGCGTAGATCGTGTCCGCCCAGATCGGGCTCGGTGCAACCAGCGGAGGCCTGGCGTCGCTGGCATTACTGAAAATCGCGAACAGTTGCTCCGCAGGTTTCAGCGGTTCACGCGCCAACCACTCTGCAGGTGTGAGGCACTCAGGCAGCACAGACACCGTCCTTGCAGCGCTCGCATTCTTCGCAGAATGGCGCATCACCTTTGAAGCTCATGATTTGTGCTGCGGTGAGCATGGCCGCCGGTGCCGCTGCAAGTTTCGCCGGCAGTCCCGGCACACTCGGCGCCGCGTTCATCGCGGCCATCGGCGCGCCACCGACCTGGATGGGCACGCTACTGAAAATGCCGCCGGGGCCGATGTTGATCCACTGCCCGCCGGCCTGAATCGTCGCGCTCGCGCCACCGTCGATCACCACTTGTTGCCCGGCACTGACGTGAATTTGTGCGCTCGCACTGGTTGCCTGACTACTCACCCGAATATGCCGATCACCAATAACCGTGAGGTGATCGTCCTGTTTCACTTCGGTCTGGCGCTGGCCGTGGGTGATGCGCTGCTCGTCAGCCTTGAGTTCATGGCTGGCAAGGCCAGTGACGACAATGCTGCGCTGGTTGTCGACCTGCACCTGCTGGTCGTGCAGGACATGCTGCGTCCAGTTGCGCTGGGCGCGCAGGTAGATTTCTTCGGCGCCCTTTTTGTCCTCGATGCGCAGCTCGTTGTAACCGCCACCACCGGGGCTGCTCTGGCTGCGGAAGATGCTGCGGGTCTGGTCGGTGGGCAGGTCCAGCGGCAGCGGAGTTGCGGCGTTTGGCAGGCAACCCATCACCAACGGTTTGTCGGCATCGGCATCGATGAAACCGACCAGCACTTCCATGCCGACCCGCGGGATCAGCACGCTGCCGTAATGATCATGCGCCCAGCCCGTGGCAACGCGCAGCCAGCAACTGGAATGCTCGTTGAGCTCGCCGTCACGATCCCAGGCCAGTTGCACCTTGACCCGGCCGTACTCGTCGCAATGGATTTCCGTGTCTTGCGGCCCGGTGACCACGGCCGGTTGATAACCGGGCATGCGCGGTTTTTCCGGCCCCAACGCCGGGCGAAAGAACACCTCCCACGGCGTGGCAAGAAAGGTATTACGGTAACCCTGGAATGTTTCCCCATCGCTGGTCACCGATTCCTCCAGCACTTGCGGCTGTCGGCCATGATGCTCGATGACGGTGAGCAGCCACAGGTCATTCCAGTCCTGGCGCGGATGCTCGCTCAGTTGCAGGAAATGTCCGCAAACCAGTGCGGATACGTCGCTGATGCCCTCAGCCTGACGGTAGTCGGCGACATGCCTTTCCAGCGTACGTTGCGCCAGTTGCCTGCCGGTTTCTCGATCGTTGAATTGGCCGGGAAAGTGATAGTCCTCGAGCACCGGGCGCTGCTCACTGTCGCTGCGGCTTTGCAGTTGCAGTCGCGGCTTTTCGAAGTTGTAGTCGCGCCGGGTGACCACGCTGGTGCGAGTCTCCACCCGGACGTTGAAGCGATTGATGGCCGGCGCCGTTGACGCCATGCCGCTGCCCGGCAGATACAGCGTCGGCTCGGCCAGGCGCGGAAACACCGTTTGATCGTCGCCGAACACCAACAGATGGCCTTCGGGACTGTGCTGAAAGTGGTAATGAATGCCGACCTCGGCACACAGGCGCTGGATGAACGCCAGATCGCTCTCGGCGTATTGCACGCAATATTCCCGCACAGGGTAATCGCTGCCGAGGCGGAACTCGAAGGCATCGCGCAGGATTGCGTGATCCTTGAGGATCTGCGCGACGATCTGTGGAACCGTCTGATGCTGAAAAATCCGCTGGTTGATGCGGTGACCGAGGTAGGTCAGACGCGACACCAGGCTCAGGTGGTAGCGCGTCAGACGTTTCCCGGAATCGCCTTGCCCGACCTGATAAATCTGACCATGGACACCGGAACCTTCCGCATCGAAGCTCAGAAACGCCTGACGGTGCAGCAGGCTTTCGAGGTCCAGATCCGGACGCTCACTGACCAGTTCCAGCTCGAAACGAAAGGGTTGGCTGATGGCTTCCTTGCCCGTGAACTCAAGGACTTTGAGATCAACTTGGGCGCCTTCGAGGGTCAACGTGAAACGCGGTTGATTGGCAGGCGCGAACATCCGATGTCTCTCTGCAGATTGAGGGCGGGCGATTCTGCATGAGGGGCAAGAGGTGTTGGGTGGGTGACGGGAAAATCAGATTTGCCCTACTTTTCCTGTCGAAAAAGCCTTCGAAAATCGGCGCATGCGACTACAGACAACCCTCTCAAACTCACCACCGATCCCCCGTGGGAGCGAGCCTGCTCGCGAAAGCGGCATGTCAGTCGACACATTCATTCAATGATCAATCGCATTCGCGAGCAGGCTCGCTCCCACATTGGATCTCCACAGGACTCGAGAAATCACAGGCACAAAAAAACGGCCCGCCTCCTTGTAGGAAACGGGCCGTTTTTCTGTGAGCCGCAGCTCAGTGCATCACTTGTTCAGATGGAAATCTTTTTCCGCTGCCTGGAAGCGCTGCACCATGCCAGCAGTCGGCGCGCCGAGCTTGCTGACGATGTAAATCGCCAGACTGGCGAAGATGAAGCCCGGGATGATTTCGTACAGACCCAGCAGTTCGAAATGCTTCCAGACCACTACGGTGATCGCGCCGACCAGGATGCCGGCCAGTGCGCCGTTGCGGGTCATGTCCTTCCAGATCACCGAGATCAGCACCACCGGACCGAACGCGGCACCGAAACCGGCCCAGGCGTAGGACACCAGGCCCAGTACGCGGTTTTCCGGGTTGGCAGCCATGGCGATAGCGATCAGCGCCACCAGCAACACCATCGCGCGACCGACCCACACCAGTTCCACCTGGGAAGCGGATTTGCGCAGGAAAGTTTTGTAGAAGTCCTCGGTCAGAGCGCTCGAGCAAACCAGCAGCTGGCAGCTGAGGGTGCTCATCACAGCGGCGAGAATCGCCGACAGCAGGACACCGGCAACCCACGGGTTGAAGAGAATTTTTGCCAGCTCGATGAACACCCGCTCGTGGTTCTCGGTGACTGGACCGGCCACTTCCGGGTGCGCCGAGAAGTAGGCGATACCGAAGAAACCCACGGCGACGGTGCCGCCCAGGCACAGGATCATCCAGGTCATGGAGATGCGACGGGCGTTGGCAATCGACTTCACCGAGTCAGCGGCCATGAAACGCGCGAGGATGTGCGGCTGACCGAAGTAACCCAGACCCCAGCCCATCAGCGAGATGATGCCGATGAAGGTGGTGCCCTTGAGCATGTCGAAGTTGCTTGGGTCCTGAGCTTCGATGGCGAGGAACGTGGTATCGACACCACCGGTGGCCAGCAGCACGATGATCGGCGTCAGTAGCAGCGCGAAGATCATCAGCGTGGCTTGTACGGTGTCAGTCCAGCTCACCGCGAGGAAACCGCCGACGAAGGTGTAGGCAATCGTCGCCGCAGCACCGGCCCACAGCGCCGTCTCGTAGGACATGCCGAAGGTGCTTTCGAACAGACGGGCGCCGGCCACGATGCCGGAAGCGCAGTAAATGGTGAAGAACACCAGAATCACCACCGCCGAGATGATACGCAGCAGCCCGCTTTTGTCTTCGAAACGGCTGGAGAAGTAGTCCGGCAGGGTCAGGGCATCGCCATTATGCTCGGTCTGCACGCGCAGACGGCCGGCGACGAACAGCCAGTTCAGGTAGGCGCCGACGATCAGGCCGATGGCGATCCAGCTTTCGGACAGACCGGACATGTAGATGGCACCCGGCAGGCCCATCAACAACCAGCCGCTCATGTCGGAAGCACCGGCAGACAGAGCCGTAACGACGCTGCCGAGGCTGCGGCCGCCAAGAATGTAGTCGGAAAGGTTGTTGGTGGAGCGATAGGCCATGAAGCCGATCAGCACCATTGCTGCGATGTAGATCACGAACGTGATCAGTGTTGGATTGCTTACGCTCATTAAGTACGCCCTGGCTTTGTTTTTATGTTGCAGCGGTGATTGATCGTCCAAAAACGGCGACGTTTGGCAGACGAATTGCGATCCCGCGCATTTAGGACTGATGTTTCCCCAGGAAAGCCACCAGCCGATGCACCGGGTATTCCCGGTTGCACCTTGGGCGCGAATGCTATGCAACAAAGTAAAAAAGGTGCAACCAGTTTCTGGCGATTAAGTTGCACCTAGTCGGATATAACGATAAACAGGCCGTTTTTGCTCCCTTTTAGCGCAGTTCACTCGCTCCGCTAGAAGTAAAAGCACCAAGCAGGAGCGGCACTTCAGTACCAGAAAATAATTCCTGACGAAGCGTTTATTTTTCCGACAAAAAAAGGGTTGCACCCGGTTGCACCTCTTTCGGCGCACGGCTAATCTTGCCGCCAGCTGATGCCACGCAACTGTGGCAACCATGAGGATAAAAATATGGCTACCACCACCCTTGGGGTCAAACTCGATGACCCGACCCGCGAGCGCCTGAAGGCTGCCGCGACCTCGATTGATCGCACACCGCACTGGCTGATCAAGCAGGCAATTTTCAATTACCTGGAAAAACTCGAGGGTGGTGCAACCCTGACCGAGCTGAACGGTTTGACCGCCAAAGACACCGACGACGCCGGTGAAGTCCATACCGATCACGCCCACCAGTGCTTCCTCGAATTCGCTGAAAGCATCCTGCCGCAATCGGTACTGCGCGCATCGATCACCGCTGCTTACCGTCGCCCTGAGCCGGAAGTGGTGCCGATGCTGATCGAGCAGGCACGCCTGCCGGCACCGATGGCCGACGCCACCAACAAACTCGCCGCGACCATCGCGGAAAAACTGCGTAACCAGAAAAGTGCCGGCGGTCGTGCAGGCATTGTTCAGGGCCTGCTACAGGAATTTTCCCTGTCGTCCCAGGAAGGCGTGGCCCTGATGTGCCTGGCCGAAGCGCTGCTGCGCATCCCGGACAAAGGCACTCGCGATGCGCTGATCCGCGACAAGATCAGCACCGGCAACTGGCAGCCGCACCTGGGCAACAGCCCGTCGCTGTTCGTCAACGCCGCCACCTGGGGTCTGCTGCTGACAGGCAAACTGGTGTCGACCCATAACGAAGCCGGGCTGACTTCGTCGCTGAGCCGGATCATCGGCAAGAGCGGCGAGCCGATGATCCGCAAGGGCGTCGACATGGCCATGCGTCTGATGGGCGAGCAGTTCGTCACCGGCGAAACCATCGCCGAAGCGCTGGCCAACGCGAGCAAGTTCGAAGCCAAGGGCTTCCGTTATTCCTACGACATGCTCGGTGAAGCGGCCCTCACCGAACACGATGCGCAGAAGTACTTGGCGTCGTACGAACAAGCCATTCACTCGATCGGCAAAGCCTCCCACGGCCGTGGGATTTATGAAGGCCCGGGCATTTCCATCAAGCTCTCGGCCCTGCACCCGCGTTACAGCCGTGCGCAGTACGAGCGCGTGATGGACGAGCTGTACCCGCGCCTGCTGTCGCTGACCCTGTTGGCCAAGCAATATGACATCGGCCTGAACATCGACGCCGAAGAAGCCGACCGCCTGGAGCTGTCGCTGGATCTGCTCGAGCGCCTGTGCTTCGAACCGCAACTGACCGGCTGGAACGGCATCGGCTTCGTGATTCAGGCTTACCAGAAGCGTTGCCCATACGTGATCGACTACGTGATCGATCTGGCCCGTCGCAGCCGTCATCGCCTGATGATCCGTCTGGTGAAAGGCGCGTACTGGGACAGCGAAATCAAGCGCGCCCAGGTCGAAGGCCTGGAAGGCTATCCGGTCTACACCCGCAAGGTGTACACCGACGTGTCCTACATTGCCTGCGCACGCAAACTGCTGTCGGTGCCGGAAGTCATCTATCCGCAGTTCGCCACGCACAACGCCCACACCCTGTCGGCGATTTACCACATTGCGGGTCAGAACTATTACCCGGGCCAGTACGAATTCCAGTGCCTGCACGGCATGGGCGAACCGCTCTACGAGCAGGTTGTCGGCAAAGTTTCCGAAGGCAAGCTGAACCGTCCGTGCCGCGTGTACGCACCGGTCGGCACCCACGAAACCCTGCTGGCGTACCTCGTGCGTCGTCTGCTGGAAAACGGCGCGAACACTTCGTTCGTCAACCGCATCGCCGACCAGTCGATTTCGATTCAGGAACTGGTGGCCGATCCGGTGGCGCAGATCGAGCAGATGGCGACCGTGGAAGGTGGTTTCGGCCTGCCGCACCCACGCATTCCGCTGCCGCGTGACCTCTACGGCGCCGATCGCGCCAACTCTGCCGGCATCGACATGGCCAACGAACATCGTCTGGCCTCGCTGTCCTGCGCCCTGCTCGCCACTGCGCACAACAACTGGAAAGCCGCACCGATGCTCGGTTGCGCTTCCAGCAACGAAGCCCCAGCGCCAGTGCTGAACCCGGCTGATCACCGCGATGTGGTCGGTCACGTGCAGGAAGCCACCGTCGAAGACGTCGACAACGCGATCCAGTGCGCGCTGAATGCTGCACCGATCTGGCAGGCCACCCCGCCGGCCGAGCGCGCGGCGATTCTGGAGCGTGCCGCCGACCTGATGGAAGGCGAGATCCAGCCACTGATGGGCCTGCTGGCCCGTGAAGCCGGCAAGACCTTCGCCAACGCCATCGCCGAAGTGCGTGAAGCGGTCGACTTCCTGCGCTACTACGCGGTGCAGGCGCGCAACGATTTCAGCAATGACGCCCACCGCCCGTTGGGCCCGGTGGTGTGCATCAGCCCGTGGAACTTCCCGCTGGCCATCTTCAGTGGTCAGGTCGCTGCCGCACTGGCCGCCGGTAACCCGGTACTGGCCAAACCTGCGGAACAGACGCCGCTGGTTGCCGCGCAAGCCGTACGTTTGCTGCTGGAAGCCGGGATTCCCGAAGGCGTGCTGCAACTGCTGCCGGGTCGCGGTGAAACCGTCGGTGCCGGTCTGGTCGGTGATGAGCGCGTCAAAGGCGTGATGTTCACCGGTTCCACCGAAGTCGCGCGCCTGCTGCAACGCAACATCGCTGGCCGTCTCGACAGCCAGGGCCGTCCGATTCCGCTGATCGCCGAAACCGGCGGGCAGAACGCGATGATCGTCGACTCTTCGGCGCTGACCGAACAAGTGGTGATCGACGTGGTGTCCTCGGCCTTCGACAGTGCCGGCCAGCGTTGCTCGGCCCTGCGCGTGCTGTGCCTGCAGGAAGATTCCGCCGACCGTGTCATCGAAATGCTCAAAGGCGCGATGGCTGAAAGCCGCCTCGGCAACCCTGAGCGCCTGTCCGTGGACATTGGCCCGGTGATCGACGCTGAAGCCAAGGCCGGTATCGACAAGCACATCCAGGCCATGCGCGATAAAGGTCGCAGCGTCTATCAGGTGGCTATCGCCGACAGCGAAGAAGTCAAACGCGGCACCTTCGTCATGCCGACCCTGATCGAGCTGGAAAGCTTCGACGAGCTGCAACGCGAGATCTTCGGCCCGGTGCTGCACGTGGTGCGCTACAAGCGCAAGGACATCGACCAGTTGATCGGCCAGATCAATGCCTCCGGTTATGGCCTGACCCTCGGCGTACACACCCGCATCGACGAGACCATCGCCAAGGTGATCGACAACGTCAACGCCGGTAACGTCTACGTCAACCGCAACATCGTCGGTGCTGTGGTCGGCGTGCAGCCATTCGGCGGCGAAGGCCTGTCGGGTACTGGCCCGAAAGCCGGCGGTCCGCTGTACCTGTACCGTCTGCTGTCGACCCGTCCTACTGACGCGATCGAACAATCCTTCGCTCGCGGTGATGCAGTCGTCGCCCCGGACGTGCGTCTGCGTGATGCCATGAGCAAACCGCTGAACGCCTTCAAGGCTTGGGCCGAAAGCAACCAGTACGCCGAACTGAGCACACTGTGCGTGCAGTACGCCGCGCAATCGCAAAGCGGCATCACCCGCGTGCTGACCGGCCCGACCGGCGAGAAGAACAGCTACGCGATCCTGCCGCGTGAACACGTGCTGTGCCTGGCCGACGTCGAAGGCGATCTGCTGACCCAACTGGCGGCGGTATTGGCGGTCGGCGGTTCGGCGGTATGGCCGGAGTCCGACATCAGCAAGGCATTGTTCACACGCCTGCCGAAGGAAGTTCAGGCGCGGATCAAACGGGTTGCCGACTGGCACAAGGATGAAGTGGTGTTTGATGCCGTGCTGCATCACGGCCATTCCGACCAGTTGCGTGGTGTCTGCCAGCAGATTGCCAAGCGCGCCGGTGCGATCGTTGGCGTTCAGGGCCTGTCCCAGGGCGAGACCAACATTGCGCTGGAGCGTCTGGTGATCGAGCGTGCATTGAGCGTCAACACCGCGGCGGCGGGGGGTAATGCCAGCCTGATGACTATCGGTTAAACCCGAGAAGTCAGGCAACCGCGATGGTTGCCTGACAATCAAATCCCAATGTGGGAGCGGGCTTGCTCGCGAAGGCGTTGTGTCAGTCGACATCTCCAGTGACTGATCCACCGCATTCGCGAGCAAGCCCGCTCCCACAGTTGTTTTGGGGTGTTTGTTAAGTCGGTGCTCGGCCCTGACATCACCGTTATCAATCATCGTATTCAGTCTTTATCAGCACGCCTAGACTCGGCCCAACCCCAATTTTCAGGTAGGCCGCCATGTCCGAGACGCTGCTCAGTTCCCGCAATCTGGCTTTCGAGCTGTACGAAGTCCTCGATGCCGAGGGCCTGACCCGGCGTGAGCGCTTCGTCGAACACAACCGCGAGACCTTCGACGCGGCCATCGGCACCGCGCGCAGCATCGCCGAGAAATACTTCGCACCGCACAACCGCAAGGGCGACGAGAACGAGCCGCGCTACGAGAGCGGTCAGGCGATGCTGATTCCCGAAGTGAAACCGGCGGTGGACGCGTTCCTCGAGGCCGGCTTCCTCAATGCCGCGCGAAGCTTCGAAGCCGGCGGCATGCAACTGCCGACACTGTTGTCGCAAGCCTGCTTTGCGCACTTTCAAGCGGCGAACGCGGCGACTACTTCCTACCCGTTCCTGACCATGGGCGCGGCCAATCTGATCGAAAGCTTTGGCACCGACGAGCAGAAACAGCGATTCCTGCAACCAATGATCGACGGCCGTTTCTTCGGCACCATGGCCCTGACCGAACCGCACGCCGGTTCCTCGCTGTCGGATATTCGTACCCGCGCCGAGCCGGCGTCTGACGGCACCTATCGCCTGAAGGGCAACAAGATCTTCATTTCCGGCGGCGATCATCCGCTGTCGGAAAACATCGTGCACATGGTCCTGGCCAAGCTGCCGGACGCGCCGCCGGGGGTGAAGGGCATTTCGCTGTTCATCGTGCCGAAGTTTCTGGTCAACGCTGACGGCAGCCTCGGCCAGCGCAATGATGTGCTGCTGGCCGGGCTGTTCCACAAGATGGGCTGGCGCGGCACCACTTCCACCGCGCTGAACTTCGGCGATAACGGCGAGTGCGTCGGCTATCTGGTGGGCAAGCCGCACCATGGCTTGAGCTACATGTTCCAGATGATGAACGAGGCGCGGATCGGCGTCGGCATGGGCGCGGTGATGCTCGGTTACGCCGGCTACCTATATTCGCTGGAATACGCCCGCGAACGCCCGCAAGGCCGAGTGCCGGACAGCAAGGATCCGACCACGGCGCCAGTGGCGATCATTCAGCACGCCGATGTCAGACGCATGCTGCTGACGCAAAAGTCCTACGTCGAAGGGGCCTTTGACCTTGGCCTGTACGCGGCGCGGCTGTTCGATGACACCACCACGCTGGAAACCGAAGCCGAGCGCAAACAGGCCCACGAGCTGCTGGACTTGCTGACGCCGATCGTCAAATCCTGGCCGTCGGAGTTCTGCCTGAAGGCCAACGAACTGGCGATCCAGATCCTCGGCGGTCACGGCTACACCCGCGAATACCCGGTGGAACAGTACTACCGCGATAACCGCCTGAACCCGATCCACGAAGGCACTCACGGCATTCAGTCGCTGGACTTGCTCGGGCGCAAACTGGCGCAGAACGGCGGCGCCGGATTGAAGCAACTGATCCGTCTGATCGCCAACACCGCCGAGCGCGCGACAGCGTACGAATCGTTGACCGCACTGCGTGAGCCACTGGAGCAATTGGTGGCTCGCCTGCAAACAGTCACCATCGGCCTGCTGACCGATCTGGCGCAGGGCAAGGTCAACAGCAGCCTGGCGAATTCGGCGCTGTACCTGAGGGTGTTCGGGCACACGGTGATTGGCTGGCGCTGGCTGGAGCAGGCGATTCGGGCTGAGGAAGGCTTGGCCAAAGGCAATGCGGCGGATGCTGACTTCTATAAGGGCAAGCTACAGGCGGCGCGGTATTTCCTGACGTGGGAAGTGCCGGGCTGTCACCATGAGCTGGCGTTGCTGGAGGCGCGGGATGATACGTGTCTGGCGATGCAGGATGCGTGGTTTTGATCCAGGAGCTTTTTAGCGGCTGAAACCATTCGCGAGCAGGCTCGCTCCCACAGGTATTGAGGTGATCACGGCTTATGTGAACACACCGGAGCCAATGTGGGAGCGAGCCTGCTCGCGAAGGCATCAGCCCAGGCTACGCATCAATCAGCTCAACTTGAACCCACCCATCTGCCTTGCCAGATCATCCGCCAACCGCTGCAACATCTGACAATCCTCGCGACACGCCCGCACCTCGCCCGCCGTCGCCCGGGCCAGATCGGAAATCCCCTGCACGTTGCGATTGATCTCTTCAGTCACCGCCGACTGTTCTTCCGTCGCGGTCGCAACCTGATGGTTCATGTCACTGATGCGTTCGACCTGCCCGGTAATCGCGGTCAGGGAGGCGCCTGTACGCTGGCTCGACTCAACCCCGGTGCCGGTCGCCGCCTGCCCGGTGCGCATCGATGACACGGCATTCTCTGCGCCTTGTTTGAGGCTGCCGATCATCTGCTGGATTTCGTCGGTAGACGCCTGAGTCCTGCGCGCCAAGGTGCGCACTTCATCCGCCACTACCGCAAACCCGCGCCCCATATCTCCGGCGCGCGCCGCTTCAATCGCCGCGTTGAGCGCCAGCAGATTGGTCTGCTCGGACACCCCGCGAATTACCGCCAGCACCGAGTCGATCGACGCCACCTGTTGTGCCAGCTCACCCACCGCGCCCGCCGCTACGCCAATCTCGTCGGACATGCTTTCAATATGGCGGATCGAGCCACCGACTACTTCCCGCGCCTGCATTGCTTCATCGCGAGCAGTCTGTGAAGCCAGCGCGGCGTTGCCGGCGTTCTGCGCGATTTCCTGAACGGTCAGGCCCATCTCGTGCACCGCCGTGGCGACCATGTCGGTCATTTCCTGCTGGCGCCCGGAGCGTTCGGCGGTGTTTTCCACCACTTTCGCCACTTGGCCGACTGCTGTGCGCAGACGCTCGCTGGTGGTCAGCACTTCGCCGATCAGCCCGCGCTGGCTGTCGAGAAAACGATTGAAGCCGCGCGCGAGATCGCCCAGCTCATCGGCGCGGCTGGAATCTAACCGATGGGTCAAATCTCCACCGCCGCTACCGATCGCTACCAGCGCGGCTGTTACCTGACGAATCGGTCGCACCAACCCTTGGGCCAGCCACACCACCAGCGCCAGGCACACCAGTGCCACCGCCAGACCGATGCCGCCGCTCATCCACATCGCCTTGCGGGCTTCGGCGTAGATCTGCGCTTGCGGCACTTCGGCCACCAGCGTCCAGCCCAGATCGCGCAGCGGCAGGCTGAAGGCGAGGAAGTCTTCGCCATCGCGCTGGAAGGAGCTGTTGGTGGCAACTTTTTGACCCATGACCGCTTGCGCCGCCGACGCACCGATCTGCTCCGTGAGGGTGCGCTTGCCACTGAACTGCGCTTCGGGATGGACCTGGATCAAACCGTCGGAACGCACGAGATAGACCTTGCCGCGCTCGCCAAAGCTGAAGTTGTGGATCAACTCCGACAGCTCTTTCATGCTTAGGCCGAGTCCCGCGACGCCGACCACTTTGCCGGCCTGCTCGACCTTCAAGTCGATGAACAGTGCCAATTCTCCGGTGGCGCCATCGTTGTCGATGTTCAGGGTGCGCGGCTGATGGCTGTCGAGGAAGGAATAAAACCAGGCATCGGCCGGCTTGGCCCTGCTGAGGGTGCGGTCGAGGCCCTTTTCAGTGATGTAGTGATTGGAATCGGTGCCGATGATCAGTGCTGTGAAGGCTTTATGTTCGGCGCGGATGCCCTCCAGATACTGCGCGAAGGCCGCTGTTTTGCTGCTGTCTTCACCCGACGCCAACCAGTCGCGCACCATGGAATTGCTGGCGATGTCTTTGGCGGCGGTCAGCGGCTGGACGAGGATGCGTTCGATGTCGTTGCGCGTCGCTTCGATGCTTGACGGCAGCGCTTGCTCGACCAGATAGCTCTGGGCGAGGCGGTTAACCACCAGGGTATAAATGCCAACCACGATCAGGATGCTGACCAGCAGGGCGGTGCCCATGCTGAGAATCAGCTGCCATTGAATACTGCGTCGCCACAACTGCATGGAGCACCCCCAAAGAATAAGTGGCCGAAACAATGCAACAGCCGTGCCGATTGTATACAACCTGTATCGACAATTTATTCTTTGGTTGTGCGCAACCCCATCAGCCCTGATTGATGGTCTTGGCGATGGTGTCGACCGTGGCGCTGACTTGCTCTTGGTAACGGTCGAGTTCTGCCTGATGCTGCTTCTTCATTTCGATCTGCTGCGAGCACAGGTTCATCGCTGCCAGCACCAGCAAGCGGTCACCGATCAGCGTCGGGTATTTGCGTTTGGTGTCGGCCAGGGCGGCCTTGAGCATCAGTGCGGCATCCAACAGGGTCTGTTCTTCCCCGGCCGGTGCCTTGATCGAATAGTCCTCCCCGAGAATGGAGATGACTTTTACCCCTGCAGTGCCGTGGTTCATGCGCTGACAGGGCCTGCGTTGACGCGATCAACCAGAGCCTGGATGCGCGCTGCGGTGGCGCCGTGCTTCTCTTCCTGTTCCATCAGGCTCAGTTGCAGGCTTTCGTTTTCATCCTTGGCCTGGGCCAGTTCCGTGGACAGGGTCTGGTTGGTTTGCGTGAGGGTCTGGTTCTGTTGCACCAGGTCGCTGACGAGCTGTTCCAATTGGCTGAGGGATGCTTCCAACATTTTGATCTTCCAGGCGTTTTTCAAAGGGCGCGTACGATAAAGAAAAGTCACTGCGGATGCCAGGGTTATACCGGCGCAAGGCCTTGATTTTCCTGGCGGCCGACCGTTCTCGCGAGTTTAAAAGACTGTGATCTGCCGATCTGGTTCCTGCACTTCGTCGCTCAGGCCCATATGCGACAAATACGCACAGTGCCTCAAGACTTTAGTCGTATGACCGATAAGTCATCCATACAGCAGTCTCAGCCCGCATGGATGCGGCCCTTTTTGGTATCCGCGCCATGTCCCTTCGCAATATGAATATCGCCCCCCGGGCGTTCACCGGCTTCGCCCTGATCGGCGGCCTGATGCTGATTCTCGGCGTGTTTGCCCTGAACCAGATGAGCAAAATCCGTGGCGCTGCCGAGGACATCACGTCCAGCAGCGTGCCGAGCATCAAGAACCTCGACGAGTTCACCCAACTGACCTTGCGCCTGCGGGTGCTGTCCTACCGCTTGCTGGTCAACCGCGAGCCGGACGTACAGCAGAAGACCATGGAACTGCTGGACACCCGCAACCAGCAGATCCGCGCCGCCCAAACGGCCTATGAGCCGTTGATCAGCGGCCCGCAGGAACGCGCGGCCTACGATCAATATGTGCAGTTGCTCGGCCAGTACCGCCAGATCGAAGACCGGATGAAGAGCCTGTCGCGCAACAATCAGGTGGATGAGCTGCGCAACCTGCTCAACACCGAGTTGCTGAACAACTCCGAAGCGATGAACACCGTGCTCAACCGCCTGATGCAGATCAACGGCGAGCAGATCAGCCAGACCAATCAAGAGGCGGTCGACCAGTATTCCTCGGCGTTCAATCTGGTGGTCACCCTGCTGGTCGTGGCGACCGGCCTGACCTTCCTGTTCGCCTGGCTGCTGACCATCAGCATCACCAAGCCGATTTCCAAAGCGCTGGACGCGGCGGAAACCATCGCCGAAGGCAACCTGACCCAGCCGATCCACGTCGACGGCACCGACGAAGCCGGGCGTCTGCTGGCGGCCATGGCCAAGATGCAATCGAAGCTGCGCGACACCTTGCAGCGCATCTCCGGCTCGGCCACCCAGCTGGCTTCCGCTGCCGAAGAGCTGAACAGCGTCACCGACGAAAGCGCCCGTGGCCTGACCCAGCAGAACAACGAAATCGAGCAGGCCGCCACCGCCGTCAACGAGATGACCAGCGCCGTGGAAGAAGTCGCGCGCAATGCGGTGAGCACTTCGGAAGCCTCGAAGAACGCCACCACTTCGGCGGGCGACGGCCGTGACCTGGTACAGGAAACCGTCAGCGCCATCGAACGCATGAGCGCCGACGTACAGAGCACCGCGACCCTGATCGGTGATCTGGCGAATGAATCCCGTGACATCGGCAAGGTGCTGGACGTGATTCGTGGTCTGGCGGATCAGACCAACCTGTTGGCCCTGAACGCGGCGATCGAAGCGGCGCGTGCCGGTGAAGCCGGTCGCGGTTTTGCCGTGGTGGCGGACGAAGTCCGTGCGCTGGCGCATCGCACCCAGCAGTCGACCAGCGAAATCGAACGCATGATCGGCAGCATCCAGAGTGGCACCGAACACGCCGTGGATTCGATGCGCAACAGCACCGAGCGCGCCGAATCGACGCTGAACATCGCGCGGGGTGCCGGGATGTCGCTGGACACCATCAATACCGCCATCGTCGAAATCAACGAGCGCAATCTGGTGATCGCCAGCGCCGCTGAAGAACAGGCACAAGTGGCCCGCGAAGTGGATCGCAACCTGGTGAACATCCGCGACCTGTCGGTGCAATCGGCTACCGGCGCGAATCAGACCAGTGCGGCGAGCAACGAGCTGTCGCGCCTGGCGCTGGATCTGAACAATATGGTTGGGCGGTTCAGCCTGTAAGGCCCACTTCGCCATATCGGGAGCAATCCATTGTGGCGAGGGGATTCATCCCCGATCGGCTGCGAAGCAGTCGTAAAACCATCGTGCGAGGTGTATCTGATGCACCTCGCATTCAGCGTTTAGGGCGGCTTCGCCACCCATCGGGGATAAATCCCCTCACCACAGTTTTCATTCGGTGCCCATTCAATGTGATGCCCACGTAAAAAGCTTTTTGACAGCATCACATTTCAACAGGTTAGAATCGCTGGCACGCAGACTGCATGGTCAGTTTGTGCCCGTCTTTACGCTTCTGGAGTACTGCCTTTGAATGCGACGACCATCAACAGCCTGTTCTTGATCGGCGCGTTGCTGGTAGGTGCGAGCATTCTTGTCAGCTCACTTTCCTCCCGTCTCGGCATCCCGATTCTGGTCATTATTCTTGCGGTCGGCATGGCCGCCGGGGTCGATGGCGGCGGGATCATTTTCGATAACTACCCGACGGCCTATCTGGTCGGCAACCTCGCACTGGCGGTGATCCTCCTCGACGGCGGCTTGCGCACACGGGTCTCGAGTTTCCGCGTGGCCCTGTGGCCGGCGTTGTCGCTGGCGACGGTCGGGGTGTTGATCACCACCGGGCTGACCGGTATGGCCGCGGCATGGTTGTTCGACCTGAACCTGATCCAGGGCCTGCTGATCGGCGCCATCGTCGGCTCCACGGACGCCGCCGCAGTGTTCTCGCTGCTCGGCGGCAAGGGCCTCAACGAACGGGTGACCGCCAGCCTGGAAATCGAATCCGGCAGCAACGACCCGATGGCGGTGTTTCTCACCGTGACCCTGATCGACATGCTCGCCAGCGGCCAGACCGGCCTGCACTGGAGCCTGTTGACCCACCTGATCCGCGAATTCGGCATCGGCGGCGTGATCGGCCTTGGCGGTGGCTGGCTGATGCTGCAACTGGTCAACCGGATCAACCTCGCCACCGGCCTGTACCCGATTCTGGTGATCGCCGGCGGTCTGGTGGTGTTCGCCCTGACTAACGCCCTGCACGGTAGCGGCTTCCTCGCGGTGTACCTGTGCGGTCTGGTGATCGGCAACCGCCCGGTGCGCAGCCGTCACGGCATTCTGCACATGCTCGATGGCATGGCGTGGCTGGCGCAGATCGGCATGTTCCTCGTGCTGGGGTTGCTGGTTACCCCGCACGATTTGCTGCCGATCGCCCTGCCCGCTCTGGGTCTGGCGCTGTGGATGATTCTGTTCGCCCGGCCGCTGTCGGTGCTGGTCGGTCTGCTGCCGTTCAAGGCATTCCACGGCCGCGAGAAAGCGTTTATTTCCTGGGTCGGGTTGCGCGGCGCGGTACCGATCATTCTCGCGGTGTTCCCGCTGATGGCCGGGTTGCCGAATGCGCAGCTGTATTTCAACCTCGCGTTCTTCATTGTGCTGGTGTCGCTGCTGGTGCAGGGCACGAGCCTGCCGTGGGTGGCCAAACTGTTGAAGGTGACGGTCCCGCCCGAGCCGGCGCCGATTTCCCGTTCGGCACTGGAAGTGCACATCACCAGCGAGTGGGAGCTGTTCGTTTACAAGCTCGGCGCCGAGAAATGGTGCATCGGTTCGCCCTTGCGCGAGCTGAAAATGCCCGAAGGCACCCGCATCGCCGCCCTGTTTCGTGGCCAGCAACTGCTCCATCCGTCGGGTAGTACGGTGCTGGAAGTCGATGATTTACTGTGTGTTATCGGCCATGAACACAACTTGCCAGCGCTCGGAAAACTGTTCAGCCAGGCACCGCAACGCGGCCTCGATCTGCGCTTCTTCGGCGACTTCGTGCTCGAAGGAGACGCCCAGCTTAAAGCGGTTGCCGCGCTATATGGCCTACCGGCCGAAGGCATCGATCCGGACATGACCCTGGGTGCGTTCATTGCCCAAAAGGTCGGGGGGGCACCGATCGTTGGCGACCAGGTGGAGTGGAACAACACTCACTGGACGGTCGCGGTCATGGACGGGAACAAGATCGGCAAAGTGGGCGTCAGATTCCCCGAAGGAAGTCGCCCGGGCCCCGGTCTCTTCCTCTAAACTGCGTCCACTCTCACTTGCTTGACCGGTCTCTATGCCTACCCTGCGCTCTTTCTTTTTCGCGGCCCTGCTGGGCCTGAGTCTTTCCGTCGGCCCGCTCTACGCCGCCGAACCGCCGTCCAGCGAAGCCGTGCAGGCCAGCCTGGACAAGCTGGCCGACAGCAAACTGCCGGATGCCGACAAAAAGAGCCTGCAGACGGTCCTGCAAACCACGCTCAATCAACTCAACAGCCGGCGTGATTACGACCAGAAGCTGATCGACCTCAAGCAGCAACTGGCCTCCGCCCCGCGGCAGACCATCGAGAACACCCGCGAACTGACGCGCCTCAAGGCCACGCCAGTGGTGCCGGTGGCGCAGCGCTTCACCAAAGAGTCGATCCAGCAATTGGAGCAGATCCTCACCGATCGCTCGACCCAGCAGAGCGACCTGCAAAAGGCCCTGGCCGATGCCAACAGCCTGATCATCACTGCCCAGACCCGTCCCGAGCGGGCGCAGGCAGAAATCTCTGCCAGCCAGACGCGCATCCAGCAGATCAACAACATCCTCAAGTCCGGCAAGGACGCGGGCAAGACCGTCAGCGCCGAGCAGCGCGACCAGTTGAACGCCGAGCTCGCCGCGTTGAACTCACTGATTCCGCTGCGCCGCCAGGAACTGGCGGGCAACAGCCAGCTGCAGGATCTGGGCAACAGTCAGCACGACCTGCTCTCGGAGAAATCCGACCGTCTCGATCGCGAGATCCAGGAACTGCAGACTCTGATCAACCAGAAGCGTCTGGCGCAATCTCAGGAAACTGTCACTCAGCAGTCGATCGAGGCGCAGAAGGCCGGCGGCAGCAGCCTGCTCGCCACCGAAAGTGCGGCCAACCTCAAGCTCTCCGACTACCTGCTCAAAAGCACCGACCGACTCAACGAAGTCACTCAACAGAACCTGCAGACCAAACAGCAACTCGACAGCCTGACCCAAAGCGATTCGGCCCTCGACGAGCAGATCAACGTGCTCAAGGGCAGTCTGCTGCTGTCGAAGATTCTCTATAAGCAGAAACAGGCGCTGCCGCGACTCAAGGTCGACCGCGATCTGGCGGATCAGATCGCCGACATTCGCCTGTATCAATTCGAAGTCAGCCAGCAGCGTGAACTCCTGAGCAATCCGGCGACCTACGTCGACAATCTGCTCTCCACCCAGCCGCCGGAACAAGTCACCCCGCAACTGCGCAAGAGCCTGATGGAACTGGCCAACACCCGCGCCGACCTGCTGGAGCGCCTGAACCGCGAACTGAGCGCGGTGCTCAACGAATCGATCACTCTGCAACTCAACCAGAAACAACTGCTGAGCACTGCTCAAAGCCTGCGTGCGACTCTCGACGAGCAGATGTTCTGGATCCCCAGCAACAAGCCGCTGGACGCGGAATGGATTCGCGGCGTGCCAGAGCGGCTCAAGCGCCAGATCGACACCCTGCCGCTGGCCTCAAGCCTGAGCGAGCTGACCGACGGCCTGACCCAGCGCCCGCTGTTGTTCCTGCCGCTGGCCTTGCTGATCGGCGCTCTGCTGTGGCGGCGCAAGGCGCTTTATGCGCGCCTGAACAAGGTTCACCAGGACATCGGGCACTTCAAGCGTGACAGCCAGTGGCATACGCCCCAGGCGATTCTGATCAATATTCTGCTGGCGATGCCGGTAGCGCTGGGCCTGGGCCTGTGCGGCCTGGCCTTGCAGATCGACGCCCGCGGGCAAAACGCCAACATGGGCGCGGCGTTGCTGCAGATGGGCCAGGCGTGGCTGGTGTTCTACACCGCTTACCGGATTCTCTCGCCGGGCGGCGTGGCGGAGTTGCACTTCCGCTGGGACAAACCGCAGGTCGAGTTCCTTCAGGGCTGGATCCGTCGCCTCGGGCTGGTGGTGATGGCGCTGGTGACCGTGGTGGCGGTGGCCGAATTGCAACCGGCAGCGCTGGCTGACGACGTGCTCGGCATGCCGGTGGTATTGACCTGCTACGCCCTGATGGCGTGGCTGCTCAGCCGTCTGCTGATCAGCAGTCCGGCCCACGAAAACACCTCATTGTTCCGCAGGGCCGTGGGCGTGATGTTCACCCTGCTACCAATCGCCCTGTTCGTCGCGGTGTGCTTCGGCTACTACTACACCGCGCTGAAACTCAGCGACCGGTTGATCAACACCCTGTACCTGCTGATGTTCTGGCTGGTGATCGAGGCTACCTTCGTCCGTGGTCTGGCGGTCGCCGCACGCCGCCTGGCCTACCAGCGCGCCCTGGCCAAACGTCAGGCGGCGAAAGAAGCAGGCGACGGCGAAGCAGTCATCGAAGAGCCGACCCTGGACATCGAAAAGGTCAACGAACAGTCGCTGCGCCTGATCCGCCTGGCACTGCTCGGCGGTTTCATCGCCGCGCTGTACTGGGTCTGGGCCGACCTGATCTCGGTGTTCTCGTACCTCGACAACATCACCCTCTACGAATACACCAGCGGCACTGGCGCCAACATGAGCATGGTGCCGATCAGCATCGGCGACATGCTCGGCGCGCTGATCATCATCGGCATCACCTTCGCCCTCGCCCGCAACCTGCCGGGTCTGCTCGAAGTGTTCGTGCTATCGAAACTCAATCTGGCGCAGGGCAGCGCCTATGCGACCACGACGCTGCTGTCTTACGTGATCGCCGGTGTCGGTTTTGTCTCGACCCTGTCGACCCTCGGCGTCAGCTGGGACAAGTTGCAATGGCTGGTGGCGGCGCTGTCGGTCGGCCTCGGTTTCGGTATGCAGGAGATCTTCGCCAACTTCATCTCCGGCATCATGATCCTGTTCGAGCGTCCGGTGCGGATCGGCGACACCATCACCATCGGCAACCTGTCGGGCACGGTGAGCAAGATCCGCATCCGCGCCACGACCATCACCGACTTCGACCGCAAGGACATCATTGTCCCGAACAAGACGTTCATCACCGGGCAACTGATCAACTGGTCGCTGACCGACACCATCACCCGCGTCACCTTGAAGCTGGGCGTGGACTACGGCTCCGACCTGGATCTGGTCAAGGAACTGCTGCTCAAGGCCGCCCGGGAAAACCCGCGCGTGCTCAAAGAGCCCGAGCCGCACGTGTACTTCCTCAACTTCGGCGAAAGCACCCTCGACCACGAATTGCGCATGCACGTGCGTGACCTCGGTGACCGCAACCCGGTGATCGACGAAGTGAACCGCTTCATCAATCGCGAGTTCAAGAAGCAGCACATCAACATCTCGTTCCGCCAGATGGAGGTGTACCTGAAAAACCTTCATGGCCAGGAATACAAGTTGGTGCCGATCGAGGACGAGAACAAAACCATCGTGCCGATTGGCGCCGAGCAAAAGCCGCTGCAAGAGCCGCCGCCGGCCAAACTCGACTAACCGGTCTGATCCCAGCAGAATGTTCGGACATTCTGCTGGAGCCGGCCCTTGAAAGCCCTCGACGAACTGACCTTCGACAATCGCTTCGCCCGCCTCGGCGATGCGTTCTCCGCCCACGTGCTGCCCGAGCCGATCGACAACCCGCGTTTGGTCGTCGCCAGCCCGGCGGCCCTGGCCTTGCTCGATCTTGATCCGGCAACCGCTGAGACTCAGGAATTTGCTGAACTGTTCGGCGGCTACAAGTTGTGGGCCGATGCCGAACCACGAGCGATGGTCTATTCCGGGCATCAGTTCGGCGGCTACACGCCACAACTGGGTGATGGTCGCGGGCTGTTGCTTGGCGAGGTCTACAACAACGCCGGCGAACACTGGGACCTGCATCTGAAGGGCGCCGGGCAGACGCCGTTTTCGCGCATGGGCGATGGCCGCGCGGTGTTGCGTTCGTCGATCCGCGAATTCCTTGCCTCCGAAGCGCTGCACGCGCTGAACATCCCGTCTTCACGTGCCGCCTGCGTGATTGGCTCCGACACTCCGGTGTGGCGCGAAAAGCAGGAACGCGCGGCGATGGTGCTGCGTCTGGCGCCAAGCCATGTGCGCTTCGGCCACTTCGAATACTTCTACTACACCAAGCGTCCCGAGCAGCAGAAATTGCTCGGCGAACACGTATTGGCGATGCACTATCCCGAGTGCCTGGAGCAACCGGAACCGTATCTGGCGATGTTCCGCGAGATCGTCGAGCGCAATGCCGAACTGATCGCCAAGTGGCAGGCCTACGGCTTCTGTCACGGGGTGATGAACACCGACAACATGTCGATCCTCGGCATCACCTTCGACTTCGGCCCGTTCGCCTTCCTCGACGATTTCGACGCCAACTTCATCTGCAACCACTCGGATGATCAGGGCCGCTACTCGTTCAGCAACCAGGTGCCGATCGGCCAGTGGAACCTCAGCGCTCTGGCCCAGGCTCTGACGCCGTTCATCAGCGTCGAAGCCCTGCGCGAAACCCTCGGCCTGTACCTGCCGCTGTTCCAGGCGCACTACCTCGACCTGATGCGCCGCCGCCTCGGTTTCACCAGCGCCGAGGATGACGACCAGAAACTGCTCGAAGACCTGTTGCAACTGATGCAGAACAGCGGCGTCGACTACACCTTGTTCTTCCGCCATCTCGGTGAGGAGTCCGCAGAACAGGCTGTCGCCCGCTTGCGCGATGACTTCGTCGACATCAAAGGCTTCGATGCCTGGGGCGAGCGCTACGTGGCACGGGTTGCCCGCGATGGCGACAGCGATCAGGAACAGCGCCGTGCACGGATGCACGCGGTCAATCCGCTGTACATCCTGCGCAACTATCTGGCGCAAAAAGCCATCGACGCCGCCGAACAAGGCGACTACTCCGAAGTACGCCGCCTGCATGCGGTGCTGAGCAAACCGTTCGACGAGCAGCCGGGGATGGAAGGTTATGCCGAGCGGCCGCCAGAGTGGGGCAAGCATCTGGAGATCAGTTGTTCGTCTTGAGGCTCCGGATTCAACCTTGATAAACGCCTCGTACGACTCCAGATCAGTCGTACGAGATATCAACTTAAACCGAGCCCGTCATGACCACTCCACTCCTCATCCCCTGCCCCGCCTGCAACGGCCTCAACCGCATCCCCGCCGAACGTTTGGGCGATCAACCGAAATGCGGGCGCTGCAAGTCCGCGGTGCTGTTGAGCAAGCCGTTCGAACTCAAGCAAGGCGATTACGCCAGCCAGATCAAAGGGGATCTGCCGTTGTTGGTGGATGTGTGGGCGGACTGGTGTGGGCCGTGCAAGTCCTTTGCGCCGGTATTCGAGCAGGCGGCCGCGCAGTTGGCGGGCAAGTGCCGGTTGGCCAAGCTCGACAGCGAAGCCAATCAGCAGTTGTCGGCGCAGCTGGGGATTCGCTCGATTCCGAGTTTGATTCTGTTCAAGAACGGTCGGGAAGTGGCGCGCCAGAGCGGGGCGTTTCCGTTGCCGCAGTTGATGGCGTGGCTGCGTAGCCAGGGCATCTGATCCTCCGGAGGACCCAATGTGGGAGCGAGCCTGCTCGCGAACGCGCCCGTTCAGTCAACAGAGATGTTGAACGTGCTGGCCTCTTCGCGAGCAGGCTCGCTCCCACAGGAGAGTGGAGTGAAATCCGGAAATCAGTGGTCTTCGAGCAGGTTGTGCAGTTCGACGAACTGCTGCGTCAGCTTGTGCCGCGGGTCGAGGTGGATCAGCGGGGTGCTGGCCTGGTGCGACTCGCGCATGCGCACCGAGCTGCTCAAGTACACCGGCAGCACCGGCAAACCTTCAGCGATCAACTCATCAAGCATCTGCTGCGGCAGGCTGGCCCGGGCCTGGAACTGGTTGACCACGATGCCTTCGACTTCCAGACCTTCGTTGTGGTCCTCCTTCAACTCTCCGATCTCCGCCAGCAGGCCGTACAGCGCCTGCCGCGAGAAGCTGTCGCAATCGAAGGGAATCAATACCCGATCGGCGGCGATCAACGCCGACACTGCATAGAAGTTCAATGCTGGCGGGGTATCGAGATAAATCCGGTCGTATTCGCCATCTAGCTCATCGAGCAATTTGCGCAGCTTGTTGATCTTGTGCTTGGCCTCGAGCTTGGGCTGCAGGTCGGCCAGCTCAGCGGTAGCGGTGATGATGTGCAGGTTGTCGAACGGGGTTTCGTAGATGTCGGCCTGGTTTTTCTTCGAGAACGGCCCGGAAGACAGGGTCTGCTTGAAGAAGTCGGCAATGCCCATCGGTATGTCATCGCCGGTGAGCCCCGTCAGGTACTGAGTGGAGTTGGCCTGGGCATCGAGGTCGACCAACAGCGTGCGATAGCCCTCGCTGGCACTCACCGCCGCCAGATTGCAGGCAATGCTGGATTTGCCCACGCCACCTTTCTGATTGAACACCACGCGCCGCATGACAAAACCTCCGTGTATCAAAGAATGACCGAGTGTAGTTGCCTGTGCGTGCGCTTCGCTACCTTCAACGACGCGGACTGCAGAGTCAGGCGCAAAAATCAGCGGGCACAGCGGGCAAAAACCTCCCGAGTGCGCTGATATGCCCGACAGACAAATCCCGCACGATCCGGATAATGGCCAAATGACATTTTCTCCACGAACCACTCGGTACATTTCGTTGCGTAAAACGTAACCAACATTTGCTACACACTCGTCGCACCGGGATAATGCGCGCCACCCGGCGCCATGCGCCACCTCAGGTCAGCCGCGGCCCTGGCGACTCAAAGCGTCATAAAAGCCCGCAGGGGCGGGATGAACATCCGTGATCAACTTCAACATCGCCCAATGGCGCGCGTGGGCCCCGGGGCTCGACAGCGTGGACGCGTGGCAGGCCTGGAGCCGACAACCGGTCGTACTCCCGAGCAGCGATGCCGCGCCCGATGTGTCGTTTCTGCCAGCCATGCAGCGCCGACGCCTCAGCCGTCTGGCGCGGATGGCGTTCAGCGTCGGCTGGCCGCTGGCCGACGGACGGGAGAACCTGCCGCTGGTGTTTGTTTCACGACACGGCGAAACCCCGCGCACCTTCGAGATCCTCAGTGATCTGGCCAAGGACGAGCCGTTGTCGCCGACCCAGTTCAGCCTGTCGGTGCACAACGCGATCATTGGTCTGTGGTCGATCATGCGCGGTGAAAACAGCGAAATGACGGCCCTGGCGGCCGCAGGCGATGGCCTGGAACACGGCATCGTTGAAGCCTCCGCCCTGCTCGCTGAAGGCGCTCCCGCGGTGCTGCTGATCATCACCGAAGAACAGCCGCCACAGGCCTATTCGCAGTGGGTCGACGACGTGCCATTCCCTTATGCGCTGGGTCTGCTGCTCACCCCCGGTACCGACTGGCGGCTGACCCTGAACAGCGGCCAGGAAACAGTGTCCAAAGCGCACTGGCCCCACGCGCTGAATCTGTTGCGCGCCCTGCTCGGTCAGCAAACCCATTGCCAACATGCCTGGAAAAATCGTGTATGGACCTGGCAACGCAACCCGTGACCGAGAAGAACCGCGACGCCTATTACTGGCGCTTGCTGGCCACCGCCGCCAGTTTCACCCTGTTCGGGCTCGGCGGGTTGTGCCTGCGCTTGCTGGTATTTCCGCTGCTCGGCTGTCTGCCGGGTGACGCGCTCAGGCATCGTCAACGCGCGCGGCAAACCGTCAGTCGGCTGTTCTGGTTTTTCGTGCGGTTCATGGCCCGCACCGGTGTGCTGACTTATGACATTCAAGGGGCCGAACGCCTCGGGCGTCCAGGGCAGATGATCATCGCCAACCACCCGTCGCTGATCGACGTGGTGTTCCTGATCGGCCTGGTGCGCCAGGCCAATTGCGTGGTGAAGAAAAGCCTGTGGGAAAACCCCTTCACCCGCGGCCCGCTGCGCAGTACCGAATACATCAGCAACGACGGCAGCATGGACATGCTCGACGCTGCCGCCGAGTCCCTGCAAAACGGCCAGACCCTGATCATTTTCCCCGAGGGCACGCGCACTCAACCGGGTCAGGCGCCAGCCTTTCATCGGGGGGCTGCAGCGATTGCCCTGCGCGGTGCGAAAATCCTTACGCCAGTGGTCATCAAGGTCAATCCGACCACCCTGACCAAGGCCGAACCCTGGTATCGCATCCCCCACCGCCGCGTGCACTTCAGTTTTCGTGTCGGGGCCGATATAGATCCACAGACTTTCGCCACGCAAGGCCCGGCACCGCAGGCCTCGCGCAAGCTCAATGATTATTTGCACTCTTACTACATTAAGGAGCTCGCCGAAGATGAGCGATCTGCACCGTGAAATAAAACTGCTGATCATCGACGCCCTGGGCCTCGAAGACATCAGCGTCGACGACATCGGCGACGAGCAGACGCTGTTCGGCGAAGGCCTGGGCCTGGATTCGGTCGACGCACTGGAACTGGGTCTGGCGATCCAGAAAAAGTACGGTATCAAGATCGACGCCGACGCCAAAGACACCCGTAACCACTTCACCAATGTGGCGAGCCTTGCGGCGTTCGTCACGGCAAAACAGGCAGCTTGAGACCGGACCATGCAAACTCGTGACGACATTTTCAACACCCTGCGCGATGCCTTGGTCGAGCTGTTCGAACTGGATCCGGCGCGGATCAGCCTGGAGTCCAACCTGTATCAGGATCTGGAGATCGACAGCATCGACGCGGTCGACCTGATCGATCACATCAAACGCCAGACCGGCAAGAAAATCGCCGCCGAAGAATTCAAATCGGTGCGCACCGTCGGTGACGTGGTCGAGGCGGTCTACCGTCTGGTTCAACCGGCCGCATGAGCCGATTGATCGGCCTCGGCCTGCTGCTGGCGGGGCTGCTGTACCCCTTTGCGGTGTATTTCGGCATGGAGCACTTCGCCCCGTGGCAGTTCGGACTGCTGCTGGGCGGGCTGTGGCTGGCGCGCGCGCTGACCGGCGAGCGCAAACCCGGCAGCCGCTGGATGGCCTGCGTAGCGATCGTGTTCTGCCTGCTGCTGGCGCTGTTCGACAGTCCGCTGTTGCTGCGCTGGTATCCGGTGCTGATCAGCGGCTTCATGCTGGTGCTGTTCAGCCTGAGCCTGAAATACGGGCCGCCGATGGTCGAGCGTCTGGCGCGATTGCGCGAGCCGCAATTGCCGCCCGAAGCGATCCGCTACACCCGCCAGGTCACGGTGGCCTGGAGCGTGTTTTTCTTCTGCAACGGTTTGTGCGCCGCGCTCCTGACCCTGTGGGCGCCGCTGCATTGGTGGATGTTGTACACCGGCCTGATCTCCTACGGATTGATCGGCCTGATGTTTGCCATTGAATGGCTGATACGACAACGGGTAAGAGGCCGTAAATGAACTGGATAAAACTTGAGCAACTGTTGCTCAAGGCCCTGCCGGAGCGCGCGATCAGCGCCGCCCCGGCGCTCGACCACACGCAACTGCGCGAGCAGGCGCTGAGCGTTGCCGCCGGCCTGCAGGCACGCGGCGTGCAGCGCATGGCGGTGCATCTGGAAGATGCCGCCGACCTCGCCATCGCCCTGCTCGGCGCCTGGCGCGCGGGCGTCGCCGTCCTGCTGCCCTCCGACCTGCAAGCGCAGACCCGCCAGCGCTGGTCGAGTGAGGTCGATCTGTGGTTGAGCGATCACCCCGATGATGCTCACTTGAGCGATCTGCTGCAGCCGGCCCTGCCCGGTGCTGAACTCGACCTCGAGCAGTGCCGCCTGAGCCTGTGCACCTCCGGCTCCAGCGGCGAGCCCAAGCGTATCGACAAGACCCTGCGCCAACTGGCCAACGAGGTCGAGGCACTGGAGCAACTGTGGGGCGCGGATCTGGGTGAAGCCTGGATCATCGGCAGCGTCGCCACCCAGCACATCTACGGTTTGTTGTTCCGGGTGCTGTGGCCGCTGTGCGCCGGACGGCCGTTCGTGCGCAGGCAACTGGCGTTCCCGGAAGACCTGCAGCGCGCCAGCCGCGAACACCCGGCCTTCGCCTGGGTCGGCAGCCCGGCACTGCTCAAACGCATGGGCGACAACCTCGACTGGCCGGCCCTGAGCGCCGTGCGCCGGGTGTTTTCCTCCGGCGGCGCTTTACCCGCAGACGCGGCACAGAGCCTGCAGCAACGCCTGCAACAGTGGCCGACCGAAATCCTCGGCAGCTCGGAAACCGGCGGCATCGCCTGGCGTCAGGGCGCCAGCCTGTGGCAGCCCTTCGCCGGGGTTGAACTGAGTCAGGACAGCGACGGCGCCCTGCTGATCGCCTCGCCCTACCTGCCGGCCGGGCATGTCGAGCACACCGCCGACGCCGCGCGTATCGCTGCCGACGGGCGTTTCGAACTGCTCGGGCGGCTGGACCGTATCGTCAAACTCGAAGAGAAGCGTATCTCCCTGCCGATGCTCGAACAGGCACTGGTCGCCCACGAGTGGGTCGCCGAAGCACGGCTGGGCGTGGTTCAAGAAAACCGTGCGGTGCTTGGCGCCTTGATGGTGCTCAGCGAGGCGGGCCTGTTTGCCTTGCGCGAGCACGGCCGCCGCAGCCTGACCGAAGCCCTGCGCAAACACCTGAGCCAGCATTGCGAGGCGCTGGCCTTGCCCCGGCGCTGGCGTCTGGTGCGGCAACTGCCGCTGAACAGCCAGGGCAAGCTGCCGCAGGCCGACATCGAAGCCCTGCTGCTGGCGCCACGGCCGAAAGCTCCGGAAGTGCTGGAGCAGGTCGAAACCGACGGCGAGTGGAGCCTGCAATTGAGTGTTCCGCCGGACCTGGCCTACTTCAGCGGCCACTTCCCCAAGGCCCCGGTGCTGCCCGGTGTGGTACAGGTCGAATGGGCGCTGAACCTTGGCCGACAACTGCTGAACCTGGCCGGCAAATTTGCCGGCATGGAAGTGCTGAAATTCCAGCAACTGGTGCGCCCGGGCGATGAAATCCAGCTGCACCTGCGTTTCGATCCCGAGCGCGGCAAACTGTATTTCGCCTACCGTAACGACACCGCGACCTGCTCCAGCGGACGAATCATCCTGGGAACTGCCGATGCATAACCTGTGGCGAGGGAGCTTGCTCCCGCTCGAGTGCGAAGCGCTCGCCAGCAATTTTATGTCGACTGGATTTGGGGCCGCTTCGCAGCCCAGCGGGAGCAAGCTCCCTCGCCACAGTGGGGATGTGTTCAATGCATAACCCTTGCGCCGTAATTCCGGTCTACAACCATGAAACCGCGATCGGCACCGTGGTCGACGCGCTGCTCGCCCAAGGCCTGCCGTGCATTCTGGTGGACGACGCCAGCACCCCGTCCTGCGCGCGAGTGCTGGATGCGCTGGCCGAACGCGAAAGCGTGCATCTGGTGCGCCTGACCCTCAATCAGGGCAAGGGCGGCGCGGTGATGACCGGCCTGCGCGAAGCTGCGCGTCTGGGCTTCACCCATGCCCTGCAGGTTGACGCCGACGGCCAGCACGACCTGCACGACGTCGCCCGTTTCGTCGAGGAATCCCGCGCCCACCCGGAGGCGATGATCTGCGGTTATCCGCTGTTCGACGAGAGCGTGCCCAAGGGCCGCTTGTACGCACGTTATCTGACCCACGTGATGGTCTGGATCAATACGCTGTCGTTGCAGATCCGCGATTCGATGTGCGGTTTTCGCGTCTATCCGCTGGCCCCGACGCTGGCGGTGATCGACTCGGCGCGGGTCGGCAAGCGCATGGATTTCGACTCCGACATCCTCGTGCGCCTGTCGTGGCGCAACCAGCCGATGCGTTGGCTGCAGACCAGCGTGCATTACCCGCTGGACGGCGTCTCGCACTTCCGTCTGCTGCACGACAACGCGCTGATTTCCAGCATGCACACCCGGTTATTCTTCGGCATGCTGCTGCGCCTGCCGCTGATCCTCTGGCGCCGGTGGCGCACATGAGCGTCGAGACCGACAAGAAGCACTGGGCCGACCGCGAAGAACGCGGCAGCTTCCTGCTGATGAAATTCACCGCGTTCGCCGCCAAGGTGCTTGGCCGGCGTCTGCTCAGTCCGCTGCTGTACGGCATCGTCCTGTACTTCTTCCTGTTCGGCCGTACCGCGCGCAACAGTGCCTGGCAATACCAGCAACGGCTGGCCGACTGGAGCCAGCGTGCCGAATTGCGACCGAGTTACTGGCGGGTGTTCCGCCAGTTCATGGCGTTCGCCGATTCGCTGCTCGACAAGCTCGACGTGTGGAACGGCAAGATCCGCATTGAGCAGATCGAAATCATCGACCCGGCATTGCTGCGCAATCAGTTGCGCGGCAGTCGCGGGCAACTGCTGGTCGGCGCGCACTTAGGCAACCTCGAAGTCTGCCGGGCGCTGGCCGAGATCGGCGAAAAGGTCACCATGAATGTGCTGGTGCACACCAAGCACGCGGAGCAGTTCAACCGTTTGCTGGGCGAGGCCGGGGCGACCAATCTGCGCCTGATTCAGGTCAGCGAACTGGATCCGGTGATCATGCTGCAACTGCACGAACGTCTGGAGCGCGGCGAATGGCTGGCGATTGCCGGCGACCGCGTACCGTTGCATGGCGGGCGCAGCGTCACCGTGGATTTTCTCGGCCACCCGGCAGCGTTTCCGCAAGGCCCGTGGTTGCTGGCCGGTTTGCTCAAATGCCCGGTCAATCTGCTGATGTGCCTGAAACAACCGGACGGCCACTATCGCCTGACCCTCGAGCCGTTCGCCGACAGCGTGACCTGGACACGCCGCGAGCGCGAGCAGGTCATTCATCAGTGGGCCACCCGCTATGCGCAGCGCCTGAGTCACTATTGCCTCGAAGCCCCGCACCAATGGTTCAACTTTTACCCTTTCTGGAAGACCGATGACGACGCCAACCCATGAGCCGGTAACCTTCGGCGAACGCCCTTTGCGCATCGAAGACGTGCTGGCCCTGGCCAACCGTCAGGCGCCCGTGCAGTTGCAGAGCGACGCCGCTTACCGCGAGCGCATCGCCAAAGGCGCACGGTTCCTCGATTCGCTGCTGGACAAGGAAGGCGTGATCTACGGCGTGACCACCGGTTACGGCGATTCCTGCGTGGTCGCGGTGCCGCTGCATCACGTCGAGGCACTGCCGCGTCATCTCTACACCTTCCACGGTTGCGGCCTCGGCAAACTGCTCGACGCGCAAGCCACCCGCGCCGTGCTGGCGGCGCGTTTGCAGTCGCTGTGTCACGGCGTGTCCGGGGTGCGCATCGAACTGCTGGAGCGCCTGCACGCCTTCCTTGAACACGACATCCTGCCGCTGATCCCCGAAGAAGGTTCGGTTGGTGCCAGCGGTGATCTGACGCCGCTGTCCTACGTCGCCGCCACCCTGTCCGGCGAGCGCGAAGTGCTGTTCCGTGGCGAACGCCGGCAAGCGGCCGACGTGCATCGCGAACTGGGCTGGACGCCATTGGTGCTCCGTCCGAAAGAAGCGCTGGCCTTGATGAACGGCACGGCGGTGATGACCGGCCTCGCCTGCCTCGCCTTCGCCCGCGCCGACTATCTGCTGCAACTCGCCACGCGCATCACCGCGCTCAACGTGGTCGCGCTGCAAGGCAATCCGGAACACTTCGACGAGCGTCTGTTCGCCGCCAAGCCGCATCCGGGGCAGATGCAAGTCGCCGCATGGCTGCGCAAGGATCTGGCGATCGACGCGCCGACCGCGCCGCTGCATCGCCTGCAGGATCGCTACTCGCTGCGCTGCGCCCCACACGTGCTCGGGGTGCTGGCCGACAGCCTGAACTGGCTGCGTGCGTTCATCGAGACCGAACTCAACAGCGCCAACGACAACCCGATCATCGACGCCGAAGCCGAACGCGTGCTGCACGGCGGGCACTTCTACGGCGGGCACATCGCGTTCGCCATGGACAGCCTGAAAAATCTGGTGGCCAACGTCGCCGACCTGCTCGACCGGCAGCTCGCGCTGCTGGTCGACGAGCGCTACAACCACGGTTTGCCGAGCAACCTGTCCGGCGCCCCGGCGGATCGCGCCATGATCAACCACGGTTTCAAGGCTGTGCAGATCGGCACCAGCGCCTGGACCGCCGAAGCGCTGAAAAACACCATGCCGGCCAGCGTGTTCTCACGCTCCACCGAGTGCCACAACCAGGACAAGGTGAGCATGGGCACCATCGCCGCCCGTGACGCGATCCGCGTATTGGAGCTGACCGAGCAGGTCGCCGCCGCCACCTTGCTCGCGGCCAATCAGGGCGTCTGGCTGCGCGGTCGCGATGAAGACGCACGCGCGCTGCCACCTTCGCTGGCCGCCATGCACGAAGAGCTGGCCAAGGACTTCCCGCCGGTCATCGAAGACCGTGCACTCGAAGGCGAATTACGCCTGTGTCTGCAACGTATCGCCGAGCAACACTGGAGGCTGCATGCGTAGCGCCGGAGTGCTGCACGCCGACACGGAAATCCTCGTACCGTTTTTCGACGTCGACACCATGCACGTGGTCTGGCACGGGCATTACGTCAAATACCTGGAAGTGGCGCGCTGCGCGCTGCTCGACCAGATCGGCCACAACTACACGCAGATGTCCGAGTCCGGTTACGCGTGGCCGATCATCGACCTGCAACTGCGTTATGTGCGCGGCGCGGTGTTCGGCCAGCGCTTGAACGTACGCGCCAGTCTGGTGGAGTGGGAGAACCGCTTGAAGATCAATTATCTGATCACCGACCTGCAGACCGGCGAACGCCTGACCCGTGCCAGCTCGGTGCAGGTAGCGGTCGAGATCAGCAGCCGCGAGATGCAACTGGCCTCACCCAAAGTGTTCACCGATGCGGTGGAAAGGATGCTGCGATGAACCTGTTCTGCAAATGCCTTGGCGCGATGGCGCTGCTCGCCGTGTCGACGCTGGCCAACGCCTTCGACCTGCAACAGCTCAGCGAGCAACTGGCGAAACCGGAAGTGATCCACGGCCAGTTCATTCAGGAAAAACACTTGCGCGCCCTGCCTCAGCCATTGATCAGCAAGGGCAACTTCGTCCTGGCGAAAAATCACGGCCTGCTCTGGCTGCTCAAGACCCCGCTGCAACAGGATTACCGCATCACCGCCAACGGCATCGCCCGTCGTGACGGCAACGCTTGGCAGTTGCTGCCGAACAAGAGCGCCGGTGCCGAACAGAACCGCTTGTTCCTCGCTGTGCTGCAAGGCGACAGCAGCGGTTTGCAACGGGATTTCGAACTGGCCCTGAGCGGCGACGCACAGCAGTGGAAGCTCACCCTGACCCCGCGCTCGGTGCTGCTCAAGCAAGTGTTCAATCAGATCAATATCGACGGCGGTGAGCTGGTACAGACCATCGAACTGCTGGAAACCCAGGGCGACAGCACCGTGCTGCGCATGCAGGACAGCACCTCCGGTCAACCGTTGAGCGAAGCGGAGCAACATGACTTTGCCGAGTGAGCGCAGGCTGCCGTGGCTGTTTCTGATCCTGCTGCTGGCGGTCGTCGCGCTGGCCGGGTGGCAGTGGCGCGACGGTGCGCCGCTGTCGGCCAACCTCATGGAACTGGTGCCCGGGACCAACCCTGACGCCCTCGAACTGCGCGCCGAACAACGCATGCAGGAACCGCTCAATCGGGAAATGCTGGTGCTGGTCGGCCACGCCGATCGCCAGCAAGCGGTGGCCATGGCGCAGACCCTCGGCGAGCAATGGCAGGCCAGCGGTCTGTTCGAAAAGGTTCAGTGGAACCTGCAGGCGGATCTGCCAGCGCTGCGCACGCAACTGCTGCAAGGGCGACTGGCGATGCTCTCAGCGGATGACCGGCAACTGCTGACCGAGCATCCCGATGCGTTCATTCAGCAACGGGTTCAGGCACTGTTCGACCCGTTCAACGGTTTCACCCTGGTGCCGAGCCAGGACGACTGGCTGGGCCTGACCGGACGCATTCAGAACAGCCAGCCGAAACACGGCGCGGTGCAACTGGACATCGGCAGCGGCGCACTGGTCGCCGATGCCGACGGCAAGAGCTGGGTGCTGCTGCGCGCGCGCACCACCGGCAATGCCTTCGACATGAACCTGCCGCTGAAAGTCGCCGATCTGCTGCAGCACAGTCGCGAGCAGGCGGCGAAATCCGACGTGCAACTGTTGGCCGCCAGCGGTCTGCTGTACGCCGCCAACGGCCAGCAACAAGCCACCCGCGAAATGACCTGGGTCGGCGGCGGCGCCACTCTCGGGATTCTGTTGTTGCTGCTGTTGGCGTTTCGTCGCTGGCGGGTGCTGCTGGCGTTCGTGCCGGTGCTGGTGGGCATGCTGTTCGGCGCGGTGGCCTGCGTGGCGCTGTTCGGCCACATGCACGTGATGACCCTGGTACTCGGCTCCAGCCTGATCGGCGTGGCGGTGGATTACCCGCTGCACTATCTGTCGAAAAGCTGGAGCCTCAAGCCGTGGCGCAGCTGGCCGGCGCTGCGCCTGACACTCTCCGGACTGACGCTGAGCCTGATCACCAGCGCCATCGGTTATCTGGCGCTGGCCTGGACGCCCTTCCCGGCGCTGACACAAATCGCGGTGTTCTCTGCCGCAGGATTGCTCGGTGCCTATCTGTCGGCGGTGTGCCTGCTGCCGGCCCTGCTGAACAACGTTGAGCTGCAACCGGCGCAATGGCCGCTGCGTCTGGCCGAGCGCTTGGTGCAACTGCGCGAAAACCTGCTCGAACACGTGCGCACCCCGGTGCTGCTGGCGCTGTTGATCGCGTTCTGCGCCGGCGGTCTGGTGCAGCTGCAAAGCAAGAACGACATCCGCCAGTGGGTCGGTGCGCCACAACGCCTGACCGATGAAGCGCAGACCATCGCGCGCATCACTGGCTATCAGCCGACCAGCCAGTTCTTCCTCGTGCGCGGCGCCAATCAGCAGCAACTGCTGGAGCGTCAGGCCGCGTTGAGCGAGCGTCTGCAGCAACTGGTCAACCTCGACAAACTGCAAGGCTATCTGGCCCTCGATCAACTGCTCAGTCCGCCGAGCCAGCAACAGCAGGTTCGCGAAGCGCTGAGCAAACTGCCGCAATACTGGCAGCCACTGCTCGAGCTCGGCGTACCGCTCGCGGCGTTGCAAACCGAGTTGCAGCAGTTGCAGAACCTGCCTGCCGAAGACATCGACGCGGCACTGGCCGGGCCGTTAGGCGAGCCTTACCGTACGCTGTGGCTCGGCCCGACCGCTGACGGCGTGGCGGCGATGACCAGCCTGCAAGGCCTGAACAATCCGTCACTGCTGCGGGTGCAAGCCCTGGACTTGCCGGGGGTGATGCTGGTGGATCGTCTCGGCGAATTGAACAACGTGTTCGCCGCGACCCAGATCAGCGCCGCCGAACTAAAACTCGCCTCCTGCGTGTTGATTGTGCTGGTGCTGACCGTGCCGTTCGGCTTCGGCGGCGCGTTGCGCATCGTCGCCTTGCCGCTGCTGGCGGCGCTGTGCAGCCTGGCCAGTCTCGGTTGGCTCGGTCAGCCGCTGACCCTGTTCAGCCTGTTCGGCCTGCTGCTGGTAACGGCGATCAGCGTCGATTACGCAATCCTCATGCGTGAGCAGGTCGGCGGTGCGGCTGTCAGCTTGCTGGGCACCTTGCTGGCAGCGCTGACGACCTGGCTGTCGTTCGGTTTGCTGGCGGTGTCGAGCACGCCGGCGGTGAGCAATTTCGGCCTGGCGGTCAGCCTCGGGCTGGCCTTCAGTTTCATTCTGGCGCCGTGGGCCGGACGTCACGTCCACCGCGCCGCCGTCGTGGAGCCGGCAGCGTGATGGTCGTCGGTTTCTGGCTGATGGCCTTGGCGCTGTTCGCTGTGGCGACCCGTGCCGGTCGGCATTTCGGCCTGATACCGATCGTCAGCCAGTTGCTGCTGGCGAGTTTCGGTTTGCCGTTGTTGATGTACTTCTGGATCGAACCGGGCTGGCAGCTCAGCGGTGCCGAACTGATCGCGCCGGGGTGGCTGAAAGACCTCTACAGCCTGAGTTTTGCGCTGTTGCTCGGGCACATTCTCAGTGATGTGATCGACCTGCGGCTGGACCGCCAGAGCGTGAAAATCGCCGTGCCGAGTTTTGCCGTGCCGTTCGCCTGCGGTCTGGCCGCCGCCTGCTGGCTGCTGCCGGCGCAACCGTGGCTGAACTCGCTGGCCATTGGGCTGGTGTTCGCGATCACGGCGATCCCGGTGCTGTATCTGTATTTGCGTCACATCGACTACCCGCCCGCCGCCACCCGGCGTCTGGTGCAGACCGCCATCCTCATCGACCTGACCTGCTGGACGCTGTTCGGTCTCGCTCAGGGCAGTCTGCATCTGAGCAGCCTGTTGTTGCCGCTGGGACTGGCCTGCGTGCCGCTGCTGTTGCATCTGCTGCGCGTGCGTCGACCGCTGACCTACAGCCTTGGTTTCTTTGCGCTGCTGGTGCTGGCCGAGCACTACAAACTCAACGCACTGATTTTCGGCATCGGTTATCTGCTGTGCATAGCCTTGCTGAAAGTGCCGCTGGTGCTGCCATTGCCGGCGCGGTGGATGAGCCGTTTGCAGACATGGATCGCGATCCCGCTGATCCTCACCTTCGGTATCGTGCAGATTGACGTGCACAGCGCCCTCGCCAGCCTCGGCGCGGTGCAATGGGCGGCGCTGCTGCTGTTGCCGATTGCCAGTAAACTGCTCGGCAACTGGCTGGGCCTGGGCTGGGCCGGTGCGTCGTTCGAAGGCGCCAGCCGCTGGCGTGAAAGCGTGCTGCTGAATATTCGTGGCCTGAGTGAAATCGTCTTTCTCAACCTGTTGCTGCAACAACAGCTGATCAGCCCGGCGCTGTACTTCGCGCTGATGCTGATGGGCCTGATCGCGACGCTGTTGCCGGCCCTGATCGGCCTGCACCGCGCGCCCCTGAAAACCACCGCCACTGCGCCCGGGAGTTCACGTGCCAACCGTTGAAATGCAACGTCGTCAGGTAGTGATCATTGGTGCCGGCCCTTCCGGCGCCATCGCCGCTGCGCTGCTCACGCGCAAGGGCCACGATGTGCTGGTGCTCGAGCGCCAGCACTTCCCGAGGTTTTCCATTGGTGAAAGCCTGCTCAGCCATTGCCTGGACTTCGTCGAAGAAGCCGGCATGCTCGACGCCGTCAACGCCGCCGGCTTCCAGCGCAAGACCGGTGCTGCGTTCGCTTGGGGCGAGCGCTACAGCGCCTTCGATTTCAGCGACACCTTCACCGCAGGTAAACCCACCACGTTCCAGGTGCAGCGCGCCGATTTCGACAAGCTGCTGGCCGATCAGGCTGCACTGCAAGGTGCCGAGATCCGTTACGGCGATGCCATCGTCCGCGTTGATTTCGACCGGGCCAAACCGCAGCTCGACGTGCTACGCGAAGACGGCAGCGAGTACCGCGTCGAAGCGGATTTCGTACTTGACGCCAGCGGCTACGGGCGCGTGCTGTCGCGTTTGCTCGAGCTGGAAGCGCCATCGAATTTCCCGGTGCGCCAGGCGGTGTTCACCCACGTTGAAGATCACATCGACAACCCGGCCTTCGACCGCGAGAAGATCCTCGTCACCACCCACCCCGAGCACCGCGACATCTGGTTCTGGACGATCCCGTTCAGCAACGGGCGCTGCTCGGTGGGCGTGGTGGCTGCCGCCGAACACTTCAAGGGTCGCGACAGCGATTTGGACGCCTGCCTGCGCGGCTTCATCGCCGAAACCCCAAGCCTCGCCGGCGTGCTGAACAACGCGGTGTGGGACACTCCGGCGCGCACCCTCGGTGGTTATGCGGCGAATGTGAAAACCCTGCATGGCCCCGGCTTCGCCCTGCTCGGCAACGCCGCGGAATTTCTCGACCCGGTGTTCTCCTCCGGCGTGACCATCGCCATGCGTTCGGCGAGCATGGCCGCCGCCGTCCTGCACCGACAGTTGCAGGGCGAAACCGTCGATTGGCAGCGCGAGTTCGCCGAACCGCTCAAACGTGGGGTCGACACCTTCCGCTGCTACGTCGAAGGCTGGTATGCCGGCACCTTTCAGGACGTGATTTTTTATCAAGACAGTCAGGCGGAGATTCGCCGAATGATCTGCTCGATCCTCGCCGGTTATGCCTGGGATGAACGCAACCCGTTCGTCAGCGAAGCGCGCCGCCGGTTGAAGATGATTTCCGAACTCTGTGCAAAGGACGCCCCATGAATTACTTGAGCGACAGCTACGTCGAGGAAACCCGCTTCGGTTTCTGGTTCCTGCGCAGCCACACCTGGCAGCACCATGTGTTGCGCGTGGCGATCAACGATTTGCGCGGGTTGTTCAGCGAGTCGCTGCCGGCCAGTCCGGTGTTGCTGGATGCGGGCTGTGGTCAGGGCAAATCGTTCCGCCACCTGCGCCAGACCTTCGCCCCACAGCGTCTGATCGGCGTCGATGCCGACCCGCACAGCCTGCAACTGAGCGCCGAAGAAGCGGCGCGCCAGGGTTTCGATGTCGAGCTGATCGGCAGCGACTGCGCAACGCTCAATGTGGCCGATGCCAGTGTCGACCTGCTGTTCTGCCACCAGACCTTTCATCATCTGGTCGAACAGGACAAAGCCCTCGCCGAGTTCTATCGCGTGCTCAAACCGGGCGGTTATCTGCTGTTCGCCGAGTCCACCGAGGCTTACATTGATACCTGGGTGATTCGCTGGCTGTTCCGCCATCCGATGCATGTGCAGAAGAGCGCGGCGCAGTACCTGGAGATGATTCGCCAGCAGGGTTTCGAGTTTGGCGAGCGCAATGTCTCGTACCCGTATTTGTGGTGGAGCCGGTCGCAGGATTTCGGACTGCTGGAGCGGTTTGGATTGCGCCGGCCGAAGCCGTTTGGCGAGCGTGAGGAAACGTTGGTCAACGTTGTTGCCCGAAAACCGCTTGAAGGTGGTCTCTGATGCGACACATAACCTGTAGGAGTGAGCCTGCTCGCGATAGCGGTGGGTCAGCCAACATGTTTTTCGAATGTGCCACCGTCATCGCGAGCAGGCTCACTCCTACAAGGTTTGTGGTGTGGCTGATGTTGGTGATGTTTACCCTGCTAAGTGGTTGCGCCAGCCAGGCCCCGCTGCCCGCGAGCAACCCGACGCTGCCGTTACCGCTGCAATTGCACATCGAACGCCAACAGGCCGATCAGCGCCAGGACTGGCTGCTGGTGATCCAGCGCGAAGGCCCCGGCATCCGCTGGTCGATGATGGATCCGCTGGGCATCCCTCAGGCGCGTCAGCAACTGATCGACGGTCGCTGGCAGGCCGACGGGCTGCTGCCGCCCAATCCGGAGGCCCGGGAGCTGTTTGCCGCGCTGCTGTTCGCCCTGACCCCCTCCGGCGAACTGGCGCGCAATTACCCCGCCGCGCAGCAGCAGGGCGAGCAACGCACGCTGGCGCCGCGCTGGGCGGTCCGTTATGCACAACCGTTGAGCTTCGAATTGAATCTGCCCCAAGGCCCGCACTATCGGGTTTCTCCCCTCGGTGAACCGACGCCATGACTGCCTACCTCAATGCCCTCGGCGTGATCTGCGCGCTGGGTCGCGACAAGCACCAGGTCGCGCACAACCTGTTTGCCGGTGACTGCTCGGGCATGCGCCGCGAGTCCGGCTGGGTGGCCGGGCGTGAGTTGCCGGTGGCGGCGGTGCACGGTGAACTGGCGGCGATTCCGGCCGAACTGGCCGACCAGAGCAGCCGCAATAATCAACTGCTGCTGGAAGCCGCACTGCAGATTCGCGAGGACATCGATCGGGCGATCCAGACCTATGGTCGCGCGCGCATCGGCGTGGTGCTCGGCACCAGCACCTCGGGGATCGACGAAGCCAGTCGCGGGTTGGCGCACTACCTTCGTGAGCAGCAGTTCCCGGCCGAGTACGACTATCGGCAACAGGAACTCGGCGCCCCGGCGAATTTTCTCGCCGACTGGCTGCAACTCAGCGGCCCGGCCTACGTGATTTCCACCGCCTGCACGTCCAGTGCGCGGGCGTTGATGAGCGCGCAGCGCTTGCTCGATCTGGGCCTGTGCGACGCGGTGCTGTGCGGCGGGGTCGACAGCCTGTGCAAACTCACGCTCAACGGTTTCAGCGCGCTGGAAGCGGTGTCCGACGAGCGCTGCAATCCGTTCTCGGCCAACCGCAACGGCATCAACATCGGCGAAGCGGCGGTGCTGTTCCTGATGAGCAAGCAACGCGGCGACGGCCCGGCCATTGCCCTGCTCGCCAGCGGTGCCAGCTCCGACGCGCACCATATTTCCGCGCCGGAACCGAGCGGCCGCGGCGCCCTGCAAGCAATGCAGAAAGCCTTGAGCCGCGCACAGCTGCAAGCGGCGCAAATCAGCTACCTGAACCTGCACGGCACCGCGACCCAGCACAACGATGCGATGGAAAGTCTGGCGGTCGCCACGCTGTTCCCGGGCGGCGTGGCCTGCTCGTCGACCAAGCCGATGACCGGCCACACCCTCGGTGCTGCCGGTGCGCTGGAAGCAGCGTTCTGCTGGCTGAGCCTGAGCGCCGACAACCCGCAGCAAGCCTTGCCGCCGCACGTCTGGGACGCTCAGCCCGACCCCGAGTTGCCGGCGCTGAAGTGGGTGACCACGAGCGAGCGCCTGTCGTCCATTGCACCCCGCTACCTGATGAGCAACTCGTTTGCTTTCGGCGGCAACAACGTCAGCCTGATTATCGGAGACGCCCCATGAACGACTGGCCGCTCGCCGAACTGCTGCCCCACGCTGGCGACATGATTCTGCTCGACCGCATCCTCAGCTTCGACGAGGAACAGATCCACACCCGCCTCACCGTCAAGCCCGACGGCTTGTTCAATCTGCCTGACGGCAGCCTGCCGGCGTGGGTCGGCGTCGAGCTGATGGCGCAAAGCGTCGCCGCGTTCGCCGGTTGCCACGCGCGGCAGAAGGGCAATCCGGTGGAGCTGGGTTTCCTCCTCGGCACGCGTAAATTCGAGTGCAACGTCGAGGCGTTTCCGGCCGGCAGCGAACTGACCATCCATGGCATCCGCTCGCTGGAAGACGACAACGGCATGGGGGTTTTCGAATGCCACATCAATGCCCCCGGCATCGAGGCCAGCGCCCGCCTGAACGTTTTCCGCCCGCCGCAGCCCAGCCAATACCTTGAACAAAACAGAGAGTCGAACGATGACTGAATCCGTACTGGTCACCGGCTCCAGCCGTGGCATCGGCCGCGCCATTGCCTTGCGTCTGGCGCAGGCCGGGCATGACATCGTCCTGCATTGCCGCAGCGGAGTGGCTGAAGCCCAGGCCGTGAAAGCCGAAGTCGAAGCGCTGGGCCGCAACGCGCGCATCCTGCAATTCGACGTCGCCGACCGCGAAACCTGCAAAACCATCCTCGAAGCCGACGTCGAAACCCACGGCGCCTATTACGGCGTGGTACTCAACGCCGGCCTGACCCGCGATGGCGCTTTTCCGGCGTTGAGCGATGACGATTGGGACGTGGTGCTGCGCACCAATCTCGACGGTTTCTACAACGTCCTGCACCCGGTGATGATGCCGATGATCCGTCGTCGCGCCGCCGGTCGGATCGTCTGCATCACTTCGGTGTCGGGTTTGATCGGCAATCGTGGCCAGGTCAACTACAGCGCCTCCAAGGCCGGGGTGATCGGTGCGGCGAAAGCGTTGGCGATTGAACTGGGCAAGCGCAAAATCACGGTTAATTGCGTCGCGCCGGGCCTGATCAACACGGCGATGCTCGACGAAAACGTGCCGGTGGAAGAGCTGATGAAAATTATCCCCGCGCAACGCATGGGCACCCCGGAAGAGGTCGCTGCTGCGGTAAATTTCCTGATGTCGGCGGAAGCCTCGTACATCACCCGCCAGGTCCTGGCGGTCAACGGAGGCCTGTGCTGATGAAGCGCGTTGTCGTCACCGGCATGGCCGGCATCACCTCGCTGGGCAGCGACTGGCAGACCATCGCCGGCAACTTCGCGGCCAACCGCAGCGGCATCCGCCGGATGGACGAGTGGGACCGCTTCAGCGAACTCAACACCCGTCTGGCCGGGCCGATCGATGATTTTGTCGTGCCGCCGCACTGGACCCGCAAACAACTGCGCAGCATGGGCCGGGTGTCACGGCTGGCGGTGGGTGCGGCGGAACAGGCGCTGGCTGACGCCGGCCTGCTCGGTGACGAAACCATCAAGGACGGGCGCATGGGCGTGGCCTGTGGTTCGTCCACCGGCAGCACCGACGAGATCAAGGCCTTTGGCAACATGCTGCTGAACTCGGTGGCCGAGGGGCTCAACGCCAACTCCTACGTGCGGATGATGCCGCACACCACCGCGGCCAACATCAGCATTTTCTTCGGCCTCACCGGACGCCTGATCCCGACGTCCAGCGCCTGCACCAGCGGCAGTCAGGGCATCGGTTACGCCTACGAGGCGATCAAGTTCGGACGGCTGCCGCTGATGCTCGCCGGCGGTGCCGAAGAACTGTGCCCGACCGAAGCCATGGTCTTCGACGCGCTGTACGCCACCAGCCTGAAAAACGACGCGCCACAGACCAGCCCACGTCCGTACGACAAGGGCCGCGACGGTCTGGTGATCGGCGAAGGTGGCGGCATGCTGGTGCTTGAAGAGCTGGAGCATGCGCTGGCGCGCGGGGCGCGGATCCACGCCGAGATCGTCGGTTTCGGCAGCAACGCCGACGGCCAGCACACCACCCGCCCCGAGCAGATCACCATGCGCCGCGCCATGGAGCTGGCGCTGGAAGACGCCGGGCTGACGCCGGATGCCATCGGTTACGTCAATGGTCACGGCACGGCTACAGAACAGGGCGACATTGCCGAAACACTGGCGACCAGCAGTCTGTTCGGCGAACACATGCCGATCAGCTCGCAGAAGAGTTTCCTCGGCCACACGCTAGGGGCCTGCGGGGCGCTGGAGTCATGGTTCAGCATCGAGATGATGAATCGCGACCTGTATGTGCACACGCTCAACCTCGACGAGGTCGACCCGCACTGCGGCAAGCTCGATTACCTGCGCGGCGAATTCCGCCAGATGCATCACGAGTACGTGATGAACAACAATTTCGCTTTTGGTGGCGTCAACACCTCGTTGATTTTCCGCCGCTGGCACTGACCGCAACACGTTTGGAGTGAAGGGAATGACTCAGTTTCACCGCATCGCCGCCCTGCTGGCCCTGGCCTTTGTGCTCGGCGGTTGCACCAGCAAACCGGTTTACAACGCCAAGGAAGAGTTCTCGCCCAACCTCGGCTTCACCCAGCAACAGATGAGCCGCGCCATCGTCACCGCGCTCAATGATCGCCAGTGGGTGGTGCAGTCGGTGCGCCCGGGCATGATCAAAGCGGCGATTACCGTACGCGGCCGTCACCACGCCGAAGTCGACATCCCGTTCAGCCCGACCTCGTTTGAAATCGACTACCGCAGCAGCTACGGCCTCGACGCCAAGGACGGCAAGATCCACGGCAACTACAACCGCTGGGTCAACCGCCTGCGCGACAATGTGCTCAAGGAACTGTCGATCAACCCGGACATCGAGTTCGTCAACGACCTGGGCATCGTCAAGCAAGGCGCCGACGAACCGACCTACCTGAGCTTTCGCGAGGGCGTCAAACGCGCCACCGACGCCGGCCTGCTGGACGGCAGCGTGAAGTTCTACCTGGCCGGCGAAACCCTGCCCAAGCAAGTGCGCAAACTCGACACCGTGAGCAGCAGCCGCAAGACCAATGGCTCGAACAAATCCGACGCCGACGCCTGCTTCTGGGCGCTGCAGTCGGCCCTCGCCACCCTGCAGAACGCCGCGAAAAAAGCCGACGCCAACGCCGTGATCAACATCGCCAGCGTCGACCAGCGCGACCTGTACAAAGACACCGAGAAATTCCAGTGCCGCGCCGGCCTGGTGGTGTCGAGCGTGGCGTTGCGTGGGGATTTGGCGCACGTTGATTGATTGAACTGTAGAAACGACAAAGGGCGCCTTGCGGCGCCCTTTGCTATTCTGTTCAGCTCAAGTGCTGGCATGTAACTTCAAGCCCAACGCCTTTACCACTTTCAGAATCGTTCCAAACTCAGGATTTCCTTCACCTGACAGTGCACGGTAGAGACTTTCTCGAGACAGCCCGGCGTCACGTGCGACTTGGGTCATGCCTCGCGCTCTCGCAATGGTGCCCAGTGCCTTGGCGATAAAGGCAGGATCATCTCCAGCCTCCTCCATGCAGGCATCCAGATAATTGGCCATGTCCTCTTCTGTCTTGAGGTACTCGGCTGAGTCCCAACGAGTGAATTGTTCGGTCATGGGTTTTGCTCCTGCCAAGACTCCGCGATGAGCCTGGCTTGCTTGATATCTCGGGGTTGGCTGCTCTTGTCTCCGCCACAAAGGAGGATGACCACTTGCCGACCTTGTTGCATGAAATAGACTCGATATCCGGGGCCATAGTCAATTCTGACTTCGCTGAGCCCCTCACCGACGGCTTTGACATCACCAAAATTCCCATCGGCCATACGATCAATGCGCACCTGAATACGCATCCTGGCGCGGCTGTCAGCCAGCTTCAAAAGCCAGCTGGAGAATGTTGAACTTCGAATAATCTCGGGCATGCTCGGAAGTGTAGCCCTTGAGCTACACATGTTCCAGATGGTTTTTTCTGCACCGACGTACGGTGTCTACACTCGTTAAATCGTTGAATGCTGACTCGCAAAGTCAAGGAGATGACCATGCAAGTGAAAGCCCTGATCGCCGCCGCACTCCTCGGGCTATTGCCCATCGCCAGCCACGCCACCAACCTGATGTACATGCCGTTCGAAACCGTGCTCTCGGATGCGATCCGCGCCGGGCGGCTGGATGGCAGTGTGAAGTTCTATCTGATCGGCAACGGGCCGCAGGGCACGTAGCAGTTGTTACGCCGGGATGTGGTCAGTGATTTGCGCACCAACGGTTTCAACAAGAGCGATCACGACTCCTGCGAGTGGGTGCTGCAGTCGAACCTGATCAAGTTGCAGGCCGATGCCAAACGGGTCGGGGCGAATGCGGTGGTCAATATCGTCAGTTATTACGACCAGCATGTGCGCAAGGATTTGAATACCTATGAGTGCCGGGCCGGGGTATTTGTGACGCGGGTGGCGTTGAAGGGGGATCTGGTGCGGTTGCCCTGAGGGGCGTTGGTGTTCGAGTTGACGCCTTCGCGAGCAGGCTCGCTCCAACCTTGGAATGCGTTCCCCTGTGGGAGCGAGCCTGCTCGCGATTTGATTGCGCAGCAATCAAGCTTTTGAAGGCTCAACCTTGCGTGTCAGCAGTTCGACAAACGCCTTGGCCATCGGCGATTTCTGATCCTTGCGCTGCACCAGCCACACCGCCGACACCGCCTCCGGATCGAGCAGTGGTCGATAGACCACACCATCAATGCGCATCCGCTGGTAGGACGCCGGCAACACCGAAACCCCCAGCCCCGCTGCGACCAGTCCGATGATGGTCATCGCCTCACCCGCCTCCTGGGCGAAGTGCGGACTGAATCCGGCATCGCGGGCCAGACTGAGCAGTTGCGCATACAAACCGCTGCCATAGCTGCGTGGAAAGAACACGAACGGCTCCAGCGCCAGCGCCGAGAGGAACAGCCCTTCCTCGCTGCCCTGGGCCAACGGATGTTTGGAGCCGAGCACCGCCACCAGCGGCTCACGCATCAGCTCTACCACACTGAGCGAATCCGGCAGGCCCAGCGGGCGCATGATGCCGACTTCGATCGACTGATCCACCAGCGCATCCGCGACCATGGTGCTGCTCATCTCCCGCAGGTTCAGGTGCACTGCCGGGAAACGCTGACGAAAAGCAAAAATCGCCTGGGGAATGGTCGAGTTGAACGGCGCCGACGAGGTGAAGCCAATCTTCAATTCGCCGAGTTCGCCGAGTTGCGCACGCCGGGCGACGTCCGCCGCTTTGTCGACCTGCGCCAGCACCAGCCGCGCCTCCTCCAGAAACAATCGGCCGGCCTCGCTCAGCTCGACCCGACGATTGGTGCGCTCGAACAACCGCGCGCCGACCTCTTGCTCCAACGCCTGAATCTGCTGACTCAGCGGTGGCTGAGAGATCCCCAGCACCTGTGCCGCGCGGCCGAAATGCAGTTCTTCGGCGACGGCGATGAAGTAGCGCAGATGACGCAATTCCATGGAAACCCCATTAGGTCGTTAAAGCTATCAAACAGGTCGAACAATATATTGGATAGAAACATTAGCCAGCTATATGATTTTTTCATTGCCTGCCTGGCCGTGCCCTCCGAGGTCTGATGTGAAAACCGCCGCCGCCCCTCTTGCCCATGAAGTTCCGCCTGCCGCGGCGGACGATGTCATCGCCGAGCTGCAGGAGATCTACATCGAAAAAGGCACGCCGATGTTCATGCGCACGGTACTGGCGCTGTTCAGCGGCGGCTTCGCGACCTTCGCTTTGCTGTATTGCGTGCAGCCGATGATGCCGCTGCTGTCCCACGAGTATGGAATCAACGCGGCGCAGAGCAGCCTGATTCTGTCGGTGGCGACTGGCATGCTGGCCGTCGGGCTGTTGATCACCGGGCCGATCTCCGACCGGGTCGGACGCAAACCGGTGATGGTCGCGGCACTGTTCGCCGCCGCGTTGTGCACCATCGCCAGCTCGATGATGCCGAGCTGGCACGGCGTGCTGATCATGCGCGCGCTGATCGGGCTGTCGTTGAGTGGTCTGGCGGCGGTGGCGATGACGTATCTGAGCGAGGAAATCCATCCACAGCACATCGGTCTGGCGATGGGCCTTTACATCGGCGGCAACGCGATTGGCGGGATGAGCGGCCGCTTGATCACCGGGGTGCTGATCGATTTCGTCAGCTGGCACACGGCGATGCTGGTGATCGGCGGTTTGGCATTGGTTGCGGCGGCAGTGTTCTGGAAGATCCTTCCCGAATCGCGCAACTTCCGCTCGCGCTCGCTGCACCCACGCAGCCTGCTTGATGGCTTCACCATGCACTTTCGCGACGCCGGCCTGCCGCTGCTATTTCTTGAAGCATTCGTGCTGATGGGCGCCTTCGTCACCCTGTTCAACTACATCGGCTATCGCCTGCTGGCCGCGCCGTACAACCTCGATCAGGTGTTCGTCGGTTTGCTATCGGTGGTGTACCTGTCGGGCATCTACAGCTCGGCGAAGATCGGTTCACTGGCGGACAAACTGGGGCGGCGCAAAGTGCTGTGGGCAACCATCGCACTGATGTTCGCCGGCCTTGCACTGACTATGTTCACACCGCTGTTGCTGGTGATCGTCGGCATGCTGATCTTCACCTTCGGCTTCTTCGGCGCGCACTCGGTGGCGAGCAGCTGGATCGGCCGGCGTGCGACCAAGGCCAAGGGCCAGGCGTCGTCGTTGTATTTGTTCAGCTATTACGCCGGGTCGAGTATTGCCGGCACGGCTGGCGGGGTGTTCTGGCATCTCGGCGGGTGGAATGGCATCGGCCTGTTTATTGGCGCCCTGCTGATGATCGCGCTGTTGGTGGCGTTGAAACTGGCGAAGTTGCCGCCCCTCGGTGGCAGCGCTCCCGCTTGAGTCAGAACACCATTTTTTTCAGGATTCGGCGCCCACACATTTCGTGTTTGATAACGGCTGCGATGTGTAGCGCTACTTGAACCAGTAACATCACGCACGCCCAAACATGGATGACGAAGAACCGATCAATCCACTGTAGATCGTTCAGCGGCGCCGGAATAAGAACCAGATCAAATATATTGATCGGTCGATCCATCATTAATATTCCTGTGAGCAAGACAACCGCCGTCATCAGATAAATAGACTTATGCATCCAACTCGCCAGACGCTCCACAAAGGTCCTGTCCACCTCGCAAGTGGTGTGAGAGCCTCTGACAGAAACATACAATCTCAGTATAAATATCGGAATAAATAAAGCCGTCACCGAAACATTTATAAATCCGACTATCGATTTTGTTTCCGCTGCAACTTTAATGACTGACACATAGAAGCCAGACAACAGAGCCCATAAAATTACTGCCGCAGATATCCAGTGCAAAGCAATCTGGAGACGCGAATATCCAACCCTTTTCATTGCAACCATCCTGATAAACAAGTGGCGCCATTACAAAGCTCTGAATTATCAACGTCAACGAGAAAACCATTAACAGAAACTGCACAAAGTAAACAATCTTTACGAACAAGGTTTATTGAACTTTCAACTTAAACATACAAAAATCAATTACCGCCCGAACATTGCATTCGGGCGGTCGTGTCAAAATCTTACTCGTGATACTGCGCCGACAACTCGTGCACCGCACGCAGGAACGCACCGGCGTGCTCCGGATCGACCTCAGGGGTGATGCCGTGGCCGAGGTTGAACACGTGGCCGCTGCCCTTGCCGTAGCTGGCCAGAATGCGCCCGACTTCAGTGCGGATCGCTTCCGGTTTGGCGTAGAGCACGGTTGGGTCCATGTTGCCTTGCAGCGCGACCTTGTCGCCGACGCGGGCGCGGGCGTTGCCGATGTCGCAGGTCCAGTCCAGGCCCAGTGCGTCGGCGCCAGCGTCGGCGATACTTTCCAGCCACAGGCCGCCGTTCTTGGTGAAGAGGATCACCGGCACCTTGCGACCGTCGTGCTCGCGGATCAGGCCGCTGACGATTTTCTTCATGTAGGCCAGGGAGAACTCCTGGTACGCCGCCGCCGACAGGTTGCCGCCCCAGGTATCGAAGATCTGCACCGCTTGCGCGCCGGCCTGGATCTGGCCGTTGAGGTACGAGGTCACCGACTGCGCCAGTTTGTCCAGCAGCAGGTGCATGGCTTGCGGGTTGTCGTAGAGCATCGCCTTGGTCTTGCGGAAGTCTTTCGACGAGCCGCCTTCAACCATGTAAGTGGCGAGGGTCCACGGGCTGCCGGAGAAGCCGATCAGCGGCACACGGCCGTTCAGCTCGCGGCGGATGGTGCTGACCGCGTCCATCACGTAGCCGAGGTCTTTGTGTGGATCAGGGATCGGCAACGCTTCGATGTCGGCCAGGGTGCTGACGACTTTCTTGAAGCGCGGACCTTCACCGGTCTCGAAGTACAGGCCCTGGCCCATGGCATCGGGGATGGTGAGGATGTCGGAAAACAGGATCGCCGCGTCCAGTTGCGGGTAGCGGTCGAGCGGTTGCATTGTGACTTCGCAAGCGAATTCCGGATTCATGCACAGGCTCATGAAATCACCGGCCTGGGCACGGCTGGCGCGGTATTCAGGCAGGTAGCGGCCGGCCTGGCGCATCATCCACACCGGGGTGACGTCTACAGGTTGCTTGAGCAGGGCGCGGAGGAAACGGTCGTTCTTCAGGGCAGTCATGTCGGCATCCGGAAAAAAAGTGCGGGCATTTTCTCAGAGCGCGACGCAAAAGGCACGGATGCAGGTCAGCCTTTTGTCTATCGGGTCAATTTATTGCGTTGGAATACTGATTTTGCAACACCGAGAAACAACTGTGGGAGCGAGCCTGCTCGCGAATAGGCCGGTACATCCAACAGTGAAATTGGCTGACAGACCGCTTTCGCGAGCAGGCTCGCTCCCACAGGGTTATTGCGTTTGGTTCAGGATCCGAGGTTAGACACCCAGGTAATCGAGGATCCCTTCAGCCGCATTGCGGCCTTCGAAGATTGCCGTTACCACCAGGTCGGAACCGCGCACCATGTCGCCACCGGCGAAGATTTTCGGGTTGCTGGTCTGGTGCTTGTACTGACCTTGCTCAGGCGCGACGACGCGGCCCTGGCTGTCGGTCTGGATTTCGAACTGTTCGAACCACGGTGCCGGGCTTGGACGGAAACCGAACGCAATGACCACGGCGTCGGCCGGGATGATCTCTTCGGAGCCCGGGATCGGCTCGGGGCTGCGGCGGCCACGGGCGTCCGGTTCGCCGAGACGGGTCTCGACCACCTTCACGCCTTCGACCTTGTCTTCACCGACGATCGCGATCGGCTGGCGGTTGTAGAGGAATTTCACGCCTTCTTCCTTGGCGTTCTTCACCTCTTTGCGCGAGCCGGGCATGTTCGCTTCGTCACGACGATAGGCGCAGGTCACCGACTTGGCGCCCTGACGAATCGAGGTGCGGTTGCAGTCCATCGCCGTGTCGCCGCCGCCGAGTACCACGACCTTCTTGCCTTTCATGTCGACGAAATCTTCCGGCGACTTTTCAAAGCCCAGGTTGCGGTTGACGTTGGCAATCAGGAAGTCCAGCGCGTCGTAGACGCCCGGCAGATCCTCACCGGCAAAACCGCCCTTCATGTAGGTGTAGGTGCCCATGCCCATGAATACCGCATCGTATTCGGCGAGCAGTTGCTCCATGGTCACGTCCTTGCCGATCTCAGTGTTGAGGCGGAACTCGATGCCCATGCCGGTGAAGACTTCGCGACGATTGCTCAGCACGGTCTTCTCAAGCTTGAACTCGGGAATGCCGAAGGTCAGCAGACCGCCGATTTCCGGGTTCTTGTCGAACACCACCGGGGTCACGCCGCCACGTACCAGCACGTCGGCACAGCCCAGACCCGCCGGGCCCGCACCGATGATCGCGACACGTTTGCCGGTCGGTTTGACCTTGGACATGTCCGGGCGCCAGCCCATGGCGAATGCGGTGTCGGTGATGTACTTCTCGACCGAACCGATGGTCACCGCACCGAAACCGTCGTTGAGGGTGCAGGCACCCTCGCACAGCCGATCCTGCGGGCACACCCGGCCACAGACTTCCGGCAGGGTGTTGGTCTGGTGCGACAGCTCGGCGGCCTGGAGGATGTTGCCCTCGGCCACCAGCTTCAGCCAGTTGGGAATGAAGTTGTGCACCGGGCACTTCCACTCGCAATACGGGTTGCCGCAACCCAGGCAGCGGTGGGCCTGATCGGCCGACTGCTGGGGTTTGAACGGTTCGTAGATCTCGACGAACTCTTTCTTGCGTTGACGCAACAGTTTCTTCTTCGGATCCTTGCGCCCGACATCGATGAACTGGAAGTCGTTATTCAGACGTTCAGCCATTGTTAAAACCTCATCAAACTCTTCAGGCGCATATCACTGCGGGTTGGCACGAGTGCTGGAAAGCAACGACTTCAGGTTGGCAGCCTTAGGCTTGACCAGCCAGAAACGACGCAGGTAGTCATCAAGGTTCTCGGCGAGTTCACGACCCCACTCGCTCTCGGTTTCCTTGACGTACTCGTTCAGCACGTTCTGCAGGTGGCTGCGGTAGGCTTCCATCGCCTCGCCGCTGATCCGCTGGATTTCCACCAGTTCGTGGTTGACCCGGTCAACGAAGGTGTTGTCCTGATCGAGCACGTAGGCGAAACCACCGGTCATGCCAGAGCCGAAGTTGTAACCGGTCTTGCCCAAGACGCAGACGAAACCACCGGTCATGTACTCGCAGCAGTGATCGCCAGTGCCTTCCACGACGGTGTGGGCACCGGAGTTGCGCACGGCAAAACGCTCGCCTGCGGTGCCGGCGGCGAACAGCTTGCCGCCGGTGGCGCCGTACAGGCAGGTGTTGCCGATGATGGCGCTGTTCTGAGTCTGATAGACGCTGCCCTTCGGCGGTACGATGACCAGTTTGCCGCCGGTCATGCCTTTGCCGACGTAGTCGTTGGCGTCGCCCTCCAGGTACATGTTCAGACCGCCGGCGTTCCACACGCCGAAGCTCTGACCGGCCGTGCCTTTGAAGCGGAAGGTGATCGGCGCGTTGGCCATGCCCTGATTGCCGTGCTTGCGTGCGATTTCGCCGGAGATCCGCGCACCGATCGAACGGTCGCAGTTGCAGATGTCCAGTTCGAACTCGGCGCCGCTGAGGTCGTTGATCGCCGACGTCGCCATGTCGACCATTTTCTCGGCCAGCAGGCCCTGGTCAAACGGCGGGTTGCGCTCAACGCCGCAGAATTGCGGTTTGTCCGCCGGGATGTGATCGCTGCCCAGCAGCGGGGTCAGATCCAGATGGTGTTGCTTGGCGGTCTGGCCTTCGAGGATTTCCAGCAGATCGGTGCGGCCGATCAGCTCTTCGAGGGAGCGCACGCCGAGCTTGGCCAGCCACTCACGGGTTTCTTCGGCGACGTAGGTGAAGAAGTTCACCACCATGTCGACGGTACCGATGTAGTGATCCTTGCGCAGCTTCTCGTTCTGCGTCGCAACGCCGGTGGCGCAGTTGTTCAGGTGGCAGATGCGCAGGTATTTGCAGCCCAGGGCGATCATCGGCGCAGTACCGAAGCCGAAACTTTCAGCGCCGAGGATCGCAGCCTTGATCACGTCGAGGCCGGTTTTCAGGCCGCCGTCGGTCTGCACCCGGACTTTGCCGCGCAGGTCGTTGCCGCGCAGGGTCTGGTGGGTTTCAGCGAGGCCGAGTTCCCACGGAGCGCCCGCGTATTTGATCGAGGTCAGCGGCGAAGCACCGGTGCCACCGTCGTAACCGGAGATGGTGATCAAGTCCGCATAGGCCTTGGCCACACCGGCGGCGATGGTGCCGACGCCCGCTTCCGCCACCAGTTTCACCGAAACCAGTGCCTTCGGGTTGACCTGTTTCAGGTCAAAGATCAATTGCGACAAGTCTTCGATCGAGTAGATGTCGTGGTGCGGCGGTGGCGAAATCAGGGTCACGCCCGGCACTGCGTAACGCAGCTTGGCGATCAGACCGTTGACCTTGCCGCCCGGCAGTTGCCCGCCCTCGCCCGGTTTGGCGCCCTGCGCAACCTTGATCTGCAGCACTTCGGCGTTGACCAGGTATTCCGGGGTGACACCGAAACGGCCGGTCGCGACCTGCTTGATTTTCGAGCTCTTGATGGTGCCGTAGCGCGCCGGGTCTTCGCCGCCTTCGCCGGAGTTGGAACGCGCACCGAGGCGGTTCATGGCTTCGGCCAGGGCTTCGTGCGCTTCCGGCGACAGTGCGCCCAGCGAGATACCGGCGGAGTCGAAGCGCTTGAGCACCGATTCCAGCGGTTCGACTTCGCTGATGTCCAGCGGCTTGTCGAGGGTCTTGACCTTGAACAGGTCGCGAATCATCGACACCGGGCGGTTATCCACCAGCGAGGTGTATTCCTTGAACTTGGCATAGTCGCCCTGCTGCACGGCGGCTTGCAGGGTGTTGACCACGTCCGGGTTGTAAGCGTGATATTCGCCGCCGTGGACGAACTTCAGCAGACCGCCCTGCTGGATCGGCTTGCGCGGACTCCAGGCTTCGGTAGCGAGGGCTTTCTGCTCGGCTTCGATGTCGACGAAACGCGCACCCTTGATGCGGCTCGGCACGCCACGGAAGCTCAGTTCGCAAACTTCTTCGGACAGGCCGATGGCTTCGAACAGTTGCGCACCACGGTACGAGGCGATGGTCGAGATGCCCATCTTCGACAGGATCTTCAGCAGACCTTTGGTGATGCCCTTGCGGTAGTTCTTGAACACCTCGTAGAGGTCGCCCAGCACTTCACCGGTACGGATCAGGTCGCCCAGCACTTCGTAGGCCAGGAACGGATAGACCGCCGAGGCGCCGAAACCGATCAGCACCGCAAAGTGATGCGGATCGCGCGCGGTGGCGGTTTCAACGAGGATGTTGGAATCGCAGCGCAGGCCTTTTTCGGTCAGGCGGTGGTGCACCGCGCCGGTGGCCAGCGAAGCGTGGATCGGCAGCTTGCCCGGGGCGATATGGCGGTCGCTGAGGACGATCTGGGTACGCCCGGCGCGCACGGCTTCTTCAGCCTGATCGGCGACGTTGCGAATCGCCGCTTCGAGGCCGACGCTTTCGTCGTAGTTGAGGTCGATGATCTGCCGCTCGAAACCCGGGCGGTCGAGGTTCATCAGCGAGCGCCACTTGGCCGGCGAGATCACTGGCGAGCTGAGGATCACGCGCGAGGCGTGCTCCGGCGATTCCTGGAAGATGTTGCGCTCGGCACCGAGACAGATCTCCAGCGACATCACGATCGCTTCACGCAGCGGGTCGATCGGCGGGTTGGTGACCTGCGCGAACTGCTGGCGGAAATAGTCGTACGGCGTGCGCACGCGCTGCGACAGCACGGCCATCGGCGTGTCGTCGCCCATCGAGCCGACGGCTTCGTAGCCTTGTTCGCCAAGCGGACGCAGTACCTGATCGCGCTCTTCAAACGTGACCTGATACATCTTCATGTATTGCTTGAGCTGATCGACATCGTAGAACGCCGAACCGTGGTCGTTGTCTTCCATGGTCGCCTGGATGCGCAGGGCATTCTTGCGCAACCATTGCTTGTACGGATGACGGGATTTCAGACGGTTGTCGATCGCGTCGGTGTCGAGGATCTGCCCGGTCTCGGTGTCCACGGCGAGGATCTGGCCCGGACCGACACGGCCCTTGGCGATCACGTCTTGCGGCTGGTAGTTCCAGACGCCGATTTCCGACGCAACGGTGATGAAACCGTTGGTGGTGGTAACCCAGCGCGCCGGACGCAGACCGTTACGGTCGAGCAGGCACACCGCGTAACGACCATCGGTCATCACCACGCCGGCCGGGCCGTCCCACGGTTCCATGTGCATCGAGTTGTACTCGTAGAACGCACGCAGATCCGGGTCCATGGTTTCAACGTTCTGCCACGCTGGCGGAATGATCATCCGCACGCCACGGAACAGGTCGATGCCACCGGTGACCATCAGTTCGAGCATGTTGTCCATGCTCGAGGAGTCGGAACCGACACGGTTGACCAGCGGGCCGAGTTCTTCCAGATCCATCAGATCGTTGCTGAACTTGGTCCGACGGGCCTGTGCCCAGTTACGGTTACCAGTGATGGTGTTGATCTCACCGTTGTGGGCGAGGAAGCGGAATGGCTGGGCCAGCGGCCATTTCGGCAAGGTGTTGGTGGAGAAGCGCTGGTGGAACACGCAGATCGCGGTTTGCAGGCGCTGGTCACCCAGGTCCGGATAGAACGCGGCCAGGTCGGCCGGCATCATCAGGCCTTTATAGATAATGGTCTTGTGCGAAAAGCTGCAGATGTAGTGGTCGGTGTCGGCGGCGTTGGCCACCGACGAGCGACGACGGGCGCTGAACAGCTTGACCGCCATGTCCTGATCGCTCAGGCCTTCACCGCCGATGTACACCTGCTCGATCTGCGGCAGGCGCTCGAGGGCCAGTCGGCCGAGGACGCTGGTGTCGATCGGCACTTTGCGCCAGCCGATCAGTTGCAGGCCTTCAGCGAGGATCTCGCGGTTCATGTTCTCGCGAGCGGCTTCGGCCTTGGCCGGATCCTGATTGAAGAAGACCATGCCCACGGCATATTGCTTGGGCAGTTCGACGCTGAAGTTTTCCTGGGCCATCGCCCGCAGGAACGCGTCAGGCTTTTGAATCAGCAGACCGCAACCGTCACCGGTCTTGCCGTCGGCATTAATCCCACCGCGGTGGGTCATGCAGGTCAGGGCCTCGATGGCCGTTTGCAAAAGGGTATGACTGGGCTCGCCCTGCATATGGGCTATCAGGCCGAAACCGCAGTTATCCTTGAATTCATCTGGTTGGTACAGACCTGCTTTCATAGACACTTTCTCACCAGGCTGCCTCTTTTCGAGGCAAATTTCTTTTCAATTCAACCACTTGCTTGCCGCGCCGAACGTACGCCGGCTTTGCGGGGGCAAAAGGGTGGTCATTGTACACAGCGACACAGAGGCTCACAAATTTGACGACGAAATGTCGCAAATTCATGTCGCATTTGTGAAAGGTTTAAAGCGATCTGCTGTGCTAGTCAAAACTTTTTTAATTTTGACTGCAACGACTCAAAGACTACTGTGACGCAGACACCACAAGGCACGCGGTCTGTAGAGACGGCGCGCACTCGTAGAAATTTTGAGGTGCTTGGAGAGGCGGCCTGGGTAAGGCCGCCGAATCTTCAGCGAGTTGTTGCCAGTTCCTGTTGGACGCTGGCGACAGTGCGAGGCCAAGGTTTACCAGCCTGAACCTTCGCTGGCAAGGCCTTGATGGCAGAAACGGCTGCATCACGATTGGCGAAGTTGCCGTAGGTGATCACGTAGAGAGGCTTGCCGTTGAGGACTTTCTTGAAATAACGGTACTCGCCGCCCTGCTCCTTGACGAAGTTCTGCGCGGTCGCTTCGGAGCTGGTGCCGAGGATCTGCACCACGTAATTGCTGGTCGGCTGACCGGCGTACCAGCTGCCACCGGCAGCCTTGGCCACGGTAACCGGCTTCTCGGCCGGTTTGGCAGCCGCAACAGGCTTGGCCGGAGCCGGAGCCGGTTTGGCCGCTGGCGCTGCCGGAGCAGGCTTGGCGGTGGCGACCTGAGTCGGTGCCGGGGTCGGCTTGGCCGCCGGAACAGGTACTGGCGTCGGAGCCGGGCCGGCCGGAACACCTGCCGGTGGTGCGGAAGTCGTGACGGTCGGCGGCGTTGCGCTGGAGCCTTCGACCGGCACGCCGTCGTCACCTTCAGTGATGCCGCCTGCGGCTTCAGCCAACGGGCCGCGCATCACCGGTTGCGAGTTGCCGACCAGCGGCAGCGGCATCGGCTGGGTATTGCCGGCGAACTCGACGTTCGGTGCGCCGCCATTGGCGCCTTGGCCCAATGGCAGTTGTGCCTGTTCGTTGGCAGGTGCGCCGGTGGTTGGCGCCTTGTTGCGACCCGGCATCAGCCAGGCGGCGGCGACCGCGACCACAACGACGGCGGAAATCGCCAATACGTGTTTCTTCGGCATGTTGAACCCCATACTTGGACGCTTGACCGCAGAGCGGCTGGCAATCATGACTTCGATCAGTGCATCGCGAGCGACCTGGTTGATGTTGCCAGGCCAACCCTCGGCGCTTTCGTGAATCTCAGAGATCTGATCCGCGGTGAAAAGTTCGACACCCCGGCCCGCACCTTCGAGCCGTTGGTCGAGATATTCGCGGGTCTCTTCTTCGGTATACGGCTGCAGTTCGATGACGTGGAAGCGCTCTTCCTCGAGGTGCAAGGCCTCCAGTTGCGCGATCAGCGACGACTCACCGAACAGGAACACATGCGGGCGACCTTCCGGTGCACCGGCCCCTAGCGCCATCAGCGCTTCGAGGGCGGATTCGTCGAGCTGCTCGGCGTCATCCACCAGCAGATAGACCTCCTGGCCGGTAAGCGCGAGCTGCACCACCTGATCCAGAATCGCGCCAACTTCGGCCTGAGCCACGTTCAGTGCCTGAGCCACCTGACGCAGCACGCCGGCGGCATCGCCAGCTCCACGGGCCGACACGACAACGCTTTGTACCGATTGCTTGTTGGTGCTGGCCACCAGCGCCTGACGCAGCAAGGTCTTGCCGCTGCCCTGCGGGCCGGTGACCACCAGCAGCAACTGGCTGTAACGCGCCAGGTGGTGCAATTGCCCCAGCACCGGTTTGCGCTGGGCCGGGAAGAATTTGAAGCCCGGCACCCGCGGCGCGAAAGGGTCGTGACTTAACTGGAAATGGCCGAGGAACGCCTCGTCGGCATGCAAACTAGTCATCGGAATCTTATTAACCTTTAAGCTGAGCCAGAGCGCGGTAATCCGCTCCCAGCGTGGCCTGTAGAACCTCTTTCGGATAATCGGCGGTCACCACCGCTTCGCCCATCCGGCGCAGCAGCACCAGGCGCAGACGACCGTCGATCACTTTTTTATCAATTGCCATATGTTCGAGAAAATCGGCTTCGGTCATTTCTTCCGGCGGAATCACCGGCAGACCGGCACGCTGGAACAGACGAATGCCGCGATCACGTTCCTGCTCGCTGATCCAGCCCAGACGCGCGGACATTTCCAGCGCCATCACGGTGCCAGCGGCCACCGCCTCACCATGCAACCAGACACCATAGCCCATGTGGGTCTCGATGGCGTGGCCGAAGGTGTGGCCGAGATTGAGCGTGGCGCGCACGCCGGTTTCCTTCTCATCGGCACCGACCACTGCCGCCTTGGCCGCGCAGGAACGCTCGATGGCGTAGGTCAGGGCCTTCTGGTCCAGCGCGCGCAGAGCGTCGACGTTGTCTTCGAGCCAGGTCAGGAACGGCTCGTCGCAGATCAGACCGTACTTGATGACTTCGGCCAGACCGGCGGACAGTTCACGCTCCGGCAGGGTTTTCAGCGATGCAGTATCGATCAGCACCACGTTCGGCTGATAGAACGCGCCGACCATGTTCTTGCCCAGCGGATGGTTGATGCCGGTCTTGCCGCCCACCGACGAATCGACCTGGGACAACAGCGTGGTAGGAATCTGGATGAAATCGACGCCGCGCTGATAGCAGGCGGCAGCAAAACCGGCCATGTCACCGATGACCCCGCCGCCGAGGGCGATGATCGTGGTGCGGCGGTCGTGACGGGCAGTCAGCAGGCCGTCGAAGATCAGTTGCAGGGTTTCCCAGTTCTTGAAGGCTTCCCCGTCCGGCAGCACCACCGAGATCACCGAGAACTGCGCAAGGCTGCGGGTCAGACGTTCGAGATAGAGCGGCGCAACGGTCTCGTTGGAGATGATTGCCACTTGCCGCCCATGGATATGCGGCGCCAGCAACTCGGGCTGATCCAACAAACCTTCGCCAATATGAATCGGGTAGCTGCGCTCGCCTAGATCGACCTTGAGTGTCTGCATGTGTCCCCACAGTGAAGATGGAAGCAGGCGTCCTGCCCTGAATTATTGGTTGTCTGCGGCCTATAGCGAATCTGACGCCGCTCGCACGCCATCCGCCACAACCTCGGCGACTGTGACAGGACGCCGAGGATAGCGCATTTCCGGCGGCGCTTTAACGGGGTGGCAGCTGCGCCAGACGGTCGAGAATGTCGAGCACCACCATGCGCGGTGGCCGTTCGTCGGTTTCCACCACCAGATCGGCGATCTCTCGATAGAGCGGATCGCGGATCTCCAACAAGTCTCGCAGGGTTTTCGCCGGATCGGCGGTGCGCAGCAAAGGACGATTGCGATCGCGCGACGTACGCCCGACCTGCTGCTCGACGGAGGCATGCAGATACACCACCCGTCCGCCCGCGTGCAGGGCCTTGCGGTTGGCATCACGCATCACCGCGCCGCCGCCGGTCGCCAGCACCACGCCGTCGAACGCGCACAGCTCGGCGATCATCGCCTGCTCACGGTCACGAAAGCCGGGCTCGCCTTCCTTGTCGAAGATCCACGGGATATTGGCGCCCGTGCGCAGTTCAATTTCCTTGTCGGAATCTTTGAACGGCAGGCGCAGCTCTTTGGCCAGCAACCGGCCGATGGTGCTTTTTCCAGCGCCCATCGGTCCTACAAGAATCAAATTTCGCACAGAATCAACGACTCACAGCAATCGCCTGGTTATTCATGATACGCGGAGTGAGAAATACCAGCAGCTCGGATTTTTTCTCCGAAACCACATCACGCCGGAAAAGGCGGCCAAGATACGGCACATCGCCAAGAAATGGCACCTTATCTACGACCTTGCTTTGAGTATTTGAGAAAACGCCCCCAATCACGATGGTCTCGCCGTCGTTCACCAGCACCTTGGCGTTGACCTCGTTCTTCTTGATCGGCGGTACATCCTGCACTTTGTTCAGGTAGTCCGGTTCGTCCTTGGTGACCTTGACCTCCATGATGATGCGGTTGTCGGGGGTGATCTGCGGCGTCACTTCCAGCGACAGCGAAGCCTCCTTGAACGACACCGACGTCGCACCGCTGGAGCTGGCTTCCTGATACGGAATCTCGGTGCCCTTGAGGATCTTCGCCGTCTCTTTGTCGGAGGTGACCACTTTGGGCTGCGAGACGATTTCACCGTTGCCGGTCTTCTCCATGGCGGTCAGCTCAAGATCGAGCAGCACATTGTCGGTAATGAAGGCGATGCCGATCCCCGAGGTATTACCGACCGTGCCCATGTCGACGAACGGCGAGTTGGTACTGGTGCTGCCCGGTGTGCCAATGGTGGTCGAGGTGCCGTTACTGACCCCCGAGGTGTTCCAGTTGCCCTTGTTCTGGATCGAACCGCCCCAGCGCACGCCCAGACTCTTGTCGTAATCGACGTTGGCCTCGACGATCCGCGCCTCGATCATCACCTGACGCACCGGAATATCCAGTTGCGCCACGATCCGCCGCAGTTCGTCGAGGCGATCCTGGGTCTGGTAGGCAATGATGTTGTTGGTGCGCTCATCGACAGTGATCGAGCCACGCTCGTCGATTTTCGCCTCGGCGCTGGTCACCGACTGGAACAGCTTGGCGATGTCCGCGGCCTTGGCGTAATTCACTTGCAGCAGCTCGCGGCGCAGCGGCGCCAGTTCGGCGATCTGTTTCTGTGACTCCAGTTCCTGGCGTTCGCGGGCGGCGATTTCGTCGGCCGGCGCCACCAGCAACACGTTGCCGATCTTGCGCTTGTCCAGCCCCTTGGTTTTCAGCACCAGGTCCAGCGCCTGATCCCACGGCACGTTCTGCAGACGCAAGGTGATCCCGCCCTGCACGGTATCGCTGGCCACCAGATTGAGGTTGGTGAAATCGGCGATCAGTTGCAGCACCGAGCGCACGTCGATGTCCTGGAAATTCAGCGAAAGCTTTTCGCCGCTGTAGCTGTTGCGGTCAGCGTTGCGCTTTTGCAGGTCATCGACCGTCATCGGGCGAATACTGACGGTCAGTTTGTTGTCGGTCTGATAGGTGGAATAGTCGAACGTGCCGCTGGGTTCGACGGTGATCACCGCACGATCACCAGTGGCGGCAGCGTTGACGAACTGCACCGGCGTGGCGAAGTCCTTGACGTCGAGGCGCACCCGCAGCCTGTCGGGCAACTGCGTGCGAGCAAAGCTGAGGATGATCTTGCCGTCATGCTCCTGGATGTCCGGGGCGATGGTCGGGTCCGACAGGTCGATGACGACATTGCCCTCCCCCGCAGTGCCGCGCTGGAAGTCGACACCACGAATGGTTTTGGCGACGGGGGTATAAGCCTTCGCCGGCGCCGCGACCGGTCGTGGCGCAACAACGGCTGGCCGTGGCGCAGCAGGCTTGGCGCCCTGCCCGACCACCACGAACAGATTGTTGCCCTCGACCCGTGAGGTGTAGGGCGTCAGTTGCGTCAGGTTGATGATCAGGCGCGTGCGGTCGTTGGCTTCCACCACTGTGGCGGTTCGCGCGTTACCGCTGCCCAGATCGCGGGTCTTGCTCGTCAGTTGGCTGGCGACACCCGGCAGATCCAGGGCGATTCGCGCCGGCGATTCGGTGGTGTAGCCCTTGGGTTGCGGTGGCGGGCTGTCGAACGACAGCTTCAACTCGATGCGGTCACCCGGCAACGCCGCGACATCCAGCGTCTTGAGGCTGGCCGCCTGAACCATCGGTGAAAGCAGCGCTATCCATAGCGAAAAACCGAGGGTGGAGAAAATCCTGTTCATTGTTCGACTTCCACTATGAGTGCTCTTTCAAAGGAATGGTGCGCGGACGTTCCAGCCAGGCGCCTTCGCCGTCGGGCACGATCTCGACCACATCGACCTGAGTGGCGCTGATGGCGACAATGCGCCCGTCGTTGCGCCCCAGGTAGTCGCCGACTTTCAACCGATGCACTGCACCCGCCCCGCGCAGCAAGGCGAAGGAGCCGCTGGCATTGGAGATCGTGCCGACCATTTCAAACTGCTCGATGTTGAAACCTTCGAGGTATTGCTTGACCCGGTTGGGGTCGGGTTTGACGTTGCGCGAGCCACGCTGCTGCCCGGCCAGATCGACGCGCACCTGGCGCGAGAACGGGCTACGCAGGTTGGCCGCGCTGTAGGTAAAAGTAGGATAGGAATGAAACGTCGGCGTCGGCTCGATCCGGCCGGCCGGGCGCAGACGCACTTCGTTCATGTAGGCATCGAGGTCGCTGAAGTCATCTCCACCAAAGCATCCGCCAAGACCCAGCAACAGCACTGACAGGGCGAAATAACGGATCGGGGTCATTTGTCCAACCCCTTGTCGTTATAGCGGTAGGTCTTGGCGAGAATGCTCATGCGCAGCTTCGTCCCGCCATCGGGATTGGCCGGTGCCAGTTCGAAATCGTGCAAGGTGACGATCCGTGGCAACCCGGCGACGCCACTGACGAAGGTCGCGAGGTCGTGGTAAGCCCCGGTGACAGTGATCTGGATCGGCAGCTCGATGTAGAACGGCTGGGTCACCTCCGGCAGCAGCTTGATCTCTTCGAATTCAAGACCGCTGCCCAGCCCGGTACGGGTAATGTCCTCGAGCAATCCCGGGACCTCGGTGTCGCTGGGCAATTGGCGCAGGAGCACGCCGAAGGTGTTCTCCATCTCCTTCATCTGCTGGGTGTAGAGCTCCAGGTTGGCGGCCAGGCGCGCCTTGCTGGCAAATTGCTCCTTCAAGGTGTCCTCTTCCTGACGCTTGGCTTCCAGCTGGTTTTCCATGTCGCTGATGAAAAAGTTATAGCCAAGCGCCAACACCAGCACCGCCAGCAATGCTCCCGCGATAGTTTTCACCGCGGCCGGCCAGGAGCCGATATTGCTGGTGTCCAGATCGTTGAAGTCAATATTGCGCAGACTTTGCAGCCATTCGGACGGCTTCATTTGTCGCCCTCCGTCGCGGCTGGCTGGGTCTGACGCACGGTCAGCTGAAAGACGTTGGCCTGATCCACCTGACCGGCAGTCGTCGCTTTCACTTCATTAAGACTCGGCGCATCGAACCAGTCGGAAGCATCCAGATTGCGCATCAGCTCCGAAACGCGGTTGTTCGACTCCGCCGCGCCGCTGATCGACAGCGTCTTGCCGAGCAATTTCACGCTGGTGAAATACACCCCGTCCGGCAGCGTGCGCGCCAGCTGATCGAAAATCCGCCCGCTGATCTGCCGGTTGCCCTGCAGGTCCTGGATGATGCGCATGCGCTCGACCAGTTGCTGGCGTCGCGCCTTGAGCTCGCTGATCTGCTTGATCCGCTCGTCCACCACGGCGATCTGTTTGCCGATGTAGGCATTGCGTGCTGCCTGCCGCTCGATGGCGGTACTGAAGATCTGATCGGCGATGAACACTGCGCCCACCGAACCGACGAACACCCCGATCAGGATCAGCAGAAAGCGTTTGCGCCGCTCTTCGCGGCGTTCCTCACGCCAGGGGAGAAGGTTGATCCGCGCCATCAGTCGAAACTCCTGAGCGCGAGCCCGCAGGCAATCATCAGGGCCGGCGCGTCACTGGCCAGGGCCCCGGCGTTGACCTTGCTGCTCAAGGCCATGTCGGAAAACGGGTTGGCGACCTGGGTCGGGGTGCCCAGACGCTGTTCGATCAGCCGATCCAGCCCCGGCACCGAGGCGGTGCCGCCGGCCAACAGGATGTGATCGACGGCGTTGTACTGCCCGGAGGCAAAGAAGAACTGCAACGAGCGCGAGACCTGCTGCACCAGAGCATCACGGAACGGTTGCAATACCTCGCTGACATAGTCGTCCGGCAGACCGCCCTGCTTTTTCGCCAGCCCGGCCTGCTCGACAGTCAGGCCGTAGCGGCGCTGGATTTCCTCGGTCAGTTGCCGGCCACCGAACAGTTGCTCGCGGGTATAGATGATGCGGCCGTTATGCAGGACGCTGAGGGTAGTCATGGTCGCGCCGATGTCCACCACCGCCACGGTCAGGCGCTCCTGCGAGGCTGCCAGTTGAGTGGCGAGCAGGCCGAACGAGCGCTCCAGCGCATAGGCCTCGACATCGACCACGCGCGCGGTCAGCCCGGCCAGCGCCAGCGCCGCTTCGCGGACTTCGACGTTTTCCTTGCGACAGGCGGCCAGCAGCACGCTGACCCGCTCCGGGTTGCGCGGCGACACGCCCTGGACTTCGAAATCGATGGCGACTTCGTCCAGTGGATAGGGAATGTATTGGTCGGCTTCGATCTTCAGCTGGTTTTCCAGCTCGTCATCGGTCAGCCCGGCGTCCATCTCGATGATCTTGGTAATCACCGCAGAACCGGCCACCGCCACCGCCACGCTCTTGAGCCCGGTGCGCGCCTTGACCAGCACCCGGGACAAGGCATGACCCACGCCTTCGAGCTCGGCGATGTTCTTTTCGACAACGGCATTGGGCGGCAGCGGCTCGACCGCGTAGGCTTCGACCCGGTAGCGGTCGCCCTGACGGCTCAACTCCAGCAGCTTCACCGAAGTGGAGCTGATGTCGATCCCCAGTAACGTATTGGTCTTTTTCTTGAAGAGTCCCAGCACTACCAATTCCCTATGACTTTCCGTGAGTTACGGACTCTGTAATACGCATTGCGTTCCTTCACCCCGTCTTGACAGAAGCGCAAATGACGCCCCCAGCAGAAAAGTGCTTATAATGCCCAGCGTTTTTTTCCGCTTTTTACTGCCGGCCCAGGTTGTTCTGTGTGTTACCGGAACCCTGTCGCCCAATTCATTCTTTGCCCTGGATGTTCAAAAGCCTTGATTCGTCTGCTGAAATTTTTCGGTTGGTCCATCGTCGCCGTTTTCTGCGGACTGCTTTTAGGTCTCAGCGGCGCGTTTCTTTACCTTAGTCCGGGTTTGCCGTCTGTGGAGGCGCTGAGAAGCATTCAGTTGCAGATTCCGCTCCGGGTCTACAGCAGCGACAACAAGTTGATCGCAGAATTTGGCGAAATGCGCCGTACTCCGATCCGTTTCGCCGACATTCCACCCAATTTCATTAATGCGTTACTAAGTGCTGAAGACGACAATTTCGCCAACCACTATGGCGTCGATCCGAGCAGCCTGATGCGCGCCGCGACCCAACTGGTCAAAAGCGGGCACATTCAGTCCGGCGGCAGCACCATCACCATGCAGGTGGCGAAGAACTTCTTCCTGACCAGCGAACGCAGCTTCTCGCGCAAAACCACCGAGATTCTTCTGGCCCTGCAGATCGAGCGGCAGCTGACCAAGGACGAGATCCTCGAGCTGTACGTGAACAAAATTTATCTGGGTAACCGCGCCTACGGCATCGAGGCGGCGGCCCAGGTCTATTACGGCAAGTCGATCCGCGACGTCAGCTTGGCGCAGATGGCGATGATCGCCGGCCTGCCGAAAGCCCCGTCGCGCTTCAACCCGCTGGCCAACCCGGCGCGCAGCAAGGAGCGTCGCGACTGGATCCTTGGGCGCATGTACAAGCTCGGGAAGATTTCCGAGGCGGACTACACCGCCGCGATCAACGAGCCGCTGAACGCCAGTTATCACGTGCCGACCCCGGAAGTGAACGCACCGTACATCGCCGAAATGGCCCGAGCCGAAATGGTCGGTCGCTATGGCAGCGACGCTTACACCGAAGGTTTCCGCGTCACCACCACGGTGCCGAGCAACCTGCAGGAAATGGCCAACACCGCGCTGCACGAAGGCCTGATGACCTACGATCAGCGTCACGGCTACCGTGGCCCTGAATCGCGTCTGCCGGGCAAGACCCACGAAGCGTGGGCGACCGAGCTGACCAAGCAGCGCACCATCAGCAGCCTGGAGCCGGCCATCGTTACCCAGGTCGACAAGAATGGCTTGCAGGTGCTGACCCGTACCGGCGAAGAACACGTCGCCTGGGACACCATGAAATGGGCGCGGCCGTTCCTCAACACCAACAGCATGGGCGCCGCACCGCGCCAGCCGTCGGATGTGGCGCAGGTCGGCGATCTGATTCGCGTGCAGCGTCAGCCGAACAATTCGCTGAAATTCAGCCAGATCCCGCAGGCGCAAGGCGCGCTGGTGTCGCTGGATCCGCAGAACGGCGCGATTCGCTCGCTGGTCGGCGGCTTTGCGTTCGAGCAGAGCAACTACAACCGCGCCCTGCAGGCCAAGCGTCAGCCGGGGTCGAGCTTCAAGCCGTTCGTCTACAGTGCTGCACTGGACAGCGGTTATACCGCCGCGACGCTGGTCAACGATGCACCGATCGTGTTCGTCGACGAGTACCTGGACAAGGTCTGGCGGCCGAAGAACGACACCAACACCTTCCTCGGCCCGATCCGTCTGCGCGAAGCGCTGTACAAGTCGCGTAACCTGGTGTCGATCCGCTTGCTGCAGGCGATGGGTGTGGGCAAGACCATCGACTACATCACCCGTTTCGGCTTCAACAAGCAGGACCTGCCGCCGAACCTGTCGCTGGCGCTGGGCACCGCGACCCTGACCCCGATGGAGATCGCTACCGGCTGGAGCACCTTCGCCAACGGCGGCTACAAGATCACCCCGTACATCATCGACAAGATCGAAAGCCGCAACGGTGACACGCTGTTCGTCGCCAACCCGCCGACCGTGCCACAGGGTGGCTCGGCGACCGATGGCATCGCGGCACCGACACCTCAGTCGATCACCGTCAACGCCGCTCCGATTCCGGGTGAAGCACCGGGCGCTGCCGCCGCGCCACAAGCGCCGGCCGTGGCTGAGCGGATCGTCGATGGCCGTACCACGTACATCCTCAACAGCATGCTGCAGGACGTGATCAAGCTCGGCACCGGGCGCCGCGCACTGGCCATGGGCCGCAGCGATATCGCGGGCAAGACCGGTACCACCAACGAATCGAAGGATGCATGGTTCTCCGGTTACAACGCCGATTACGTGACCACCGTGTGGACCGGCTTCGACCAGCCGGAAAGCCTCGGTCGCCGCGAGTTCGGTGGCACCGTGGCGTTGCCGATCTGGATGAACTACATGTCTGCCGCGCTCAAGGACAAGCCGCCGCACGTACAGCCTGAGCCGGAAGGCATTCTCAGCCTGCGGGTGGATCCGGTCAGCGGTCGTGCGGCAACGCCGAGCACGCCGGGCGCCTACTTCGAGCTGTTCAAGTCCGAAGACACGCCGCCCTCGGTGAATGAGCTGGGCAACGGCGCCGTACCGGGCAGTCCGCTGCCGGCGGATGAGCAGGCGCCGATCGATCTGTTCTGATCAATGCGCCCCAAAAAGCCCCGCCTTCGAAAGAAGTGCGGGGCTTTTTATGCCTGTGATTTTATGTTGTCTGGGCCGGCCTCTTCGCGAGCAAGCCCGCTCCCACAGTGAGCGAGTTGTAGCCACAAAACCTGTGGGAGCGGGCTTGCTCGCGAAGAGGCACTGAAGAACACCACAAATCACACAGGCACAAAAAAGCCCCGACTCTCACAAGCCGGGGCTTTCGTTGAAGCGCTACAACGGCTTAGCCGTTGAACACGTCATCCACGCTTTTCAGCGGGTAGTTCTTCGGATACGGCAGGGTCGCCACACCGGTCTCGATCGCGGCTTTGGCCACAGCGTCGGAGATCAAGGTGATCAGGCGCTTGTCCATTGGCTTCGGAATGATGTACTCACGACCGAATTCCAGCGGCGCACCACCGTAGGCGTCGCACACGTCCTGTGGCACTGGCAGTTTGGCCAGTTCACGCAGGGCATTGGCCGCAGCCACTTTCATTTCTTCGTTGATGCGCTTGGCGCGAACGTCCAGGGCACCACGGAAGATGAACGGGAAGCCCAGAACGTTGTTGACCTGGTTCGGGTAGTCGGAACGACCGGTGGCCATGATCACGTCGCTGCGGGTGGCGTGTGCCAGCTCCGGGGAGATTTCCGGATCCGGGTTCGAGCAGGCGAAGACGATCGGGTTGGCCGCCATCGACAGCAGGCCTTCAGCGCTCAGCAGGTTCGGGCCGGACAGACCGACGAACACGTCAGCGCCTTTCAGAGCATCAGCCAGGCTGCGCTTGTCGGTGGCGTGAGCGAACACGGCTTTGTACTGGTTCAGGTCATCACGGCCGGAGTGGATCACGCCGGTACGGTCAACCATGAAGATGTTTTCGATTTTTGCGCCCATGCTCACCAGCAACTTCATGCAGGAGATGGCCGCAGCGCCGGCGCCGAGGCAGACGATCTTGGCTTCCGGCAGGGTTTTGCCGGCGATTTCCAGGGCGTTGATCATGCCCGCAGCGGTCACGATCGCGGTGCCGTGCTGGTCATCGTGGAATACCGGAATGTCGCACTGCTCGATCAGAGCACGTTCGATCTCAAAGCACTCAGGCGCCTTGATGTCTTCCAGGTTGATGCCGCCGAAAGTGATGGAGATGCGTTTTACGGTGTCGATGAAGGCTTGCGGGCTTTCGGAGTCGACTTCGATGTCGAATACGTCGATACCGGCGAAGCGCTTGAACAGTACACCTTTACCTTCCATCACTGGCTTGGAGGCCAGTGGGCCGAGGTTACCCAGGCCCAGAATCGCGGTGCCATCGGAAATGACTGCAACCAGGTTGCCCTTGCCGGTGTATTTGTAGGCCAGTTCAGGATCGCGGGCGATCTCACGCACTGGTTCAGCTACGCCGGGGCTGTAGGCCAGCGACAGGTCGCGGGCGGTAGCAGTGGCCTTGGTGAGCTCGACACTCAGCTTCCCTGGACGAGGATTGGCATGATATTCGAGAGCGGCAGTTTTCAGATCAGACATTTTGGCATTCCGCTTTTTACTGTTGGACAGACTGGTCAGCGAGGATACGCGCCTCGCAAAGTCCCCACAAGACTGAGCGGTCACCCCTGTCAAGCGCCCTGTCCTACGACTTTGGGCCAAGAGCCACGGCGCACAAGGGCTTGACTGTTCACAATCGACATAAAAAATGTCTACAATTTTTCTTCAGCGCGCGCTTTGCAGCATCGACGGATCGGTCAACGGCAGCAGCCAACGCGGCTGACCCGGTTTCAACCCGCCACGCCGCGAACGGTCGACGACCCAGCCGCGAGCCTCGATCTGCCTTCCCTGCAGCGTCTGCAACCGGGCGCTGTCGAATTGTCCGACCAGATTGGGTGCAACGCGCAATACAACCGAGTCCTGCAACTCGATCCAGATTCCGCCACGATTGCGCTGAACCTTGCTCACACGCCCACTGACCACGGCGAAACCCGAAGTGCGGATCTGCTCCGCTTTCAGTACAGGTGACTGGCGCCACAGGCCCCGACCGGCCTGCCGGGCGCTGCGTTCGGCCGCCTGCTGACAGGCCACAAGATCGACATTCGGTGCCACCGCCACCTGAAAACCAAGGCCGTCGGCGAGCATTTGCGCTTCAAGATTGGTGCCGTTGGTGCTGTAGACATGCGCGAGGGTGCGACCGTAATGGTCTTTGGCCTGCTTGCCGGGGAGCAGACCGACCCGACCGTGGCTGTCCGCCACCAGTGCTTCAAGACGTTTGCGCGCCGCCACGGCGAAGGGTTCGTCACTGCGGCCCTGCTTGCCCAGCTCCGGCGTGTTGAGACCGATCATCCGCACACTGCGCCCATCGCTCAGGCGTAGCGTGTCGCCATCGACCACGCGCTGGACGCTGACGCTGCTCAGGCCGGCAGGCGTGGGGCAAAATGCCTGGGCAGCGGACAGCCAAATCGCGGACACAAAAAAGGCGCCCACAAGGGACGCCTTTTTCATCAGCCTGGAGAAACCGTCGAAGTTTTCCAGAATGACCAATCTTACTTCTTGGCGCCGAAGGCACCGAAACGGTCGGCGAACTTCTGAACGCGGCCACCGGTGTCCAGAGTCTTCTGCTTACCGGTGTAGAACGGGTGGCACTCGTTGCAAACGTCGATCGCCAGGGCTTTGCCGAAGGTCGAACGGGTTTCGAACTTGTTGCCGCAGCTGCAGGTTACTGCAACTTCTGGGTAATTCGGGTGGATATCAGCTTTCATGATGTCTTCCTCAGCTAGCGTGCCGCCACCCAACACTATTGTTGAATACCGCACGTAATTAGGCCGCGGATTCTACCAGACAATGTCAATCGCGCAAGCTGTCCCTGAGACCGACCGTCTGCTAGGCTCCCGGCCCATTGCGCTGTCCCTGTGGGAGCGAGCCTGCTCGCGAAGACGATCTATCAGCCAGCATATCAGCCGCCTGATACACCGCTTTCGCGAGCAGGCTCGCTCCCACAGGTTATATACGCAGTCCTTTTAATCGCCTGCTGATCGAGATCCCCCCGCGTGCCCGACGCCATTCTGCGCCTCGCCCTGCCTTCGCCCCTGCGCCGCCTGTTCGATTATCGGGCGCCGGCCGGGGTGCTGCGCGCCCAGTTGCAGCCGGGCATGCGCCTGCGGGTGCCGTTCGGGCGGCGGGAGATGATCGGGATTCTGGTCGAGATCACCGACACCAGCGAAGTGCCGCTGGAGAAACTCAAGCCGGCGTTGGCCCTGCTCGATACCGAGCCGCCGCTGCCGCCCGCGCTGTTCAAGCTGTGCCTGTGGACATCGCAGTATTACCAGCACAGCCTCGGCGACACCTTGAGCTGGGCACTGCCGGTATTGCTGCGTCAGGGCGAACCGGCCGAAGCCCGTCAGGAGCGTTTCTGGTCGGTCGCGCCGGGCGCCAGCCTTGATGATCCGCGCATCGCCCGCGCGCCACGGCAACGGGAAGCGCTGGCGACGCTGGCGCAGCACCCGCACGGCGTCGCCCATCAGTTGTTGAGCAAACTGATGTTGAGCAAGGACAGCCTCGACCTGCTGCTGGCCAAGGGCCTGGTGCAGGTGGAGATCCGCCGGCACGCCCCCGGCGTGCGCCATGAACACTGGCTGGCGCAACCGGAACTGCCGCTCAATACCGAACAACGCGCCGCTTACGAAGCGATCCGCGCCGGGTTCGACAGTTATCACGCGTTTCTGCTGGCGGGCGTCACCGGCAGCGGCAAGACCGAAGTCTATTTGCAACTGATCCGCGAAACCCTCGAAGCCGGCAAGCAGGCGCTGGTGCTGATCCCGGAGATCAACCTCGGCCCGCAGACCCTGGCGCGTTTCGAGCAGCGCTTCAATGCGCGCATCGCCCTGCTGCATTCGGCGGTCAACGACCGCGAGCGCCTCGACGCCTGGCTCGCTGCCCGCGACGGCGAGGCCGACATTATTATCGGCACTCGCTCGGCGCTGTTCACCCCGATGAAGAACCCGGGGCTGATCATCATCGACGAAGAACACGACGGCTCCTATAAACAGCAGGAAGGCCTGCGCTACCACGCCCGGGATCTGGCACTGGTGCGCGCGCGACAGGAAAACATCCCGATCGTCCTCGGGTCCGCCACGCCTTCACTGGAAAGCCTGCACAACGCCTACACCGGTCGTTATGGCCTGCTGCGTCTCAACGAGCGAGCCGGCGGTGCCAAGCAACCACGGTTCCTGCGGCTGGACGTGAAAAGCCGTCCGCTGGACAGCGGCATTTCCGGGCCGATGCAACAAGCCATCGGCCAGACCCTCGCGGCCGGCCAGCAGGTGCTGGTGTTTCTCAACCGGCGCGGCTTTGCGCCGACGTTGCTGTGCCACGATTGCGGCTGGATGTCCGAGTGCTCACGCTGCGATGCGCGAATGACCGTGCACCAGCGCTACGGCGAACTGCGCTGCCACCACTGTGGCAACGTCGAGCGCACGCCGCGCCAATGCCCCAAGTGCAACAAAGTCGATCTGCGCCCGGTCGGCGCCGGCACCGAACGCGCCGAAGAACGCCTGGCGATTCTGTTCCCGGATTACCCGGTACTGCGCGTCGATCGCGACAGCACCTCGCGCAAGGACGCGATGAATCAACTGTTCGCAACGATTCAGAAGGGTCAGCCGTGCATTTTGGTCGGCACCCAGATGTTGGCCAAGGGTCACCATTTTCCGCGCGTGACACTGGTGTCGATTCTGGATGCTGACGGCGGCCTGTTCTCCGGCGACTTCCGCGCCAGCGAACGGATGGCGCAATTGATCGTACAAGTCGCCGGCCGTGCCGGGCGGGCGGAAGAGCCGGGCAAAGTGATCATCCAGACCCACCTGGCAGACCATCCTTTGTTGGTGCAATTGACCGAGCAGGGCTACTTCGCCTTTGCCGAGCAGGCCTTGAGCGAGCGCCGTGCCGCCGGACTGCCGCCGTTTTCACACTTGGCGCTGTTGCGTGCCGAAGCGCACAAACCGGGGCAGGCCGAAGGTTTTCTCGATGAGGCATGCAGCGCGGCCGAGCGCTTGCTGGTCGAGCAGAATCTGAGCGGCATCGAATTGCTCGGGCCGGTGCCGGCACCGATGGAGCGCCGAGCCGGTCGCTATCGTGCACAGTTGTTGGTGCAGGCGGCAGCCCGAGCCCCGCTGCATCGGTTGCTCGCCAACTGGTTGCTGGAACTGGAGCAGATGCCGAGCGGGCGCGCGGTGCGCTGGTCGCTGGATGTCGATCCCGTGGATCTGTATTGATCTGAAAATCGCCTTCGCGAGCAAGCCCGCTCCCACAGGGTATGAGCCAGACAAATGAACGCCGCTGATCCATTGTGGGAGCGGGCTTGCTCGCGAATAGGCCCGAATTGTCACCACATATCCATAAGCTGCCTGCTAAGGTTGGCAAGCCCGTCTTCGCAACGGATAATGCCCAGTTTTTCCACCCGCGCATCGATGCGCCGCCGCGCTTGCGGTCGAAAGAGAAGACCATGAAAGACACCATTCGCCAGCTGATCCAACAAGCCCTCACCCAACTCGTCAACGAAGGTGTGTTGCCTGAAGGCCTGTCGCCGGCGATTCAGGTGGAGAACGCCCGCGACAAAACCCACGGCGACTTCGCCAGCAACATCGCCATGATGCTGGCCAAGCCTGCGGGCATGAAGCCGCGCGATCTGGCGGAGAAAATCATCGCTGCGCTGCCGGCCGACGAGAACGTCACCAAGGCCGAAATCGCCGGTCCGGGCTTCATCAATTTCTTCCAGAACACTCAGGCGCTGGCCAATCGCCTCGAAGCCGCTTTGGCTGACGAGCGCATTGGCGTGCGCAAGGCTGGTCCTGTACAGCGCACCGTGGTCGATTTGTCGGCACCGAACTTGGCTAAAGAGATGCATGTCGGTCATTTGCGCTCGACCATCATCGGCGACGGCGTGGCGCGCGTACTTGAGTTCCTCGGCGACGAAGTGATCCGCCAGAACCACGTGGGCGACTGGGGCACCCAGTTCGGCATGCTGATGGCAATGCTGGAAGATCATCCAGACATGCTCAAAAGCGCACTGTCGGATCTGGAAGAATTCTACCGCGCCGCGAAAAAACGTTTCGACGAAGATCCAGTGTTTGCCGATCGCGCCAGGAAGCTGGTAGTCGATCTACAAGCAGGAGATGAAGAGTGCATCAAGGCATGGAAGGGCTTTACCCACATTTCCCTTTCTCACTGCCAGGACATCTACGAAAGGCTCAACGTCAAACTGACCATGGCCGACGTGATGGGCGAAAGCGCCTACAACGACGACCTGATCAACGTGGTCAACGACCTGAGAGCGGCGGGCATGCTGGTCGAAAGTAACGGCGCCCAGTGCGTGTTCCTCGACGAGTTCAAGAACGCCGACGGCGACCCGCTGCCGGTGATCATCGTCAAGGCTGACGGCGGCTACCTCTATGCCACCACTGACCTGGCAGCCGTACGCTACCGCAGCGGCAAGCTGAAAGCCGATCGCGCGCTGTACTTCGTCGACCAGCGTCAGGCGCTGCACTTCCAGCAAGTGTTCGCCGTGGCGCGCAAGGCCGGCTTCGTCACCCATCCGATGGAAATGGAGCACATGGGCTTCGGCACCATGAACGGCGCCGACGGCCGTCCCTTCAAAACCCGTGATGGCGGCACCGTGAAACTCGTTGACCTGCTGATCGAAGCAGAGGATCGGGCGTTCAAACTCGTACAAGAAAAGAACCCGGAATTACCGGTCAAAACTCTGCACGAAATCGCGAAAGTCGTCGGTATCGACTCCGTGAAATACGCCGACTTGTCCAAGCATCGCACCAGCGACTACAGCTTCAACTTCGACCTGATGCTGAATTTCGAAGGCAACACCGCGCCATACCTGCTGTACGCCTACACCCGCGCTGCCGGCGTATTCCGCAAACTGGACAAAGACTTCAGCGAGGTCCAGGGCCAAATTGTCCTCGAAGCCGAGCTGGAACAGGAGCTGGGCACCAAACTGGCACAATTCGGTGAAGTGCTGAACGGCGTCGCGGAAAAAGGCACTCCGCATATTCTGTGCACTTACCTCTACGATCTGGCCAGCCTGTTCTCCAGCTTTTATGAGAACTGCCCGATCCTGAAAGCTGAAACACCAGAACAGATGCAAAGCCGTCTGCGCCTGACCGAGTTGACGCGTCGAACCCTTAAACAAGGCCTGGAGCTGCTGGGCCTGAAAGTCCTGGAGCAAATGTAAGTTGGCTGCCAAGAAAAAACCTGCACCCAAGCGTGGCGCCAGCCGTTACCAAGCTCCTGCAAAGCAACCGATCCCGGGCTGGCTGTGGATGGCCATCGGCCTGACGGTCGGTGCGTTCATCGTGTTTCTGATGAAACTGGAGCCTGGCAAGGGCAGCGACACGGTCAAGCGCGAGAAAGTCGAGCAGGCGCAACAGCAGAAAGCGTCGAAGATCGCCGAGGCCAACAAGACCCCGCCGAGCCCGACGCAACCGGTGAAGCCGAAGTACGACTTCTACACCTTGCTGCCGGAATCGGAAGTGATCGTGCCGCCGGATGCCGTGCCGGAGAAAACCCTGCCGACGCCACAAGTGCCGACCACGCCGGTCACCCCGGCGGAAGCGGCGAAGATCGACACCGCGCGGGCGCAGGCTGCGCTGTCAGGTATTACCCCGCCGCCAGCGCCACCGGTGGCGAAAGCGGCGCCGGTGACCAAGTTCTTCCTCCAGGCCGGCTCGTTCCGCAAAGAGGCGGACGCGGACAAGGTGCGGGCGCAGATCATTCTGCTCGGCCAGGCTGTTTCGGTTGAGTCGGGCACGGTGAAGGATGAAACCTGGTACCGCGTATTGGTCGGCCCGTTCAGCAACCGCGAACAGCTGACGACTGCGCAAAAACAACTGGCCGGCAGCGGCTTCAGCAACCTGTTGTTACAACAACGCCAGAGCCGCTGATTCCGTCAGTCGCATCGCGTCATCGTTCATTCGCGAGCAGGCTCGCTCCCACAGGAATCACGCAGTCCCTGTGGGAGCGAGCCTGCTCGCGAAGGCGTCATAACCGGCACAACATATTCCCGGTCTGTCCTCCGCCGTTCGTCCCCCTGCGCCCTCCCCGGTTGAAATCCTATCCAGCACCCCCATATGAATGGGCATAAGGCATTTTCGCCCCGCTGCGTGGAGACTCTTCCCTTGACCACCATCGTTTCAGTCCGCCGCCACGGCAAAGTCGTCATGGGCGGCGACGGCCAGGTTTCTCTCGGCAACACCGTGATGAAAGGCAACGCGAAAAAAGTTCGCCGCCTGTACCACGGCCAGGTCATCGCCGGTTTCGCCGGTGCCACCGCCGACGCCTTCACCCTGTTCGAACGTTTCGAAGGCCAGCTCGAGAAACATCAGGGCCACCTGATCCGCGCCGCTGTCGAACTCGCCAAAGAATGGCGCACCGACCGCTCCCTGAGCCGCCTCGAAGCCATGCTCGCGGTCGCCAACAAGGACGCCTCGCTGATCATCACCGGCAACGGTGACGTGGTCGAACCCGAAGACGGCCTGATCGCCATGGGGTCCGGCGGCGCCTACGCGCAAGCCGCAGCCAGCGCGCTGTTGAAAAAGACCGACCTGTCGGCCCGTGAGATCGTCGAAACTGCCCTCGGTATCGCCGGCGACATCTGTGTATTCACCAACCACACCCAGACCATTGAGGAGCAGGATCTCGCTGAATAAGCCTGACGCGGCCAAAGTGCCACGGCTTGTTTCTGCTTGAGGACCGTCAATTACTATGTCCATGACTCCCCGCGAAATCGTCCACGAACTCAACCGCCATATCATCGGCCAGGACGATGCTAAGCGCGCCGTCGCGATTGCCCTGCGCAACCGCTGGCGCCGCATGCAGCTGCCTGAAGAGCTGCGCGTTGAAGTGACCCCGAAAAACATCCTGATGATCGGCCCGACCGGCGTCGGTAAAACCGAGATCGCCCGTCGTCTGGCGAAACTGGCCAATGCGCCGTTCATCAAGGTCGAAGCGACCAAATTCACCGAAGTCGGCTACGTCGGCCGCGACGTCGAATCGATCATCCGTGATCTGGCCGACGCCGCGATCAAGATGCTCCGAGAGCAGGAAATGACCCGCGTGCGTCACCGTGCCGAAGACGCTGCCGAGGACCGTATCCTCGACGCACTGCTGCCGCCTGCACGCATGGGCTTCAGCAATGAAGAAGCACCGAGCAGCGATTCCAACACCCGTCAGTTGTTCCGCAAACGCCTGCGCGAAGGTCAGCTGGACGACAAGGAAATCGAGATCGAAGTCGCCGAAGTGGCCGGCATCGAAATCGCCACGCCGCCTGGCATGGAAGAAATGACCAGCCAGCTGCAGAACCTGTTCGCCAACATGGGCAAGGGCAAGAAGAAAGCTCGCAAGCTCAAGGTCAAAGAAGCGCTGAAACTGGTGCGCGACGAAGAGGCCGGGCGTCTGGTCAACGAAGAAGAGTTGAAGGCCAAGGCGCTGGAAGCGGTCGAGCAACACGGCATCGTGTTCATCGACGAAATCGACAAGGTCGCCAAGCGCGGCAATGTCGGCGGCGCCGACGTGTCCCGTGAAGGCGTACAGCGCGACCTGCTGCCGCTGATCGAGGGCTGCACCGTCAACACCAAGCTGGGCATGGTCAAGACCGACCACATCCTGTTCATCGCCTCCGGTGCGTTCCACCTGAGCAAGCCGAGCGATCTGGTGCCGGAGCTGCAGGGCCGTCTGCCGATCCGTGTCGAGCTCAAGGCGCTGAGCCCGGAAGACTTCGAGCGCATCCTCAGCGAGCCGCACGCTTCGCTCACCGAGCAATACTGCGCACTGCTGAAAACCGAAGGCCTGAACATCCAGTTCCAGCCGGAAGGCATCAAGCGTCTGGCGGAGATCGCCTGGCAGGTCAACGAAAAGACCGAGAACATCGGTGCCCGTCGTCTGCACACGCTGCTTGAGCGTCTGCTGGAAGAGGTATCGTTCAGCGCCGGCGACCTGGCTAGCGCGCATGACGACAAGCCGATCCTGATCGATGCTGCGTACGTCAACAGCCATCTGGGCGAATTGGCGCAGAACGAAGACCTGTCCCGTTATATCCTGTAGGTCACTCTTACAGATGTAATGGAACCGTGGGAGCGAGCCTGCTCGCGAAGACGGCAGTACATTCAACCGTTGCGTTGACTGAACCACCGCATTCGCGAGCAGGCTCGCTCCCACAAGGTTCCGCACAAGACGGAAACCTGCTCATGATCCCCACCGACATCAAACTGCACAAAGCCTCGAAAACCCTGACGCTCAAATACGCGTCCGGCGAGGAGTACACCCTGCCCGCCGAATTCCTGCGCGTGCATTCCCCTTCCGCCGAGGTCCAGGGCCACGGCAAACCGATCCTGCAATTCGGCAAGCTCAATGTCGGCCTCAGCGGCCTGGAACCGGCCGGTCAGTACGCACTGAAACTGACCTTCGACGACGGTCACGACAGCGGCTTGTTCACCTGGGATTATCTCTACGAGCTGGGGCGACGTCATGACGCACTCTGGGCCGATTATCTGGCCGAGCTCAAAGCGGCCGGGAAAACCCGCGATCCGGACCAGTCAATCGTCAAGCTGATGCTCTAGTCCGAGACTCTTGCTCTTTAGAGGGCATTTTCTAAATTCATCTGTTTGAATGCTCTGCTGTGTGGCCGAGGATCGGCCTGCTTGCGAAAAAAATTAAACTCGGGTAACCAATGGAGCTGGCAAGTTCCCTGCAGTGCTCTACGACTGTAAAGCAGCTATGCAGAATTAACGGTCACCCGAGCAGTAGTACCTGGCATTCGCTGTGGAACTGCACAGCAGAAAACGGGTACTCGTCTCAGGACAATGGAGCGTCGTAGATGAGTAACAAGAATAACGATGACCTGAAGTACCAAGCCTCGGAAAACACCCTGGGGCTTAATCCCGTCGTTGGGCTGCGCGGAAAGGATCTGCTGGCCTCTGCTCGAATGGTGCTGACCCAGGCCATCAAACAACCGATCCATAGCGTCAAGCACGTGACCCATTTCGGTCTTGAACTGAAGAATGTGCTGTTCGGCAAATCCGAACTGCAACCGGCCAGCGATGACCGTCGCTTCGCTGATCCGGCGTGGAGTCAGAACCCGCTCTACAAACGTTATCTGCAAACATACCTGGCGTGGCGCAAGGAGCTCCACTCCTGGATCGACGACAGCAGCCTGTCACCCAAAGACATCGCACGCGGCCACTTCGTGATCAACCTGATGACCGAAGCCATGGCCCCGACCAACACCGCCGCCAACCCGGCGGCGGTCAAACGCTTCTTCGAGACAGGCGGCAAAAGCCTGCTCGATGGCCTCTCGCATCTGGCCAAGGATCTGGTGCACAACGGCGGCATGCCGAGCCAGGTCAACATGGGCGCGTTCGAGGTCGGCAAGAGCCTTGGTGTGACCGAAGGCGCGGTGGTGTTTCGCAACGACGTGCTGGAGCTGATCCAGTACAAGCCGATCACCGAGCAAGTCCACGAGCGTCCACTGCTCGTGGTGCCGCCACAGATCAACAAGTTCTATGTTTTCGACCTGAGCCCGGACAAGAGTCTCGCGCGCTTCTGCCTGCGTAATAACGTGCAGACTTTCATCGTCAGCTGGCGCAACCCGACCAAGGCCCAGCGCGAGTGGGGCCTGTCGACCTACATCGATGCGCTGAAAGAAGCAGTCGACGTGGTCACCGCCATCACCGGCAGCAAAGACGTGAACATGCTCGGCGCCTGCTCCGGCGGCATCACCTGCACCGCCCTGCTCGGCCACTATGCCGCCCTCGGCGAAAACAAGGTCAACGCCCTGACCCTGCTGGTCAGCGTGCTCGACACCACCCTGGACAGCGACGTCGCCCTGTTCGTCGACGAGCAGACCCTCGAGACCGCCAAACGCCACTCGTATCAGGCCGGCGTGCTCGAAGGCAAAGACATGGCCAAGGTCTTCGCGTGGATGCGCCCCAACGACCTGATCTGGAACTACTGGGTCAACAACTATCTGCTCGGTAACGAGCCGCCGGTGTTCGACATCCTGTTCTGGAACAACGACACCACCCGGTTGCCGGCCGCGTTCCACGGCGACCTGATCGAGATGTTCAAAAACAACCCACTGATCCGCCCCAATGCACTGGAAGTGTGCGGTACGCCAATCGACCTCAAGCAGGTCACCGCCGACATCTTCTCGCTGGCCGGCACCAACGACCACATCACCCCGTGGAAGTCCTGCTACAAGTCGGCGCAGCTATTTGGCGGCAAGGTCGAGTTCGTGCTGTCGAGCAGCGGGCACATCCAGAGCATCCTGAACCCGCCGGGCAACCCGAAATCGCGCTACATGACCAGCGAAGGCATGGCCGCCAATGCCGACGAATGGCAAGAGAACTCGACCAAGCACACCGATTCCTGGTGGCTGTACTGGCAGGCGTGGCAGGCCGAGCGCTCGGGTAATCTGAAAAAAGCACCAACCAAACTCGGCAACAAGGCGTACGCGCCAGGTGAAGCATCGCCGGGCACATATGTTCACGAGCGGTAACTGACACCACCCTGTCATTGTGGGAGCGAGCCTGCTCGCGAAAGCGGTCATGCAATCAACATTGATGCTGGCTGACACGACGCCTTCGCGAGCAAGCCCGCTCCCACAAGGGATTGGAGGTGATATTGAGATTGACCCACAGGGCCTGAAGCATGCCGCAACCGTTCATTTTCCGTACCGTCGATCTGGATGGGCAGACCCTCCGCACCGCGGTACGCCCCGGCAAGCCTCATTTGACGCCCTTGCTGATTTTCAACGGCATCGGCGCCAACCTGGAGCTGGTGTTTCCGTTTGTCGCGGCGCTGGACCCGGATCTGGAAGTGATCGCCTTCGACGTGCCCGGTGTCGGCGGCTCGTCGACGCCCAACCGGCCTTATCGCTTTCCCGGGCTGGCGAAGCTGACGGCGCGGATGCTCGACTACCTCGACTACGGCCAGGTCAATGTGATCGGCGTGTCGTGGGGCGGCGCGCTGGCGCAGCAATTCGCCCACGACTACCCCGAACGCTGCAAGAAACTGGTGCTGGCGGCGACCGCGGCCGGCGCCTTCATGGTGCCGGGCAAGCCGAAAGTGCTGTGGATGATGGCCAGCCCACGCCGTTACATCCAGCCATCGCACGTGATCCGCATTGCGCCGTTGATCTACGGCGGCTCGTTCCGCCGCGACCCGACGCTGGCCGCCAGCCATGCGGCGAAAGTGCGTTCGGCGGGCAAGCTCGGTTACTACTGGCAGCTGTTCGCCGGCCTCGGCTGGACCAGCATTCACTGGCTGCACAAGATCCATCAGCCGACCCTGGTGCTGGCCGGCGACGACGATCCACTGATCCCGCTGATCAACATGCGCATGCTCGCCTGGCGGATTCCCAACGCCCAACTGCACATCATCGACGACGGTCATCTGTTCCTGATCACCCGCGCCGAAGCCGTGGCGCCGATCATCATGAAATTCCTTGAGGAGGAACGGCAGCGCGCCGTGATGCACCCGCACCCGACCCCGCTGGGCGGATAAATCACGGCGGCAGGCATTATGCAAGGTTTTGAACAAAGTGCGCGGCAGGACGCCGCGCAGGCAGCAACCCGTAACAGCGACTATGGTGTTCTGGTTCGGTGAGTTTGTTTTTGACCTGAAGACGAAGGAGTGTTGAGTCATGCGCGACAAACCTGCGACGGGCGTAGTGCCCAGTCCCGCCGTGTTCATCAATGCACAAAGTGCAATGACCGGCCTGCGTGGGCGGGACCTGCTCTCGACCTTGCGCAGCGTCGCCGCCCACGGTCTGCGCAACCCGATTCACAGCGCGAAGCACGCCTTGAAACTCGGTGGCCAGCTCGGTCGCGTGCTGCTCGGTGAAACCCTGCACCCGACCAACCCGCAGGACGCGCGGTTCGCCGATCCGGCGTGGAGCCTCAATCCGTTCTACCGGCGCAGTCTGCAGGCGTATCTGGCCTGGCAGAAACAGGTCAAGAGCTGGATCGATGAAAGCAGCATGAGCGAGGACGATCGCGCTCGCGCGCACTTCGCGTTCACCCTGCTCAACGATGCCGTCGCGCCCTCCAATACCTTGCTCAATCCGTTGGCGGTCAAGGAGCTGTTCAATTCCGGCGGCCAGAGTCTGGTGCGCGGCCTGAGCCATCTGTTTGATGATCTGCTGCACAACGATGGCCTGCCACGCCAGGTTACCAAGCAGGCGTTCGAGGTCGGCAAGACCGTCGCCACCACCACCGGTGCGGTGGTGTTTCGCAACGAGCTGCTGGAGCTGATCCAGTACAAGCCGATGAGCGAAAAACAGTACGCCAAGCCGTTGCTGGTGGTGCCGCCGCAAATCAACAAGTACTACATTTTCGACCTCAGCCCGCAGAACAGCTTTGTCCAGTACGCGCTGAAAAACGGCCTGCAGACCTTCATGATCAGTTGGCGCAACCCGGACGTACGCCACCGGGAATGGGGCCTCTCGACCTACGTCGAAGCGGTGGAAGAAGCGATGAACATCTGCCGGGCGATCACCGGCGCGCGCGAGGTGAATCTGATGGGTGCCTGCGCCGGTGGCCTGACCATCGCCGCGCTGCAGGGTCATCTGCAGGCGAAACGGCAACTGCGACGGATCTCCAGTGCGACCTATCTGGTCAGCCTGCTCGACAGTGAGATCGAAACCCCGACCACGCTGTTCGCCGACGAACAGACCATCGAAGCGGCCAAACGCCGCTCCTACCAGCGAGGCGTGCTCGACGGTCGCGACATGGCCAAGGTGTTCGCCTGGATGCGGCCCAACGATTTGATCTGGAGCTACTTCGTCAATAACTACCTGCTCGGCAAAGAGCCGCCGGCCTTCGACATTCTCTACTGGAACAACGATAACACTCGCCTGCCCGCCGCGTTCCACGGCGACCTGCTGGACTTCTTCAAGCACAACCCGCTGACCCACCCGGGCGGGCTGGAAGTCTGCGGTACGCCGATCGATCTGCAGAAAGTCACCGTCGACAGCTTCAGCGTGGCCGGCATGAACGACCACATCACGCCGTGGGACGCGGTGTACCGCTCGACCCTGCTGCTCGGTGGCGAGCGGCGTTTCGTACTGTCCAACAGTGGGCACGTGCAGAGCATCCTCAACCCGCCGAGCAACCCGAAAGCCAATTACGTCGAGAACGGCAAGCTGAGCAGCGATCCGCGCGCCTGGTACTACGACGCCAAGCGCGTCGACGGCAGTTGGTGGCCGCAGTGGCTGGAGTGGATTCAGCAGCGCTCCGGCACGCAGCACGAAACCACGTTTACCCTCGGCAACCCGAACTATCCACCGATGGAGGCAGCACCCGGCACCTACGTGCATGTGCGCTGACGCTTAACCAAACTTTTCTAAGAAGACTGGATGAAAACCCGCGACCGGATTCTCGAATGTGCTCTGCAACTGTTCAACGAAAAGGGTGAGCCCAACGTCTCCACCATGGAAGTTGCCAACGAAATGGGGATCAGCCCCGGCAACCTCTACTACCACTTCCACGGCAAGGAGCCGTTGATTCTCGGCCTGTTCGAACGCTTCCAGAACGAACTGGCGCCGCTGCTCGATCCGCCATCGGATGCCGAGCTGGCGCCGGAGGATTACTGGCTGTTTCTGCACCTGATCGTCGAGCGCCTGGCGCAGTACCGGTTTCTGTTCCAGGACCTGTCGAACCTCGCCGGGCGCCTGCCGAAACTGGCCAAGGGCATCCGCAACCTGCTCAACGCGCTCAAGCGTACGCTGGCGTCCTTGCTGGCGCGGTTGAAGGCTTCGGGGCAACTGGTCAGTGATACCCAGGCGTTGGGGCAACTGGTGGAGCAGATCACCCTGACCCTGCTGTTCTCGCTGGACTATCAGCGGATTCTCGATCGCGAGGGTGAGGTCAAACTGGTGGTGTACCAGATCATGATGCTGGTGGCACCGCATCTGCTGCCGCCGGTGAAAGTCGCTACTGAACGGATGGCCCTGCAGTATCTCGAAGATCATTAACGTCAAAAGATCGCAGCCTGCGGCAGCTCCTACATTGACCATGTTCGCCACCCATTTTTCGCTTTGGCAACGATTCTGTAGGAGCTGCCGCAGGCTGCGATCTTTTGATCTTCAAAAAAACGCCCGACCTTCACAGGCCGGGCGTTTTGTTTTGCCCTGAAAAATCAGGACTGACTGGTTGGCGTCGACGGGGTCGATGCAGCAGTCGGGGTGGCTACCGGAGTCGGTGCAGCGGCGGAGTTTGACGCGCTGGCCGGGGTTGCCGGGGTGGCTGGCTTGGCTGCTGCGGGTGCAGCTGGCTTCGGCGCAGCGGCCTTCGGCGCGGCCGGTTTTTTCACTGCCGGTTTTTTCGCCGCAGCCGGTTTGGCCGCAGGTTTGGCAGCCGGTTTCGCGGCAGCGGTTTTCGCTGCTGGCTTGGCGGCTGGTTTGGCCGCGGACTTGGCCGCAGGTTTCGCAGCCGCTTTGGCAGCGGCCGTTTTAGCAGCAGGCTTGGCGGCAGCGGTTTTTGCCGCGGGCTTGGCCGCAGCTTTGGCAGCTGGTTTCGCAGCCGCTTTAGCCAGTGGCTTCGCGGCGGTTTTGGCTGCCGGTTTGGCCGCTGCGGTTTTCGCCGCGACCGGTTGGGTTTTCAGACCGGTGAGTTTCTCGATCTGCTTGGTCAAGGTCTCGACCTTGCTGTGCAGCGCTTTGACTTCATTGCGGCTAGGCACACCCAGGCGCGAAATCGCGCTGTTCAGGCGCTTGTCGAAAGCCCCTTCCAGCTCGTCCCACTTGCCCAGTGCGCGATCTTTCACGCCGCTGATGCGCGACTTGGCCGAAGAAGCGGAATCCTTGGCGGCATCGACTTTCTTGCCGACTGCCGACTTGGTGAGCTTCTCGGCTTTCTCGCCGTCTTTGACCAGTGACTCGAAGAGCTTGCTGCCGTCAGTGTCGATCTTCGAGTACACGCCTAAACCAGCCAGCCAGATTTTGCGGGAGTAGTCTTCGACTTTCCCAATCCACGAGCTGCCTTCTTTATCGGTGTTCTTTTTACCAGCCATCCCGTTCTCCTTAAGATTTACGCGCGACGCGTTCGAGCAATGCCGTCAGCTCATCGAGCTTAGCAGAGAGTGTCTCAACGTCATGTTTAGACGGAATGCCGATACGATTCAAGGCGCTTGCTACACGGGAGTCGAACGCCTTCTCGACCTTGTCGAGCTGAACTTCGACGCGACCTTTGAACGAGCTGACTTCATCCCTGGCTTCGTCGATCTCGGCGTTGGCGGCTTCGAGTTTTTCGGTGACGGCTTTTTTGCCTTTCTTTTCAACAGTTTGACCAGCCTTGATCAACTCTTGAAAGTAGTCGCTACCTTCCTGGCCGACCTTGGTGTAGGCACCCAGGCCTGCCAGCCAGATCTTGCGGGCATAGGATTTGACGTCGCTCAGAGCAGAAGTCGAAGCGTCGATTTTTTTCTTCAGAATGACTTTGGCCATGGTGCACCTCACGCGCAGAAGGTTTGAGGAACTGCCCGCAAAAGTGTCGGGCTCAGGCACAAAGTAGGGAGAAAAATTAGAAACGGCACCCTAACAACTGACATAAACAGCGGGAGCACCACCAAACAAATGTGGGAGCGAGCCTGCTCGCGAATACGGTGTATCAGTCAATATTCGAGTCGACTGACACACCGCTTTCGCGAGCAGGCTCGCTCCCACAAGGGATCTCGGGTTACCGAAGAATCGCGATCAGACCAGCGCTTTATCCAAAGCCTTCTCGATCTCGGCTTTGATCATGCCGCTCATGGCCGACATCATGATGCCCAGTTCCACGTCGACACGGATCGAGTCGTCGGCCACATGCACCGCGCCTTTCACGCCCGAGCGCTTGAGGTTCAGGGTGTCGCCCGACCACTGCGGCTCCAGGCCATATTGATCGGAGAGTTTCTGCGCCAGCTTGTCGGCCTTCTCGCGGGCGGCTTCCTTGCCCAGGCTGTGGGCACGCTCAACACTGATTTTGGCCATCGAATGACTCCTGCTTGATGAATAGGTGACGGTAAATCTTGACCGCGTCTGCGGCAAATCGTCCCGAAGGTCGCCCATCTTACCTTTAGCCATTCCAAGACAAAGCATGGCTTGGGGATTAGAATGTCGCGCATTCTCTTTTGGTGACAGCGATATGACTGATCAGCGCAAAGGCAGCGATGCCGAACCCACCACTCACTTCGGTTTCAAAAACGTTCCGGAAAGCCAGAAAGCGGAAAAAGTCGCTGAGGTGTTCCACTCCGTAGCCGCGAAGTACGACCTGATGAACGACCTTCTGTCGGGCGGCATGCACCGTCTGTGGAAGCGTTTCGCGATCGAACTGTCCGGTGTGCGTGCAGGCAACCGCGTGCTCGACATCGCCGGCGGCACCGGTGACCTGACCAAAAAATTCTCGCACCTGGTTGGCCCGACCGGTCAGGTGGTATTGGCCGACATCAACGAATCGATGCTCAAGGTCGGCCGTGACCGTCTGCTGGATCTGGGTGTGTCGGGCAACGTCGAATTCGTTCAGGCGGACGCGGAAAAACTGCCGTTCCCGGACAACCATTTCGACTGCGTGACCATCGCCTTCGGCCTGCGCAACGTGACGCACAAAGAAGACGCCCTGCGCTCGATGCTGCGCGTGCTCAAGCCCGGCGGCCGCCTGCTGGTGCTGGAGTTCTCCAAGCCGACCAACGCGCTGATGTCGAAAGCCTACGACGCCTACTCGTTCGCCTTCATGCCACTGATGGGCAAGCTGATCACCAACGACTCGGAAAGCTATCGCTACCTGGCCGAATCGATCCGCATGCACCCGAATCAGGAAACCCTGAAGTCGATGATGGTCGACGCCGGTTTCGACCGCGTGACCTATCACAACATGACCGCAGGCATCGTCGCCCTGCACCGCGGCATCAAGCCCTGATGTTGCTCACCGGGCTGCTTGCCAGCGTCGAACTCGGTCTGAACCGGGTGCTGCGTCTCGACAGCACGGCGCTGCCGCGGCTGGCGCATCTGACTGGCAAAGTGATTGCCGTCGATTGCCGCAGCCCGGCGCTGCAACTGTTCATCCTGCCCAGCGATGAGGGCCTGATGCTCGCCTCGCACTGGGAAACCGGTGTCGACTGCACGCTGCGCGCCCCGGCATCGAGCCTGGTGAAACTGGCCGTGAGCAAAGACAAGACCGCGGTGCTGCATGCCCCGGAAGTCGAGCTCGACGGTGACAGCGGCGTGCTGCTGGAACTGGCCGGCGTGCTGCAGGACCTCGAGCTGGACTGGGAGTACGAACTCTCGCGCTGGCTCGGCCCGGTCGCCACGCAACTGATTGGCGGTCACCTGCGCAGCCGCGCACGCTGGTATCAACAAGGATTTGCCAGCCTCAACCAGAACCTCGCCGAATACCTCGCCGAAGAATCGCGCACCCTCGTCGGGCAGCGCGAAGCCGAAGCGCGATTCAGCGAACTGGACCGGATCAAACTTGATCTGGAACGTCTCGAGGCGCGTTTCGAGCGCCTTTCCCGATCCCTCGACCCAAGCGATAACGCATGAAGCTGCTTGCCGTCCGCCGTCTGTTGCGCATCCAGCGCGTCGTGATCCGCTACCGCCTCGATGACCTGCTGTTCGAGCTGCCGCTGCCCTGGTTTCTCCTGGCGCTGCGCTATGTGCTGCCGTGGCGCTGGTTGCCGCGCAAGCAGTTGGAGCTGAGCCGTGGTGCGCGCCTGCGTCTGGCGCTGCAGGATCTGGGGCCGATTTTCATCAAGTTCGGGCAGATTCTCTCGACCCGCCGCGACCTGCTGCCGGAAGACATCGCCGATGAGCTGATGCTGCTGCAGGACCGCGTGCCACCGTTCGATTCGCAACTGTCGATCAAGCTGATCGAAGAACAGCTGGGCAAGAAGATCAGCGAAGTGTTCAGCCGTTTCGACGTCGAACCGCTGGCCTCGGCCTCGGTGGCGCAGGTGCATGCCGCGCAACTGAAAACCGGCGAAGAAGTGGTGGTCAAGGTGATCCGCCCGGGCCTGAAACCGGTGATTGCCCAGGATCTGGCGTGGCTGTTCATCCTCGCCCGCGCCGCTGAAAAAGTCTCCGCCGACGCCCGCCTGCTGCACCCGGTGGACGTGGTGCAGGATTACGAAAAAACCATCTACGACGAACTCGACCTGCTGCGCGAGGCGGCTAACGCCAGCCAGTTGAAGCGCAACTTCGAAGGCTCGCCGCTGCTCTACGTGCCGCAAGTCTATTGGGACTGGTGCCGGCCGAAAGTGCTGGTGATGGAGCGCATCTACGGGATTCAGGTGACGGATCTGGCGACCCTCGCCGACCAGCGCACCGACATGAAAATGCTCGCCGAGCGCGGCGTGGAGATCTTTTTCACCCAGGTGTTCCGCGACAGTTTCTTCCACGCCGACATGCACCCGGGCAACATCTTCGTCAGCACCGTCAATCCGTGGAGCCCGCAGTACATCGCGATCGACTGCGGCATCGTCGGCAGCCTGACCCCGGAAGACCAGGACTACCTGGCGCGCAACCTGTTCGCCTTCTTCAAGCGTGACTACCGCCGCGTGGCGCAATTGCACATCGATTCGGGCTGGGTGCCGGCGGAAACCAAGCTCAACGAATTCGAAGCAGCGATCCGCACCGTGTGCGAGCCGATCTTCGAAAAACCGTTAAAAGATATTTCATTTGGCCAGGTGCTGATGCGCCTGTTCCAGACCGCGCGGCGCTTCAACATGGAAGTGCAGCCGCAGTTGGTGCTGCTGCAAAAGACCCTGCTGAACATCGAAGGCCTTGGCCGTCAGCTGTACCCGGATCTGGATCTGTGGAACACCGCGCAGCCGTTCCTCGAGCGCTGGATGCGCGAGCGCGTCAGCCCGAAAGCCTTGCTCGGCAACGTGCAGAGCCAGTTCGAACAGCTGCCGCACCTGGCCAACATGGCTCGCGATCTGCTCGAACGCATGTCGCAACCGCACGCCTACGACCCGCCGCCACCGTGGCACAAACGCAAGGACGACTGGTTCCTGCGCCTGCTCGGTTGCGCGCATCTGGCCGGCGGCACGATCCTCGCCGCGGGTGGCCCGCTGCACGAACTGGGGCATTGGCCGGCGGGCATCATGGTGGCAGTCGGCTTGTATCTGGTCGTTCGCCGATAGCCAGTTCGCTGATCGGCTGGCACACTGTTTCAACGCCTGAACCTGACAATTGAAGTACGGGTTCGCTGTCGGAGTCGAAGATGAAAAACTGGCTGGACGAGATCAAGTGGGACGCAGATGGCCTGGTGCCGGCGATTGCCCAGGATCACAAGACCGGACGCGTGCTGATGATGGCCTGGATGAACCGCGAAGCGCTGGAACTGACCGCTGCGGAAAACCGTGCAATCTACTGGTCACGTTCCCGTGGCAAGCTGTGGCGCAAGGGCGAAGAGTCCGGCCACGTACAGACCCTGCATGAAATGCGCCTGGACTGTGATGCCGACGTGATCATCCTGATGGTCGAACAGATCGGCGACATCGCTTGCCATACCGGCCGTCAAAGCTGCTTTTACCGCGTCTACGAAAACGGCGACTGGAAAACGGTCGACCCGGTTCTGAAAGACCCGCACGCTATCTATTCCGCAGGACACAAACATGAGTGACACCTTGACTCGCCTGGCCGAAGTGCTCGAAGAGCGCAAAGGCGCAGCGGCCGACAGCTCATATGTAGCTAGTCTGTATCACAAAGGCCTGAACAAGATTCTGGAGAAAGTCGGCGAAGAGTCGGTCGAAACCATTATTGCCGCCAAGGACGCCGCCATCAGCGGTGACTGCAGCGATGTGATCTACGAGACTGCCGACCTGTGGTTCCACAGCATGGTCATGCTTGCCCAACTGGGGCAGCATCCGCAGGCCGTGCTGGATGAACTGGATCGTCGCTTCGGTCTGTCCGGACACGTCGAGAAAGCCTCGCGTCCGTCCGCCTGAACAATTTTTAGAGAGGAACAGCAACATGGGCATTTTTGACTGGAAACACTGGATCGTCATTCTGGTAGTCGTGGTGCTGGTGTTCGGCACCAAGAAACTGAAAAACCTCGGCACCGACGTCGGCGAGTCGATCAAGGGCTTTCGCAAAGCCATGAACGATGACGAAAAGCCGGCCGCCGATCCGACCGTGACGCCTGCGCAGCCAGTACCACCGGTGCAGCCGCAAGCCACCGCTCAGGCCAACCCGCCGCACACCATCGACGTGCAGGCGCAGAAAGTCGAAGAGCCGATCCGCAAAGACGTGTGAGCACTGACTAATGTTTGGTATCAGCTTCTCTGAACTGCTGCTCGTCGGCCTCGTCGCCCTGCTGGTGCTGGGCCCCGAGCGTCTGCCGGGCGCTGCGCGCACCGCCGGCCTGTGGGTCGGCCGGCTGAAGCGCAGCTTCAACGCGATCAAACAGGAAGTTGAACGTGAAATCGGTGCCGACGAGATCCGTCGGCAACTGCACAACGAGCACATCCTGTCGCTGGAGCAGGAGGCGCGGAAGATTTTCACGCCGGTTCAGCAGGAGCCTACGCCCGTGCAGCCAGTGGCAGAGCAGACGCCTGCGGCTCCCGTTGCGGAGCAGCCGGCGAGCGTCGAACACGTCTCTGCCGCAGCCGCTGAAGCTGCGCCGATCATGAAGCCTGTCGAACCCGTTGCACCTGCGGCTGCGCCTATTGCGCCAGCTCCTCACGACACCACTCTGCCGCCGCGAGCCCCATGAGCGATCTCCCCGAAAACGACCAGCACATGCCGCTGGTATCGCACCTCACCGAGTTGCGCACCCGCCTGCTGCGTTGTGTGGCGGCGGTGTTCATCATCTTCGCCGGGTTGTTCGCGTTCACCCAGCAGATCTACACCTTCGTCTCGACGCCGCTGCGCCAGTACCTGCCGGTCGGCGCGACGATGATCGCCACGGATGTGTCGTCGCCGTTCCTGACGCCACTGAAGCTGACGATGATGGTCTCGCTGTTCCTCGCGATTCCGGTGATCCTGCATCAGATCTGGGGCTTCATCGCGCCGGGCCTGTACAAGCATGAGAAGCGCATCGCCGTGCCGCTGCTGGTGTCCAGCATCCTGCTGTTCTACACCGGCATGGCGTTCGCCTATTACTTCGTGTTCCCGCTGATCTTCAAGTTTTTCGCCGCCGCCACCCCGGCCGGCGTGGAAATGATGACCGACATCACCAGTTACCTCGACTTCGTGATGACGCTGTTCTTCGCCTTTGGCGTCGCGTTCGAAATTCCGGTGGCCGTGGTGCTGCTGGTGTGGATCGGCGTGGTCGACGTCAAATACCTGAAGAAGATCCGCCCGTACGTGATCATCGGCTGCTTCGTGGTCGGCATGATCCTCACCCCGCCGGACATCTTCTCGCAGACCCTGCTGGCGGTACCGATGTGGATGCTGTTTGAAATCGGCATTCTGTTCGGCGGCCTGATCAGCAAGCGCGAACGCCCGGACGAAACACCGGCCGACGATCACAACGACCAGCCGCCAGCGACCCAGGCATGAACCTGCTGTTGCTCGAAGAGGCCGACTTCATCGCGGCCGACCGCGTCGTGCTGCGTGACCGGCGCCTGACCCACATGCAGGAAGTGCACCACTCGGAAGTCGGTGACAGCCTGCGCGTGGGACGGATCAATGGCTTGATGGGCTCGGCTGAGCTGCTGCGCCTTGAGGCCGGTGAAGCCGAGTTGCGTGTCACCCTCGATCAATCACCACCGGCCAAGCTGCCATTGACGCTGGTATTGGCCCTGCCCCGCCCGAAAATGCTGCGACGGGTGTTCCAGACCGTGGCGACCATGGGCGTGTCGAAGGTGATTCTGCTCAACAGCTACCGGGTCGAGAAGAGCTTCTGGCAGACGCCGTTTCTCGAGCCGGAAGCGATTCGCGAGAATCTGATTCTCGGCCTCGAACAGGCCCGCGATACCGTGCTGCCGGAAGTCATCATCGAGAAGCGCTTCAAACCGTTCGTCGAAGATCGTCTGCCAGCGATCAGCGAAGGCACCCTCGGCCTGGTCGGCCATCCCGGCAATTACCCGCCGTGCCCACGTGCGTTGAGCGAACCGGTGACCCTGGCGATCGGCCCCGAAGGTGGCTGGATTCCCTACGAAATCGACCTGCTGGGCAAATCCGGCCTGCAACCGGTGCAACTGGGCGAGCGCATCCTGCGCGTCGAAACCGCCGTCACCGCCCTGCTCGCCCGCCTGTTCTGACACACCGCTCCCCCTGTAGGAGCTGCCGCAGGCTGCGATCTTTTGATTTTGTTTTTTAACAGCAAGATCAAAAGATCGCAGCCTCGTTGCACTCGTCAGCTCCTACAGGAATCCGGGGTTGGCATTCAAATCGGGTTACAGATTGCCACCACCCCGCCGATACAGTCCCCATAAGTCCAATTAGTGGTCCGAGGGGAGTCGTCGCATGTACCGTTGGTTAGCCGAGAATCTTGGGAACGTCAGCGTCAAACGCAAGCTGGGTATCGGTTTCGGCCTGGTGCTGTTGCTCACCCTGCTGATTACCTTTACCGGCTGGACCGGCATGGGCGGCATTATCAGCCGTGGCGACAAGCTCGGCTTCATCTCCAGCCTCAATGAACTGACCAAGGACCTGCGCCTGGCGCGTCTGGACTATGAAGCGCGTCGTGGCGAACAAGGCCCGGGCGCGGTCAACGAGTTGCTGGCCAAACTCGCCAGCGGCTTGCAAACCGCGCGTGACCTGATCGAGCAGCCCTCAGATGCGGCCATGGTCGATCAGCAACTGGCCGCTGTCGCCGAGTACAAACGTGCCTTCGCCGACATGACACAGGCCACCGTGCAGCGTGAGGATGCGCGCAGCAAGCTCGGCGCCAGTGCCGACAATGCCGTGGCCAAAGTCTCGGAAGTCGAGAAATCCATGCTGCAGGGTGACAGCGTCGCGCAATTCAACAGCGTGATCGAACTGAGCAAACTGTTGCAGCAAGCGCGCTATCAGGTGCGCGGCTATACCTACAGCGGCAAGGCCGAGGCGGAGCAGCCCGCGCTGGACGCCATCGACAATGCACTGAAAAACCTCGACAGCCTGCCGGCGAAACTGCCCGAACAGCACATCGCCAACCTGCAACAGGCCACCGACTCGATCAAGGCTTATCGCGCGGCGGTCGCTCAGTTCCGCGACTCGCAGGTGAACAATGCCAAGGCCGGGGCAACCATGACGGCGCAGGGCGACATCCTCCTCGACCTCAGCAAGAAGCTCACCGAATCACAAACCGTGGTGCGCGATACCGATGCCGCGCACGCCAAGAACATGCTGATCATCGCCACCCTGCTGGCCGTGGCCTTCGGTTTGCTGGCCGCGTGGGCGATCACCCGGCAGATCATCATTCCGCTGAATCAGACCCTGAAGGTCGCCGAACGTGTGGCTGCCGGCGACTTGACCCACAACCTGGTGTCGCAGCGTCGCGACGAACTCGGCCAGTTGCAGCGCTCGATGCAGAGCATGACCCAAGGCCTGCGCGAGTTGATCGGTGGCATCAGCGACGGCGTCACGCAGATCGCCAGCGCCGCTGAAGAGCTGTCGGCGGTCACCGAGCAGACCAGCGCCGGGGTCAACAATCAGAAAATCGAGACCGACCAGGTCGCCACCGCCATGAACGAAATGGCCGCCACCGTGCAGGAAGTCGCGCGCAACGCCGAGGAGGCTTCCGAAGCCGCCGTGGCCGCCGACCAGCAGGCCCGCGAAGGCGACAAGGTGGTCGGTGAAGCCATCGCGCAGATCGAGCGTCTGGCCGTCGAGGTCGGCCATTCCACCGAGGCCATGGGCGAACTCAAGCGCGAGAGCGACAAGATCGGCAGCGTGCTCGACGTGATCAAGTCGGTGGCCCAGCAAACCAACCTGCTGGCGCTCAACGCCGCGATCGAAGCGGCGCGTGCCGGTGAAGCCGGTCGTGGTTTTGCGGTGGTTGCCGATGAAGTGCGCAGCCTCGCCCAGCGCACGCAGAAGTCCACCGAAGAGATCGAAGAGCTGATCGTCGGCCTGCAGAACGGCACCCAGCAAGTGGCAACAATCATGGACAACAGCCGCAGCCTGACCGACAGCAGCGTCGAACTGACCCGCCGCGCCGGTGGCTCACTGGAAAGCATCACCCGCACCGTCTCGGCGATTCAGGCGATGAACCAGCAGATTGCAGCGGCAGCCGAGCAGCAGAGTGCCGTGGCCGAGGAGATCAACCGTAGCGTGCTGAATGTGCGGGATGTGTCGGATCAGACCTCGGCGGCGAGTGAAGAGACGGCGGCGTCGAGTGTTGAGCTGGCGCGGCTGGGGACGCATCTGCAGATGCTGGTGGGGCGGTTCAAGGTTTGAGGTGATCCGAAAACCTCGGTTCGCTCTGAACCGAGGTGATGCATTCGCGAGCAAGCCCGCTCCCACATTGGACCGCGTCCGCTTGGTCAACTGTGGGAGCGAGCCTGCTCGCGAAGGCGTCCTGAGAGACGCTGAAATTACAAGACCTGACGCAGAAAGGCCTGTGCCCGCGGATCCTTCGGCGCATCAAAAAACTCCGCTGGGGAGGCATCTTCCAGCAGTTTGCCGTGATCGAAGAACAGCACCCGATCCGCCACTTCCCGGGCGAAACCCATTTCGTGGGTGACGCAGACCATGGTCATGCCTTCCACGGCCAGATTCTTCATCACATCCAGCACTTCACCGACCATTTCCGGGTCGAGGGCCGAAGTCGGTTCGTCGAACAGCATCACTTTCGGGTCCATCGCCAGCGCCCGGGCAATCGCCACGCGCTGTTGCTGACCGCCGGACAGGCGTGACGGATATTCCCGGGCCTTCTGCGCAATACCGACCTTTTCCAGCAACGCCAGGGCCTTGGCCTCGCTTTCCTTCTGCCCACGCTTGCGCACCACTTTCTGTGCCAGGCAGAGGTTTTCCAGCACGGTCATGTGCGGGAACAGGTTGAAGTGCTGGAACACCATGCCGACTTCGCGGCGGTAGGCGTTGACGTCGGTTTTCGGGTCGGCCAGTTGCAGACCGTCGATGCTCACCGAGCCCGAGTCGAATTCTTCCAGGCCATTGAGGCAGCGCAGGAAGGTCGATTTGCCCGAACCCGACGGGCCGATCACCACCAGCACTTCGCCCTTGGCCACCGTGGTGCTGACGTTATCCACAGCCCGGACTACCTGGCCACGGGTGTCGAAAACTTTTACCAGTTCGCGGACTTCAATCACTTTGCGCGAGCCTCCGCTCAAGCCGGCTGGCGATTTTCGACAGCGGCAGGTTAATCAACAGATACAGGCCGGCAACGCAGAACAGAATCTCGAACGGCGAGAACGAGGTGGTGATGACTTCACGGCCGCTTTTCAGCAGCTCGGTGATGGCGATCACCGACACCAGCGAGGTGTCCTTGACCAGACTGATGAACTGCCCGGCCAGCGGCGGCAGTACGCGTTTGAATGCTTGCGGCAGTACCACGTGGCGCATCGACTGGCCCGCGCTCAGACCGAGCGAACGCGCCGCTTCGTTCTGGCCACGGGCAATCGACTGCACCCCGGAACGGATAATCTCGGCCACGTAGGCGCCGGTAAACAGCGACAGCGCGGCGATCCCGGCGAACTCGCGGGACAGGTTCATCACCGTGCCGATGAAGAAGTAGAAGATAAAGATCTGCACCAGCAGCGGCGTACCGCGCACCAGTTCGACGTAAATGCTCGACAGATCACGCAGGGTCGCGTTGCTCGACAGGCGGCACAGCCCGGTGACCAGACCGATCAGCAGACCGAGTACGCCGGACACTACCGACAGCCACAGCGTCGTCCAAAGGCCCCACAACAGCGGCCCTGCCGCCCAATGCCGGGTCACGCCCACGACGTCGCCTTCCGCCACATCGTCGCCCTGAGCGAATTGCAGGCTGTTTTCGTCGACGGTCAGGTGCTGCTCGTCACCGGCGTCGTTGCGCAGGGTGACCTGCGCGCTACCGCCCTTGCGTACCAGCTCGGTAACGGTGGAGATATCGGTGGCACGCTGGGATTCTTCGGCCTGATAGGCGAAGTACTGCGGCACGCGGTTCCAGCGCCATTCGTAGGACATCAGCGACGTGGCGTAATACAACGCGCCCGCCAGGCCGACCAGCACCAGCACGGTCAGGACGTGCCAGGGCCATTGGGCTTTTTTCTGTTTCATTGCAGGTTCCGGATTTTTGTTGCTATGGAGGGCCTCTTCGCGAGCAGGCTCGCTCCCACAGGGGAATGCATTCCAATGTGGGAGCGAGCCTGCTCGCGAATGGGGCGACTCGGTCTGACTGACCCAGTGTTATTCCATGTCCTTGAGCCACTCGGTGCTCTTGAACCACTTGTCATGGATGCGATCGTAGGTGCCGTCTTCGTGGATCTGGTGCAGGAAGTTGTTGATGAAGTTGATGCTGTCGTAATCACCCTTCTTCAGACCGAAGGCCAGCGGCTCGTAGGTGAACGGCTTGTCGAGGAACACCAGTTTGCCGGCGCCGACCTTGTTCACCGCGACCACGTTGTACGGAGCGTCGTAGATGAAGGCGTCGGCCTTGCCGTTGACCACGTCGAGCACGGCTTCCTGCTCGTTGTCGTAGCCGTGGTACTTGGCCTTGGCGATCAGCTTCTTGGCAACCATTTCACCGGTGGTGCCGAGCTTGGAGGTGATGCGATAGTCGGCGGTGTTCAGGTCTTTATAGGACTTGATGGTGCCTTCCAGCTCCTTGCGGATCAGCAGGGTCTGGCCGACCACGATGAACGGTTCGCTGAAGTTCAGGCGCAGGTTGCGCTCCTGAGTCAGGGTCATGCCGCTGCCGATCATGTCGAACTTGTCGGTCATCAGGGCCGGGATGATCCCGTCGTAACCGGTGGACACCAGCTCCAGCTTGACTCCCATGGCCTTGGACATGGCTTTGAGGATGTCGACTTCGAAGCCGATGATCTCGCCGCGCTTGTTGGTCATTTCGAACGGCATGTAGGTCGGATCCATACCGACTTTCAACGTGCCGCGCTTGACCGCGTCATCGATTGCACCGGCGTGCGCCGCATTGACTGCAACCAGTGCCGTGACGCCGACCAGCAGCATCGACAGATACTTCTTCATCTTCAAGTCCCCAAAACCAATGCGTTTGTGGCGCGAAAACCGACAGAAATGGACAAGATTGTCCGGGTGCGCCAATTCGGGGACGGATGCTAACGCACTCGTTCGTTTGCACAAGGTTTTTTGATCGATTGCAGATCAGCGCCCGCTGTCGTCAGGACAAAAAAAACCCCGCTTTCGCGGGGTTTCTTCATCAGGCCGGTTGCGCCTGCAGACTCACAGGCTTGAGCGGCAGCAGCGGCGCATGCGGATCGGCTTTCACCGAAGCGCGCCAGGCATCCAGCCACTCGTTGTGGCCTTCGGCCCAGACCAGTTCGTGCAGACGGGCCAGGGCCACCGGATCGCTCAGCAGTTGCAAACGATCATGGTTGTTCAGCCCGGCCGGGCCGACCTTGATCGCGTGACGTACACGCTCCTGACGCAGCCACTCGATCGGCTCGGCCTGACCGTGACGCGAGGTCGCCAGCGAGCACGCCAGGGCGTTCTGCTGCGGATCGACCACGGCGCGGATGAAGCCGTCGTTCAGCGCGTGCCAACGGTTCTCGTGGGTGTACTGGTCGGTCGCCAGCAGTGCCTGCGGCGGATTGTATTCCTCGGGGATGAGGAACAGGCTCTCGTCACGGGATTTGAGGCCCAGACCGACACGGCTGGAAATCACCGATACCGGGATCGACAGCATCAGCGAACCGACGATCGGCACCAACCACCAGAGGAAGCTCGGGTTCAGCCAGATCACCAGCAGTGCCCAGCAGAAGCCCAGCAGGGTCTGCGGACCGTGGCGCTTGACCGCCTCGCTCCATGGCGTCGAGTCGTCGTCACGCTGCGGCGAGTTCCAGGTCGCGGCCCAGCCGAGGAACGCGGCGAGCACGAAACGGGTGTGGAAAATCATCCGCACCGGCGCCAGCAGCATGGAGAACAACATCTCCAGCAGCATCGACAGGGTCACCTTGAACTTGCCACCGAACTCTTTCGCGCCCTTGGCCCAGATCAGGATGATGCTCAGCAGTTTCGGCAGGAACAGCAGCACGATGGTGGTCGAGAACAGCGCGATCGCCTTGTCCGGGTGCCATTGTGGCCACAGCGGATAGAGCTGACGCGGTTCCAGGAAGTACTGCGGCTCCATCAGCGTGTTCACCGCCAGCAGCGCGGTCGACAGCACCAGGAAGAAGAACCACAACGGCGCCGACAGGTACGACATCACGCCGGTGAGGAACACTGCGCGGTGCACCGGGTGCATACCTTTGACCAGGAACAGGCGGAAGTTCATCAGGTTGCCGTGGCACCAGCGACGGTCACGCTTGAGCTCGTCGAGCAGGTTCGGCGGCAGTTCTTCGTAGCTGCCCGGCAGATCGTAGGCAATCCACACGCCCCAGCCGGCACGGCGCATCAGCGCAGCTTCAACGAAGTCGTGAGACAGGATTGCACCGGAGAACGCACCTTTACCCGGCAACGGCGCCAGGGCGCAGTGGTCGATGAACGGCTTCATGCGGATGATCGCGTTGTGACCCCAGTAGTGGGATTCACCCAACTGCCAGAAGTGCAGACCGGCGGTGAACAGCGGACCGTACACGCGGGTAGCGAACTGCTGCATGCGCGCATACAGGGTGTCCATGCCCGACGCTCGCGGCGCGGTCTGGATGATCCCGGCGTCCGGCGTGGCTTCCATCAGGCGCACCAGACTGGTCAGGCACTCGCCGCTCATCACCGAGTCGGCGTCGAGCACGACCATGTACTTGTAGTCACCACCCCAGCGACGGCAGAAGTCGTCGAGGTTGCCGCTCTTGCGTTTCACACGGCGGCGACGGCGGCGATAGAAGATCTTGCCGAAGCCCTTGGCTTCACGGCAGACGTCCAGCCAGGCTTGCTGCTCGGCGACGCAGATATCGGTGTCGTTACTGTCGCTGAGGACGAAGAAGTCGAAGCGATCCAGATCACCGGTAGCGGCGACCGACTCGAAGGTGGCGCGCAGACCGGCGAATACCCGGGGCACGTCTTCGTTGCAGATCGGCATCACCAGCGCGGTACGAGCGTCTTTCGGAATCGGCTCGTTGCCGGCACTTTTGCCGGAGATACGGTATTTATCGTGACCGGTGAGCAACTCGAGGAAGCCCATCAGTGCCGTCCAGAAACCGGCCGAGACCCAGCAGAACAGAATCCCGAACAGGATCAGGATGCTGGTCTGCAGCGCATACGGCAGAACTTGCGTGGCGGTTTGCAGCAGCGGCTGGTGCAGCACTTCGTCCAGATCGACGAACGACCAGCCCTGGTACGGCATGATGCCTTTCATGTACCAGCCGGCAACGATGGTCTGACCGAGCATCAGCAGCAACAGAATGTAACGACGAATCGAACCAACCGTGCGCCAGCGCGCTGCCGGCAAGACGTTTTCGTCCTTCGGCGGCTGCGGCGGGTTGGTGCGCCCGGTCAGGCGGCGCCAGCCACGCACCAGAATATTGGTGCGCCAAGGCTCCGGCACGACTTTGGTCCGACGGATCGGCGGAGTCGCCTTCATGCTGACCCGACCGCTGGCGTCGAGCACCAGCATTTCCGCCTCTTCCAGCTCCTCGGCGGTGCTCAGGGTCAGGCGCTTGCCCACCGAAGCCTGGGCGGCTTCGGCAGGCGCGTCGAACGTCGGCGACGACAGACGCTGGTGCAGTTCGCTGAAGGACTGGCAGCCCGCGAGTTCCGCGCGCTGCTCGTCGGTCATCGGCAGATGCGCCAGATACTCGGACAGAGTCTCTGGCTGTACTTGAGAGTTACTCATCGGCAGGCAACTGATAGCTCCAGGTCTCGGTCAGGACTTCTTCAGTCGGTGCCGATTCCGGTGTGGCTGGGGCCGCGTTCGCAGCCGCTGGCTGCTTGGCGTCTTTGTTGGCCTTGTCCTTGGCATCTGCGGCTGGCTTGGCGTCGGCCTGTTTGGCCTCGGCTGCCTTGGCTTCCTTCTCGTCTTTCTCTTGTTGCTTGGCCGCGACCTTGTCCGCCTTGGCCACCGACGAGTTCGACGCCGGTACCGAAGACTTGGCCAGATCAGCGGTGACCACTGGCTGTACCAGGGCGGCCCGCATCTCGGTGGACTTGCTCGCGTCCTTGATCTTCATGCGCAGGGTCAGGCGCCAGCCCTTGGTTTCCGGGTTGTAACGCACGCTGTTCTCGACCAGTTCGGCGTTATCGCCAACGCTGACCTGACTGCGCACGTCGGCATCCGGGGCCAGAGCCGCCAACGATGGACCTTCGAAGTCGACCAGGTAGGCGACGCTGCCATCCGGTTGACGGATCAGGTTCGACTGCTTGACGTCACCGGTCGAACGCAGGGTCTGCTTGACCCAGGCGCTGTCGGGGGCGTGAATCGCCGCTTCGTCCATGGTCCAGTGCAGGCGGTAGGCGAAGTCCAGCGGCTTGCCTGGCTCCGGCATGGTTTCCGGGCTCCAGAACGCAACGATGTTGTCGTTGGTTTCATCGGCGGTCGGAATCTCTACCAGATCAACGGTACCCTTGCCCCACTCGCCCTTCGGCTCGATCCAGGCGCTTGGGCGCTTGTCGTAGCGATCGTCGAGGTCTTCGTAGTGGCTGAAGTCGCGGCCACGCTGCAGCAGACCGAAACCACGCGGGTTCTCGACGCTGAAGTTGCTTACGGCCAGGTGTTTCGGGTTGTTCAGCGGACGCCAGATCCACTCGCCGTTGCCGGCATGGATCGACAGACCGCTGGAGTCGTGCAGCTCACGACGGTAGTTGAGGACTTTCGACGGCTGGTTGGCGCCGAACAGGAACATGCTGGTCAACGGCGCGATGCCTAGTTTGCCGACCTTGTCACGCAGGAACATCTGCGCCTTGACGTCGACAATGGTGTCGCTGCCCGGACGCAGGATCAGGCGATAGGCACCGGTGGCGCGCGGCGAATCAAGCAGGGCGAAGATCACCAAATGCTTGTCGCCCGGCTTCGGCTGCTGAATCCAGAACTCGCGGAAACGCGGGAATTCTTCGCCCGACGGCAGTGCGGTGTCGATCGCCAGACCACGGGCCGACAGACCGTAAGTGTGACCCTTGCCGACGACGCGGAAGTAGCTCGCGCCGAGCATGGTCATGATTTCGTCTTGTTTGTCGGCCTTGTTGATCGGGTACAGCACACGGAAACCGGCGTAGCCCAGTTGCTCAGTGGCTTTCGGATCGAACTTGAGGTCGCCGAAATCGAAGCGGGTCGGATCGTATTTGATCTCTTCGACGGTGTTCGCCGTGATTTCGTTGATTTTCACCGGCGTATCGAAGTGCATGCCCTGGTGATAGAAGGACAGCTTGAACGGTGTCTTCTGATCGGCCCACTCAGCCTTTTCGGTGAGGAAGCGGATTTTCTGATAATCCGCGAACTTCATGTCACGGAATTCGTTCGGCAGGTTGCTGCGCGGGGCTTCGAACTTCTGCCCGGCCAGCTCTTTAGCCTTGGCTGATACATCGTCAAGATTGAACGCCCAAAGCTGGCCGGCGCTGAGCAGGCACAGGAGCGCCGAGCCGGCTACCAGGGCACTTCGCATGCGTTTGGCAGACATTTTTGCTGCATTACAGGGACTAACAATCACGAGCAACCCTCGCCGAAAACAGATCAAAAAACCAACGGCCAGCTATCTATATGCCAGGTTGGCGAGCATTGTTCCGACTCCGCTGGGGCAAAATGATTCCCCAATCGGATCCAGACAAGTCTCTACCTAAGTCAAAAATGGAACAGCGAACGCTGATCCCCATAGCGCGCGATTATCTAGTAGCCCGCGTGACAACGCATCAGGGGTAACAAAGTATTTATCGCGAAAAACGCCTGTTTTCAGTCGAAAAGCCCTTGAAAAGCTGTTTCAAGCGCTTTCATGTCTGTAACAGGAAGGTTACCGGGCCATCGTTGACCAGGTGCACCTGCATATCCGCGCCGAATCTACCTGATGCCACAGTGCCATGCATCTGTTTCGCTTTGCTGAATAGATAGTCGAACAATTCCTCGCCCAATGCCGGAGGGGCCGCGGTCGAGAAACTCGGACGCAACCCGCTCTTGGTGTCGGCAGCGAGGGTGAACTGAGAGACCAGCAGCAACCCGCCACCTACATCCGCCAGGGACAGATTCATCTTGCCCTCGGCGTCACTGAATACCCGATAGTTAAGCAGCTTATGTAAAAGTTTGTCGGCGCTGGTACGGGTATCGTCGGGTTCGATCGCCACCAGCACCAGCAAACCCTGATCCACCGCGCCGACTGTCTCTCCCGCGACTTCGACCCGTGCACCGCGCACGCGCTGTAACAGCCCCTTCATGCTTCTTCGGGCGGCAGGTCGAGCAAGCGACGGGCCATGTTGCTCGCGGCACGCACCAGCGCATCGGTGATGCCCGGTTCGGAGGCGGCGTGACCGGCGTCACGAATCACCTGCAGCTCGCTGTTCGGCCAGGCCTGATGCAGCTCCCAGGCGTTGTCCAGCGGGCAGATCACGTCGTAGCGACCGTGAATGATCACCCCTGGCAGATGGGCAATCTTGCCCATGTCGCGGATCAACTGATTCGGCTCAAGGAACGCATTGTTGGTGAAGTAGTGACACTCGATTCGCGCGATCGACAGGGCGCGCTGCGGCTCGGAGAAACGGTCGACCACCAGCGGGTTCGGCCGCAGGGTCGCGGTGCGCCCTTCCCACGTCGACCAGGCTTTGGCCGCGTGCATCTGCGCGATCTGATCGTTCCCGACCAAGCGCTTGTGAAAGGCGCTGAGCAGATCGTCGCGCTCGTCCAGCGGGATTGGCGCGATGTAGTCCTGCCAGTAATCGGGAAACAGACGGCTGGCACCGGCCTGATAGAACCACTCGATTTCCTGCGGACGGCAGAGAAAGATCCCACGCAGGATCAGACCGTGTACGCGCTCCGGGTGGGTTTGCGCGTAGGCCAGCGCCAGGGTCGAACCCCACGAACCGCCGAACAGCACCCATTTATCAATGCCCAAGTGCTTGCGGATACGCTCAAGGTCAGCGACCAGATCCCAGGTGGTGTTGTTTTCCAGGCTGGCGTGCGGGGTGGAGCGTCCGCAGCCGCGCTGGTCGAAGGTGACAATGCGATACAGGTTCGGATCGAAATAGCGACGGCTCTGCGCGTCGCAACCGGCACCCGGGCCGCCGTGGATGAACACCACCGGCAAGCCTTCCGGCGAGCCGCTTTCGTCGACATACAGCGTGTGGGTGTCATCGACAGCCAGATCGTGCCGGGCGTGGGGTTTGATCTGCGGAAACAATGTCTGCATTGCGTGCTCCGTAAGGGGTCGAGGTCATCCCTGGGGGGACTTCTATTATTCTGCCGTTCGGCATCATAAACCCGATTTACGTCAATGAGCATGCTCCAGAGCAGTCAGCGTTTGTCAGCCGTAAACTTCGCAGGCTATCCACCATCCTGTGGGAGCGAGCCTGCTCGCGAATGCGGTGTGCCATTCAACGTAGATGCTGGCTGAACGGACGCCTTCGCGAGCAGGCTCGTTCCCACAGGGGTTATACGGTGTAGTGCGACTTTGCCCAGGCCAGCAGGCCCTGCAGCAACTCCTTGAGCACCACTCGCGTCGGCTCCGCCAGGTCGGCGCGGTAGCGGAACGGTACGAACTCTTCCATGTAGGTGCTCTGGCACAACTCCAGTTGCACGGCGTGGATGTTCTCGGCCGGGTTGCCGTAATGGCGGGTGATGTGGCCGCCCTTGAAGCGTCCGTTGAGCACGTGGCTGTAATGATCGTGACGGGCGCAGATGGCTTCCAGTTGCGTCGCCAATTGTGGATCGCAACTGGCGCCGTTGAAGGTGCCAAGGTTGAAATCCGGCAGTTTGCCGTCGAACAGGTGCGGGATGATCGAACGGATCGAATGCGCGTCGAACAGCAGCGCATAGCCGAACTCGGCCTTCAGCCGCGCCAGCTCCTCTTGCAGAGTGCGGTGATACGGCGTCCAGACCTGTTCCAGGTAGGTCGCGCGCTCTGCTTTCGAGGGCTCGTGCCCTTCGCGGAACAATGGAATGCCATCGAACAGCGTCGCCGGGTACAGCCCGGTGGTGGCGCCGGCATACAACGGTTTGTCATCGGACGGACGGTTAAGGTCGATGACGAACCGCGAGTATTCGGCGGCCAACATGCTGGCGCCCAGTTCCTCGGCAAAGTCATAGAGCTGCGGAATGTGCCAGTCGGTGTCCGGCAGGCTTTTCGCGTCCGCGATCAGCCCGGCTTCGACCGCTGGCGTCAGGCGCACGCCGGCATGCGGCATGCTGATCAGCAGCGGTACGCGACCTTGTTTGAAACTCAGAACCTTATCCACAACCGCTCTCCTACAGCCTTGATTCGACGCCGTGACGCACGACGCGTTTGTCCAGATCACCACCGAGCCAATAGGCCAGATCCGCCGGACGATCAATGTGCCAGGCGACGAAATCCGCGACCTTGCCGACTTCCAGCGAACCATGGGAATCAGCCATGCCCAGCGCTTGTGCGGCATGGATGGTCGCGCCGGCCAGGGCTTCTTCCGGAGTCATGCGGAAGCAGGTGCAGGCCATGTTCAGCATCAGGCGCAACGACAGCGCCGGCGAGGTACCGGGGTTGAGGTCGCTGGCGATGGCGATCTTGACCTTGTGCTTGCGCAAGGCGTCCATTGGCGGCAGCTGGGTTTCGCGCAGGAAGTAGAACGCCCCCGGCAGCAGCACGGCGACGGTGTCGGATTTGGCCATGGCGATGGCGTCGTCTTCGTCCATGAACTCCAGATGGTCGGCAGACAACGCGTGATACCGCGCCGCCAGACTGGAGCCGTGCAGCGATGACAATTGCTCGGCATGCAGCTTCACCGGCAGGCCGAGTTTCTGTGCGGTGATGAACACCCGCTCGACCTGCTCCGGCGAGAACGCCAGGTATTCGCAGAACGCATCCACGGCGTCGACCAGCCCTTCGGCGGCCAATGCCGGGAGCATCTCGGCGCAGATGTGCTCGATGTAGTCGTCAGCGCGATCCTTGTACTCCGGCGGCAGCGCGTGGGCGGCCAGACAGGTACTGCGCACGCTGATCGGCAGTTCAGCGGCGAGCCGACGAATCACCCGCAGGATCTTGCGTTCGCTGGCCAGGTCCAGACCGTAGCCGGACTTTATCTCGACCGTGGTCACGCCGTCGCGCATCAGGCTTTTCAGGCGCTTGGCAGCGCTGGCGAACAGCTGGTCTTCAGTTGCTTCACGGGTGGCGCGCACGGTGCTGGCGATACCGCCGCCCTGCGCCGCGATCTCGGCATAGCTGACGCCTTGCAGACGCTGTTCGAATTCGCCGCTGCGGTTGCCGCCGAACACCGTGTGGGTGTGGCAGTCGATCAGGCCTGGGGTCACCCACGCGCCTTGCAGATCGTTGACCGCCGGGTATTCGCCGGACGGCAGCAGATTGCGCGGACCGATCCACTCGATGTGCGCACCGGACGTCACGATGGCCGCATCCTCGATGATCGAGTACACGCCCTGCGCCATGGTTGCGACGTGGCAGTGTTGCCAGAGGGTTTTCATCCCTTAGTCTCCACAGTATTCAAAATCGATTTCGCGAGCAGGCTCGCTCCCGCAGTTGAAATGCATTCTCCTGTGGGAGCGAGCCTGCTCGCGAAGAGGCCATTACAGGCTAGGCAGCAATTTCGCCGGAACCAGCTCAGTCAGGCAGCGCGAAGCCAACAGCTCAGTCGCCGCATTGATGTCCGGCGCAAAGAAGCGGTCCTTCTCATAGAACGGCACTTCCTTGCGCAGAATCGCCCGCGCCTGCTCCAGCTTGGCCGAAGTCTTCAGACCGTTACGCAGATCCAGCCCCTGCACCGCCGCCAGCCATTCCACCGCGAGAATCCCGCGGGTGTTCTCGGCCATTTCCCACAGGCGCTTGCCGGCGGCCGGAGCCATCGACACGTGGTCTTCCTGGTTGGCCGAGGTCGGCAGGCTGTCGACCGAATGCGGATGGGACAGCGCCTTGTTCTCGCTGGCCAGTGCTGCGGCGGTCACCTGAGCGATCATGAAGCCGGAGTTGACCCCGCCATTGGCCACCAGGAACGGCGGCAGTTGCGACATGTGCTTGTCCATCATCAGCGAGATACGGCGTTCGCTCAGCGAGCCGATTTCAGCGATGGCCAAGGCCATGTTGTCGGCGGCCATGGCCACCGGCTCGGCGTGGAAGTTGCCACCGGAAATCACATCGCCTTCAGCGGCGAACACCAACGGGTTGTCGGACACCGCGTTGGCTTCGACCACCAGCACATCGGCGGCCTGACGGAACTGGGTCAGGCAGGCGCCCATGACTTGTGGCTGGCAACGCAAGGAGTACGGGTCCTGAACCTTCTCGCAGTTCTGGTGCGAATCGGACACTTCGCTGCGCTCGCCGAGCAGATCGCGATATGCGACTGCAGCATCGATCTGGCCTTTCTGGCCACGAGCGGCGTGAATACGTGCGTCGAACGGCGAGCGCGAACCGAGCACCGCCTCAACCGTCAGACCGCCGATTGCCAGCGCACCGGCAAACAGGTCTTCACCTTCAAACAGACCGCGCAGGGCAAATGCAGTGGACACCTGAGTACCGTTGAGCAGCGCCAGACCTTCTTTCGCCGCCAGGGTCAGCGGGGTCAGACCGGCGACTTTCAGCGCTTCGGTGGCTTCCATCCACTCGCCCTTGTAGCGCGCCTTGCCTTCGCCCAGCAGCACCAGCGACATGTGCGCCAATGGCGCGAGGTCACCGGATGCACCCACCGAACCCTTGAGCGGAATATGCGGATAAACCTCGGCGTTGATCAGCGCGATCAGCGCGTCGATCACCACGCGGCGGATGCCGGAAAAACCACGGCTGAGGCTGTTGACCTTGAGCACCATGATCAAGCGCACCAGCTCATCGCTGATCGGCTGGCCGACACCGGCGGCGTGCGACAACACCAGCGAACGCTGCAGGTTTTCCAGGTCTTCGCTGGCGATGCGGGTCGACGCCAGCAGGCCGAAGCCGGTGTTGATGCCGTAGGCGGTGCGGTTCTCGGCGAGGATCTGCTCGACGCAGGCGACGCTGGCCTCGATCTGCGCCGCAGCACTGTGGTCGAGGGTCAGCTTGACCGGTTGCTGATAGACATCACGCAGTTGGGCCAGGCTCAGTTGGCCGGGAATCAGGTTCAGCGCAGTCATTAAAATGCTCCTTTTGAACATTGTTATTAACTACCAGTCGCTCCGGAGCATTCCGTTATCCGTCGTTTCTCGTCTTGTGGACGATCCGCGCCTTGGCACGCTGGTATGGGTAGTTGTCAGTGCAGATTCGGTAATACGTTGTGCAGCGCATTCGGGTTTTTCAGCACGCTGGCGGCGGTGGCGATATCCGGCGCCAGCCAGCGATCCTGATCGTAGGCCGGGACGGTTTCACGCAACAGACGCCACGCCCGATCAGTGCCCGCGCCAAAGCGCTGCTCCTTGAGGAATTCAAAGGCCTGTGCCGCCAGCAGGTACTCGATGGCGAGGATCTGCGTGCAGTTTTCCAGGGCGCGGTGCAGCTTCAGTGCAGCGCTGGTGCCCATGCTCAGGTGGTCTTCCTGCAGGCCCGAGGTGACGTAGTTGTCGAGCACCGCCGGCTGCGCCAATTGGCGGTTCTCGGCACATAGCGAAGCGGCGACGTATTGCACGATCATCATTCCGGAGTTCACCCCCGGATTGGCCACCAGAAACGCCGGCAGACCGCTGACGTGCGGGTTGACCAGCCGATCGAGGCGGCGCTCGGCAATCGAGCCGATTTCAGCCATGGCAATCGCCAGCAGATCCGCCGCCATCGCCACCGACTGACCGTGCGGGTTGGCCTGCGACATCACCCGGAAGTTGTCCGGCGTGCCCAGCAGCAACGGGTTGTCGGTGCAGCCGTTGAGTTCGGCTTCGACTTGTTTGATCGCGTGTTCCAGTTGATCACGCGCCGCACCGTGCACCTGCGGGATCGAACGGATGCTCAGCGCATCCTGAGTACGAATGCCTTTACTGGTCGCGATCACTTCACTACCATCGAGCAAGGCGCGCAGGTTGCTACCGACCTGCTGCATGCCGGGGTGCGGCTTGAGCGCGATGATCTCGGCATCGAACGCGGCGATCTGCCCGCGCTGCGCTTCGAAACTCATGGCGCCGATCACATCGGCCCATTGCACCAGACGCGTCGCGTCGGCAATCGCCAGGCAGCTGAGGCCGGTCATGCACGGCGTACCGTTGACCAGACATAAACCGTCCTTCGCCCCGAGCTGCACCGGTTGCAGGCCTTCTTCGGCCAGCGCCTGTTGCGCCGAAGTAATCTGCCCGCGATAGCTGACATTGCCCACGCCCAGCAGCGCGATGCCGATGTGCGCCATGTGCGTCAGGTAACCCACCGAACCTTGCGACGGAACCTGCGGGGTGATGCCGCGATTGAGCAGCGCCAGCAGCGCTTCGACCACCCGGCGATGAATGCCGGATTTGCCGTGGCTGAAGTTGTGAATCGCAGCGCAGATGATCGACCGGGTTTGCTCATCGGGCAGTACCGGGCCGACGCCGCAGGCGTGACTGAGCAAGGTGTTGCGCGAGAGCTGGCTGAGTTGTTCGTCCTTCAGCGACACGTTGGACAGACCACCCAGACCGGTGTTGACGCCATAGGCACGCTCGCCGCTTGCGACGATGCGCTGAACGATGCCCTGAGCGTTTTCGATGCGCGCCCAGGTCTCGCTCGATAACTCCAGTTGCGCGCCGTGACGGGCGACGGCGACCACGTCCTGCCAACGCAGGGGGCTGCCGGTGATGATGATTTTTTCAGCCTGGGACATCTTTAACCTCATCCGAACATTGATGCAGCTTTCCCGACGCCTTCGCGAGCAGGCTCGCTCCCACATTTGGAATGCGTACCCCCTGTGGGAGCGAGCCTGCTCGCGAAGAGGCCAGCCCAGCCAACACAAATCTACCTAAACCACCGCCGCCCGCCGCTGCACGAACCGGTCAACATACTCGTCTGCCGGCGAATGCAGGATCTCTCTTGGCGTGCCGACCTGAATCAGCTTGCCGTCCTTGAGAATCGCAATGCGATTGCCAATGCGCACGGCCTCATCGAGGTCGTGGGTGATGAAGACGATGGTCTTGTGCAGAGTCTTTTGCAGCTCCAGCAACTGGTCCTGCATCTCGGCGCGGATCAGCGGATCCAGCGCACTGAACGCTTCGTCCATCAGGATGATGTCAGTGTCGGCCGCCAGTGCCCGGGCCAGGCCCACGCGCTGGCGCATGCCACCAGAAAGTTGGTGCGGATATTTGTTTTCGTAGCCTTTGAGGCCCACGGTGTTGATCCAGTGCAACGCGCGTTCGGCGCACAGTTGCTTGCTCTCGCCGCGCACTTTCAGGCCATAGGCGACGTTCTCGATCACGGTCTTGTGCGGCAGCAGGCCGAAGCTCTGGAACACCATGCTGATCTTGTGCCGGCGAAATTCGCGCAGCGCTTCCATGTCGTATTGCAGGATGTCCACGCCGTCGACCAGGATCGCGCCGCTGGTGGGGTCGATCAGGCGGTTGAAGTGGCGCACCAGGGTCGATTTGCCGGAGCCGGACAGGCCCATGATCACGAAGATCTCGCCAGTGCCGATGCTCAGCGACAGGTCGTTGACCCCCACCACGCAACCGGTTTCGTTCAGCACCTGATCCTTGGTCTTGCCCTGGCCGACCATCGCCAATGCGTCCTTGGCGCGGTTGCCGAAAATCTTGAAGACGTTTTTGACTTCGATCTTGCTCACGGTTGCGTTGTTCATTTGCTCACCTCATGCCGTGGCCGACCGTACGCCTGAGTAATGCGGTCGATGACCACTGCGAGAATCACGATCGCCAGACCGGCTTCGAGGCCGCGTCCGACGTTGAGGGTCTGAATCCCCACCAACACGTCTTCACCCAGACCACGGGCGCCGATCATCGAGGCGATCACCACCATCGACAGGGCCATCATGGTGGTCTGGTTGATCCCGGCCATGATGCTTGGCAGGGCCAGCGGCAATTGCACGCCGAACAGTTGCTGCCAGCGGTTGGCACCGAAAGCGTTGATCGCTTCCATCACTTCACCGTCGACCTGGCGGATGCCCAGATCGGTCAGGCGAATCAGCGGCGGCGCGGCGTAGATCACCGTGGCGAAAATCGCCGGGACCTTGCCCAGGCCGAACAGCATCAGCACCGGAATCAGGTACACGAAGCTGGGCATGGTCTGCATGATGTCGAGCAGCGGCATCAGCACCGAACGCAGGCGGTTGCTGCGCGCCGAGAGAATCCCCAGCGGAATGCCGATCAGCACCGAAATGATCGTCGCGACCATCATCAGCGCCAGGGTCTGCATGAGTTTGTCCCACAGGCCGACAGCACCGACGAGGAACAGCAGACCGACGATGACGGCGGTGGTCAGCACTTTGCGCGTGGCGTGCCAGGCGACCACACCGACGATCGCCAGCATCAACCACCACGGCGCCGCACGCAGCAGGCCTTCGAGGTTGACGATGGCCCACAGCAGGGTGTCCGAGATGTGGCGGAACACATCACCGTAGTTGGTGACCAGCGAATCGACCCAACCGTTGACCCAGTCGGCGATGGAAAAGGTAAAGCTTTCGGGAAACATAAGCGGCTCTCAATCAGAAATCTCAATCAAGCGATTTACGGCATATCTCCCGGCCAGCCTCACGGTTGACCGGGAGGTATCGACCTACAGCGCCGCGTCGATTTTCTTGGCTGCGTCGTCACTGACCCACGCGTGCCAGACCTCAGGATGTTCCTTGAGGAAGATTTTCGCCAGTTTTGGCGACTCGATACGTTCCTTCGCCATACGTCCCAGGTTCTGGTTCAGCAGGTCGATCGGCAGGTTGACCTTTTCCAGCACGGCCACCAGTTCCGGTGCCTGCTCGTGGAAGGTTTTCGACAGGCCCACCTTGATGCTCACGCTTTTGTCGACGCCCGGCTTTTCTTCGAGTTTGACCGCGTCGATCTGGCCCATCAGCGGGGTTGGCGACCAGTAATAGAACAGGATCGGCTCGCCACGCTTGTAGCTCGACAGCACCGCCGCATCCAGCGCAGGTCCGGTGCCCGGGCGGAAGTTGGTGTAGCTGTTTTCCAGACCATAGCTTTTGAGCATTTCGCTGTTGTCCAGCTCGCAGGTCCAGCCCGCCGGGCAGTTATAGAAACGGCCCTTGGACGGCTCTTCGGCGTCTTTGAAAACAGCCGCGTACTTGCCCAGGTCGGCGATGTTTTTCAGCTCCGGGGCTTTTGCCTCGATCTTGCGTTTGGCGTCGCCTTCGATCACGTAGCGCGGCACGTACCAGCCTTCGATAGCGCCGACGATCGGGGCGCCGACACCGACGACCTTGCCGGCCTTCTCGGCTTTGTTCCAGACTTCGCTGCGGCCGACCCATTCTTCGGCGAACACTTGAATGTCGTTGCTGCTCAGGGCGTTCTCCATGGTGATGGAGTTGCCCGGCAGGCTGTCGGTCTTGCAGTCGTAACCTTTCTCCAGCACCACTTGCAGGACGTCGGTCAGCAGCATGCCGCTTTCCCAGTTCAGACCGGCGAATTTCACCGGTTTACCGGACTCGCACCAACCGGCTGCCTGAGTGGCACCGGCACTGGCCAGCAGGCCCATGGACAACAGTGTGGTGAGCAGGGTCTTGTTCGATTTCATTGTTGCGACGCTCCTAATCATGAATTGGCTTACGGCAGTCAAGAGGCATCCAGCCCTGTCCACGTCCAATCAGGCCTGCGCCGCAGCGCGCCCGGCCCCACTTTTTTCAGGTGGTACAACGCTGTTCTGCTCGACCGGCAGAATCAGTTGATCAGGCACCGAGCCGTGCCATTTTTTTGCGCACACGTAATAGAGGGCAGCAGGCAGCACCAGACCGATGATCCAGGAGACATCCACATCACCGAGGGCAGCCACCAGCGGGCCGGTGTAGAACTTGGTGGAGATGAACGGCAGCTGCACCAGCACGCCGAACACATAGACGCTGATCCCGAGCAGATTCCAGCGGCCGTAGCGACCGTTCGGATCGGCCAGCGCCGGCACGTCATAGCGCTCGCGGGTGATGCAGTAGTAGTCGACCAGGTTGATCGCGCTCCATGGCGTGAAGAACGCCAGCAGGAACAGGATGAACGACTTGAACGCACCGAGGAACGAGTGCTGACCGAGCAAGGCGATCAGGGTCGCCGCGCCGACGATCACCAGCACGAACACCAGACGCTGCATACGCGTAACGGTCAGGTGCCCTTTGAAACCACTGATGATGGTGGCGATGCACATGAAGCTGCCGTAGGAGTTCAGCGTCGAGATGGTCACCTTGCCGAACGCGATGCTGAAGTACAGCAGCGCCGCCGTGGCACCAGTGCCGCCCAGTCCGACGATGTAGGCCACTTCGTGACCGGCAAACTGGCCGTTGGCCGAAGCCGCCGCGAACACGCCGAGGACCATCGCCACCTGCGCGCCGATGACCGAACCGGCGCCAGCGGCAAAGAAGGTTTTCACCGAGGAAACCTTGCTCGGCAGGTAACGCGAATAGTCAGCCACATAAGGGCCGAACGCGATCTGCCAGGACGCCGCGAGCGACACCGCCAGCAGGAAGCTGCTCCAACTGAAGTGACGGATCTGCAACAGCGCGCCCACGTCCACCTGGCTCAGCAGACGGCTGAACAGATACACGAAGGCAATCACGCCGATGACACTGGCAACCCGGCCGATCCAGTGGATCACCCGATAACCGAGCACCGTGACCACTACGATGACACTGGCGAACAGCAGGATGCCGACGGTGTCGCTGACGCCAAACAACTGGCCCAGCGCCTGGCCGGAAAGCACCGTACCGGTGGCGGTGAAGCCCAGGTACATCAGGCACACCAGCACGATCGGGATCGCCGCGCCGTAGACGCCGAATTGCACGCGGCTGGAAATCATCTGCGGCAGGCCCAGTTTCGGCCCTTGCGCCGCATGCAGCGCCATCACCCCGCCGCCCAGCAGTTGACCGATCAACAGACCGATCAACGACCAGAACACATCACCGCCCAGCACCACGGCCAGCGCCCCGGTGACAATCGCGGTGATTTGCAGATTCGCACCCATCCACAGGGTGAACTGGCTCAACAGACGACCGTGTCTTTCCGCTTCCGGGATGTAGTCGATCGAACGCCTTTCGATCAACGGTTTGTTGCCTGCACGATCGGGGGTTACAGCCATGATTCAACCTCTGTGGATTGTTATTCGAGTTCACTGAGCGTCTTGCGCACTAGTGTGGGAGCGAGCCTGCTCGCGAAGGCGTCAGCACATTCAACATGTGTGGTGGCTGACAGACCGCATTCGCGAGCAGGCTCGCTCCCACAAGGTTGTGCGTTTATTTACCGGTAATCATCGGCAGGTTCAGCCCCTGCTCCTTGGCGCAGTCGATAGCGATCTGGTAACCGGCATCGGCGTGACGCATGACGCCAGTGGCCGGGTCGTTGTGCAGCACGCGCGCAATACGCTCGGCCGCTTCGTCAGTACCGTCGCAGACAATCACCATGCCCGAGTGCTGGGAGAAGCCCATGCCCACGCCGCCGCCGTGGTGCAGGGAAACCCAGGTCGCGCCGCTCGCGGTGTTCAGCAGGGCGTTGAGCAGTGGCCAGTCGGACACGGCGTCGGAACCGTCCTGCATCGATTCGGTTTCGCGGTTCGGGCTAGCAACGGAGCCGGAGTCGAGGTGGTCGCGACCGATCACGATAGGTGCTGACAGCTCACCGCTGCGCACCATTTCGTTGAACGCCAGACCGAGCTTGGCGCGCAGGCCCAGACCGACCCAGCAGATACGTGCCGGCAGACCCTGAAAGCTGATGCGCTCGCGGGCCATGTCCAGCCAGTTGTGCAGGTGCGCGTCGTCCGGGATCAGTTCTTTGACTTTGGCGTCGGTTTTGTAGATGTCCTGCGGATCACCCGACAGCGCCGCCCAGCGGAACGGGCCGATGCCACGGCAGAACAGTGGGCGGATGTAGGCAGGGACGAAGCCCGGGAAGTCGAACGCGTTTTCCACGCCTTCTTCCTGCGCCATCTGACGGATGTTGTTGCCGTAGTCGAAGGTCGGAATGCCTTGCTTCTGGAAGTCCAGCATCGCTTTGACGTGGACAGCCATCGACTGCTTGGCGGCTTTGATCACAGCGGCCGGCTCGGTCTTGGCGCGGGCGCGGTATTCGTCCCAGGTCCAGCCAGCCGGCAGGTAACCGTTGAGTGGGTCGTGGGCGCTGGTCTGGTCGGTGACCATGTCCGGGCGCACGCCGCGCTTGACCAGTTCTGGCAGAATTTCTGCCGCGTTGCCCAGCAGCGCGATGGAAATCGCTTTGCCTTCGGCGGTGTATTTGGCGATGCGCGCCAGGGCGTCATCGAGATCTTTGGCCTGCTCGTCGACGTAGCGGCTTTTCAAGCGGAAATCGATGCTCACCTGCTGGCATTCGATGTTCAGCGAGCAGGCACCAGCCAGGGTGGCCGCCAGTGGCTGAGCGCCGCCCATGCCGCCGAGGCCTGCGGTCAGCACCCACTTGCCTTTGAGGTTGTCGTTGTAGTGCTGACGACCGGCTTCGACGAAGGTTTCGTAGGTGCCCTGAACAATGCCCTGGCTGCCGATGTAGATCCAGCTGCCGGCGGTCATCTGGCCGTACATGGCCAGGCCCTTGGCGTCGAGTTCGTTGAAGTGTTCCCAGCTCGCCCAGTGCGGCACCAGGTTGGAGTTGGCGATCAATACGCGCGGGGCGTTGCTGTGGGTCTTGAACACGCCGACCGGTTTGCCCGACTGCACCAGCAAGGTTTCGTCGTCATTGAGATTGGTCAGGCTCTCGACGATCTTGTCGTAGCACTCCCAGTTACGCGCGGCGCGACCGATACCACCGTAAACCACCAGCTCTTTCGGGTTCTCGGCCACTTCCGGGTCGAGGTTGTTCATCAGCATGCGCAGCGGCGCTTCGGTCAGCCAGCTCTTGGCGGTCAGCTTGTTGCCGCGCGATGCACGGATTTCGACGTCACGTCTCTTTGTATAAACGGCAGTTGTAGGCTTATTGTCAGTCACGAAAAAGACTCCTCAGCGATCAATTCAAACCAACCCTGGCAGTGGGCAAGCAGCCTGTGCGCCTCAATGCGCGACAAGCGAATCAGTGGACGCTGCGGACTTATACGCATACGTCTTTACTTGTACATACAAGCATATGCAATCAAGCGGCCAACTTGCTGGAGAGGCGTTCAAGAAAAATCGCGGACTAGGCTGCAGAGCGCCTGAGACAAGGGTTGCGGCGTGAATGAAATTTTTTGCGGGGAGGAATTGAGGATTCGGCGGATCGTTACGAACCCGTGGTTTTGCGCCACGCTGGGGCGTTCGGTAACAAGTTGGTGCGCCGAGGGAAACAGGAATTGAAATGCAATTGTGGTGAGGGAATTTATCCCCGATGGAGCGCGTAGCGGTCCCAAAAGGTCTGCTGCGCCGCCATCGGGGATAAATCCCCTCACCACAGGAGTGTTACCAGAGTTGGATCAGCGCGCAGTCAGCTCGATCACGCAGCACGCTGCATTCACCGCAACTTCAACCAGACCGGTGTTACCGTCCAGCTGCAGGCAATCATGTCGGCCCAGTTGCGCAGTGCTGTCCCCGACCTGCACTTGCAGAGACTCACTGACACTGAACACCAGCACCGTCCCCGCCGAGCTGAAAAACCGCTGCTCGCCATCCAGCCACTGCAACCGCGCGCTGTACCGCTGCGGCGCGTAGATCAGGTTGAAGTCGCGGATCGCGCCGCCGAGCAAGGTGCAGGACACCTGGCTTTCGCCGCTGAACGCAAACGGGTCCAGCGGTAACAGTGGATGCGTGTCATCGCCATCAACGCACAGGGTCATGCCATCGCCCTGCAATACCGTGATCACCCGCTGGTAACCGGCAAAGGTCGAGAAACCACCGGACTCGGCGATGTCGGCAATCGACAGGCGCCAGCCGAAACCATCGAGGCCGGCACCCGCATCACGGGTAATCTCTTCGGTGCTGCCGCCGCCGTTTTTCCACGGCATGCGCGGGTAGCCTTCAGCGCGTAAAACCTTTACCTGACTCATTTATGAAAGCGTCCTTCCAGACGATGACGGGAACCTGGGTGAATCAAACGCGCGGCGGTCACCGGCTGACGCCCCGACCACGTGCGGCGACGGATCAGCAGGCAAGGCTCGCCTTTTTCGATCTGCAGCAACTTGCACTCGGACGGCTCGGCGAGGATCGCCTCGACGACGTGCTCGCCTTCGGTCAGTGGCGCGACCTGATTGAGATAGGCGTAAGGCGTCTGCAAGGTGAAGTCCTGCTTGAGGTATTCCGGGGCGACCAGCGCGTTGACGAAGCGGTCTTCGATTTGCACAGGAATGTCGTTTTCGTAATGCACGATCAGCGAGTGGAACACCTTCTGCCCTTCGCGCATGTCCAGTGCCAGCGCGCGCTCGGAGCCGGCGGCCTCTTCTTCGAGGGTGATCACCTGACAGGTGTGGCGATGGCCACGGGAGGCAATTTCATCAGCGATGTTGTGCACTTCGAACAACGCGGACTGGCTCTTCGGTTCAGCGACAAACGTACCGACACCTTGCATGCGCACCAACAGGCCGTCGGCGGTCATTTCGCGCAGCGCGCGGTTGATGGTCATGCGGCTGAAACCGAGCTGGCTGACCAGTTCGCTTTCCGACGGTACGCGGTAATGCGGTGGCCAGTTACCGCTGTCGATCTGCTGGGTGATCATCTGTTTGACGCGGGCGTACAAGGGCGCCGGACTGTCGCCCATGTTCGCGGCCAACGGGGAGACTGGAGGCGGAGTCGGCACGGTTGATCCCTGTTCATTGGATGAAGGTTGCTAGCTTGCCGGAGTTTACCGGGCAGGCAAACGTCTGTATATGTATATACAAATAACACACGATGGGGTGCTGAACCATGTCCGCTTTCTTTGCCGAACGCGCGCTGCTGCCTAACGGATGGGCCAATAATGTACGTCTTGAGGTCAATGCCGATGGCGTGTTGACCCAAATCCTGGCCGATTCCACCGCAGACGGCGCCGAACGGCTGAGCGGTCCGCTGCTGCCGGGCATGCCCAATCTGCACTCCCACGCCTTCCAGCGCGCGATGGCCGGGCTGGCCGAAGTAGCCGGTAATCCCAACGACAGTTTCTGGACCTGGCGTGACCTGATGTATCGCCTCGTCGGAAAAATCAGCCCGGAGCAGCTCGGCGTGATCGCCCGTCAGCTGTACATCGAAATGCTCAAGGCCGGTTACACCTCAGTTGCTGAATTCCACTATGTGCACCACGACAACAACGGTCAGCCGTATGCCGATCCGGCCGAGTTGGCACTGCGCATCAGTCAGGCAGCGAGCGAAAGCGGTATCGGTCTGACTCTGTTGCCGGTGCTGTACAGCCATTCCGGATTCGGCGGCCAGACGCCCAATGATGGGCAGCGCCGCTTTATCAACAGCACCGAAAACTACCTGAAGCTGCAATCGCGCCTGCAACCGCTGCTGGCTCAGCAAAAAGCGCAATCGCTGGGTCTGTGCTTCCACTCGTTGCGCGCGGTTACCCCGCAGCAGATCAGCGAAGTGCTGGCCGCCAGCGACAAGCAGTGCCCGGTGCACATTCACATCGCCGAACAGCAGAAGGAAGTCGATGACTGCCTGAGCTGGAGCGGTCGCCGTCCGCTGCAATGGCTCTACGAAAACACCGAGGTCGATCAGCGCTGGTGCCTGGTTCACGCGACCCACGCCAACCCGGAAGAAGTCACGCTGATTGCCAAAAGTCGCGCCATCGCCGGCCTGTGCCTGACCACCGAAGCGAATCTGGGCGACGGGATTTTCCCGGCGGTGGATTTCCTCGCTCAGGGTGGGCGCATGGGCATCGGTTCCGACAGCCATGTGTCGCTCAGCGTGGTCGAGGAATTGCGTTGGCTGGAATACGGCCAGCGTCTGCGTGATCAGCGGCGTAACCGTTTGTATGGCGCGGATCAACCGATGGTCGGGCGCACGTTGTATGACGCGGCGCTGGACGGCGGCGCCCAGGCGCTGGGGCAGCCGATTGGTGCGCTGGAAGTCGGCAAGCGTGCCGACTGGATCGTGCTCGATGGCAATGATCCGTATCTGGCCACGGCCAGCGGCGACGGGATCTTGAATCGCTGGCTGTTCGCTGGCGGCGATCGCCAGGTGCGCGATGTGCTGGTCAATGGTCAGTGGGTGGTGCGCGATGGGCGGCACGCGGGCGAAGAGGAAAGCGCACGCGCCTTCACCCAGGTTCTGCGCGAACTTTTAGGCTGACACAAAACAAAAATGTGGGAGCGAGCCTGCTCGCGAAAGCGGTGTATCAGTAACATTTTTGTTAACTGACACGCCCTCTTCGCGAGCAGGCTCGCTCCCACATTTGATTTGTGGTGACCTTTAGTTCGAAGTCTTGGCCATCTGCCGATCCGACGCCCGCCAGATCAGTCGCGTAGTGTCGTAACCCTGCTGACGCGCCTTGCTCAGCAACTCCTCGCGCACCACGCCATTGACCGTTGGCGTGCGCGACAGCAACCACATGTACTTGCGACTCGGGTCGCCGACGATGGCGGTCTTGTAGTCGTCGCTGACGTACAACACCCAGTATTCGCCTTTCGCCACACCCGGAATCAAGCGCGAGAACCAGGTATCGAACTCGACCCACAACTTGTCGGTCTTGCCCGGCACCTGTGGATAAGCCTTGCCTTTGGCTTCTTCCCACTGCCAGTCGGAGGTCAGGCAGCGATTGAGCACATCGACATTGCCGTCGGGTCTGAGCGAGTAGTGGGCTTCGGACTGCGCGCAGTTGCGCTGGAAGTACATCGGCAGGCGCGCCAGTTCATACCAGGTGCCCTGATAACGCTTGAGATTGACACTGTGAGCCGTCTTGGGCGCCAGCGGATCTTCACCGTGGGTGGCGCAGCCGGCCAGTACCAGGCCGGCAAAAAGGACGAACAATAACCGCTTCATTATTTTTCTCCCGTGGGCGCATAGCCCCGGTTTACTTCAGGCCTTGGCCGGAAAACATCAGCACTTTGTCACCGGCGTACTGCACGCTGATAAAGCTGTTTTTATCGCCCCAGGTGCAACTGGACATGCCGAGCGCGCCCGAACAGTCGGTGGGTTTGCCGAGCAGCGTCTCAACCTCGGCCTTGGCCATGCCGGCCGAAAGCTTGGAATAGTTTTCCTGATTGACCTTGCTGCACGCGGCCAACAGCACGCAAAAAGTCAGAAGGGCGATAGATCGCAGCGACATGAAGTAACTCCTGGAGCGGAAGGGGGATGGCATGGTGCCAACCAGAAGCTTAGAAGAGAAAACCCTCATCTGGTTCCCTTCAGAAAGGGCTATTTATCGCTCCGCTCGTCTGGCATTTACCGGTAAATCAGACACTTTGTGCGGCTATTGAGCATTTCGTCGCATTTCATCAAAGACGCCTAATCTTTGGCGCGCGGCGGTCGAAATAAGAGCAGCGCAAAGCCCCCGAGTGTGGCAAATTGCCGCCCTTTCTCGACCAGCCCCTTCGCGGTAGTTCATTCGATGACCAGAAACATGAAATTCAGCCACAAGATCTTGTTGGCTGCCGCCCTCGTGGTGGCCGTTGCGTTCGCCTGTTTCATTTTGTTCAACGACTATCGACAACGCGAAGCCCTGAGCAGCAGCACCGAAGCCTCGATGCAGGAACTGGGCAGCCTGACCACCAGCAACATCCAGACCTGGCTGGAAAGCCGCATCCAGTTGCTGCAATCGCTGTCGCAGCAGGTCGCCGCCGACGGCAGCGCCCCGGCCAGCCTCAAGCGCATCATCGACCTGCCCGCCTACACCGGCAATTTCCAGCTCAGCTACTTCGGCGGCGCTGACGGTGTGATGTTCTCGGTACCCGCCGGCAATCGCGCGCCGGACTACGACCCGCGCGCCCGAGGCTGGTACAAGGCAGCCAACAGCGCCCAACAGACCATCGTCACCGAACCCTACATCGCCGCCTCGTCGGGCAAACTGGTGATCACCGTCGCCACCCCGGTGCAGCGTCAGGGTCAGATGATCGGTGTGGCCGGCGCGGACATCGACCTGACCAGCGTCAGCGCGATCATCAACTCGCTCAACTTTGGTGGCCACGGCCATGCGTTCATCGTCAGCGCCGATGGCAAGATTCTGATTCACCCGGACAGCAAACTGGTTCTGAAAACCCTCGCCGAGGCTTATCCAAACGGCGCACCGAAAGTCAGCCCGGGCCTGAAAGAAGTCGAATTCGACGGCAAGACTCAACTGATCTCGTTCACCCGCGTTAACGGCGTGCCATCGGCCGACTGGTACGTGGCGCTGGTGCTGGACAAAGACACCGCGTTCTCGATGCTCAGCGAATTCCGCACCTCGGCGCTGATCGCCATGGTGATCGCCGTGGTGATCATCATCGCCCTGCTCGGCATGCTGATCCGCGTGCTGATGCAACCGCTGCTGACCATGGGCCGCGCCATGCATGACATCGCTGAAGGTGAAGGCGACCTGACCAAACGTCTGGTGATCCACGGCCACGATGAGTTCGGCGCACTGGGCCTGTCGTTCAACCGCTTTGTCGAGCGTATTCACACCTCGATCCGTGAGGTGTCCTCGGCCACCGGGCAGGTCAACGAAGTCGCCCTGCGCGTGGTCGCGGCGTCGAACTCGTCGATGTACAACTCCGACCAGCAAGCAACCCGCACCAACAGCGTGGCTGCGGCGATCAACCAGCTCGGCGCCGCCGCCCAAGAAATCGCCCAGAACGCCGCCCTCGCCTCGCAACACTCCAGCGATGCGCGCAGCCTGGCGGTCGATGGTCAGCAGGTTGTGGATAAAACCATCCACGCCATGCAGCAGCTGTCGGCAAAAATCAGCGACTCCTGCGGCAACATCGAAACCCTCAACAGCAACACGGTGAACATCGGGCAGATTCTGGAAGTGATCACCAGCATCTCGCAGCAGACCAACCTGCTGGCGCTAAACGCTGCCATCGAAGCGGCCCGCGCCGGTGAGGCTGGCCGTGGTTTCGCCGTGGTCGCTGACGAGGTGCGCAACCTCGCCCACCGCACTCAGGATTCGGCGCAGCAAGTGCAGAAGATGATCGAAGAATTGCAAGTCGGCGCGCGTCAGGCAGTGAGCATCATGACCGAGAGCCAGCGCGAGAGCGAAAGCAGCGTCGGCATCGCCAACCAGGCCGGCGAACGCCTGGGCAGCGTGACCCAGCGCATCGGCGAGATCGACGGCATGAACCAGTCGGTGGCTACCGCGACTGAGGAGCAGACAGCTGTGGTCGAGTCGATCAACGTCGACATCAACGAGATCAACACGCTGAATCAGGAAGGTGTGGAGAACCTGCAGGCAACCTTGCGCGCTTGTTCGGATCTGGAGCAGCAGGCGGCGCGGTTGAAGCAGTTGGTGGGCAGTTTCAGGATCTGAGGCGCTGCGACTGGCCCCATCGCTGGCAAGCCAGCTCCCACATTGGATCGGTGATGTTCACAAAACCAGTGTGGGAGCGGGCTTGTTCGCGAAGACGGCTTCCACAATGCAGAATGCCTTCTCGGTAATTTGTAATTGGCCAGGATACTTGACTGATGAACACGGAACTCGATTGCGATCATCCAGACAAAACAACTTTGTTGGCAATCCTCGCAATAGGTAATGAGGAAATTGATCAAAGAAAATTCAGAGACGCTCAAAGCGTGTTTCTTGAACTGGATGAAATGGACTCAGTTCAACCGATAACTCGGCTAAGCTAAAAGCGTGACCCAGGCTGACTGAGAAACGCCAACTCCTCCGCCGTAGACTCCCGTCCCAACACCGCATTGCGATGCGGAAACCGTCCAAACCGTGCAATCACTTTCCGATGCCGCTCGGCATAGTCCAGATTGTCGGCAAACACCGTCCGCTCGGCTTCCGGCTGTTCGGCTACCAGATCGATAAAACGCGAAACGGCTTCGTTCTGCACCGCGAGGTTTTCGCAGTGTTCGAACACCAGATAAATGAATACGCGCTGGATCGGCTTCAGTTGCCGGTCGAAGTCCGCTGCAATGCCCTGCGCGACGAGTTTCTGCGCGCGCAGATCACCGGAAAAGGCTTTGGGTGTATCGCGAAAGATCATGCGCGGCAGTTGATCGAGCAGCAGCACCAGCGCCAGCCAACCTTCGGGACGTTGCGTCCATTCGGCCAATTCGCCAGCGAGGGCCTGATCGACAAAGACCCCGAAACGCTCACGCGCTTCGAGGTCCTGGCTGTCTTTCTTGCCGAACCACAACTTGCCCTTGTCAGCCGATATCTCGTCCGGTGATTCGGCATGTCCGAACCACCAATCGAGCAACGGCTGCCAGGGCGCGGTCATGGCTTATTCCTTGTGGTAAGCCGTGGCGCGGGCGACTTCTTCTTTCGAGCCGAGGAACACCGCTACGCGCTGGTGCAGGCCTTCGGGCTGAATGTCGAGGATGCGTTGGTGACCGTCGGTGGACGCGCCGCCGGCCTGTTCCACCAGGAACGACATCGGGTTGGCTTCGTACATCAGACGCAGTTTGCCGGGCTTGGATGGCTCACGGCTGTCGCGTGGGTACATGAACAGACCGCCACGGGTCAGGATGCGATGCACGTCGGCCACCATCGCGGCGACCCAGCGCATGTTGTAGTTCTTCTTCAGCGGGCCTTCTTCGCCGGCCAGCAGTTCGCTGACGTAGCGTTGTACCGGGGCTTCCCAGTGGCGCTGGTTGGACATGTTGATCGCGAATTCCTGGGTGGTTTCAGGAATGGTGATGTCTTCGTGGGTCAGCACGAAGCTGCCCATTTCGCGGTCCAGGGTGAAGCCTTTGACGCCGTCGCCCAGAGTCAGCACCAGCATGGTCTGCGGGCCGTAGATCGCGTAACCGGCGGCAACCTGCTGGGTGCCTGGCTGCAGGAAGGCTTTTTCGTTCAGCGGCTCGTTCTGGCTCAGGTATTCGTTCGGGCAACGCAGTACCGAGAAGATGGTGCCGACCGGAGCGTTGATGTCGATGTTCGACGAGCCGTCCAGTGGGTCGAACACCAGCAGGTAGGCGCCTTTCGGGTATTTGCCCGGGATCTGGTAGGCATTGTCCATTTCTTCGGACGCCATGCCGGCCAGGTGACCGCCCCATTCGTTGGCTTCGAGCAGGATCTCGTTCGACAGCACGTCGAGCTTCTTCTGCACTTCGCCTTGGACGTTTTCAGTGCCCATGCTGCCCAGAACACCACCCAGGGCGCCTTTGGACACGGCGTGGCTGATCTCTTTGCAGGCACGCGCCACCACTTCGATCAGGAAGCGCAGATCGGCAGGAGTGTTATTGCTGCGGGTCTGCTCAATCAAATAGCGACTCAGGGTAACGCGGGACATGGACGGCTCCGGTGGAATGGGGGGCTAAAAACCCGCGCAGTTTACAGGGAGTCTGAAAACGTAGCGAGCGATGACGCCCGGTAACGTGCATTGGGGCGCAATTGCCTCTATCAGACGTGATCGGGTCGAGAGAGTTCAGGTACCGGATTGAGCGTAGTTCGAAACGGGACGGGTGGTGCGTGCGCAACCGCGACCGATCTGAAATTCTCGTTGGCCGATCAGCCGCCTTCGCGAGCAAGCCCGCTCCCACATTGATCGCGTCCATCGAGGCTACTCGGTCAACTGTGGGAGCGGGCTTGCTCGCGAATGGCGCGCAGCGCCAGCCATTCTCAGGAATTGGTCGGCGGCTTGCGCAACAGGCTCGCCGCCATCGCCCCGAGGAACACCACACTCACCAGCAACACCGCCCACAGGCCGATTTTCTTCCAGTTGGTCTCGGCTACTGCCGCCGTAGTCGCCGGCGCAGCCTGAGTGGCAACCACCTCACCCTGCACCGTCGCCTTGCCCAGCGTCGCGAGCTTCTGCGGTTTGAAATCCGGAATCAGCGTGCTCAGCGGCAAGTTCGCGGTTTTCACCGTCGGATTGCCCAGCGCCAGGCTGTAAGGCCCGTCACCCCGTGCGAGGAAAATCACCTGCGTCGCCCGCACCGCGTACTTCAGGCTCGGTGCCTGCTCGCCCAGACCACCGCCACGCTCATCCACACTCAGTTTCAACTGCTGCACGGTTTGCCCGTACAACTGCAATTCGTTCTGCACCACGTCCTGACCGTTCTGGGTCAGGCGATACAGCAAACCGTTGCTCAGTGTCTGCCACGGCAGGCTGCTTTCGCGGCGGCCCGCGAGCGTCACCGGAGCCAGACTGTTCGGTTGTTTCAGCTCGACCTGCACCCGCTCGACATTCAGGCCCATCGGCAACTGCCAGGTGTACTCGCCGGACTTGGTGCTATTGCCCGCCAGCGCTTGCGACCAGACCAACGGCAGCGGCACGTTGCGTGGATCGCTGCTTTTCAGTTGCGCCGACGTGAGGATGGGCGCCGAGGTTGGCGCATCCCACAGCAGACGCAGATAGCGAGCGGATTGCCCCGGCAGCGTCACTTCGTGCTGTTCGATGCGTTCGTCGGAAAAGGTCAGCCGCGCGACCTGCCCCTCGCCCCACACCTGCCAGTGCTGCAAGTCATCACTGGCCTCGATGCTGAAACGCTGGAAGCCGTCGCGCTCGCTGGTCCAGTCGAGGATCAACTGCTGCAGCGGCGCCTTGATTGCACTGGCATCGAGCAGCCAGCCACGCAGCACTTCTTCACCGGCCTCCAATTGCGTCGACGGCTGCACTTCCACCAGTGTGCCGGTGGTGGTCGATTGCACGCGTACGTTCGGCGCTCGCTCGCTGGCGTCGGCGGCGTTGTACAAGGGGAACCACTTCACTTCATGCAACTGCCCGTCGTCGCGGGTCTGCGCCGATTCCCGGGCCAGGGCGTAGGCCTGCGGCTCGCCAGCAGCGTTGAACACGCGCAGGTCGCTGAGATCGGTCTGGCGTGCCTGCAATTGCGCGCTCAGCGGCAGATCGAGGCGATACCACGGGCCGTTGCCGCTCACCGTCAGCGGCACCTGCGTGGCGAAGTCCGCCGGTTTTTCCTGGGCGCCGGCAGCCATCACCACGCCCAGCGCCAACCACCCCAGATTCAGCATGCGACTCAAGATGAAACTCCTTCGGTATCCGGCACGGGTTTGTCCGCCACCGGTTCGGCTTCGACACGTTTCGGTGGCAGCGGTGCGAAATAGCCCACCACCAGCAGCAACACGCCGACGCCGATAAACGAGACGATCCGGGCCAGTCCGCCACGGTTGCTCAATTCGACAAAAATCAGTTTGGCCACCACCAGCGCAATCAACGCCGCGCCGATCAGCCACACTTCGCGCCGGTGACGCAGGTGTCCGCCGATCATCAGCCCCAGCGCCATCAGGGTCCAGACGATGGACAACCCGGCCTGCACCAGCATCGATTCGAGCAGCAGATCCAGCTCGAACGGAATGCCCGCCCAATGGTGCGCAGCGCGGGTCACCAGCGCGGTGCAGAAAGCGAACAGCGAAACCCCGGCGACCAGTTGTGTGGCGTACTCGGCGTAATCCTTGCGCAGGGCAAACTGCGTCACCGCATGGCGCGACCACACGTACACCCCGAACAGGGCGAACAGCAGGCCCAATTCCAGCGGGTTGATCAGCGGCACGTACGGCAGCGGTTCGGCGTTACCGTCGCTGACGCCGTTGGCCAGCCAGTACCACGCCAGCATCAGCACTGCCAGCGGCGCGGCGGCGTACAAACGATATTCCCGCGGGAATGCCGCCACCGGCCATGGCCAACTGCGCGGAGCCGCCGCCAGCAACAGATACAGACTCGGCAGGATCGCCCAGCCCAGCCAGCGCCAGGCGTTGTATTGCTCGGACAACAGCAGCAGACCGTAGCGCAACTCCAGCGCCAGCACCCCAATCAGCAGCCAGCAACCCAACACGTGCGCCGTGCTCAAGGCGCGTGCCGGCAGCATCGGCGCCAGACGCCGCAGGCTGAAGAAATGCACGGCGAACACCAATACCCACGCCAGCCAACCGAAATTCGCCGCTGGGTGATAACGCGCATGCCACGCCGCCAGCAGCACCAGCCCCGCCGCCGGGATCAGCAAGGTGCAGAGCAGGCCCAGCGCCGGCCATTTCAGGCGCAGCGCCAACAATGTCCACAGCGCCACACTCAGCGCGGCAATCAGCAGCAACAGCGTCGCCTGCAGATTCAGCGGGGCAAAACGCAGCACCTCACTGACCCACGCCAACGCCCACCAACCGGCGCCCCACACCAGCAGCACTTCGGACAGGCGTTGCAAACTCAGCGCATCGAACGCCGAGGCATGATTGCCCAGTTGCAGACGCCAGGCACCGACCAGCGCGGCCAGCCCCAGCACCAGCGGCGTCCAGAAGCCGCCATGGGCCAACGGCCGCAGACCTTCGCTGGACAGCGGCCCGAGCAGCTCGGGGCCGGCCAACAAGAATGCCGCGCCACCGATCAACTGCAACAACAGGCCGAAAACAAAACTGACGCGCTGCTTGAGGTACAGGCTCAGCCAGATGATCAGCAGACCGCTCGCCGCCCACAACGCACTTGCGGTTTGCCACGGCAGCACGAACAGCACCGCCAGATTGATCAGCACCAACCCCGCCAGCAACACCACCGACAAGCCGCGCAGCAGCCGCACATCGCCGCGCACCATCTCGTCGCGCGCCGCCAGCAGCATCCCGCCGATCAATGCCAGACCGATCACGGATGCGCTGAGCAAACCGCTCCACCCGGCGCTGAACACGGCCGCCGAATCCTCACCTGCACCTTGCAGACGCAACAGGAACAACGCACCACCGAGCAACTGCACAGTGAACGCGGTGAACAGGAACGTGCGCGATTGCAGGCGCAGACCGACGAACAAGGTCACCAATCCGGCCAAGGCCCAACTGATCGCTGTCAGCTGAACAAAGAAAAACAACGGCGCCAGCAAATACAGGAACGTCAGGCCCAGTGCCGCCAGCACCGGCAAACCCTGGCGCTCCCACGGCGAAGCCTGTTCCGCCGAGGCTTTGCGCAATTGATAGAAACTGAACAGCAGCGCGATGCCGAGCATCAACGCCCCCAGCGGTGCGCCGTCGAGCAGGCTGCTTTCGCCAACCCGCAACTGACTGAGAAAGGCCAGCGCCGACCCCAGTTGCAGCAGCAGGGCAAACGCTCGGGCGAACGGCCGATGCTGACGCAGGCCGAGCCAGAAAATCCCCGCGCCCTCCACTGCCCACGCCGCCGAAGTCCAGCGCGCATCGAGGCCCAGCGGGATCGCCAGACTGGCGAAAATCACCCCCAGCGCCAGACAGGTTTCACCCAGCAACAAGGCGCGGCCGCCCATCAACACCCGGGCCAGGCCCATGTAGATCACGCCCAGTGCGAGTGCGCTGAACGCAGCGGCGAACTCCAGGTGCTGCACCAGCGCAAACTGCAGACCGAAGCCCACGATCGGCGGGCCGAACAGCATCGTGCCGTCGACGTAGTCGCCCTTGCGCGCCGACCAGTGCAGCAGCGCCTCGCGATCGCCGTCTGCTGGCGCATCGGGCATGTCGAGCAACTTGCGTCGGGCGAACAACAGGCCGATGCCCAGGTACATCAGGAAGAACAGAATCAGGAACGGCTCGGTGCTCCACAGCAGCTCGGGCGCATAGGAGCGCAGGCCCCAGGCGAAGCCGATACCGAACGTGCCGACGAACCCGATCAGGTTAAGCAGGCGCCAGGCCTTGAACCAGGCAATGGCGAGAATGCCGGCATTGAGCAACGCGAAATAGCTGAACAGCGCGACATGGTTGCCCTCCCCGGTCGAGGTCAGGATCGGCGCGGCGAAACCGCCCAATGCTGCAGCCGCCGCCAGCCCCAGCGCATCCTGAGTGATGGCGAGAATCGCCGAGAACACCGTGACCGCCACCAGCAACCCCAGCGCGGCGGACGGATCGAGCAACGGATGCAGACGCATCGCCGCAAACACCGTCAGGTACAGCACCGCGATCCCGGTGCCCTGCAGCATCAGCGCATAACTGCTGTTGCGCGTACGCAGCCACCAGCCCAGTGCCAGCAGGGCCAACGCCGCCGCCGCGACGCCGGCATAACGCAGTTCGATCGGCACCACCATGCCCTCGGTGGCGTAGCGCAGCAGGAACGCCAGACCGAAAAACAGCAGCACCACACCAACCCGCAGCACGGTGTTGCCACCGAACAGCCAGTCACGCGCAGCGCTGATGCCACGCTCGATCAGGTTCGGGCCACGAGGTTCGGCAGGCTGTGCCGGCGCTGCTGGCTCGTCGGTAACAGCATCCAGACGCCAGACATCCGCCGGCAGCGGCTGGCTGGTTTCGCTGGCAACGGTAGAGATCGGTTCGAGTTCGGGTGGCAGTTCCCAGACCAGATCCGGCGTGGGGGAGGATGATTGTTCGGCGACGATGATCGGCTCAACGATGGCGTCCGGCATCGGCGCCACGCTCGGCGGTGTGGTGCGCACGCTGGCACCTTCAAGCAGAAACAGACGCTGCTCGACGGCTTGCAGGGCGACCTTGGCCTGTTCCAGTTGACGCTGTTGGTCGTTGGCCTGCGAGCCAAGCCGGGCGATCCGCAGCGTTTGCCCGATCGCCAGCCCGAGCAGTGCACCAAGCAGCGCGGCACTGAACGACTCATCGAGCAGCCAGCCGAGCAGCAGCCCGATCAACATGAACATCCATTGCATGGTCGATATCCCTAAGCGGCCCCGAGGCGGGGCGAGTCCGGCGATTGCTTCAGTCTAGGCACAAACCCTTGTAGGAGTGAGCCTGCTCGCGATAGCGATTTGTCAGTCAACGAAGCTGTTGAATGTGACGGCGCTATCGCGAGCAGGCTCACTCCTACATTGGATCAGTGGTGACTGAACAGCCCGGTAACCGGCGCTCAGTATATCGATCCGGCCCAACAATCGTTGGGCCTTACGCACATTTGTTGCAGAAAATCACTCCAGTGCCTTCCAGATATCCGTGGCGTACTCGCGAATCGTCCGGTCGGACGAGAACCAGCCCATCCGCGCCGTGTTGAGCACTGCCGAGCGCCACCAGTTGTTGGAGTCGTGCCAGTGCGCATCGACGCGTTTTTGCGCTTCCCAATAGGAATCGAAGTCGGCGCAGACCAGGAAGCGATCGTAGTCCACCAGCGAATCGATCAGCCCGGTGTAGCGCGACGTGTCATCCGGCGAGAACACACCACTGCGGATCGCTTGCAGCACGTCGCTCAAACGATGCGACGCGGCGATGTCCGGTGCAGCGCTGAACTCGTGGTTCTGCTTGCGCGCTTCAACCTGCTGCGCGCTGAGGCCGAAGATGAACATGTGCTCGGCGCCGATGCGCTCGCACATTTCCACGTTGGCGCCGTCGAGGGTGCCGATGGTCAGCGCACCGTTGAGGCCGAACTTCATGTTACTGGTGCCCGAGGCTTCGAACCCGGCCGTGGAAATCTGCTCGGACAAGTCCGCCGCAGGAATGATGCTTTCCGCCAGGCTGACGTTGTAGTTGGGCAGGAACACCACCTTCAGCAAACCGCGTACTGTCGGGTCGTTGTTCACTACCCGGGCGATGTCGTTGGTCAGTTTGATGATCAATTTGGCCTGGTGATAACTGGCCGCCGCTTTACCGGCGAAGATTTTCACCCGAGGTACCCAGTCGACTTCAGGCTCGGCGCGGATTGCCTGATACAGCGCCACGGTGTGCATCAGGTTGAGCAACTGGCGCTTGTATTCGTGGATCCGTTTGACCTGCACGTCGAACATCGCCGCCGGATTGACCGCGATCCCCAGCCGCTCGTGAATCAGATAGGCCAAGGCCTTTTTGCTGTGCAGGCGCTGTTCGGCGAAGGCTTTGCGGAAGGCGGGTTGCTCGGCGAACGGTTCGAGGTCGAGCAGGCGTTCTTCCGGGTTATCCAGCACCTCCGGGCCGAGGGAGTCGACCAGCATCGAGGTCAGTTCGGAGTTGGCCTGGAACAGCCAGCGGCGGAAGGTGATGCCGTTGGTTTTGTTGTTGATCCGCTCCGGGTAGAGCTTGTGCAATTCGGCGAACACGGTCTTGCGCATCAACTGCGTGTGCAGCCCGGACACGCCGTTGACGCTGTGCGAACCGAGGAACGCGAGGTTGCCCATGCGCACCCGGCGACCGTTGTCCTCTTCGATCAACGACACCGCGCGCAGCACGTCGAAATCATGAATGCCTTTGGCGCGCAGCGAGTCGATGTGCTGGGCGTTGATCAGATAAATGATCTGCATGTGCCGCGGCAGCATGCGTTCCATCAGGCCGACCGGCCAGGTTTCCAGCGCTTCGGGCAACAGCGTGTGGTTGGTGTACGACAGGGTGTCGACGGTGACTTGCCACGCCGCATCCCAGGCCACGTCGTAGACGTCGACCAGTTGCCGCATCAATTCAGCAACGGCAATCGAAGGGTGGGTGTCGTTGAGCTGGATCGCCGCGTGATCGCCCAGGGTCAGCACCGAGGTATGCATGTTGCGATGACGACGCAGCAGATCCTGCAAGGAAGCGGCGACGAAGAAGTATTCCTGGCGCAGGCGCAGTTCCTGCCCGGCCTCAGTGCTGTCGGCCGGGTAAAGCACGCGGGAAATGCTTTCAGCCCGGGCCACTTCGGCGACGGCGCCCAAGTGGTCACCGGCGTTGAAGCGCTCCAGGTGCAGATCTTCCATGGCGCGTGCACGCCACAGCCGCAGGGTGTTGACGCTCGCCCCGCGCCAGCCGACCACCGGTGTGTCGTAGGCAATCGCGCGCACGGTTTCCGCAGGCGACCAGACCTGTTTGGTCTTGCCGCTGGCATCGGTCACGGTTTCGACACTGCCGCCGAAGCCGATCGAGTACACCACTTCCGGACGTTCGAACTCCCACGGGTTGCCGAAATCCAGCCAGTGCTCGGTCTGTTCCTGCTGCCAGCCATCGACGATGGCCTGCCGGAACAGCCCATGCTCGTAGCGAATGCCGTAGCCGTGCCCGGCGATGCCGAGGGTCGACATGCTCTCCATGAAGCACGCCGCCAGACGGCCGAGGCCGCCGTTGCCGAGCGCCGCGTCGGGTTCCAGCAGGCGGATGCGTTCGAGATCGACGCCCAGTTCGGTCAGCGCTTCACGCGCGACGTCGAGCAGGCCGAGATTGCTCAGGCTGTCGTAGAGCAAACGACCGATGAGAAATTCCAGCGAGAGGTAATACACCCGTTTCTGGCCTTTGCGGTAGATCTGCCGGGTGTGGTCCATCCAGTGTTCGACCATGTGGTCGCGCGCCGCCAGGGCAATGGCTTCGAACCAGTCATGGTCGAAAGCGTGATCCGGGTCTTTACCCACTGCATAGGTGAGCTTGGTCAGGACGGCATCGCGGAATGCGGCCACCTCTGCTTCGCGAACTAGTGGTTCTTGAGTCATCGATAGGACCTCGAGCGAGCGGGGAATTGTCTGAGCCTAGACGGTCTGACCGACGGTAGAGGCGCTGGTTCGGCAGTTTTTCCGAAGTCGGTGAGATAGCCCGGCATTACCTTGGCGAGTGGGCTAATGAATGCAGGGGCCGTGCCGGACTGAATGACATTTGCGCGGCATTTGCAAAAATCTGGCGAAAGGTTGTTCAAAAATCCACCAGTCCCGGTATGATCGCGCGCCCTGATGCACACGCCTGGTAATTCCCGATGATGAAGCCCAACCTGATTGCCGCCGCCGAGATCGATCGTCTCGATACGTGGGCCAAATATTCGGCCCCGATGTGCGGCTCTTGTGTCTCCAGCTGCTGCACCCTGCCGGTCGAGGTCAAGATCAAGGACCTGGTACGCATCGGCGTGGTTGACGAGTTCGAACTGGGTGATCCGCCGAAGAACATCGCCAAGCGCCTGCAAAAGGAAGGGCTGGTCGAGCGCTTCAACCAGAAGTCGGGGATCTTCACCCTGCAGCGCATGAGCAACAACGATTGCTACTACCTGGATCGTAAGAGCCGCCTGTGCACCATTTATGACAAGCGCCCGGACACTTGCCGCAACCACCCGAAAATCGGCCCGCGTCCAGGGTATTGCGCGTACAAGCCGAAAGAAGTCGAGCGGGTGCAGAATTCGCGGTCGATCGAGAAGTTTTGATCTTTCCTGAAATTTGCGGCGGCTGATCTGCCGCCTTCGCGAGCAGGCTCGCTCCCACATTGGAATGCGTTCCCCTGTGGGAGCGAGCCTGCTCGCGAAGGGGCCGGCACAAACAACGCGTAAACCCCAGACAAACAAAAACGCCCCCGGTCTCGCGACCGGGGGCGTTTTTTTCAGCCTGGGCTAAATCTTATGCCTTGGCTTTCTTGGCAGCGCGGGTACGCTCGCTTTCGTCCAGGATCTTCTTGCGAAGACGGATGGACTTAGGAGTCACTTCGCACAGCTCGTCTTCCTGGATGTATTCCAGAGCCTGTTCCAGAGTGAAGCGAACAGGTGGTACCAGAGCGATGGTTTCGTCTTTACCCGAAGCACGCATGTTGTCGAGCTTCTTGCCTTTGGTTGGGTTCACACCCAGGTCGTTGTCGCGGCTGTTCTGACCAACGATCTGACCGTTGTAGATCTCCTGGCCGTGTTCTACGAACAGCTTGCCACGAGCCTGCAGGGTTTCCAGCGAGTAGGTCAGTGCCTTGCCGGTTTCAACCGAAACCAGAACGCCGTTCTGACGGCCGGACATGTGGCCCGACTTCACTGGAGCGTAACGATCGAAGATCGAGGTCAGGATGCCAGCACCGTTGGTCAGGGTCAGGAACTGGTTACGGAAACCGATCAGACCGCGAGCAGGGATGTTGTATTCCAGACGAACACGGCCCTTGCCATCCGGCACCATGTTGCTCAGGTCGCCCTTACGCAGCCCCATCTCTTCCATGACCTTGCCCTGCGATTCTTCAGGGATGTCGATGGTGACGTTTTCGAACGGTTCCTGCTTCACGCCGTCAACTTCACGGATGATCACTTCAGGACGGCCCAGGGCCAGCTCGAAGCCTTCGCGACGCATGGTTTCGATCAGTACCGAGAGGTGCAGCTCACCACGGCCGGAAACCTTGAACTTGTCAGCCGAGTCGCCTTCTTCAACGCGCAGTGCAACGTTGTACAGCAGCTCTTTGTCCAGACGATCCTTGATGTTACGGGAGGTCACGAACTTGCCTTCTTTACCGCAGAATGGCGAGTCGTTTACCTGGAAGGTCATGGAAACGGTTGGCTCGTCAACGGTCAGCGGCTTCATGGCCTCGACGGTGTTGATGTCGCACAGGGTGTCGGAGATGAACAGCTCGTCGAAGCCGCTGATGCAGACGATGTCGCCAGCTGCTGCTTCTTCAACGTCAATGCGGTGCAGACCGTGGTGACCCATCAGCTTCAGGATACGACCGTTGCGGCGCTTGCCGTCGGCGCTGATAGCGACAACCGGGGTGTTCGGCTTGACGCGACCACGAGCGATACGGCCAACACCGATAACACCCAGGAAGCTGTTGTAGTCCAGAGCGGAGATCTGCATCTGGAACGGACCGTCACGGTCAACGGCCGGAGGCGGAACGTGGTCGACAACTGCCTGGTACAGCGCAGTCATGTCTTCGCCCATGGCGGTGTGATCCAGACCGGCGATGCCGTTCAGGGCCGAAGCGTAAACAACCTGGAAGTCCAGTTGTTCTTCGGTAGCACCGAGGTTGTCGAACAGATCGAAGATCTGGTCCAGAACCCAGTCCGGACGCGCGCCTGGACGGTCAACCTTGTTGATAACCACGATTGGACGCAGGCCGGCTTCGAACGCCTTCTTGGTCACGAAACGGGTTTGCGGCATAGGGCCGTCTTGAGCGTCAACCAGCAGCAGAACGGAGTCAACCATCGACATTACGCGTTCTACTTCACCGCCGAAGTCGGCGTGGCCCGGGGTATCCACGATGTTGATGTGGTAGCCGTTCCAGTTGATGGCGGTGTTTTTCGCCAGAATGGTAATACCGCGCTCTTTTTCCTGGTCGTTGGAGTCCATCACGCGCTCGTCGTTGAGCTCGTTGCGCTCCAGGGTGCCGGATTGACGCAGGAGTTTGTCTACCAGGGTGGTCTTACCATGGTCAACGTGGGCAATGATGGCGATGTTACGTAGATTTTCGATCACTTGTGTATCTCGATCAGAGGATTCGGTTTGCTGACAAGTCTTGGCAGCGATTAACAGTAGTGTCCGGCATGGCCGTTACAGCTTGACGGCGGTGTCGGGGGGCCGGTGACGCAGGCCACAGGCAAACAGCCCCGGGCACTTAGCTCGGTCGATAAACGCGCACATTGGCATGCCCCTCACTGAGCAAATGGTGAGCATGCAGGCGACTCATCACGCCTTTGTCGCAATACAGCAGGTACTGGCGAGTCGGATCCAGCTCCTTGAAACGAGCGTTCACTGCGTAGAACGGCATCGTCTGTACTTCTATGCCGGCGAGTTCCAGCGGGTCATCCTCGGCCGCATCCGGGTGACGGATGTCGATGACGATCTGACCGGCCAGCGCTTCGCCGACTTCTTCGATCTGCAAATCCTGGCCCAATTCGTCGATCACTCGGTCGATCGGCACCAGCTTGGCGTTTTCGAGCGCACGCTCGAGAACCGCCATGTCGAATTCTTTCTCTTCGTGCTCAACACGGTGGCGCTTGGCGGCGGTCTTCGGATTGACCGAGATGACCCCGCAGTACTCCGGCATGTGCCGGGCGAAATCGGCGGTGCCGATCTCGTTGGCCGTGTCGATGATGTCCTGCTTGTGCGCAACGATCAGCGGGCGCAGGACCAGTTTGTCGGTCACGCAGTCGATCACCGACAGGTTCGGCAGCGTCTGGCTCGATACCTGGGAGATCGCTTCGCCGGTGACCAGCGCATCGATGTGCAGCCGGTCGGCGATGGCCGACGATGCGCGCAACATCATACGCTTCAATACGACGCCCATATGACTGTTATCGACTTTGCCGAGAATTTCGCCCAACACTTCTTCGAACGGAACACTGACAAATAGCACGCGTTGCGAGCTGCCGTACTTCTTCCAGATGAAATGCGCGACTTCCATCACGCCCAATTCGTGGGCACGCCCGCCGAGATTGAAGAAGCAGAAATGCGCCATCAGGCCGCGACGCATGATCTGGTACGCGGCAACCGTCGAGTCAAAGCCGCCGGACATCAATACCAGCGTCTGCTCCAGGGCGCCGAGCGGGTAACCGCCGATGCCGTTGTGCTGGCTGTGGATGACAAACAACCGTTGGTCGCGAACTTCGATGCGAACTTCGATTTCCGGGTCTTTGAGGTCGATTCCGGCCGCACCGCACTCACGACGCAGCTTGCTGCCGACGTATTTTTCAACGTCCATCGAGCTGAACGGATGCTTGCCGGCACGCTTGCAGCGCACCGAGAAAATCTTCCCGGCCAGCACATCGCCGTAGTGCTGTTTGCACTTCTCGGTGATGTCGTCGAAGTCGCCCAGCGGGTACTCGTCGATCTGCAGAAAGTGCGCGACACCCGGGGTGCAGACGAGGCGCTCACCCATCTCTTTCAAGGCTTTGGGGTCGGTAACGCGGGTTTCCAGCTCGAGATTGTCCCACACACCGTTCACCACCACGGCCGGGTCCAGATCGCGGAGCACGGCGCGGATGTTCTTGGCCAGCTGGCGGATGAAACGCATCCGGACAGGGCGGCTCTTGATGGTGATCTCGGGGAAGACTTTTACGATTAGTTTCATGAAAACAGCGCGCGCAGGGCCAGCCGAAAAAGGGGGGCGCGGATTATAGCGGAAATTGCTCAAGGTTTAACCAGTTAATATGCAGAAGGTTTCACTTGCACCAAAACAGGTCATTTCTGATTCGAGGCGCTACATTAAGGGGCGAGAATTTCACTTTTATGGCGCTTTGCAGTGCTGCAAGCGTGAATTTGGGGCAAAAAACCCATGCTGGGGCACTGGCATGCAATTTGCTCCCTTGTGAGGCAGGTTGCCTTGGCAGAGTATCTGCGCCGGCATCACCCCTATTAAGGGCATCCACTACCAAGCCCTAAGCCACCCGGAGGACACTATGTCGAAGTCGGTTCAACTCATCAAAGATCATGACGTCAAGTGGATTGATCTGCGCTTCACGGACACCAAAGGCACTCAGCACCACGTGACCATGCCGGCTCGCGATGCGCTGGAAGACGACTTCTTCGAAGTCGGCAAGATGTTCGACGGTTCCTCCATCGCTGGCTGGAAAGGCATCGAAGCCTCCGACATGATCCTGCTGCCGGACGACGATACTGCCGTTCTCGACCCGTTCACCGAAGACGCGACCCTGATCCTGGTTTGCGACATCATCGAACCTTCGACCATGCAAGGTTACGATCGCGACCCGCGCGCCATCGCTCACCGTGCCGAGGAATACCTGAAGACCACCGGTATCGGTGACACAGTCTTCGCCGGTCCAGAACCAGAATTCTTCATCTTCGACGAAGTGAAGTTCAAGTCGGACATCTCCGGCTCGATGTTCAAGATCTACTCCGAACAAGGCTCTTGGATGTCCGACCAGGACATCGAAGGCGGCAACAAAGGTCACCGTCCAGGCGTCAAAGGTGGCTACTTCCCGGTTCCGCCGTTCGACCACGACCACGAAATCCGTACTGCCATGTGCAACGCACTGGAAGAAATGGGTCAGACCGTTGAAGTTCACCACCACGAAGTGGCGACTGCCGGTCAGAACGAAATCGGTGTCAAGTTCAACACCCTGGTGAAGAAAGCTGACGAAGTTCAGACTCTGAAATACGTTGTCCACAACGTTGCCGACGCTTACGGCCGCACTGCGACCTTCATGCCGAAGCCACTGTACGGCGACAACGGCTCGGGCATGCACGTGCACATGTCCATCGCCAAAGACGGCAAGAACACCTTCGCGGGCGAAGGCTATGCCGGCCTGTCCGAAACCGCCCTGTACTTCATCGGCGGTATCATCAAGCACGGTAAGGCCCTGAACGGCTTCACCAACCCGGCTACCAACTCCTACAAGCGTCTGGTGCCAGGTTTCGAAGCGCCGGTGATGCTGGCCTACTCGGCTCGCAACCGTTCCGCCTCGATCCGTATTCCTTACGTCAACAGCCCGCGCGGCCGTCGTATCGAAGCACGTTTCCCGGATCCGGCTGCCAACCCGTACCTGGCTTTCGCAGCACTGCTGATGGCCGGCCTGGACGGTATCCAGAACAAGATCCACCCAGGCGATGCCGCTGACAAAAACCTGTACGACCTGCCCCCTGAAGAGGCGAAAGAGATCCCACAAGTTTGCGGCAGCCTGAAAGAAGCCCTGGAAGAGCTGGACAAGGGCCGTGCGTTCCTGACCAAGGGCGGCGTGTTCTCCGACGACTTCATCGACGCTTACATCGCGCTGAAATCCGAAGAAGAAATCAAGGTCCGTACCTTCGTACACCCACTGGAATATGAGCTGTACTACAGCTGCTGATCCGGTAGCGCCGCGCTACGCGGCGTGACAATAAGAGGCCTCCTTCGGGAGGCCTTTTTATTGCCCACGATTTATGAAACTACGCAAAACCCCTGTGGGAGCGGGCTTGCTCGCGAAGGCGGTGGGTCATTGACAGGGATGGCGACTGATACGCCGCCTTCGCGAGCAAGCCCACTCCCACAGGGAATTTTTGGCGTCTGAATGATCTCCGGATATGTCCCGGGTTGGGCCAACCGCCGCACCTGGCCTATGCTGCACCCCATCGCTTTCTTTCCCGGTCGATTTCATGGGTCGCACCTTTCTCTACATCCTGCTGCTGATCGCCCTGCCCGCCGCCGCGCAGATCTACAAGTACACCGATGCCAATGGCAACACGGTTTACAGCGATCACTCGCCGGACGGTGTTCAGGCGCAGCCGGTCGAGTTGCCGCCACTCAACCGCGTCGAGCCACAGGCACCGAGCGCGCCAGCGCCTTCAAGCACCGACACACGCCCCGCGGCACGCAGTGCCTACGAGGTGCTGGAGCTGACCGGCCTGCCCAGCGAAGAAGCGCTGCGCGCCAACAACGGCACCTTCACTGTCAATGTGCTGATCAAGCCGCGCCTGCAGGCGCCGCACCAATTAAGGCTCGTGCTGGACGACGCACCTTACGGCCAGCCGAGCAACGTGCCGATCCTGCAATTGGTGAATGTCGATCGCGGCGAGCATCGTCTCGCGGTGCAGGTGATCGACGGCGAAGCGATCATCCAGCAGAGCCCGGCGGTGGTGTTCACCGTACAGCGGGTGCACAAGCCGTGAGAAATTTCTGGCTGATCCTGTGCCTGTTCGCCCTGCCCGTTTCGGCAGAGGTCTTCACCTATGTCGACGCGCAGGGCAATCGCGTCTACACCGACCAGCCGCGCGGCAACGCCAAGCGCGTACCTATCGCCACCAGCAATCGCATGTCGGCCAACCCCACGGCTGCAGCACCGATCAGCGCTGCAAAAAAGGTCGCGGAACAACCACCGTTTCACTACGACATGCTGCGCATCCTGATCCCCGAGCCGGATGCGACCCTTCGCAGCAGCGCGGGCGAGGTGATCGTCAGCGTCACCAGCGAGCCCGGCCTGCAGCAGGGCCATCGCTATCGCCTGCTGCTGGACGGCCAGGCCACTGGCGAGCCCGGCCTGAGTCCGGTATTCCCGCTAAGCAACATCGATCGGGGCAGTCACAACCTGTCGGTGGAAATCCTTGATGAGCAGGGTCGCACTGTCGAGCGCACCGCCAACCAGCCATTCCACATGCTGCGCATCTCGCTGGCGCAGAAACGCCAGATCAAACCCTGCGTCAGCGAGGACTACGGCGTGCGCCCGGAATGTCCGCTGAAAGACAAACCCGCCGAAGAAAAAAATCCCTTCTTGCACTTCTTCTAACGCCATTCAGCTTTACGCACTATATTGGTGCAGTAGGCTGCACCGTACCCAGATTCCAACCCATTTTGGTTCGAAACTTCCCGTTCGAGCTGGCATCCTGCCACGCAAACGAGCGTCAAACGCCTGTTTCACGGGTTGAACGCTTCTTTTCGGAGCCTTGGTTTGGTTTTTGCATTTTCCGTTTAACGACGCCTGCTTCTTGCGCACGCTCCGCCCCCAAAAGAGGCTCCGATGACTATTAGCGACGCAATCCACCGTTTGCTGCTCGACAACCTGACCACCGCTACCATTCTGCTTGATGCCGAACTGCGCCTTGAGTACATGAACCCGGCGGCCGAGATGCTGCTGGCCATCAGCGGTCAGCGCAGCCATGGACAGTTCATCAGCGAGCTGTTTACCGAGTCCACCGAGGCGCTCAACTCGCTGCGCCAGGCGGTCGAACAGGCACACCCTTTCACCAAGCGCGAAGCGATGCTCACCGCCCTCACCGGCCAGACTCTGACCGTGGACTACGCAGTGACGCCGATCCTCAGCAACGGCGCGACCATGCTTTTGCTTGAGGTGCACCCACGTGATCGCCTGCTGCGGATCACCAAGGAAGAGGCGCAACTGTCCAAGCAGGAAACCAGCAAGATGCTGGTGCGCGGCCTCGCTCACGAGATCAAGAACCCGCTCGGCGGCATCCGGGGCGCCGCGCAGTTGCTGGCCCGCGAACTGCCGGAAGACAGCCTGCGCGACTACACCAACGTGATCATTGAAGAGGCCGACCGCCTGCGCAATCTGGTCGACCGCATGCTCGGCTCGAACAAGCTGCCGTCGCTGGCGCTGTGCAACGTCCACGAAGTGCTGGAGCGCGTCTGCCAACTGGTCGAAGCGGAAAGCCAGGGCTGCATCACCTTGGTGCGCGACTACGACCCGAGCATTCCCGACGTATTGATCGACCGCGAACAAATGATTCAGGCCGTACTGAACATCGTGCGCAACGCGATGCAGGCGATCAGCAGCCAGAACGAGCTGCGTCTGGGCCGCATCAGCCTGCGCACCCGGACCATGCGCCAGTTCACCATCGGCCACGTCCGCCATCGCCTGGTGACCAAAATCGAGATCATCGACAACGGCCCGGGGATCCCTGCAGAACTTCAGGAAACCATCTTCTTTCCCATGGTCAGCGGCCGCCCGGACGGTACCGGGCTGGGCCTGGCCATCACCCAGAACATCATCAGCCAGCACCAGGGCCTGATCGAGTGTGACAGCCACCCCGGCCACACCACGTTCTCGATCTTTCTGCCACTGGAACAAGGAGCCACATCGACATGAGCCGTAGTGAAACCGTGTGGATCGTCGATGACGACCGTTCTATCCGTTGGGTTCTGGAAAAGGCCTTGCAGCAGGAAGGCATGACCACGCAGAGCTTCGACAGCGCCGATGGCGTGATGAGTCGTCTGGCCCGTCAGCAGCCTGATGTGATCATTTCCGACATCCGCATGCCGGGCGCCAGTGGCCTCGACCTGCTGGCACGTATCCGCGAACAGCACCCACGGCTGCCAGTGATCATCATGACCGCGCACTCCGACCTCGACAGCGCCGTTGCGTCTTATCAGGGCGGCGCTTTCGAATACCTGCCGAAACCGTTCGACGTCGACGAGGCGGTGTCGCTGGTCAAACGCGCCAACCAGCATGCGCAGGAGCAGCAAGGCCTGGAAGTGGTGCCGGCTCTCACCCGCACGCCGGAAATCATCGGCGAAGCGCCAGCGATGCAGGAAGTGTTTCGGGCCATTGGCCGCTTGAGCCATTCGAACATCACCGTGCTGATCAACGGTGAATCCGGTACCGGTAAAGAACTGGTGGCCCACGCCCTGCACCGCCACAGCCCGCGCGCGGCCTCGCCGTTCATCGCGCTGAACATGGCGGCGATCCCCAAGGACCTGATGGAATCCGAGCTGTTCGGCCACGAAAAAGGCGCATTCACCGGCGCGGCCAACCTGCGTCGCGGGCGCTTTGAACAGGCGGACGGCGGCACGCTGTTCCTCGACGAAATCGGCGACATGCCGGCGGACACCCAGACCCGTTTGCTGCGGGTGCTAGCGGACGGCGAGTTCTATCGCGTTGGCGGGCATGTGCCGGTCAAGGTCGATGTGCGGATCATTGCTGCAACTCACCAGAATCTGGAAACCCTGGTGCATGCCGGGAAATTCCGTGAGGACTTGTTCCACCGCCTCAACGTGATCCGTATCCACATCCCGCGTCTGTCTGATCGTCGCGAGGACATCCCGACCCTGGCCAAGCACTTCCTCAGCCGCGCTGCGCAAGAACTGGCGGTGGAGCCGAAGCTGCTCAAGAGCGAGACCGAGGAATACCTGAAGAACCTGCCATGGCCGGGCAACGTGCGGCAGCTGGAGAACACCTGCCGCTGGATCACCGTGATGGCCTCCGGGCGCGAAGTGCACATCAGTGACCTGCCGCCGGAACTGCTGAGCCTGCCGCAGGACTCGGCGCCAGTGACCAACTGGGAGCAGGCGCTGCGCCAGTGGGCCGATCAGGCGTTGGCCCGTGGCCAGTCGAGCCTGCTCGACAGCGCGGTGCCGGCGTTCGAGCGGATCATGATCGAGACTGCACTGAAGCACACGGCCGGTCGCCGTCGTGATGCGGCGGTATTGCTCGGCTGGGGGCGTAATACCCTGACGCGCAAGATCAAGGAATTGGGGATGAAAGTGGACGGTGGGGATGATGATGAGGGGGATGAGGGCTGATCAACCACGCCCTCTGTGAGAGTGGGCTTGCTCACGAAAGCGCTATTCATGAAACGTATCAGTGACTGACGCGACGCCTTCGCGAGCAAGCCCGCTCTCACAGTGGCCCGCCGTGCACCAACCTAATGCACTTTGACCCGTGATCGGGCATCGCAGCCGGTGCAAAAACCATTCAGGCAAGACTGAAAAAACCAGCCAATAAAAACACGAAAGCCCCGATTTACGGGGCTTTCGCGCATCTGAATCTTTTTTCTGTTTCGAAATACTAAAACTGGCACGCCGCCTGCAATAACCCTCACAGGTGATTCGATTCACCAACCCTTTCGGGGACCTTGGTACAGGCAGGCCGGGGATTCCCCTCTTTACACCGGGTTCAAAACCGCAACGCGGCGAACCCACCCTTTTGGGATCCTTGGTACAGGCAGGCCGGGGGTTCCCTCTTTACACCGGACCGACGCTCTCAGCGAAGTCCACCCCGTTTTGGGAACCCTGGTACAGGCAGGCCGGGGATTCCCGCTTTTATTGCTCCCGGAGATGGATCTCCAGCCGCCAGCGGTCATCGACCTTGCTGCCGGCCCAGTCCCCCTGCAGCGGCCGCGCCGCCAGCACCGTCAGCAACAGCCCACCGTCACTCAAGCGCGTTCGCCAGTTCACGTCCTTGCCGTTGAGCTTGAGCTGACCCTTTTGCGCCTTGCCCTCTGCCTGAAACAACAGGGCCACGGTGCCATCGATGATTTCACCGTGCAGCTTCGGTTCGTTGTTGAACCACACCACCAGGCCGTCACCGGTCACGTCGACCTGCTGCAGCACGCTGGGGTCCGGCGTGGTCAGGCGACCGATCATCAAGCCTACCATCAAGCCGACAATCGCCAGCGAACCGATCACCCGCGGGAATAGTTTCGAACGCGGGTCGGCTTGCGGCGTAGAATGCGCGTCATCTTTACCTTCGGAGCCGTGCATGTTTCACGTCATCCTTTTTCAACCAGAAATTCCGCCGAACACCGGCAACGTTATCAGGCTGTGCGCCAACAGCGGCTGCCACCTGCATTTGATCGAACCGCTGGGTTTCGAGATGGACGACAAGCGCTTGCGCCGGGCCGGTCTCGACTACCACGAATATGCCACGTTGCAGCGCCACGCCGACCTCGCCAGTTGCCTGGAAAGCCTCGGCAACCCACGGCTGTTCGCGTTCACCACCAAGGGCTCGCGGCCGTTTCACGACGCCGCGTTCGTCCCGGGCGATGCGTTCATCTTCGGCCCGGAAAGCCGTGGCCTGCCGGCGGAAGTGCTCGACGCCCTGCCCGCCGAACAGCGCCTGCGCCTGCCGATGCGTGAAGGCTGCCGCAGCCTGAACCTGTCCAACACCGTGGCGGTGGCCGTGTACGAAGCGTGGCGGCAGAACGACTTCAAATAACACCGGATAACAAATGTGGGAGCGGGCTTGCTCGCGAAGGCGTCGGATCAGATGACATTGATGTCGCCTGACACTGCGCTTTCGCGAGCAAGCCCGCTCCCACATTGGACTTGCGTCGTCGCTCAGATACTTACTGAACGGTCGGCGTCTCGCCAGCTTCCTGCATGCGCTGCAGCTCTTGCGCGTACAGGGCGTCGAAATTCACCGGCGCCAGCATCAGGGCCGGGAACGAACCACGAGTCACCAGGCTGTCCAGGGTTTCGCGCGCGTACGGGAACAGGATGTTCGGGCAGAACGCACCCAGAGTGTGGCTCATCGAAGCCGCGTCGAGGTTCTTGATCAGGAAGATACCGGCCTGTTGCACTTCAGCGATGAAAGCCACTTCGTCGCCGTTTTTCACGGTCACGGACAGGGTCAGTACCACTTCGTAGAAATCACCTTCCAGTTCTTTCTGACGGGTGTTCAGGTCCAGGCCGACGGTCGGGTCCCACTGCTGGCGGAAGATCGCCGGGCTTTTCGGGGCTTCGAAGGACAGATCGCGTACGTAGATGCGCTGCAAGGAGAATTGCGGTGCGGTTTCTTCTTCGCTGGCTGCAGTGTTCTGTTGGTCAGTCATCTCAGATCCTTTCTGATCTTGGGTCTTTTAGGGAGTGCTGTACGTGGGTGCAGCCGTTCAGGCCTTGAGCAGCGCGTCGAGCTTGCCGGCGCGCTCCAGGGCATACAAATCATCACAACCGCCGATGTGCTTTTCGCCGATCCAGATCTGCGGCACGGACGTGCGTCCGGCCTTCTGACTCATGGCAGCACGAATCTGCGGCTTGCCATCGACCTTGATCTCTTCGAAGGCCACACCTTTGTTCGCGAGCAATTGCTTGGCTCGCATGCAATAAGGGCAGTAGTCGCTGGAGTAGACGATGACTTCGCTCATATCACTTCACCAGCGGCAGGTTGTCGCCTTTCCAGCTGGAGATCCCGCCGGACAGCTTGGCGGCAGTGAAGCCGGACTTCATCAGCTCGCGAGCGTGGGTGCCAGCGGTCTGGCCCAGGGCGTCGACCAGAATGATGGTCTTGGCCTTGTGCTTTTCCAGCTCGCCGGTACGCGCAGCCAGTTTGTCTTGAGGAATGTTGATCGCGCCAACGATATGGCCGGCGGCGTAATCTTTCGCCGGACGGATGTCCACCACCACGCCTGCGTCCTTGTTGACCAGTGCGGTCAGTTCGCCGGTGCTCAGGCTTTTACCGCCGCCCTGCATCGTGTGCGCCAGCAGCAGAGCCAGCAGTACGACGAAGATACCGACAAGAATGTAGTGGTTAGTGGCAAATTCAATCAGGTGAGCAACCATCGAAGGAGGTTCCAGGGCGTTAAAATGTCGGCCAGTATACACAGCCACTATGGTGGGCCAAACCCCGTCCGGCGGTGACGTGGTCGGAACTAAGCATTAAACTCGCCACTCCCTTTTCCATCGCCCTCTTCTTTATTAGCCACGAGTGGATTCCATGACTACCACGCCTAAACCTTTGGTCCTGATGATTCTCGACGGCTTCGGTCACAGTGACAGCCACGAATCCAATGCCGTGTATGCGGCGAAGAAGCCTGTGCTCGATCGTCTGTGGGCCACGGTGCCGAACGGCCTGATCTCGGGCAGCGGCATGGACGTTGGTCTGCCGGACGGCCAGATGGGCAACTCCGAAGTCGGCCACATGAACCTCGGCGCCGGGCGCGTGGTGTATCAGGACTTCACGCGCGTGACCAAAGCGATCCGCGACGGTGAGTTCTTCGACAACCCGACCATCTGCGCTGCCGTGGATAAAGCCGTGGCCGCCGGCAAAGCCGTGCATTTCATGGGTCTGCTGTCCGATGGCGGCGTGCACAGCCACCAGGATCACCTGATCGCCATGGCCGAACTGGCCTTCAAGCGCGGCGCCGAGAAAATCTACCTGCACGCCTTCCTCGACGGTCGCGACACGCCGCCGAAAAGCGCCGCTTCGTCGATCGAACTGCTCGACGCGACCTTCCAGGCGCTCGGCAAGGGCCGCATCGCCAGCCTCATCGGTCGCTACTTCGCGATGGACCGTGACAACCGTTGGGACCGCGTATCTCAGGCCTACAACCTGATCGTTGACGGCAACGCCGAATTCAACGCCGCCACCGCTCAGGAAGGCCTCGACGCCGCCTACGCCCGTGGCGAGAGCGACGAATTCGTCAAAGCCACCACCATCGGCGAGCCGGTCAAGGTCGAAGACGGCGACGCCGTGGTGTTCATGAACTTCCGCGCCGATCGTGCCCGCGAGCTGAGCCGAGTATTTGTCGAAGACGATTTCAAGGAATTCGAGCGCGCGCGCCAGCCAAAAGTGCAGTACGTGGGCTTGACCCAATACGCCGCCAGCATTCCAGCCCCTGCAGCCTTTGCTCCGGGCAGCCTGGAAAACGTGCTTGGCGACTACCTGGCAAAAAACGGCAAGACTCAGCTGCGCATCGCCGAAACCGAAAAATACGCGCACGTGACCTTCTTCTTCTCCGGCGGCCGTGAAGAACCGTTCCCGGGTGAAGAGCGCATCCTCATCCCGTCGCCGAAAGTCGCCACCTACGACCTGCAACCGGAAATGAGCGCACCGGAAGTCACCGACCGCATCGTCGATGCGATCGAACACCAGCGTTACGACGTGATCGTGGTCAACTACGCCAACGGCGACATGGTCGGCCACAGCGGCGTGTTCGACGCTGCGGTAAAAGCCGTGGAATGCCTGGACACCTGCGTCGGGCGCATCGTCGAGGCACTGGAAAAGGTGGGCGGCGAAGCGCTGATCACCGCCGACCACGGCAACGTCGAGCAGATGTCCGACGCCTCCACTGGCCAGGCGCACACTGCGCACACCACCGAGCCGGTGCCGTTCATTTATGTCGGCAAGCGTGACCTCAAGGTCCGTGAAGGCGGCGTGTTGGCGGACGTGGCACCGACCATGCTGATGCTGTTGGGTCTGGAGAAACCGGCGGAGATGACCGGTACCTCGATTCTGGTCTGACCGAATCCATAAAACGCCGCAAAACCCTGTAGGAGTGAGCCTGCTCGCGATAGCAATCTGACAGTCAACTACTCTGTTGAATGTGAGAACGCCATCGCGAGCAGGCTCACTCCTACATTTGTTTATGGTTGTTTCAAAGATTATTTGATGCTGCATCTCCAGCCAGTTATCACACAAGCCCAATTGGGCGTTTTTTTTGCAGCCTCGGGCGGGCATACTAGGCCGTCCATTACCCTGGTGCCGCCCGCCTCTATGCTCCGCGTCCTGATCGCCCTCGCTCTGACCTGCCTGCTCCAACCGGCCTTCGCTGACGAGCGCGCGCAAACCCAACAGCAGCTGGATGCCACGCGTCAGGACATTGCCGAGCTGAAAAAGCTGCTGGGCAAGCTGCAGGAAGAAAAATCCGGTGTGCAGAAAGAGCTCAAGGGCACTGAAACCGAGATGGGCAAGCTCGAGAAGCAGGTCGATGCCCTGCAGAAAGAGCTGAAGAAAAGCGAATCCGAGCTGCAGCGGCTCGATGCGGAGAAAAAAAAACTCCAGAGCGCGCGCACTGAACAGCAGCGACTGATCGCCATCCAGGCCCGCGCGGCCTACCAGAATGGCCGTCAGGAATACCTCAAGCTGCTGCTCAACCAGCAGAATCCCGAGAAATTCGCCCGCACCCTCACCTATTACGATTACCTGAGCCAGGCCCGCCTGGAGCAGTTGAAGAACTTCAACGAAACCCTGCGCCAACTGGCCAATGTCGAAAAAGACATCGCCATGCAGCAGGCGCAATTGCTGGTACAGAAAAGCAGCCTCGACACCCAGCGCGACGAACTGGAAAAGGTCCGCAAGGAACGCCAGCAAGTCCTCGCCAAGCTCAACGATGACGTAAAGGCCCGCGACCAGAAACTGGCCGCCCGCGAGCAGGATCAGGCAGACCTGTCTAAAGTCCTTAAAACCATTGAAGAAACCCTGGCCCGTCAGGCCCGTGAGGCAGAAGAAGCGCGGCAGAAAGCGCTGATCGCCCAGCAGGAAGCGGAAAAAAAGCGTTTGCGTGAGGCGCAGGCTGACAACAGCGACGCCCCACGAAAACCCGTCAAATCAACCCCCGGCGCACTGGTGTCCAGCAGCGGCGAGACCTTCGGTGGCCCTTTTGCTGCAACCCGGGGAAAACTTCCATGGCCGGTTGATGGTCGATTGCTGGCACGCTTCGGCGAAAGCCGTGGCGACGATGCCCGCACCAAGTGGGATGGCGTGATGATCAGCGCCGCTGCCGGCAGCCAAGTGCATGCCGTGCATGGCGGGCGCGTGGTGTTCGCCGACTGGTTGCGTGGCGCCGGGCTGCTGGTGATCCTTGATCACGGCAATGGTTATCTGAGTCTTTACGGTCACAACCAGACACTGCTCAAGTCGGCCGGTGACGTGGTAAAAGCCGGTGAGTCGATCTCCACTGTGGGTAACAGTGGCGGTCAGGACACACCAGCGCTGTATTTCGCAATTCGTCAGCAGGGTCACCCGAGTGATCCGGCGCAATGGTGTCACGCGCAAGGATAAGCGCGTCGCCTAATTCAGGAGTTCGTTCGACATGCTGCATTTGTCCCGCCTTACCTCGCTGGCCCTGACGATCGCCCTGGTGATCGGCGCGCCTCTGGCGTTCGCCGCTCAACCGGCCCCGGCCGTCGCTCCGGCAGGCACTGCCGCGACCGCCAAGGCCCCGTTGCCGCTGGAAGAGTTGCGCACCTTTGCCGAGGTCATGGACCGGATCAAGGCGGCGTATGTCGAGCCGGTGGATGACAAGACCCTGCTGGAAAACGCGATCAAGGGCATGCTCAGCAACCTCGATCCGCACTCCGCGTATCTCGGCCCTGAAGACTTCACCGAACTTCAGGAAAGCACCAGCGGCGAATTCGGCGGCCTGGGCATCGAAGTCGGCTCCGAAGACGGTTTCATCAAGGTCGTCTCGCCGATCGACGACACCCCGGCGTCGAAGGCCGGCATTCAGGCCGGTGACTTCATCGTCAAGATCAACGGTGCGCCAACTCGCGGCCAGACCATGACCGAAGCCGTGGACAAGATGCGCGGCAAGATCGGTCAGAAAATCACCCTGACCCTGGTGCGCGACGGTGGCACGCCGTTCGACGTGACCCTGGCCCGCGCCGTGATTCAGGTGAAGAGCGTCAAGGCGCAGCTGCTGGAGTCGGGCTACGGCTACATTCGCATCACCCAGTTCCAGGTCAAGACCGGCGAAGAGGTCTCCAAGGCCCTGGCCAAGCTGCGCAAGGACAACGGCAAAAAGCTCAACGGCATCATCCTCGACCTGCGCAACAACCCGGGCGGCGTGTTGCAGGCGGCAGTGGAAGTGGTCGACCACTTCATCAAGAAAGGCCTGATCGTCTATACCAAAGGCCGGATCGCCAACTCCGAACTGCGCTTCTCCGCCACCGGCAAAGACGAAAGCGAAGCGGTGCCGATGGTCGTGCTGATCAACGGTGGCAGCGCCTCCGCTTCGGAAATCGTCGCCGGCGCCCTGCAGGATCAGAAACGCGCGGTAGTCATGGGCACCACCAGTTTCGGCAAGGGCTCGGTGCAAACCGTGCTGCCGCTGAACAACGACCGCGCGCTGAAGATCACCACGGCACTGTACTTCACGCCGAACGGCCGCTCGATCCAGGCCCAGGGCATCGTCCCGGACATCGAAGTGCGCAAGGCCAAGATCACCAACGAAGCGGACGGCGACTACTTCAAGGAAGCCGACCTGCAAGGTCACTTGGGCAACGGCAACGGCGGCGCAGACAAGCCGACCGGTTCCGGCACCAAGGCCAAGGCCATGCCGCAGGATGACGATTACCAGTTGGCCCAGGCCCTGAGCCTGCTTAAGGGCTTGAGCATCACGTCCGGCCGTTGAGGATGTCTTTGCGTTTGCTCTTCGTCCTGCTGTGCTATCTGGCGGGTGCTGCTCACGCAGAACCCGCCAGGACGCCACCGCCAAAAGCCTACCTGACGCTGATCATCGACGACCTGGGGCAGAACCTGCCCCGGGATCGCCGTGTGCTGGCTCTGCCCGGCCCAGTGACCACGGCGATCATGCCCGACACCCCGCACGCCACCGAATTCGCCCGCGAAGCCCATCGCGCCGGCAAGATCGTGATCCTGCACATGCCGATGGATCCGGCCACCGGTCCGTACGCCTGGCACCCCGAACTGCCGCTCGAAGAGCTGCAAAAGCGCCTCGACGCCGCGTTCAAAATGGTCCCCTACACGGCGGGCATCAACAACCACATGGGCAGTCGCATGACCGCCCAGCCGGTGGCGATGGCGTGGCTGATGGGCGAGTTGCAGCGTCGGCACAAGTTCTTCGTCGACAGCCGCACCAGTGCGCAAACCGTGGCGGCGCGGCAAGCACAGAAGATCGATCTGGCGAGTGTTTCGCGCGATGTGTTTCTCGATGACGAACGCACCGAAGCCGCCATTTTCAACCAGCTGCAGACGGCGATCAGCCTGGCCCGCAAGCAGGGCTCGGCAGTGATGATCGGCCACCCTTACCCGCAGACGCTGGCGGTGCTGGAACGTGAATTGCCGAAGCTCAAGGCGCAAGGCATCGAGTGGATCGATATCAAGCAGATGATCAGCGTGCGGAGTAACAAAGCGACAGCTGCACACGGGAAAAATGGAATTTATCGTTAAGCTATCAACTGATTAAATTCTCATAAGCCTCTACGTCCAAAATAAGCAGCAATAACTTATAGAACCGACTCAAACCTAACTGTCTTATTCTGCGCCAGTCTTGCACCCATATATTAGCCAAGGACTGGCCATGAACTTTAAATATATCCACCCAAGCTTTTTATTACTGACGGCCTTCTCACTTCCTGCCTGTTCCAGCCCTGTCGATTACGGCAAGGGCGCTGAAAACTTCTCACCGTCGCAACACCTGACTAACAAAGATGGCGAAAATAACCACTGGATGGGAATCGGTGAGTACAAAAGCCGCGAGCACGGTTCCTGCACCGCCTTCCTGATCGACACTAACAGCTCTCGACCGTCCGATTCCGCCTATGCACTGACCAGCGCCCACTGCGTGGGCAAGGAAAACGGGGTCATGCGACTAGATGACCCTATCGAAGCCAGCATTACCTTCAACAACTTCATCGATACGACTGCTGCCTCCAGGACCGTTTCTCTGCAGAAAGTAGCCTGGAGCAGTATTCAGGGTGTCGACCTGGCTCTGTTGGAGCTTGGAGTGTCACAGGGCGAACTTCTGGCTCAGGGCATCACGCCCATGAAACTGGCCCGGCAGGCGCCGGCAGAAGATAGCGACATTCTGATAGTGCACAAACCCGTGGGCTCTCCATTACAAATGTCAGCCTGCACCCACATGCCCTCCCCGGCGATTTTCGAAAAGCCCTGGGTTTGGCGGCATACCGTCAGCAACCAATGCAAAGATATTGCTTCCGGAAGCTCGGGGAGTCCGGTCATCGTTCGAGCGACCAACGAGGTCTATGGCGTCCTTGGGACCTTGGCTCACCATCTGACGCCGCTGCCTGGATACGGTCAGATGCCGAGCGGCAGTTACGGCAGTCCCACCTCGGTTTTCAACAACTGCTTTATCGATGGCAAACTCAATACGGATCCGCAGGTGTGCGAATTATTTCCGGCAGCCTCTATCAGACTGCCTGCCCAACTGCCAACGCATGCAAAGATCAGCGTAACCGCTCAGGGCAACTACGTTTATCCAGAATGGAACTTTGAAATAACCGCCAGCACCCGGTTTATCCGGACCAAACGCACGTCGGACCCGGTCGAATGCGAAGTTCCGCAAGACTACAGCCAGCCAATCACCACCGGCACTGCGCCCACTCGATTAAATGTTCCGATGGGACCTGAAACCGGGCCTAGCAACCTTTGCATCATCGCCACAAACAGTACTGAGGACATATTACCCGCAGGCACTTATCGCAATGCCGTCACTGTTCCCACTTATCTGGTTGATGCGGGCCCGACGCCTGTTCCGACCATAGAGACTTCGTTTAACAAAGAGATAAACAGGGCACTGATTCTGTGGCCGGAACGCAAGAACGAGGGTCTTGATCGATACGAGGTAAAAGGCGGCCTTGCTGAAAAAGTCAGTTGCGAAGACCCGCAGGGTTATAGGCATGTGACCTCCAATTGGCTACGCCCGCAAAGCAACTTCCCCCTCAAACTCTGCGTTTACGCTGTCGACCCCAACAATCAGCGCTCAGAATTGAAGGAATACATCCTGGAATGGGAAGCGCTCGAAAACAGCGCCCCATGAGCTGACCAGTAACGTAGGCCTTGTGCTTCTGCATCAATAGGCAAAACAGGAGCGCAAGGCTGCCCATGGCAAGGAACGGTTTTTTGGAAATAACTGGTCACGACGTCATACATAGTTACCGCCAGAGACCGGTTGCGATTACCGATAGTGAGACCTGCAACGGGTCGCGACTCCCTTGAGTCGCCGTTCAACTATCAGGAGTGACCATGACCATTCATGACCAGGCCGCAGCGCCATCCGGGCAAATCGAACCGATCAGACACGACAATCTGCTGATCCATTTCACCACGGAATTTCACCGCATCTGGGACAGCACCGGCTCACGGGCTAAACCCGCGGCCTTCTGGCGCCCGACTCCGGCGCCGGATGTATTGCCGGGCTATTTCCCGCTCGGCGACGTGTTCGTCGCCGGGCACGACAACATTAACGGCAGCACCGTGGTAGCTGTGGTTTGCGAAGGCGATGCACCCAGTGCAGATCCGGCCAGGGGCCCGGCATTAAGGCGCCCGGACGATTTCGAGCTGATCTGGAAAGATTCCGGCTCAGGCTCGAAGAAAGACGGGGCCGTATGGCGACCGATCGCCCCGCAAGGTTATGTGGCCATGGGCGCGGTCTGCTCCAATGATCACGAAAAACCTTCACTCAACGCGGTTCGCTGTGTACGCGCCGATCTGGTGGTCGCCTCGGACGTTGGCGAACTGATCTGGAATGACAGGGGCAGCGGTGCCAGACAGAGTTTCAGCGCCTGGAGCGTCACACCGACGAATGCGCCGCCGGGAGAGATTCATTTCGCGCCAGGTACGTTTGTTGCGACAAGCAGTTTCAACCGGCCAGAGGGCAATGTCGGTGCCTATTCACTACGGATGCAGATCGCGCCGCTGATCCAGTCATCGCCACAGCTGCCGACGCTCTCCGCAGCGCAAGCCCCAGAAACCAAAGGCGCGGCCACGCTCTCCCAAGTCATCAAGCTGCCATGGTTCGTGGTCAAGGATGACTTGTCGCCAATTGAGCAATTACGCACCACGCCGTTTTATCGCCTGGAAAGAACTGACCAGTACTATTTGGTGGGGAGCGGACATAACACGGGCGAGGAGGCACGGGCTTTCAAGTGGACTGCGCAGCGGCTGCAGAATCCGAAGACGCTGCGTCTGTTCACTCAACTTACTGCGATCAGTTTTGTGAGCCCGTGGGCAACGAAGGCAGACGCTCCTGTGTCACTCCCATTCTCGGCAAGACTGGACAGCCAGTTCACTCACAGCGAGACGTCAACCAGTGGCTGGCAGACTCCATTTGTTACCCATGTGATCGCGATGGCCGGCAAAGGCAAATTCGTCGCGGTTTATCAGTTGGAGAGTTTCTACGAGCTGCGTCGTGCTGACGGCTCGCAAGCGGGGATCAATCTGGCTTACACCCAGAACGATAACCTGAGTCTGCTGCAGTATCCGCCGCAAGAATGCACCCACCAGGCAACAGACAAGTCGTTGCCGACGGCTACAGATAGCGCCCCATGATCTCGTCGACAACCCCGTCCTTGCGCATCTGATCCAGCGCCGCCTGCAGCCTGGCGACCGTTGCGTCCGACACATCCTTGTTCAGCGCCAGATATAACTCGGCGCTGTTGAAGCGCAACACGGTCTTGAGTCCAGTGACCCCGTCCTGCCGCGCCAGATAACGCCCGGCAGGATCACCCGTGGCCCACAGGTCGATCTGGCCATTGACCAGTTTTTTCGCGTTGTCCTGATCGCGCAGCACGACCGTAGGCTTCAAGCCCTGCTTGGCCAGCGTCTCGGCAATCGCGTCGCCCTTGTAGGCACCGATCTTGTATTTGCGCGCATCGTTGAGGGTTTCGAGGGTGATTTTGCTGTCGGCCCTGGCCAACATGATCCAGTCGTCCGGACCGATCGGGCCGACCCATTTGAACAGGTTTTCGCGGTCCGGCAGGCGGGCCATCACGAAGGCGCCGTAACCGGGGTTTTCCAGCGCCAGCTTGTAGACGCGCTCCCATGGGAAGCGCAGCGTCAGGCTGTAGGTGAGCCCGGCGCGCTTGAACATTTCGCGGACGATGTCGGCGGCAATACCGTTGATGTTCTCGCCCTTGGCGAAATTCTTGCCGTCTTTCGCCATGTTGTAGGGCGGAAAGTTTTCGGTGAGGAGCACCAGATCGGTGTCGGGACTGTTTTCGGCCCGCGCCGTGTTGAGCAACAACACAGAGGCACTGGCGAGAACAAGAAGCAGGCGTTTGATCATGTCGGGCTACCGGAATCCATGGCGTGCCCAAGAGTGCCTTGGGTACGCCATGCTGTCCACTGGCCTGTACGGTTTAGCGCATCACGATGCCGCGTTTGGCCATATACGCTTTCGCTTCCTGCACAGTGTATTCGCCGAAGTGGAAAATACTCGCCGCCAGTACCGCGCTGGCGTGGCCTTCAAGGATGCCGTCGGCCAGATGCTGCAGGTTGCCGACGCCGCCGGAAGCGATCACCGGAATACCCAGCGCATCGCTGATCGCGCGGGTCACGCCGAGGTCGAAGCCGTTTTTCATACCGTCCTGATCCATGCTGGTCAGCAGGATCTCGCCGGCACCGAGGCCTTCCATTTTCTTCGCCCACTCGACCGCGTCGAGGCCGGTCGGCTTGCGCCCGCCGTGGGTGAAGATTTCCCAGCGCGGGGTTTCGCCCGGGCCGGAGACCTTCTTCGCGTCGATGGCGACGACGATGCACTGCGAGCCGAAATGCTGCGCCGCTTCGCCAACAAACTCCGGATTGAAAACCGCTGCGGTGTTGATCGAAACCTTGTCCGCACCAGCGTTGAGCAGGTTGCGAATGTCCTGCACGGTGCGCACGCCGCCGCCTACGGTCAGCGGGATGAACACCTGGCTGGCCATGCGCTCGACGGTATGCAGCGTGGTGTCGCGACCATCGACGCTGGCGGTGATGTCGAGAAAGGTAATCTCGTCGGCACCCTGCTCGTCATAGCGACGGGCGATTTCCACCGGGTCGCCGGCATCGCGGATGTTCTCGAACTTCACACCTTTGACGACCCGGCCGTTGTCCACGTCCAGGCAAGGGATGATGCGTTTGGCCAGCGCCATGGTCAGTCCTCAGCCTTGGTACGCATCGCAGAAAGCTTGCGCTTCGGCGACGTCGAGGGTGCCTTCGTAGATCGCCCGGCCAGTGATTGCACCGATGATGCCCGGCGCCTTGGCGTCGAGCAGCGACTTGATGTCACCCAGATTGTGGATACCGCCGGAGGCGATCACCGGGATCTTCGTCGCTGCCGCCAGTGCAGCGGTGAACGGTACGTTGCAGCCCTGCATCATGCCGTCTTTGGCGATGTCGGTATAAACAATCGACGAGACGCCGTCGGCTTCAAACTGCTTGGCCAGGTCGATGACCTGCACGGTGCTGATTTCAGCCCAGCCGTCGGTGGCGACGAACCCGTCTTTGGCATCCAGGCCAACAATGATCTTGCCCGGGAACGCGCGGCAGGCTTCAGCGACGAACGCCGGATCCTTCACCGCTTTGGTGCCGATGATCACGTAGCTCACGCCCGCCTTGACGTAGTGCTCGATGGTTTCCAGCGAGCGAATGCCGCCGCCGATCTGGATCGGCAGGTTCGGGTAGCGCTTGGCGATGGCGGTAACCACTTCACCGTTGACCGGCTGACCTTCGAATGCGCCGTTCAGATCGACCAGATGCAGACGACGGCAACCGCCCTCCACCCACTTGGCAGCCATGCTCACCGGGTCATCGGAGAACACTGTGGAATCTTCCATGCGGCCCTGGCGCAGACGTACGCAGGCACCGTCTTTAAGATCGATAGCGGGAATAATCAGCATCTGGCAAACCTTCAAATTTGAATGTTCAGCTTGGCTCGGAAATCAGTTTTTCTCGAGCGCCCACAGGTCGCTTTCGATGCTTTCAAACCGCTCTTTGAGGTGGGTCTGCACATCGAAAATCGCCCTGTTGTAATAGTGCGGAGCAATTTCGCGGGTAAACAGCTCAAGAATTTCCGCCGCTTCGAACGAACCCAGGTCGAGTTCGAACCGATCCTCCATGAACCGCTGGATCTTGCGGTTGGCCTCGTTCTCCTGCTCGGGAGTGAGGGTCAGGATCGGCGGTTTGGACTTCTTGGCAGCCATTTACCAGCGACCGTCCCACGCGGCGAAGTTCTGCAGCAATTGCAGGCCATGGGTATGGCTCTTCTCCGGGTGGAATTGCACGGCGAAACGCGAGCCTTCGGCCAGCGCGGCAGCGAAATCGACTCCGTAATGACCGCTACCGACTACCTGCCGCGCATTGGCGGCAGCGATGTAGTAGCTGTGCACGAAGTAGAAACGCGCCATGTCCGGAATGTCGTGCCACAGCGGGTGACTGACCTTCTGCTGCACTTCGTTCCAGCCCATGTGCGGGACTTTCAGGTGCTCGCCGTCTTCATGCAGGTCTTTGCCGAAGAACTTCACGGCGCCCGGGAACAGGCCGATGCAGTCGACGCCGTCGTTCTCTTCGCTGCTGTCGAGCAGGGCTTGCATGCCGACGCAGATGCCGAGGAACGGACGATCCTGGCTGACTTCACGCACCAGTGCGTCGAAACCGAGACGACGGATCTCCGCCATGCAATCGCGAATCGCACCAACGCCGGGGAACACCACGCGGTCGGCTTCGCGGATCACGTCGGCATCGCTGGTGATCAGCACCTTGCCGGCGCCAACGTGCTCGAGGGCCTTGGCCACCGAGTGCAGGTTGCCCATGCCGTAGTCGATAACTGCAACCGTCTGCATTACAGAACGCCTTTGGTCGATGGCATTTGCCCGGCCATGCGCTCATCCAGCTCAACGGCCATGCGCAGCGCGCGGCCGAAAGCCTTGAACACGGTTTCGATCTGGTGGTGGGTGTTGGTGCCACGCAGGTTGTCGATGTGCAGGCTGACCAAGGCGTGGTTGACGAAGCCCTGGAAGAATTCCTGGAACAGGTCGACGTCGAAGCCGCCCACGGTGGCGCGGGTGTATGGCACGTGCATCTGCAGGCCTGGACGGCCGGAGAAGTCGATCACCACGCGCGATAGCGCTTCATCGAGCGGCACGTAGGCGTGGCCGTAGCGACGGATGCCTTTCTTGTCGCCGATGGCTTTGGCGAAGGCCTGGCCGAGGGTGATACCGACGTCTTCCACGGTATGGTGGTCGTCGATATGCAGATCGCCCTTGCATTCAATATCCAGGTCGATCAACCCGTGACGGGCGATCTGATCCAGCATGTGCTCAAGAAAAGGAACACCGATATCGAATCGGGCCTTTCCGGTGCCATCAAGGTTGATCGAGGCTTTGATCTGGGTTTCCAGAGTGTCGCGCTCGACAGACGCCTTACGTTCGGCCATCACCAGCTCCGCAAAATCATTGGGCGAAAAAGGCAGCCATTATAGGCACGCGAGGCCGAAACAGAAACACGCGACGTGAGATGGCTGACGGATAGAACGCCCGGCTGTCGCGGGTAGACATGTCCATACAAGCCATTACAGGCACCCCGAAAACAACTGTAGGAGTGAGCCTGCTCGCGATGAGGGCGTGACAGCCAACATTTCCGTGACTGTCAGACCGCTATCGCGAGCAGGGCTCACTCCTACAGGGGTACTAGGTTTTGTTTAGTGAAACAGTACCGCCGTCTTCTGCAGGGTCACCCACACGCCCCACGCCAACGGAATACCCACCACCAGCCATGCAGCGATTGCCAGCGGCTTGCTGGCCGGTGCGGCTTTCCACTCCAGCACGGTGCTGGCATCAGCACCTTTGTCGTGACCCAGCGCCTGTTCGGCGGCCAGTTCAGCGTCGGTCATGAAGTACTTGTCGGCCACCGGACGCACCATCAGGTTGCACAGGAAACCCAGCACCAGCAGGCCGGCGAGGATGTACAGGGTGATGTCGTAAGCGGCAGCGCGTTCAACGCCGATGCTCAACTGATACTCACGCAGGTAGTTCACCAGCACCGGGCCGAGCACGCCGGCGGCGGCCCAGGCAGTCAGCAGACGACCGTGGATCGCACCGACCATTTGCGTGCCGAACAGGTCGGCCAGATACGCCGGAACGGTCGCAAAACCACCGCCGTACATCGACAGGATGATGCAGAACGCCGCCACGAACAGCGCAACGTTGCCCAGATGGCCCATGTTCGGGATCAGCGCGTACAGGGCAAAACCGAGGGCGAAGAACACGAAGTAAGTGTTTTTGCGACCCAGGTAGTCCGAGAACGAAGCCCAGAAGAAGCGGCCACCGATGTTGAACAGGCTCAGCAGACCGGTGAAGCCGGCAGCGATCGCAGCGATCGAAGCCAGTTGCCCGGCATCCAGTTGACCGAACGGCACGTCAACGCCCAGCAACTTGCCGCCGAACACTTCCTGCAGCAGTGGCGAAGCCATGCCGAGAATGCCGATACCGGCCGACACGTTCAGGCACAGCACCAGCCACACCAGACGGAACTGCGGGGTTTTCCACGCCACATTCACGTGCACGTGACGGTGGGTGATCATCGCGTTCGACGCTTTCTTCGCTGGAGCGGTCCAGCCTTCAGGCTTCCAGCCGGTTGGCGGCACACGGTAAGCCAGGGCGCCACCGATCATGAACACGAAGTAGATCGCCGCCATGGCCACGAAGCTTTGCCACACGCCGACACCGGCAGGCGAAGCGAAGTGGCTCATCAGCGCAGTCGCCAACGGTGCACCGACCATCGCGCCGCCACCGAAGCCCATGATCGCCATGCCGGTCGCCATGCCGCGCTTGTCCGGGAACCACTTGATCAGGGTCGAGACCGGCGAGATATAGCCCAGGCCCAGACCGATACCGCCGATCACGCCGGAGCCGATCCACATCAGCCAGATCTGGTGGGTATAAATCCCCAGTGCCGAGATCAGCAGACCGCCGCACCAGCACAGTGCCGACACCACACCGGCCTTGCGTGGCCCGGCGTGTTCCAGCCAGCCACCCCAGATCGCTGCCGAGCAGCCGAGGAAAATGAAGAACAGGGTGTAGATCCAGCCGAGCATGGAGATCGGCCAGTCACATTGCGAAGAGAAGACCTGAGCGATGAAGCTCATGTCCGGTGCGCAAGCCACTGGTGCAGTGACGCCCAGCGCCTTGGACAACGGCAACCAGAACACCGAGAAGCCATAGGCCATGCCGATGCACAGGTGGATGGCCAGAGCGGCCGGTGGAACCAGCCAACGGTTGAAACCGGGCTTGGCGATGATGCGTTCCTTGGACAGGAACGCAGGCTGGTCGGCGCGCAGGCCGTCCGCCGTGATGCTCGTGCTCATTGTGTATCCCCCAATTATTAGTATGGTTCGCCAGCCACTGCTCACCCTCGGCCTTTATGCACGCAGGCATGACCGTTTTTTCGGGTGAAGCTCCTTGAAGGCGCGACGTTAAGTCGCAGAAGGACGGACGAACCGGCGAAGGTTACCATTTGCACGTGACAGAAAAACCAAACTGATATCACCTTTTTCATGTCATCTGATCTCGTCCCCACAGGAAAAAGCCATGCCGATCGCTGTCCAAGCGCTGAACGATGCCAGTTACCAGGATCAACAGGACCTGCAAAAAATCTATCGTGACGCTCCGCAATGGCTGTTCGCACCGTATTCCGGGGACGCTCAACTGATCGAAAACAGCCTGGCTGACGGCTCTTTGATTGCAGGACGTTTCAACGATCGCCTGCTCGGTGCAGCACGCCTGACAAGGCACGACAGGATTTGGTACTTGTCACATTTGTGTATACGAAAAGTCACCCGGCGCCGTGGGGTAGCCGAGAGACTGGTGAACCAAGCACAGAAAATGGCATCGCAAGCGGGTGCCCAACTGCGCCTGCTGGCACCGGCCGGACACCTTGAAATCCAGGCGCTGGCCGCCAAATTGCAATTGCCGCTGGACGTCATCGCGACATGACAGCGCCCCGAACCGGGCGGATGCAGCGCTATACTCCCCGGCTAAATTACGAATTCGACTAACTACAAGGACTCGCCCATGAAAGCGTTCGGCAAAATCCTGGGTCTGGTACTTCTCGGGCTGTTGCTGATCATTGTGGCGGCGGGCTTCGCCCTGACCCACCTGTTTGATCCCAACGACTACAAAGACGAGATTCGCCAGATAGCCCGCGACAAGGCCCACATCGAGCTGACGCTCAATGGCGATATCGGCTGGAGCCTGTTCCCGTGGCTCGGCCTGGAACTGCATGAGGCCAGCATCGCCACCCTGATCAACCCGACCGAACCGTATGCCGACCTGCAGATGCTCGGCCTGTCCGTGCGCGTGCTGCCGCTGTTGCGCCGCGAAGTGCAGATGAGCGATGTGCGCGTCGAAGGCCTGAACCTGCGCCTCAAACGCGACAAGAACGGCCACGGCAACTGGGAAGACATCGGCAAGCTGCCACCTCCCGCCACGCCTGCCGGCAGCCCGACGCCTGCCAGCCCGCCTGTTGCAGAGGCCGCCCAGCCGGAAAAACCACCGCAGCCGATCCGCCTCGACATCGACAGCCTGACCGTCAACAACGCCCGTGTTGAATACACCGACGAGCAAACCGGCAAGCAGTACAGTGCCGAAAGCATCCAGCTGAGCACCGGTGCGGTACACGATTCGACCAACATTCCGCTGAAAGCCACGGCGTTCCTCAGCACCAATCAGCCTGTGCTGCGGGTGCGCACCGAGCTCAACGGCGAGCTGCGCATCGAACGCGCCCTGCAACGTTACAAGTTCGAAGACATGAAACTGTCCGGCGAACTGACCGGCGACCCACTACAGGGCAAGGCCATGACCTTCTCCGCCCAAGGGCAGATTTCCCTGGACAAGGCGGCGAACGTCGCCGAATGGACCGGGATCAAGATCTCCGCCAACCAGTTGCGTGCCCTCGGTGAGCTGAAAGCCAACGACCTCGACAAGACCCCGCAGATCACTGGCGGAATCTCGATCGCCCAGTTCGATCTGGCGAAATTTGTCGAGAGCATCGGCCAGACGTTGCCCGCCATGGCGCCCGGCAGCTTGAGCAAGGTCGAACTGGTCAGCCGCGTGGCCGCCACGCCAACCAGCGTCGCCTTCGACAACATCAACCTGAAACTCGACGACAGCAGCTTCAGCGGGCGCATTGCCGTGGAAGATTTCGCCAAGCAGTCGCTGCGGGCGATCCTCAAGGCTGACACGTTCGACGTCGACCGCTACCTGCCGCCGAAATCGGAAAAAGCCAAAAACGCCACGCAAGTGCGTCAGGCCGAAGTCGCCAGCACCGAAGCTGATGCCATGGCCGGCGCCGGCAGCACACCGTTGCCGGACAAACCAAGCAAAAGCGCCTGGAGCACCGAGCGTCTGCTGCCGGTCGAGCGTCTGGCCAAACTCGACGTCGATGCCGACCTGACCTTCGGCCAGCTGACCCTCGACAAACTGCCGATTCAGAACGCCGCGCTCAAAGCCACCGGCCAGGGCGGCCTGCTGACGTTGGAGAATCTGCGTGGCGGCCTTTACAACGGCGACTTCGAAGCCAAGGGCACCCTCGACGTACGCCCAAGTGCGCCGGTGCTGAACCTGCAGACCAGAATCAACCGCGTGCCGGCCGAGAAAATCCTCGAAAGCCAGGGCAAGAATCCGCCGGTCAAAGGCCTGGTCACACTGACCAGCAGCCTCACCGGCAGCGGCAACAGCCAGCAGGCGCTGATCGAAACCCTCAACGGCAACGCCAGTTTCGTGATCAACAACGGCGTGCTGCTCAACGCCAACCTTGAACAGCAACTGTGCAAAGGCATCGCCACCCTCAACCGCAAAACCCTCAGCGGCGAGCCACGGGGCAAGGACACGCCGTTCCAGGAACTCAAGGGCAACCTGACCTTCCGCAACGGTATCGCCAGCAACCCGGACCTGAAAGTGCGCATCCCCGGCATGACCGTCAACGGCGATGGCGACATCGACCTGCGGGTGCTGGGCATGGATTACCGCGTCGGCATCATCGTCGAAGGCGACACTAGCGCAATGCCGGATCCGGCTTGCCAGGTCGGCGAGAAATTCGTCGGCATCGAGTGGCCGCTGCGTTGCCGTGGCCCTCTGGAGCTGGGCGCCAAGGCCTGCCGTGTGGACAACGAACGTCTCGGCCAGGTCGCGACCAAAATGGCCGGTGACAAACTCAGCGAGAAGATCGATGAAAAACTTGGCGACAAGGTCAGCCCGGAATTGAAAAACGCATTGAAGGGGCTGTTCAAGCGATGACAGCGGAGCAGTTTTCCACGGCGGTGCTGGAATGGTTCGACCGCCACGGCCGCCACGATTTGCCTTGGCAGCAAGACATCAATCCGTATCGGGTGTGGGTGTCGGAGATCATGTTGCAGCAGACCCAGGTCAGCACCGTGCTCAATTACTTCGACCGCTTCATGGCCGCGCTGCCAACGGTGCAAGCGCTGGCCGAAGCGCCGGAGGACGAAGTGCTGCACCTGTGGACCGGGCTCGGTTACTACACCCGCGCACGCAACCTGCAGAAGACCGCAAAGATCGTCGTCAGCCAGTACGGCGGCGAATTTCCGCGAGACGTCGAAAAGCTGACGGATTTGCCGGGGATCGGCCTGTCCACCGCCGGCGCCATCGCCAGCATCAGCATGGGCCTGCGCGCGCCGATCCTCGACGGCAACGTCAAACGCGTTCTGGCGCGTTTTACCGCGCAGGAGGGTTACCCGGGTGAACCGAAGGTCGCCAAACAGCTGTGGGCCAACGCAGAGCGTTTCACGCCGCACGATCGGGTCAACGCCTACACCCAGGCGATGATGGATCTCGGTGCCACGCTGTGTACGCGCAGCAAACCGAGCTGCCTTCTGTGCCCGCTGGAAAAGGGCTGCGAGGCGCACATGCTCGGCCTGGAGACGCGCTACCCGATCCCCAAGCCGCGCAAGGCCATCCCGCAAAAACGCACGCTGATGCCGCTGCTGGCCAACGGCGAAGGCGCGATTCTGCTTTATCGCCGCCCGTCCACGGGGCTTTGGGGCGGTTTATGGAGCCTGCCGGAACTCGACGATCTCGACGACCTGCAACATCTGGCCGACCAGCACTCGCTGACCATGGGCGAGCAGCAGGCGCTGCCAAGCCTCATCCACACCTTCAGCCATTTCCAGCTGTCCATCGAACCCTGGCTGGTTCAGGTGCAGGAGGCCGGTCAGCACGTGGCCGAGGCCGACTGGCTCTGGTATAACCTCGCCACCCCGCCGCGCCTGGGCCTTGCCGCCCCGGTCAAAACCTTGCTCGAACGCGCGGCCGCCGTATTGAACGCAGGAGAGTCGTCATGACCCGCACCATCATGTGCCGCAAGTACAAAGAAGAACTGCCCGCGCTGGAACGCGCTCCTTTCCCGGGCGCCAAAGGTCAGGATATTTTTGACCACGTCTCGGCCAAAGCCTGGGCTGACTGGCAGAAACACCAGACCCTGCTGATCAACGAAAAGCGTCTGAACATGATGAACGCCGAAGACCGCAAATATCTGCAGGGCGAAATGGACAAGTACTTCTCCGGCGAGGAATACGCCAAGGCCGAAGGCTACGTTCCGCCTGCAGAGTAAACATGCAAAATCGGGGGGCGGATCGTAAGCGACGGAATTAATTTAAGAAATTTTAAAAAAGTCGTTGACGTAAATCCGAAAAACCCTTTTAATGCGCCCCGTTGCCCAGATAGCTCAGTCGGTAGAGCAGGGGATTGAAAATCCCCGTGTCGGCGGTTCGATTCCGTCTCTGGGCACCAAATACCGAAAACCCTGAATCGCAAGATTCAGGGTTTTTTTATGCCTGCGATTTGATGGCGGCTCAATCCAGTCTTTTTTCTGGGCTGCGCAAATGCGCGACGGGTTTCGAACAAAGGCGATCCGCGCTACTTTGGCCGCACCTTAAGGAAGAGGGTCATCCGCTCGATGAACCAGAAAAGAACCCGCGTGCCCCTGCCCCATCCGCCACCCTATCGCCAGAGCCGGGTGGCATTCTGGCTGACGGTGCTGGTCGGCGTACTGATCGCCTTCCTCATCGCCGCGTCGACTTATCTGATCATCCACAGCTTGATCAGCGGCTCCATCACCACCTGGAACCGATCGGGCCCACGCCATACCTACACCCTCGCGCTGCAACCCCGAATGTTCTGGTTCGAGATCGTGTCGCAGTGCGTTGGCACCCTGTTTCTCATAGCCGTGGGCTGGATCGGATTGTGGATTCACCGAATGGCGCAAGAGCCCAGTGACAAGCAGCAGGCCAAGCGTACGCGGGGATAAAGGAAGGCGCGGGATACCCGCGCCTCGATTCCTCAATGCACCCGAGGTTATCCAGCGTCATTCCAGTGGAACACCAGATTGCGTGCAGTGCCGCTGCCAACGTCTGTCACGTCACGCCGTGTTTCGCCATTGCGCGTGGCGACCACGGTGTACTTACCGGGTGGCAGTTGCACGTACACCAGCGGCCCCGTTTGGGTGAGAGTCAGCACGGTTTGCCCCGGCGACTTTTGAATCACCACATCGACATCAGCGGTGTACTGGTCTTGCGCGCCCACCGCGAACGTCATGTGCAGGTTGTAGCCGGGGGTTTGCTGAATGGCTTTTGACTCGTCCAGGCCAATCCCGCCGGACAGGTAGTTGATGCCGTTTTGCTGTTGTTGCTGGACTTGCACGCCGGCACTGTCGACCGGTTCCAGGTTGGCGGCCTGGGACATGCCAGGCAACAGCAGCCAACCGACAGCAGCGAGCGGCAGCATGAATGAACGAATGTTTTTCATGATGGCGACTCCCGGGTTCTGAAGAACCCAATCGTTACCCTTTTTTAGATTTGGCACCGCAAGGCTTGTTTTAGATTGATTGGTACTTGGCGCATGTACGAAATGGACTACAGACCATTGCTATCAATACGCCTTTTGCCGGCAACGTCCTGCACTACCCATCCCGCCTTCCTGCTGACTTCACAGGCTCGCCCGACATCGCCGAGCGGTGAATCCCGGCATGCTTTTGCGTCTGTTTCCAATGATGCGGAAGACTCGATGAACCCGTTAAAACCTGATGATGCGCAAGACCCGAAAATCGATTCATTGCTGGGAGAGTTGGGCGAACTGATCCGCCAGGCGCGGCAAAAAGTGCTGCGTGCGGTTGATACGATTCAAGTCCAGACCTGTTGGCAGATCGGCCGGCATATTGTCGAGTTTGAACAGCAAGGGGCGCAGCGGGCGGGGTATGGCAAGCGGTTGCTGGCCTTGTTGGCAAAGGATCTGACGGCGCAGTTCGGGAGGGGGTTTGATGATCGAAATCTGCGCTATATGCGGAGTTTTTATCAGTTGTTTCCCATTTGGAACGCAGTGCGTTCCGAATTGAGTTGGACACACTATCGGCGGCTTTTGGGCGTCACCAGTGACAAGGCTCGTCATTGGTACATGGAAGAATCTGCCAACCTGAACTGGTCCAGCCGCGCCCTTGATCGCCAGATCAATACGCTCTACTACGAGCGACTGTTGATGAGTCGGGACAAGGCCGATGTGATCGAAGAAGCCACCACCAACATTGCAGCCATGAAACCCCATCCGCGCGAGTTCATACGTGATCCCGTCATGCTTGAATTCCTTGGGCTACCGTCGGCTGGCAAAGTCAGGGAGAGTCGTCTCGAACAGGCTCTCATCGACCACCTGCAGGGCTTTCTCCTGGAACTTGGCAAAGGCTTTTCCTTTGTCGCTCGACAACAACGCATCAGCACCGATGGTGACGATCTGTACATCGACCTGGTGTTCTACAACTACGTACTCAAATGCTTCGTGATCATTGACCTCAAGCGCGGCAAGCTCAGCGCTCGCGACGTCGGACAAATGGACATGTACGTGCGCATGTACGACGAACTCAAGCGCAGCGAAGGCGACAAGCCGACAGTCGGGATCATTCTGTGTGCAGAGAGCAATGACTCGGTCGCGCGTTACTCAATGCTCAAGGGCAATGAGCAACTGTTCGCCAGCAGTTACAAAACCATACTGCCGAGTGAGGAAGAGCTGCGCGCCGAACTCAATCGGGAACAGGCTCTGATCGAAGACCGCCTGCTCCTGCAATCCGCTGAATAGAAACGGCGGATTGTTCCCGTGTGGCGCGAAGGCTATTGTTGACAGCTCCGCGAAAGGGTCGAAAGCGATGAGCTGTCAGGATGCGCCAGCAACGCAAGACAAACAGTCAACGTCATCGGTTTTGACTGGCGAACAAGGTGAGGCCTTCAAGGACGTTGCCGCCGATGGCTTTGTGCTCGGCGGTTTCACCTGGCGTCACGCCCTGCCCGATGCGCAACGCCCGGTAGTCATCATCAACGCTGCCACCTCGGTACGCTGCCGACACTACACGCGCTTCGCCGATTACCTGTTCGCCAACGGCTTCGACGTGATCACCTACGACTACCGCGGCATCGGCGAATCGCGTCCGGCAACCCTGAAAGACCTTGAGGCTACATGGACCGATTGGGGCGCGCTGGATTTCGAAGCGATGCTCAAGCGCGCTCAACGGGAATTCCCCGGCCAGCCCATCGATGTGGTCGGCCACAGTTTCGGCGGTTGCGCGGCGGGACTTGGCAAGTCCGGGCAGGTCATTCGTCGACTGGTGACAGTCGGCGCGCAGTTCGCTTACTGGCGCGACTATGCGCCGGCACAGCGCTGGCGCATGTTTGGTAAATGGCATTTGCTGATGCCGCTGCTGACGCGGCTCTGTGGCTATTTCCCGGGCAAACGCCTCGGCTGGCTGGAGGACACGCCAGCGGGCGTCGTACGCGACTGGAGCACGCCCGCATCGCGTTATGAACAACGCCCGAGCTGCCGCAGGCTACTGCAGCAAAGCGGTCGCCTGCCCTTCGCCAATGTCCGCGCAAAGACCTTGGCGATCAGCATCAGCGACGACCCTTACGGCACGATCCCGGCCATCGAACGCCTGCTCGGCTACTTCAGTCATGCGCACAAAACCCACTTGCGCATCGCGCCGCAGGACATCGGCGAACAACAAGTCGGACATTTCGCCTTTTTTCGCAGCGCATACCAAGCCACACTATGGCCCATTGCTCTGACCTGGCTGCAAACCGGCGAGTTGGCCCCCGACACACCCGGGCGGCCAGTGCCACGCAGCTGAGCCCTTTCAACGCACGACGGAACACACCATGGCCTCCGCCAACAAGCAGCAAAAACGCGCCGCCCGGGCCAAGACCAAGGCCAAGCAAAACCGCAGCAAACGCGCCGAGGCGCTGGTCGAACTCGACCCGAACGATGACCGTATCGACTTCGAGTCGGTGGACCTGACCGAGCTGTTCAAGAAAATGATCGACGCCGAGAAGATCAGCCAGCAAGCCATGTGCACCGCGTTCCTCGAAGACCCTTTGCTGGGGCTGGTTTACGAGCAGGAAGGCGAAGAAGGCGCGATGGATTTCATCCTCGCCGCGCTGATCGAGTATCGCCAGTGGTCAAAAGAAACTGACGAAGCCGGCGCCCTGGCGTGGATCGAATCCCCGCCCTTCCAGGCCGACTATGTGGCGGCGTCCGACGCGATCGCCGCACAAACCCAACAGAAGAACTGAGTTCCCATGGCATCTCTGAACAAGCAACAGAAACGCGCCAAACGCGCCAAGGCCAAAGCCAAACACATCCGCATGGTCGGCCGTAAGCCGCTGGACCAGGACGACAGCCTCGGGCATCTGGACGAGCCGATCCCGGAATACACCCTGGCGATGTTCAGCAAAATGCGCGAAGCCGAAGCCGTCAGCCGCAACGAAATGCTGCTGACCCTGCTGCGCGAACTGGCGTTCATCATCGTTGACCATCCAGAGCTGCTGGATATGGAAAATGCCGAGAACGAAGGCATGGCCGCCACTCACCTGGCCGCCGACATGCTGATCGACTACCGCATGTGGGCCGACGGCATGGACATCGAAACCGCCCAGGCCTGGCTGACCGAGCCACAGTTCATCACCGATTTCGGGGTTGCGCTGGATACTTACGGCAAGTCGCTGGACACCCAGGAAGACAAGGGCGAATAAACCCCGCGCACAAACAAAAACGGCCGCTCGTCATCACTGACAGCGGCCGTTTTGCATTACGCGTTGCGGATCAGTTCAACACCACCGCACCACGGTTTTCCAGCTTGCGACGGCGTGCCACCAGCAGGCCGGCGGCAACGACCATGAGGCTCAGCAGGCCGGTTGCGAGGATTTCCACGCGATGGGCTTCCTGGAACAGCATGATGGTCAGGGCGGCGACGATGAAGATGATCACCGCGTAGGTCAGGCCCGGGAACAGCCACATGCTGAAGACGATTTTCTCGCCGCGGGCCATGCGTTGTTTACGCATGCGCAGTTGCGAGAACGCGATTACCAGGTACACCAGCAGCGCGATGGCGCCGGAGCTGGCCAGCAGGAATTCGAACACGGCAGCCGGGGCCACATAGTTGGCGAAGGTGCAGAGGAACGCCGCGCCGGTCGACAGCATGACGGCCCAGTAAGGCGTACCGCTTTTGTTGACCCGAGTCGACATCGCCGGTGCATCACCGCGCTTGCCGAGGGAGAACAGCATGCGCGACGAGGTGTACAGCGCCGAGTTCAGGCAACTGGTGACCGCGACCAGCACTACGATGTCGACGATCATTTTCGCGTTCGGAATGCCCATGCGCTCAAGCACGGTCTGGTAGGAACCGAGGTTGGCCAGCGTAGGATCGTTCCACGGTACCAGGGCCACAACGATGAAGATCGATACGAGGTAGAACAGGCCGATCCGCCAGATCACCGAGTTGGTGGCCTTGGAAATCTGCTTGCCCGGGTTCTTCGATTCCGCAGCCGCGATGGTCACGATTTCGGTACCCATGAACGAGAACATGGTGGTCAGGATTGCACCCAGCACCGCGCCCATGCCGTTTGGCAGGAAGCCGCCGGAATCAAACAGGTGCGAAACACCGCTGACCTGGCTGTTCGGCAGGAAGCCGAAAACGGCCGCAAGACCCAGCGCGATGAAGCCGATGATCGCCAGGACTTTGATCAAGGCAAACCAGAATTCGAATTCACCGTAGTTTTTCACGCTGAACAGATTGGTGACCGTCAGCAGCATGGTGATGATCAGTGCAAACGCCCAGATCTCGATCCCCGGGAACCAGGCATGGAGGATGGTCGCGGCGGCGTTGGCTTCCAACGGAATCACCAATACCCAGAACCACCAGTACAACCAGCCGATGGTGAAACCGGCCCAGTGCCCGATGGCGCGGTCGGCGTATGTCGAGAACGAGCCGGTGTCGGGCGAGGCGACAGCCATCTCACCGAGCATGCGCATCACCAGCACCACCAGGGTACCGGCGGCGGCGTAGGCCAGCAGCACGGCAGGGCCGGCGGCAGCGATCGCGTGGCCGGAGCCAACGAACAGACCTGCGCCGATAACACCGGCGATCGACAACATGGTCACATGACGCGGTTTGAGCCCCTGTTCGAGGCCATTGGAGCTTGGGGTACTGCTCATCGGAACTACCTTTGCGAGGAAAGCGATTGCGTCCGTCCTGTCTGGTTTTCCTTCTCGTAAAAAGAAACCAACAGGGCGTTCCAGATTCTGCACGCAATAAATGCGCCAAAATGTTTCAAACTCTTCTGGGCCGCGGTTTTCAGCGAGACCGGACAGTCATCGCAAGTCATTGGAATGAATGGCAATTCGCCAGAGCGTTACCCTGCGACTCACTTTTCAGACGATTCAGCGCACCAGAAACACACTGAAAAAGTGTGGGATGCACAATAAAAGGGCGATTCAGGAACGTTCGGCCGGATAGCGCTTCCAACACCCCGCCAAAGCTGGCACCATCGCGCCTTTTTTTACGCAACACCCACGGGTTTGCACGTTCAAACACCCGTTCGGTTGTTGATGTGGCGACAGTCTGCTGTGCCGATGCGACAACCTGCCACACGCCATCCGCTTACCGCTCGTAGCGCTGTTGGCTGCCATTGAAACGCTATGCTAGCTTGGCCGCCTCGCCAGGAAGGCCCGCCAACAGCAGGAGCGCAACATATATGAGGAACGCACATGGCTGAGGCCACGCCCGCGCTTGAAATCCGCAACTTGCACAAACGCTACGGACAGCTTGAGGTGCTCAAAGGTATCTCGCTGACCGCCCGCGACGGCGATGTGATCTCGATCCTCGGTTCCTCCGGTTCCGGCAAGTCCACGTTCCTGCGTTGCATCAACCTGTTGGAAAACCCGCACCAGGGCCAGATTCTGGTGGCCGGTGAGGAACTCAAGCTCAAGCCCGCCAAGAATGGCGAACTGGTTGCCGCTGATGGCAAACAGATCAACCGTCTGCGTTCCGAGATTGGTTTTGTATTTCAAAACTTTAATCTGTGGCCGCACATGAGCGTGCTCGACAACATCATCGAAGCCCCGCGCCGCGTGCTCGGCCAGAGCAAGGCCGAGGCAATCGAAGTCGCCGAAGCGCTGCTGGCCAAGGTCGGCATCGCCGACAAGCGCCACGCCTATCCGTCGCAACTGTCCGGCGGTCAGCAACAACGCGCGGCGATCGCCCGCACGCTGGCGATGCAGCCGAAGGTGATTCTGTTCGACGAGCCCACCTCCGCCCTTGACCCGGAAATGGTTCAGGAAGTACTTAGTGTCATCCGCGCACTGGCCGAAGAAGGCCGCACCATGTTGTTGGTGACCCACGAAATGGGCTTTGCCCGTCAGGTCTCCAGCGAAGTGGTGTTCCTCCACCAGGGGCTGGTGGAAGAGCAAGGATCGCCTCAGCAGGTGTTCGAAAACCCGCTTTCGGCGCGCTGCAAACAATTCATGTCCAGCAACCGCTAACGGAGCAACATGCATGCAGAATTTTAAAAAGGTCTTCCTGGCCGCTGCCGTCACCCTCGCGTTCAGCGCCGGAGCCATGGCCGAGACCCTGAAGATGGGCATCGAAGCGGCGTACCCGCCGTTCAACAACAAAGACGCCAGCGGCAACGTGGTCGGCTTCGACAAAGACATCGGCGACGCCCTGTGCGCCAAGATGAAAGTCGAGTGCAGCGTGGTTACCTCCGACTGGGACGGCATCATTCCTGCGCTGAACGCCAAGAAGTTCGACTTCCTGGTCTCCTCGCTGTCGATCACCGAAGAGCGCAAGGGCGCGGTGGATTTCACTGACCCGTACTACTCGAACAAGCTGCAGTTCATCGCACCAAAAGATAAAGAGTTCAAAACTGACAAGGATTCGCTCAAAGGCAAGATCATTGGCACCCAGCGCGCAACGCTCGCCGGTACCTGGCTGGAGGACACCTACGGTAGCGATATCGAAGTCAAACTCTACGACACCCAGGAAAACGCCTACCTGGACCTGACCTCCGGTCGTGTCGACGCCATCCTGGCCGACAAGTACGCCAACTACGACTGGCTGAAAAGCGACGCCGGCAAGAACTATGAGTTCAAGGGCGACGCGGTCGTGGAAAGCGACAAGATCGGCATCGCGGTGCGTAAAGGTGATCCGCTGCGTGAGAAGCTGAACGCCGCGCTGAAGGAAATCGTCGCTGACGGTACCTACAAGAAGATCAACGACAAGTACTTCCCGTTCAGCATCTATTGATCTGACCTGCGGGACCGGCACCGTGATCCGACGGCGCCGGCTCCCGGCCTTGCCTGCCGCGATTTGAAAAGAAATCCATGATTATCGACCTCTACGGATTCGGCCCGGCCCTCGCCGCCGGTGCGCTGATGACCGTCAAACTGGCGCTGACGGCCCTGTGCCTGGGACTGGTGCTCGGTCTGCTCGGCGCCTTGGCCAAGACTTCCCCGTACAAGCCGCTGCAATGGCTTGGCGGCACTTATTCGACGCTGGTGCGTGGCGTCCCGGAATTACTCTGGGTGCTGTTGATCTACTTCGGTACGGTCAACCTGATGCGCAGCCTCGGTGAGTTTTTCGGCAACCCCGACCTGCAACTCAGCGCCTTCGCCGCTGGCGTAATTGCGCTGGGCCTGTGCTTCGGCGCCTACGCCACGGAAGTGTTCCGCGGCGCAATCCTTGCCATTCCCAAGGGCCATCGTGAAGCGGGTGTGGCGCTGGGCCTGTCGAAATGGCGGATCTTCACCAAGTTGATCATGCCGCAGATGTGGCGCATCGCCCTGCCAGGCCTGGGCAATCTGTTCATGATCCTGATGAAAGACACCGCGCTGGTCTCGGTGATCGGCCTGGAAGAAATCATGCGCCACGCGCAGATCGGCGTGACCGTGTCGAAACAACCGTTCACCTTCTATCTGGTGGCGGCGGTCATGTACCTGGGCCTCACCGTGCTGGCGATGACCGGCATGCACTTCCTGGAAAAACGCGCCGCTCGCGGCTTTGCGAGGAGCGCTTCATGAACTGGGAAGTGATCATCAAATGGCTGCCAAAACTGGCGCAGGGCGCGACCCTGACCTTGGAGCTGGTGGCGATTGCCGTGATTGCCGGCCTGTTGCTGGCCATTCCGCTGGGCATCGCCCGCTCCTCAAAGCTGTGGTATGTGCGCGCCTTGCCCTATGCCTACATCTTCTTTTTCCGTGGCACGCCGTTGCTGGTGCAACTGTTCCTCGTCTATTACGGCCTGGCGCAGTTCGATGCAGTGCGTAACAGCGCGCTGTGGCCTTACCTGCGCGATCCGTTCTGGTGTACTACCGCGACCATGACCCTGCACACGGCGGCGTACATCGCCGAAATTCTGCGCGGCGCGATTCAGGCGATTCCACCCGGCGAGATCGAAGCGGCGCGAGCGCTGGGCATGTCCAAACCCAAGGCGATGTTCTACATCATGCTGCCGCGAGCGGCGCGCATCGGCCTGCCGGCCTACAGCAATGAAGTGATCCTGATGCTCAAGGCCAGCGCGCTGGCGAGCACCGTGACCCTGCTGGAACTGACCGGCATGGCCCGCACGATCATTGCTCGCACCTACCTGCCGGTGGAAATCTTCTTCGCCGCCGGCGTGTTCTATCTGCTGATGTCCTACGTGCTGGTGCGCGGCTTCAAGCTGCTGGAGCGCTGGCTGCGCGTCGATGCCTGCCAAGGGCGTTGAAACTTCACACGTGCTGACGGGCGAGGCCCTACTCGCCCGCTTCACCGCGCTGGATGCTTTTCTGATTGAGCATCAGGCGCTGTGGAAACCTCGTCCGTTCACCCATCTTTCGCTTCCATGGGAAACCGACTACCCCGAATTGTCCAAGTGGCTACGCGGACGATCGCTGGAAGATGCAGAGCGGGCGCATAACCATCCTGCCGATCTCGTCGATGCCCCGGAGCCGTTCGCTTCATTGGCGGCATTGTCGATTGAGCTGAGCGCGGTTGGTGAGCTACCGGAGCATGCGCTGGAAACCCCAGGCCATCGATTGAATGTCGATGTGCCGGGGCGCAAGTGGCAGCAGATCGAGGCGTTCGCCAGTCGCTTGTCTTTTGCCTCGCAGCCGACGCACTGGCTGGACTGGTGTTCCGGCAAGGGACATCTGGGCCGACGCCTGTTGGGTACGGGGCAACAACTGACTTGTATCGAATACGATCCGGCGTTGGTCGCCAGTGGTCAGGCATTAAGTCAGCGCCGTCATTTGCACGCCCTGCATGTCGAGCAGGATGTACTGGCGGCAGACGCAGCGAGCGTTATAAATGCTCAGCACACCCCGGTCGCCCTGCACGCCTGCGGCGATCTGCATGTGCGCTTGATGCAACTGGCGAGCGCGGCCGGATGTCAGCAGATGGCCATTGCCCCGTGCTGTTACAACCGGATCGATCGCAGCGAGTATCAGGCATTGTCCTCAGCGGGCTTGCGATCCGCCCTACAGCTCTCGCTCGAAGATCTGGCACTGCCAATGAGCGAAACCGTCACCGCCGGTGCAAGAGTCCGACGTCAGCGCGACACCTCCATGGCCCGACGCCTGGCTTTCGATTTGCTGCAACGGCAAGTGCGCTGCGTCGATAAATACCTGCCCACCCCGTCCCTGCCCAGCGCCTGGCTGGACAAATCCTTCGCCGATTACTGCCGCGACCTGGCAGCGTTGAAAGAGTTATCCACAATCGGCGCGCCAGATTGGCAGGCACTGGAAGCCGCCGGTTGGCAGCGGTTGGCCGAAGTTCGCAACCTGGAATTACTGCGCGGACTGTTCCGACGACCGCTGGAGCTTTGGCTGAATCTTGATCGAGCCATTTTCCTCGCCGAACAGGGATACGTCGTACGCCTCGGCACCTTCTGCGACGCACCGCTGACTCCGCGTAATTTCCTACTGTTGGCCGAGCGCGCTTGAAATCTTTACAGCCTGTGGATAACTCTGTTGATGGTTTTCCCGTGGATCCAATATTCACGGCTGTTAGACCGCTTAAACAGCATTGGTCATTTTTTGTTCATATTGATAAAAAACCCGTAAAACAGGGATTTGCGCACAAAATGAGAACGTGTCCACAAAATCCCCTGCAATGCAGCCGTAGCGCCCATCCGTTGTGCATAAGCTTCCAATCAAAACGACATAAACGGGTGAAATGGGTGCTTGAACGGTGAAGAAATCCTGCCCTCACGCTCATTCTGGTTTGATCGCGTAGCACCTCGGTTTTGCGGCTAAAAACTCGGCGACACCGCTCACGCCAAGCCTGATCCAGCGCCTGCGTAAAAATAGTCTGAATTCAGGGGTTTACAGAACCAACCCAATCGCTATAATCGTCGCCCACACGCCGGTATAGCTCAGTTGGTAGAGCAACTGACTTGTAATCAGTAGGTCCCGGGTTCGACTCCTGGTGCCGGCACCATACAAAACGAAGCCCCTGCAGAAATGCAGGGGCTTTGTTGTTTCTGGCGTTTGAATATAAAAAGCGCTACGGCTGAGTGATCATGACTTTGACCCTTAGGTTATGAGCGCTCACCCTATCTAAAAGATCTTTGCTATGGATCGGCAACACACAAGACCGCCTGACTTCATCAGCGCAAAAGGCCTCCCCATAGAGCAAAGCCAACAATCTGCAGACATGCCATTCAGCACCTTGTCAGCAATTGAGATATCGAACTCCCCCACCGACAAAATTCAAATAAGCGAGCGCTGAAGGTCCGTCACAAGTTGATACGCGAAGTTGATTTTGACGCAGAGTTTTGCGCATAAACTCGCCCCTGACAACATGGAACAGGGAGTCAACTGATGTCCACATGCAAAAAAGCCTTGGAAATCCGCGAAGCATTTGAGGAGGCCGGAAACGCGCTCTCGTTATTCATCGATCTGTGCACATCTGACATTCAACTCACCCAACGCAGCATACTGGCCTTGTCGGCTTATGGCAGAACCTGCATGAACACCTTTGAGGACGCCGAACGCTGGTTGCGCAGTCAAGACAAGGCACGAGCCAACGTCCTCCCTGAACAGACCCAAGCAGGGAAATAAGGGACAGACCACGTTTTGAGCTGAGACTGTGGTCTGACTCTATTTTTCCCCACCTATTTTGATCGTGTCACCACGGTGCTTAGGTCGGCGAAAACGCTTTGAGAAACCCCGGCCTTCCTTTGCTCTTCAGTGGCCGCCGAGAGCGGCTGCAGCGTTACGCGCGGGGTCTTTCCAGCCTTCATCTGACGTACAGATTCCATCACGTCCGTCTGAAATCGCTCTAGCTCATTTGCCATGCCTGTTCTTCGCCTTCAGCTATTTTCTCCAACGCTCGCTTGCTGAACTTATGCAGCTTGAACCGAAAGCGAAATCCGCCTTCCAAGTTGCTGCAACGCACGCTCAACATTCTCGATTTTGGAGTGATGCAGAAAATCTACCAAGCGATCGACCTGGGGCCGTTGTACGCCGAGACGACGTGCCAACTCGGCCTTGCTTAAACCTGACTCCAAAAGCGTATTCCACAGAGCAACCTTTGCTGCAGTCAGCGCAGGCAGACGCAATACGACGCCACTTGCCTGTTCTCCTGCCTGCCCGGTCGGAATCAACCGGCGATCATCAACGTATATCGAGAGCGCCGTCTCGATTGCATCAATGGCGGTGTCCAACGCTTGCTCGAGGGTGTCGCCAACGGCGTGCATCTCAGGAATTTCTGCGCAGGACAACCAGACACTGTCCGGCTCTTCGTGAACTTCCAACGCATATTCGAACATCACGATTCCTCTCATGGGGTACAGCTGAGCCTCAATCCTTGAGGCCCAGCTGTTTGATTATCGATTTTCTCAACCCTTCGCCCATTTCCTTGGCTCCATGGTCGGGAAACACAGTTGATTTGCCATTCAAGGAAACCTTGAAGTGACTGCCCTTGCCGGTTTGAAACTCAACGCCTTGGGCTTTCAACCATCGCCGAAACTCGCTGTACTTCATGTGCATCACTCGCCGTTTCGGTAAAGCGAATGTGCAACATATTTGCTGCATTCGCAACATAAGTGTTGCACCACACAGAGATGGCAACGGCCACCACCTGGCCACGATTGCGCATCCGTCATCCGCAAGCTACCGTCAAACCCGTCGCTGCCAATTCAGCGATCGGGCCTGAGAACCCGCGTAAGATACAGGCGCACCAGCGCCCAAAATCACGATTGCCGGCGCTTTTTTGTGTCTGCACTCACGTGTAATGGCGGCTGTGCGTGGGAGACTTTCGGGTCTGCCGGGTTCCTGTATCTCCGGTTTCTCAGCCTGCGCATAGCTGCCACCCTTTCGCCTGAGAACGAAAAATGGCGGCTCTCATTTGATACAGGGAGTTCACAAATGAATGCCATCGATCCATCCGTAATCCGCCGCGCTGCCACACCGGTTACCTCACTCCACGCCTTACGTACGGCAGGTGAAGCGATATGACCGACTACCTCGATTTGAAAACCCCAGGCCTTACGCACTTTTCCTTCCAGGCCAATCAAGCGCTGTTCCGCACCAATCGTGGTGTTCCAGTGATGGCCGCCCTCTCGCACGCCTCACACTTGCTTCACATCTCCAAGCTACTGACCACCGACTCCACAGTTTCTCGCGATCCTGACCTTCACTCTTATGCCTCTCAGTATCTGCAGGAGTTGAGCAAGGCGCTGATCGACGATGTGGTGAAAGTGCTGGATGCGCCAACAGCAAGCCATTGACGTTAACTACCAATAAGAGGCCCTCGCCATACAGCGAGGGCTTCTTGCGATTCACACCTGACTGATCTCAAACACAAATGAAATCCTTCTCTGACTCGCACTCCACACATAACGCAAATGCTTACCCTGCTTCGGAACCGACACCGCTGGCGGGCGGAACGCAGCAACACATTCGTGACCCGGCAGGCGAACACTGTTGTAGAGCAGTCCCCAGGATGCAGACTCACGCAGTTGTCGAGCAAACGCCTGGGATGGGCCATAGGCGTCTGGATCGGGTTGATGCAAATCGGGAAAGTCATCACGAACATCATGCAGCGGCTTAACCACACGATTGACGTAAGTACGCATGGTCAACTCAAGATCCGCCTCGTTGGTGGCCGCGAGGAAACGTTCCTGGTGATAGCAGGTTTCGGCGATGGCCGCGGCCTGGCTGCTGGCGGCGTAGTAGACGCCGAAGGTGCCATCGGTGAAGCGGCTGCTTTTGCCGATGTGGGTAAACGCCGCCATCACCGGGGTTGAACCGGGGCCGGAGAGCCGGTCTTCGGGACGCACGCGGGCGAGAACGCCGGCCTGTTCGATCAGGCGATCGTTGGTCAGCGCTTCCAGCGCGTAGGCGATTTCCAGGTCTTCGGGGTCGAGCACGTCTTCAAATAGTGCAATCGGCGGGAAGCTGCTGTTGACGATCCGGTAGGCCTTGGGCCATTGCGGATCGGCCAGTGGCGGGGCCTTCAACCGCGCACCCCGTCGAGGTAGCGGCGCACGTCGGCGATATCGACCACCCTCCCCGCCAGCATGTAATCCAGCGCGGTCCGGCCATTGAATGGCGCCGCCGTGTTCGGGCTGCTGACCCATGTGTAGGCGCGCTCGCGGCTGTTGCTGAAGATGATGCTCAATGCCTTGTGAATGCCCATCAGGTACGAGATACGCTCCAGCGTGTCGTGTGGCAGGCGAATGTTCCGCGGCAGGTGTTTGTACTTGTAGAACGTGGTGTTGCCGACGCCGCCCAGCAGCGTGCGCTGCTGCTCGGCATTGCAGCCCCAGCGTTCCATGAGGTTGAAGAAGAACTTCAGCGCGACGCGCCCGGCTTCGGGGACGTCGAGTTGTTCACGCGGGGGGAGGGCTGGGGATGAGGTAGGCATGATTGTCCTTCTTCGCAGGTCCGCAAGCTGAGCGTAGTACAGATATGAATATTTTCAATAGAGTTATTCGTATACGAATGAAAATCCTCAAAACCCAGGTTGACATCTCAATGCTCGGTGGCAGAGAATCCGGCTCAAGAGCGCGAAACCGACTGCCTTCAGGTGGCAATAGTCGGCGTTAGGAACCCCGTTGATGACCTGAAAATCAGCGCTCGGGTGAGACCTCTTCTCCCCTGCTTGAGGGAGCACAATATCAAGCAACATTCATGTGAAGGGCAGCCTGAGAAGGCTGCCCTTTTTCGTTTGAGCTACCGGTAACGTCGATACAACAGCTCACCATGCCGATGCTTGTTCAAGCCTTTCTTGTCACAATTCATGAAATTCCAGAGTACGTTGCCGCGCTCAACATGAACCACCACCAGCATTTGGTATCTCGCGTTGTAAGCACCGATGAAAGAGAGTCGAAACGAGGCGTCATCGTAGGAAACCCGCCATATCTCTAACGGCCTCGTCAGGGTATCTCGCGCAAATTCGGTGAACCGCTCACGGGCATTCGGGCGCTTTTCCACCGTATGAAGCAAATGCTCGCGCTTCACCAAAATCGGCACATATGGCGTTTCGATCAGAACAGCATCAAGACCATGATCAAGTCCGAAGACTCTGGCAACCTGCTCCCACGCTGCATTAAGACTCAGTTCACCTGGCAGCTCTCTAACCGCAGAAATCAGAAGGCCGGGGTCAATATCGCGAATATCCGGCAGGCCCAGATCTTTCCAGTTTTTTTGATCGGGTAACGCCCTGCTCCCCTGCAAACTCATGGCATCGACTCGCTAGCTTCGCGGATGCCGGCATTGCCTGGAAATCCATGGCCTCGGACTAGAAGTCCCGAAAATAACTACCTGATATTTCAGCCACTTGTGCTTCGGCGGTAAATAAGCCCGTTCGCTCTTTTCTATAGGAGGCTTCCGACAACGGTGCAAAACAGTGGCGTTTCGGTGTGGGAAACATTCAAAAAAGCTGTAGTCCGAGGCGTAAAAAAAGTGCCCGACTCGTCCGAATCGGGCACTTTTCTTGACCCCAATCACCCCCACGTCATCAAAAATCCCGATCCTGTGTCAGCTTCCAGCCATCGGCGGGGACATCAATTCGCTACTAAACCCGCGACAACTATGCTCAGGTGCTGGAATATAGCCGGCATATGACGCCGGATCGGCCGTCTCGTAAACAACAATACCCAGCCCACTTCAGAGGGCATTACCCATGGATAGCAGAACCTTACGCAACCTCATGCGCATCGTGCAGACCGGCTCGTTGTCGGCCGCAGCCGAGCATTCGTGCCTGACTGTGCAGGCCCTGGCCGCGCAGTTGAACAAGGTCGAAGAGCAGTTCGGTTTCCGCTTGTTTCGACGTTCCAACAAAGGGCTGACGCTGACGCCGCAAGGCACGGAGCTGACGCCCTACATGGACAAAGTGCTGATTGCCACGCGACAGATGGAAGAAAAGGTCGAGGCGCTCAAGGTGCCGGGCCAGCGCACATTGAAGGTTGCGTTGAACAACACGTTGTCGTCTGACTTCAACCGGCGAATGATCGGACGCCTGATCGAGGTGTTTCCCGATTACCAGATGGAATTCAGCTACGCCGAGTCGATGGAGAACCTCAGCAAGCTGAAGAATGAAGACTTTGATCTTGCGGTGTTGATCGGCCCGCAGCGGCCGGGTCTGCCGAGCATTGTTTTGCCGGATGTGCAGGTGCAGGTGGTCGGTGCGCATTGCGGGCAGGAAAACGATCCACTGACGTTGCTAGGCAACAAGTTTCAGGTGCGTCCTGCGGAAGATTGTCCGTATTCCCACAGCTTCCTGCGTTTTCTCGACGCCGGACTGGGCAATCACGAGAACGGTCAGCGCATGGTCTATTCCTGCAGTGAAACTCTGACGCTGTCGTTGATCACGCAGATGGACGCAGTGGGCATGGTGTCTCGTGAGGCCGCGCAAAAGAACGGCCTGACGATTTTCCCCGGATTCGAGGATTTCCTCGAAGTGCGTCTGGCGGTGAACAACCCGAACCTGTCGGGGCAGGCCCTGAATGACGTGGTCGATCTGCCGCTACATGAACGAGCCGAGCGCAATGTACGCAGCCGTCCCAACCGCCACACTGAGAAAGAGGTTTTTGCTGAAATACGCACATAACAACGTCGGAATGGCTGCATAAAATTCCGGGCGATCGAGCTGTATGTGCTGATCCTTGATCAACAAGGGTGTCAGGCTGATCGCAGCGACGATCGCCACCGGCAGGTATTCCAGCGCCCGCGCAACGAACGGCGGCCAGTGCTCGGTGTTGACTTGCAGCGGCAGCGCGCGTGGCAGGAAGGTCACGGCCATCATCAGCGCGACCACCAGAATCAGGAACGTTTGGTCAGGCATACACCCACTCCGCAGCCCACGAACGTGGCGATGAAAACGTTGAACGGCGAAGTACCGACCAGGCTCAGCGCGCCCATGCAGACGACGGCAGCCGCGGCGGCGATGAGTTTGTTGCGGGTGTTGCACAGCGACACCAGCACGTAGAGCATCATCGCGGTCAGTGCGTAGTCGAGCTGATATTTGATCAGGTGCGATGCATATTGCGCGCAGACAGCGCCCAACAATCCGCCCAGCACCCAAGAGGTGTGGCAGAACAGGTTGAAGCCGATCAGGTAACGAATGTTGACCGGCGCGCCGGTGCCCAGCTTGACGCTATGGAACGCAAAGGACTCGTCGGTCAGACCACCGGCGTAAGCCCAGCGCTCCATGCGGCTGAGCCCCAATGCGCGCAAGGCCTTGGCCATGTACACCGACATCAGCATGTGCCGCGCATTGATCAGGAAGGTGGTCAGCACGATGGTGGTCAGCGAAGCGCCGCTGGAGATCAGCGCCAGTGCGGCGAATTGCGAAGCGCCGGCGTAGACGAACAAGCACATCGCCACCGGCAGCCACATCGGCAGCCCGGCGTTGACCGCCATCAGCCCGAACACGAACGACACCGTGAAGTAACCGGCCACCACCGGGCTGGCTTCGGCAAACGTGCGCGATGGCTGATGAGCAGCCATCAGCGGCGCACTGCCGGACGTTTCATTCATAGATCCCTCTCAAATGTCCGCTCGCCGTGGGGTTCGCAAAAACCCTGGGCAGTCCAGAATCGCTTGCCCGCGAGGTTAGCATCGTCGACGAACAGAAACATCCGTAATACACCGACCCGTTTCATGTCGGATGACGCCGCTTCCACCAACCGCTGGCCGACGCCCTGACTGCGATAGCGTGGGCTGACCGCCAAGTGGTTGATGGTGCCGCGACTACCGAGCATGCCGCCGAGCACCGCACCGACGATTTCGCCTTCAACGTCGAAGGCCAGATAGGCCGTGGTGGTCTTCTGGATCAATACACCGCGCAGGCATTTGGCGTCCTGCCATTCGCAGAACGACACTTCGTCGAACTGCCGGAAGAAGCGCTCCATGCGCTGCGCGTCCTTGGCGGTGGCGCGTCGCAGCACCACCGGCGTCGAGCACTCGACGCCATCGATTGGGGTGATCTGATTAGCGAACAATGTCGAAAGCGGTCCCGGGCCGCGAGAAGGAAATCGCCAGAATCTGCCGGTACGCCATGGCATGCGTGTGGGTGTTGCGCGCCGGAGTCACGTAATGGCGCATGTCGCGATCAAGGAAGTACGTGGTGTCGAGGATTTCCTTGTAGGTGGTCGACGCCAGTTGATGCTCGTGAACATCGTACAAACGGCTTTCCGCGCCCTCGACATTGTTGCGCCCCCAGAAGTGCACACCGCTGAACGGATAGCCGTCGCAGTGAATCCCTTCCGGGGTGATTTCCAGTTGCTTGCCGGGTTTGATCTCGATGCGGATCTGATGAATCTGGCACTGCCAAATCTCATCGTGCAATTCTTCCGGCAACACGCTTTTGTACACTTCAAAATCGGTGTCGATCAGGCTGCGCATTACCGGCGAAGTGATCACTTCATCAGAGAAGTCCTGAAAGTGCCGCACAACACCGCCCACGTAGGCGTTGTTCTCTTTCGACTGCACGTAGGCGCGATGCTCGAGTTGCTTCAATTCACGTGTTTTCGGGTTGTACTCAAAGTCGCTGTAACGACGGTAACGCATGCCGGCTTCGGCCTGACCGTAGTAACTGTCTGGCTCCATGTTTTCCCAACTTTTGGTCAGTCTGACGAAGTCGGCAAAATGACCGTAGAGATTGAAGTCACCACCCTGGACGTTGACATATTTGTCGCGCCGTAGCGATTCGCCCACTTCTCTGTTCAAAACGATCATTACCAAATTCTCCGCTGCGTTGAGCGGCCTAATCTATTAGGTGGAGAATTTGCGTCCATGAGAAAGAATTTCAGGCATTTAAAGCCCTGCTTGAAACGGTACTTGAAGACGCTTCAAAACAACTTTTACGTGACAAAAACACGGGTTTTTTACGGTTTTTGCGAAAAAGACGTCGAAAAAAAACCCCGAGCCAGTCGGGGTTTTCTCATGTTTCTTACACCGGATCGTTCATCAGAAGATGTTGATCGGGTAGTCCACGAACACACGCACTTCGTTGCCGCTGCTGTTGTAGTCGGCGGATTTCTGCGACACGCGCAGAATCGAGCTGCGCAGTTTCACGCTAAGGTCTTTCGCCGGACCGCTTTGCACGACGTATTTGACCTGGTTGAAGATCTCACGCTCGGTGCCACCACTGCTGGTGTCGGTGGTGATGTTGTCGCCACGCACGTAAGCAAAGTTGTAGCTCAGGCCAGGTACGCCAAAGGCACCGAAGTCCAGGCCGTAGCCCAGTTGCCAGCTGCGCTCGTCTTCAGCGTTGAAGTCCGACCAGTACGAGTTGGCCAGGTAAATGGTGTTGCCACCGTCGCCCTGACGACGACCATCGTTCTGATAACCGCCGTACGGATAACCCAGGTTGCTGTCACCGGTACTGCGCTGGTGCGCCACGGTGAACGAGTGCGGGCCGGTGGCGAATGTGGCCGCCAGGCTCCAGATCTTGTTGTCCTGGCCGCCGGTGTTCTTGATGTCGGCATAAGACTTGTCGAGCTTGGTGCGATAGCCGTTGAAGTCCAGGGTCAGGGACTGATCCTTGTCGATCGGGAACACGTAGTTGGCGTTCACGTACTGCTTCTTCATGACGTCTTCAACGTCGGAAGCGTACAACGCCGCCTTGAACTGTTCGGTGAACTGGTAGCTACCGCCCAACACGTTGATCGACTTCAGACCACCGCTGTCACGGCCTTCAGCGCTTTTACGCGATTCGGCAGTGAAACGACCGGCGTCCAGTTGCAGGCCTTTGATCTCTTTGGAGGTGATCAAGGTACCGGTGTAGCTTTCCGGCAGCAGACGCGAGTTGTCGTAGTTCAGCACCGGCAGGGCCGGCATCTGGTCGCCGTACGTCAGCACGGTGTTGGACACGCGGAATTTGACCGCAGCGCCACCCTTGGACAGGTCGTCAGCCGCATTGCCGCTGTCACCCTGTTTGAAGAAGTCGATACCACCGGCGCCGCTGCGGCCCTTGCCGCCATCCAGACGCAGTGCGTAAAGACCGAAAGCATCGACACCCACACCAACGGTGCCTTGGGTGAAGCCGGAAGAGAACGTACCGATGGCCGCCTGGCCCCACTCGGCTTTGTCCGGGTTGCCGTCTTTGTAATCACGATTGATGTAGGCATTGCGCAGCAGCACTTTCAGGCTGCTGTCTTCAACAAAACCCTTGGATTCGGCCTGGCCGTCAGCCATTGCCGAAGTGGCACTCAACATCCCCAGTGCGATCAGACTGATTCGCTTGTTCAACATTTTGTTTTCCTTATTACGGGTTGAAACGCGCTGTGTCGAACGGCTGAAACGGCGCTATTGCACTCTTTTTTCACCCCGAAACAAAAAGACCCGCCCACGGCAAAACCGTGTCGGGCCCTTTTATTATTTTTGAGTCATGGCGGTTGGCCACAGGCGTTGGGCCGAATCGTAGCCGCGCCCTCAATAATGTGTCAATTTCAAGAATCGTCTTTAAATAGGTAAAAATCGTCTAAGAATCGTAGATTTTGCGATAGCGCATTGCTCGGAAATGCGCTCAACCAGTGAATCCAGTGCGATTACGCGCAACCGTCGAGACCGCATTGCGCGGCGGATTGCCCCGGCTCAACCGCGACCACCGCTTGCCCCAACCAGTCGGCGAAAGCCTGAGGATTGCCAAGCCATGGGCTGATGTCGATCAAGGTGAACTGCCCGTCCTGCTCCAGCGCCAATGTCGGAAAACCTTGGCCACCCAGTTGCGCCAAGAGTGCGCGGCTGGCCTTTACATGCGCTGTCGTATCAGCGGACTTAAACGCAGCCGCGAAGATGTCACGGGTGTAGCCCAACTCACGGGCGAGTTCGAAAAGTACGGATTCATCGGCAATCCGCCGTCCTTCCACGTAATGCGCCGTCTGCAAACGTCCGAGCATCTGCAAACCGCGACCGTCGATGGACTCTGCCGCCATCACCGCCGCAATCGGCGGCGTCGAATCGAAAACCGCCGAGTGATCACGCAGCAGACCCTCGAAATACGCTTCGCCAAAGGGTTGTCCGGTGTATTCGGCAATGCGCCGATCGTGGGGCATGACGTAATCGCGCAATTGCGGCGAAACTTGCTGGCGATTCGCACCGCTCATCATTCCGCCCGCATGGACAACGACCGGCAACACTTGCTGCGCCGCTTGCACCAGCGGTTTGGCGCCGTAGCACCAGCCGCACAATGGATCGTAAATGTAGTGAAGGATCATGGGAGAACTCCGGCAACAAAGTAGAAATATTCGATGCCGGCAGACTATTCCTACGCGTGTTGGGGAAAAACGCCGGAATGGCTCTCAGACTGTTTCGAGAATCGGTCGAATGGATCGACCGGTCAGGATGTATCGAAATCGACATAAATTGAAACAATCTGACAGGGGAACTTCTCAGGAATAAATTACGGGAGCAAATGCAAAGCATTACCATTTGCGCGTTTGAATTTTCTCACCCTTTCGGATGCGCTTTTCCATGCCTGCCCCGTTCCGCCTCACGCCTGTCACCCTTGGATTGTCTGCCTTTCTGTCCAGCGGTTTTGCTTACTCCGCCACCGCACTGCCCGCCACCGCGATCAGCGCCGAAGAACAAGCCGAGGACCCGCGCGTCAAGATCAGCAACACCGCGACTCGCACCTCCACCCCGGTGCGTTACGTGCCGCAGGCCATCGACTCGATCAAGACCGCGAACGTCGCCGACTACGGCACCAATGACATCGGTGATGCCCTGAGCGGGATTCCCAACGTCAGCAGCAGCGCCGACACGCGCTTCGACAGTCTGCGTATCCGCGGCTTCGACGCCAGCAACGACTTCTATCTGGACGGCATCCGCGACGACAGCCAGTACAAGCGTGACCTGCACAACATCGAGCGGGTCGAAGTGCTCAAAGGTCCGGCGGCGGTACTTTACGGCCGTGGCAGCCAGGGCGGGATCGTCAACCGCGTGAGCAAGCTGCCCGAGTTCGGTCGTCGTTCGACCATCGAGGCCCAGGGCGGCAGCGACGATCTGCGCAGCCTGTACGCCGACCTCAGCACCGACCACAGCGAAAACATCAGCCTGCGCCTGAACATGGGCAACATGGATGAAAACAGCTTCCGCGACGGCGTCAGCGGCAACCGCCAGCTGTTCGCGCCGTCGATGAGCTGGCAACTGACCCCAGACTTGAACTGGCTGGTGCAATACGAATACAGCCGCTACAACCGCACCCCGGATCGCGGTATTCCCGGTGTGAATGGCCGCCCGACGGACGTCAGTCGCGAGACCACTTACGGCAACGATCACGATTTCATCGACGACAAGGCGCAGTCCCTGCGTTCGAAACTCACCTACGAGATCAACGACAACTGGCAGCTGCGCCAGACCTTGGGGGTATTCAAGCTCGACAGCGATTTCGACAACACCTACCTGACCAGCTTCGATCCGAAAACCAACAAGGTCGCGCGCCAGCACTGGCAGCAGGATCTGACCACCCGCAACGTCTACAACAACCTCGAACTGGAAGGTGGTTTCGATACCTTTGGCCTTGAGCATCGCCTGTTGACCGGCGTCGAGATCGGCAGCCAGCGCCGCGATCCGAAGTTGTACAACGCCGCGACTGGCAAGACCCCAGGCGCACAACCGGTGCCATCGCTCGACCTGTTCAACCCCAACCGCGAGCTCCGTCACACCGGCAGCATGCAGGTGTTCAGCGACAGCCACACCGAAGTCGAAAGCCGCGCGGTCTACGTGCAGGATCAGTTGCGTCTGAACGATCAATGGCAACTTCTGGCCGGCTTGCGCTACGACACGTTCGATATCGAGTCGACCAACCAGCTCAAGAACCTCACTGAGGATCGTGACAGCCACAGCACCAGCCCGCGCTTCGGGATTGTCTGGACGCCACTGCAGGATCATTCGTTCTATGCCTCGTGGTCGAAGACCTTCTCGCCCGTTGGCGGCGGCCTGATCGGCATCACCCCGGGGGCTGCCGGCAATAGCAACGACTTGAGTCCGGAGCTGACCAAACAGAAAGAAATCGGCGTGAAAAGCGACTGGCTGGATGATCGCTTGAGCACCACGCTGGCGGTCTACGACCTGGAACTCTACAACCGCCGCACCAGCGACCCGAACGATCCGACCCTGACCGTCATGACCGGTCTTCAGCGCTCACGGGGTGTGGAGCTGACCGCCACCGGCAAACTGGTCGGCAACTGGTACATGCGCGGTGGCGTCGGCGTGCAGGACACCACCATCGAGAAGGACAACAACGGCCTGGAAGGCAAACGCGTCAACAACGTGGCCAAACACAACGGCAGCCTGTTCCTGACCTGGAAACCGGAGATGGGCTGGTACGGCGAAACCGGTCTGACCCTGGTCGGCCAGCGTTATGCCGACAACGCCAACACCACCGTGCTGCCGGGCTACGGCCGCTGGGATGCGCTGGTCGGCTACCGTTTCAAGGACTGGGACTTGCGCGCGGCACTGAACAACATCACCGACCGCGAGTATTACGCCTCGGCCACCAGCCAATATCAGATCCAGCCAGGCGCACCGCGCAGCGTGGTGATGACCGGTACTTACAGCTTCTGATTTCACACAAATCCTGTGGGAGGGGGCTTGCTCCCGAAGGCGTCGTGTCAGGCAACACCATCGTCACTGACTGATTGCATTCGGGAGCAAGCCCCCTCCCACAGGTTCAATGTTCGCAATGGTTTTTGTGTCGTGCATAAAAAAGCGCCGCCATCCCGGCAGCGCTTTTACCAATCCCTGTTGTTTTTCTTATCCTTCCATCACAGCCCATAACGCTTCCAGTTCGGCCTCGCTGAACAGGCCAGCAGGGTAGCGCTCGATCATCATCCGGCGCGGATCAGGTTCCCTGATCTGACGCGTTCCATTGGACTTCAAAAAGTGCGCGACAATCTGGAGCGATTCGCCGTTGACGGCCATGGGATGCAAAGTCCGCTCGCTGACTACGTTCACTTCGGCGTTCATTTCAGCGCTCTCTCCCCGTTCGTGAGCGGCTACGTTATCCAAGGTATATGACAGAACTGTTGAAGTTCCCCCCTCTCCCTAGTGCACTTTGTCCGATACAAGAGCTATGCCAAGGTTTCCGATTTGTCGACAGGCGGATACAAACAAGCCCGCGGTCCAACAGGGCCGCGGGCTTGTTTGAATGTGTAGCAAGCTAATCTTTGCCTGGCCGATTTATGAATCAACTCAAGCTGTTACGTCTCAACTCACTCTTTGTGCGGGGCTGGCTGTTGTTGGGTAAGGCAGTGGATATTGCCGCCGCCCAGTAACAGTTCACGGCCCGGCACCATCACCACTTCGTGTTGCGGGAACAGCTTCTGCAGGATTTCCCGCGCAGGCGCGTCCATCGGATCGTCGAAGCTCGGCGCGATGATGCCACCGTTGACGATCAGGAAGTTCACGTAGGAACCGGCCAGGCGCACGGAAGGGTTGCGCTCCTGCGTACCGTCGACCGGATCGACACCGGCGCACTCCTCTTCGGTCGCGTACAGCGGCCCCGGAATCGGCATCTTGTGCACCGTGAACGGGCGCCCCTTGGCGTCGGTGCTGCTTTGCAGCACGTTCATCGCCGCCTGGCAGCGCGGGTAGTTCGGATCCTGCGGATCGTCGGTCCACGCCAGCAGCACTTCGCCCGGGCGCACGTAGCAGCAGAAGTTATCCACATGACCGTCGGTTTCGTCGTTGAACAGACCATCCGGCAGCCAGATGATCTTATCCACAGACAGATTGTCGCGCAGCACCGCTTCGATCTCTTCGCGGCCCAGGTGCGGGTTGCGGTTGTGATTGAGCAGGCACTCTTCAGTAGTGATCAGCGTGCCTTCGCCGTCGACGTGAATCGAACCGCCTTCAAGCACAAAACCTTCGGTGCGATAACGCGGGCTGCGCTCGATTTCGAGAATCTTGCCACCGACCTGCGAATCACGGTTCCACGGCGAATACAGACCGCCTTCAAAACCACCCCATGAGTTGAAGTCCCAGTTCACACCGCGCACTTCGCCGCTGTTGTTGATGACGAACGTCGGGCCGGTATCACGTACCCAGGCATCATCGCTGGACATCTCGACCACGCGGATATTCGGCACGTCGAGACGTGCGCGTGCGTTCTCGTACTGGCCGGCCGACACGGCAACGGTAACCGGTTCGAAACGGGCGATGGCCTTGGCCACTCCAACATGCGCGGCCTGCGCCGGCTTGCCACCCAGGCGCCAGTTGTCCGGGCGCTCTGGCCAGATCATCCAGGTCTGGGTCTGCGGCGCCCACTCGGCCGGCATGTAGAAGCCATCGTCACGCGGGGTACTTTTCAAAGTGGTCATCGGATCAGGACTCCTGGGAACCGTCGAAGGGTTGCAAAGCAATGGCGACTTTATAACCGATAAATATCGTATTTTAAATGCTTTAAAATGACGCTCGTCTAAAAAAAACAGTTAAATACCGATACAAATCGAATTAGCACTGAACCCATGTGGGAGCGGGCTTGCTCGCGAAGGCGGCACATCCGTCGATATCAACTTTGAATGAAGAACCGTATTCGCGAGCAAGCCCGCTCCCACAAAAGCAGCGTTTACAGACCTTCTTCGAGCACGCGATCCAGCATGTCGACAAAGAAGTCGACGCTGCGGCGCGAGGTGACCATCGGCGGTTTGATCTTGAGAATGTTCAGGTCATCCCCGGTCGGTTGCATGAAGATCCCCAGCTCGCGCAGGCGATCGCACAACAACGTGGTCTCCTCGGTGGCCGGCTCCAGCGTCTCGCGGTTGCGGATCAGCTCTACCCCCAGATAGAACCCGGAACCATGCACCGCGCCCACCAGCGGGTGTTTATCGATCAACGCCTCCAGCCGCGTCTTGAAATGCCCGCCAACCACCTGGGCGTTTTCCCAGAGCTTTTCTTCTTCCATCACATCCAGCACCGCCATGCCGATCTGGCAGCTCACCGGACTGCCGCCGGCCGACGAGAAGAAATAGCCTTCGGCCTCCAGCGCTTCGGCGATTTCCCGACGCGTAATGACGGCGCCCAGCGGCTGGCCGTTGCCCATGCCCTTGGCCATGGTGATGATGTCCGGCACCACGCCTTGCTCTTCGAAGCCCCAGAAAAAGTGACCCATGCGCCCGTAACCGACCTGGACTTCGTCGGCGATGCACACCCCGCCCTGGGCCCGCACCAATGCGTAAACCTGCTTCAGATAACCGGGCGGCAGGGAAATCCCGCCGGCGTTGCCGTACACCGGTTCACAGATGAAACCGGCCAATTGGCGCTCCTGCGCGGCGATATGCGCCAGTTGCGCTTCGACGCTGCGCACATAGTCCGGCGCCGAATCGAGGCCGCGAAACTCGCCACGGTAGGTATTCGGCGCGGTCACCGGGTGCACCCAGTCCGGGCGGCTTTCCAGCGCGCGCGGGTTGTCGGCAACCGAGGTCGACACCGCATCGGCCCCGACCGTCCAGCCGTGATAAGCCTCCAGCACGCTGAGCATGTCGCGCCCGCCGCCGTAGGCCCACGCCAGACGGATCGCCAGGTCGTTGGCCTCGCTGCCACTGTTGACCAGAAACACCCGATCCATGCCTTCCGGCGCCAGCTTCAGCAAGCGTTCGGAGAACTGCGCCACGGCTGCATAGTTGAAGCGCGAGTTGGTGTTGAGCAGCGACCACTGTCGCGCCGCCACCTGAGCCATGCGCGGATGACCATGGCCGAGCACTGCAACGTTGTTGAGCATGTCGAGATAGGAACGGCCCTGCATGTCGATCAGGTGATTGCGCCAGCCACGCTCGATGCGCGGCGGGTCGACGTAATAATGTTTTTGCGTGCGGGCGAAACTGGCGTCGCGTCGTTCGAGCAAGGTTTTGGCGTCCAGCTCCGGCTCGGCATCGCAGGACAGCCCCAGCAGTGCTGCCGGCGACGGGCACAACGCCTGCCACGCCGCAGCGCGCGAAGGGCTGCAGAACAACGGCGCATCCAGCGATGCAACGCGGCTCACCTGCACAATCAACGGGCCTCTGACCGCACCCAGCACCTGACCTTTGACCAGCGCCGCGCCGCTGTGCAGCGAGGCGTTCACGCCCCTCAGCCGCACGCTGAGCTGCGGTCCGTCGAGTTGCAACACACCATCCGCCGCGTGATGCAGCACACCGGCAAACGGCGCTTCCACCGCCGAGCCCTGCGGCACGCGCAACTCAACGTGCAGCGGGAACGTCTCCGGTTCGACGGCACTGTCTACTCGCGTCTGCGACAAGCGATATTGCCCGTAACGACTGGCCGCCAGGCCATGCGCGGCCGCGGCTTCAGTGAGCAGTCGTTGATCGATACCCTCCTGCTCCCAGTTGCCCGCCTCGAAATGCGGACTCAGGACGCCAAGGTCGATCAGCGCAAATTCGCGCCCGACCAGCTCTGGCAACAGTGGCGCAAAACCCTCGCTGCCGACCGTCGGCAGACGCTGGCCGACTGACGTGAGGATCGCCGCTTCCATCAGCGCCAGGGGTACAGAAGTGGCCACGTGGAAAATTTCCCATTCGTGGCCAAGGTTGTCGCGGCTATAGGTATTACCCGGGTCGATGCTGACCTGTTGCTCGCCACTGAGCACCAGCACCGCCGCCCGCGCCACGATCAACGGCCACAACGCCAACAGCTCTTCATGTTGCAGCGGATTGACCGCGTGATAGGCCTGCACCGCCGGCAGAATCACAAACGGATCACCGCCGGCATGGTGCAGCAGCGCCGCGCACGTCACCGACAGATCGGTGATACGCCAGGTGCGGACCAGATCACCGAAGTCGATCACGCCTTGCAATTGCCAATGACGCTTGGCATCGCGTTGCCAGACGGCGTTATCGTCGGTGATGTCCATGTGGATCGCCTGCACCGGCAGCTTGTCCTGCAACGGCTGCAAGTGACGTTCGGCCTGTTCGGCGGCTTGCGCGATCAAGGCGCGCTGGCGCTCATCCTGAATCACCGGCAGCAGATGGCTGATCAGCGCACTGGCGTGGCGCGCGTCCCATTGCAGCGTGCGCTGAAGGCCCGGGTGATCGAAGCCGGCCAGGGCCAGGTCCATCTCGCCACACAACCGACCGAATCCGGCCACCACGTCATGGCCCAAATGCTCAAGATGAGTCAGCGGCTGACCTTCGATGTAGTCCAGCAACCGCACGTGCACCGGCTCGCCGTCGGCTTCCAGCGACAACAGATCCTCGCCGTTACTGGCCGGGATCACTTTGGGCACGTGCACCGACGAGTGCTCGGCAAGGTACTTGAGGCCTGCATGCTGAGCCTGCAACTCCACAAGTGCATAATCGCCGCGGCAGATTTTCAGGACAAAGCGCCCACGCTCACTGTCGACCCGATAATTCAGGTCCTGCTGACTGCCCAGCGCCTGTAGCGTGCCGCTGAGCCCGTAATGCTCGGCCAACCACTGCCGTGCCTGCGCTTCAGAAACCTGCGGGCTGGGCAAACTGGCGCGATGAATCAACGTGGCGAGCGGCATGGGACGACCCCTGAGATTTTATCAGGTGCCTATATCGCCATTGCTGCAGTGGATGCGCAACCCCCGACCGGAGATATTCAAGCGCTCGCATCCGCCGGCACTTTGCGCAAGAATGTCGGCCATTCACCCCTATCTGGAAAAACCTCATGAATGTAATCACCACCGATCTGCCCGGTGTTCTGATCATCGAACCCAAGGTATTTGGTGACGAGCGCGGCTTCTTCTACGAGAGTTTCAATGCCAAGGCGTTCCAGGATGCAACCGGTCTGGACACTCAATTCGTTCAGGACAACCATTCGCGCTCGCAGAAAGGCGTGCTGCGCGGCCTGCATTACCAGCTGCAAAATACCCAGGGCAAACTGGTTCGGGTGACCGCCGGTGAAGTGCTCGATGTAGCCGTGGACATCCGTCGCAGCTCGCCGCACTTCGGCAAGTGGGTTGCCGTGCGACTGTCGGCTGAAAACCACCGTCAACTGTGGGTTCCGGAAGGCTTTGCCCATGGTTTCGTGGTGCTGAGCGAGTTCGCCGAATTCCTCTACAAGACCACCAACTACTACGATCCATCGTCCGAACGCAGCATTCGCTGGGACGACCCGGCTCTGGGCATCGACTGGCAACTGGACGAAGTGCCGAAGCTGTCGGCCAAGGATCAGGTCGGCGCCTTGCTCAAGGACGCTGACGTCTTCGCCTGAGCCTAGGCATAATGCGCCTGTTCACTCAGGCGCATCCGGCTCATGAAACCTACCCTTCCCCGCAGACCCCGCTGGCGCAGCCTCGCCCTGCTGGCGCTGTGCCTGGCGCCGCTGCTGTGGCCGCTGGAGCATCTGGCCGAGCGCTATTACCGCAGTGAACTGGCCGGACAAAACCGCCAGACCCTCGACCTCTACGTCGCCAACCTGCTGGGCACCCTGCACCGTTATGAAGTGTTGCCGCAGATTCTCGGCGACCTGCCGGCCCTGCGCGCCGTGCTCGGGGCGCCGGACGACGGCGTCACCCAGGGCAATGCCAACCGCCTGCTGAAAAACATTGCCGCACAAACTGGCGCCGAAGTCATGTACCTGATGGACACCAGCGGCCAGACCCTGGCGGCGTCGAACTGGGACAAACATGACAGCTTTGTCGGGCGCAATTTCGCTTTCCGTCCGTATTTCAGCGAAGCCATGGCTGGGCGTCTCGGACGCTTTTTCGGCCTCGGCACCACGTCGGCCAAACGCGGTTATTTCTTCGCCGCGGCGGTGCGCAACGGCGAAAAAATCATCGGCGTGCTGGTGATCAAAGTCGACCTCGATCACACCGAAAGCCTGTGGGGCAAAACCCCGGAACAACTGTTGGTGACCGACCACAACGGCGTGGTGATTCTCACCTCGCGCCCGGAGTGGCGCTTTCGCTCGACCCGTATCTTGAGCGACACCGAGCGCTCGGCAATCACCGCCATCCTGCCTTATCCGACCCGCGAGCCACGTCCGCTGAACCTCAGCGACAGCGCCTGGCTGACCCAAACCGTCGATATCGCCGAAACCGGCTGGAGCGTCAGTATCCTCGCTCCGCGCACGCTGATCGACCGTCCGGTGCGCACCGTGGTGGCGATCGGCGGCGCCACGCTGTTGGTGGTGATGCTGTTGCTGGGGCTGATGATGCAGCGCCGTCGGCATTATCTGGAACGCATCGCCTTTGAAGCCAAGGCCCGTCGTGAACTGGAAGGTCGGGTGGCCGAGCGGACCAGCGATCTGGAAGGCCTCAACCGCCGACTCAAGCAGGAAGTGCTGGAGCGCGAACAGGCCCAGCAGGAACTGGTGCGCGCTCAGGACGATCTGGTCCAGGCCGGCAAACTCTCGGCGCTGGGCACGATGTCGGCGAGTATCAGCCACGAGCTCAACCAGCCGCTGGCGGCGATCCGCAGCTATGCGGAAAACGCCGAAGTACTGCTCGATCATCAACGCACCGACGATGCTCGCGGCAACCTCAAACTGATCAGCGAGCTGACCGGGCGCATGGCCTCGATCATCGCCCACCTGCGTGCCTTCGCCCGCCGCGACCGCCATGCCCCGGAAAGCGTGGCCCTGCAACCGGCGCTGGACGATGCGCTGGCATTGCTGGCCAAACGGCGCCGCAGCATGGAAGTCGAACTGATCCGCGACCTGCCCGCCGCCACGCTGTGGGTCGAGGCCGGGGAAACCCGTTTGCGTCAGGTGCTCGGCAATCTGCTGGCCAACGCCCTCGATGCGCTGACCGAAAAAGGCCCGCCGCGCAAACTGTGGCTGAGTGCCGAATCCACGGCCGAGGGCGTCAATCTGTACATTCGCGACAACGGCCCGGGCTTTTGCATGGAAGCCCTCGGCCGCGCCAGCGAGCCCTTCTACACCACCAAGACCCGCACTCAGGGCCTTGGCCTGGGGCTGGCCATCTGTGAAACCCTGATGCGCGCCTTCGGCGGTGAACTGTCGTTCGCCAACCACAAGCAAGGTGGCGCCTTGATCACCCTGCGGCTGCGCGCCGGTGCGCCCGGGGTCAGCCTGCAACCGTCCGAGGATCGAAGTGCATGACCATCGACAATCGCATTCAGGTGGTGTTGATCGATGACGATCCGCACCTGCGTCAGGCCCTCGGCCAGACCCTGGACCTGGCCGGACTGAAAATCCTTCCGCTGTCCGAAGCCAAAGGTCTGGCCGGGCAACTGGAGCGTGACTGGCCCGGGGTGGTGGTCAGCGACATCCGCATGCCGGGCATGGACGGCCTGGAGCTATTAAGCGAATTGCACGCTCAGGATCCGGAGCTGCCGGTGCTGCTGATCACCGGCCACGGCGATGTGCCGCTGGCGGTGCAGGCGATGCGTGCCGGCGCCTATGACTTTCTGGAAAAGCCGTTCGCCAGCGATGCCCTGCTCGACAGCGTGCGCCGCGCCCTGGCCCTGCGCCGGCTGGTGCTGGACAACCGCAGCCTGCGCCTGGCCCTGAGCGATCGCAACGAACTGAGCGCACGCCTGGTCGGCCACTCGGCGCCAATGTTGCGCCTGCGCGAGCAGATCGGCGCGCTGGCGGCGACCAAGGCCGACGTGCTGATCCTCGGTGAAACCGGCGCCGGTAAAGAGGTCGTGGCCCGTGCGCTGCACGATTTGTCGAGCCGGCGCAACGGCCCGTTCGTGGCGATCAACGCCGGGGCACTGGCCGAATCGGTGGTCGAAAGCGAGCTGTTCGGGCATGAGCCGGGCGCGTTCACCGGCGCGCAGAAACGCCGGATCGGCAAGTTCGAATTCGCCAACGGCGGCACGCTGTTCCTCGATGAAATCGAAAGCATGAGCATGGACGTGCAGGTAAAACTGCTGCGCATGCTGCAAGAGCGCGTGGTCGAACGTCTGGGCGGCAATCAGTTGATCCCGCTGGACATCCGCGTCATCGCCGCGACCAAGGAAGACCTGCGTCAGGCTGCCGATCAAGGGCGTTTTCGCGCCGACTTGTACTATCGATTGAACGTTGCACCGCTGCGCATTCCGCCACTGCGCGAACGCGGCGAAGATGCGCTGGTGCTGTTCCAGCATTACGCCGACGAAGCCAGCGCCCGACATGGCTTGCCACCGCATGAACTGCAGCCGGCCCAACGCGCCTTGCTGTTGCGCCACACCTGGCCGGGCAATGTGCGCGAACTGCAGAACGCTGCCGAGCGCTTCGCCCTCGGTCTGGAACTGGCGCTGGATAACAGTGGAAACGAAGGCGGCGGCACCAGCGTGGAAGTCATCAGTGGTGGCCTGAGCGAGCAAGTGGAAAACTTCGAGAAGTCGTTGATTGCCGCCGAGCTGGCGCGCTCGCACAGTTCGGTGCGCAGCCTCGCCGAAGCCCTGGGTATTCCGCGCAAGACCCTGCACGACAAACTGCGCAAGCACGGCTTGAATTTCGCCGACAGTAACGCCCATGGAGACGAAGCCGAATGAGCCGCGACAGTCACTATCTGGAATCGGTGCTGCATCACGACATTCCCCTGACCCGCGAGATGGGCCTCAAGGTCCTCGCCTGGCACGAGCAGCAGTTGAGCCTGCACTTGCCGCTGGAGCCGAACGTCAATCACAAAAGCACCATGTTCGGCGGCAGTCTCTACTGCGGCGCGGTGCTGGCGGGTTGGGGCTGGCTGCATCTGCGCCTGAAAGAAGAAGGCATCGAAGACGGGCACATCGTGATTCAGGAAGGACAGATCAGCTATCCGCTGCCCGTGACCGGTGATGCCACAGCGATTTGTCCGCCACCGGAAGCGGCGGTCTGGAAGAAGTTTCTGGCGATGTATCAGCGTTATGGGCGCGCACGGTTGACGCTCAATACGCGGATCGTCAATGGCGGGAGTGATGAGGATGCAGTGACGTTCAGCGGGCAATACGTTCTGCACCGCTGAGTCTTCGTGATGCAGCGATCATTTGTGGCGAGGGGATTTATCCCCGATCGACTGCGCAGCAGTCGCAATTCATGTCGTACGTAGAGTGGGGCCGCTACGCGGCCCATCGGGGATAAATCCCCTCACTACAATGCGATGTGCAGGACTCAGGAGCGAGCCAGCTCCAACAGTCTTGAACGCCACGCCGCCTTCGCCGGCAACGCCAGAAAGAACTCATTGAGCAGTGATTCCCGCGCCGGATAACAGAACGCTTCGCCCTGCAGATCCAACACTTCGCCGCCAGCACCTTCGAGCACGCCCTGCGCCGCAGCGGTGTCCCATTGCGACGTCGGCGCCAGTCTTGGGTAGCAATCCGCCGCTCCTTCGGCAAGCAGACAAAACTTCAACGAACTGCCGATGTTTGCCAGTTGCAACTCGCCCAGACTGGCGCTCAAACCGGCGAGCAGACGTTCCTGCTCCGGACTGGAGTGTCGACGGCTCGCCACCACGGTGAACGCTTCACCGGGCGCAAGCACCTCACGCACCTCAATCGCCACCGGCGAACCACCTTTGTCCCCACGCCACGCGCCGAGACCGGCTCCGCCGACATAGAACCGGCCATTGGTCGGCATCGTCACCACGCCAAACACCACCCGCCCGTTTTCGATCAGGGCGATGTTCACGGTAAATTCTTCACTGCCGCTGATGAACTCCTTGGTGCCATCCAGCGGATCCACCAGCCACCAGCGCTGCCACCCGGCGCGCACGCTCTGCGGAATGTTGGCGTCTTCCTCGGACAGAATCGGAATACTGGAGTCCAGCGCGGTCAGCCCGGCGACGATGACATGGTGCGCGGCCATGTCCGCTGCGGTCACCGGTGAATCATCGGACTTGGCGGTGACCTCCACGCCAGAGCGCCAGAACGGCAGAATCGCCTCGCCAGCCTGCAACGCCAGCTCAACCACCGGCGCCATCAACGGATGGGAAAACTTCATCGACATCTCACTCATGACTGAAAGAACCCGCGCTGCGTCAGCAGATCACGCGCCAGATACAGCGCCGCCAGGGCACGGCCTTCGGTAAACTGCGGGTTTTGCGCCAGCGCCGCCAGTTCACGCAGGTTGACCTTGTCGACGCGCATCGGCTCCGGCTCGTCGCCCTCCAGACGCTCCTCGTACAAATCGGTGGCCAACACCACCTGGATCTTCTGGCTCATGTAACCGGGCGACAGCGACAACTCGGTCAGATGTTCCAGCTGGCGCGCGCCGAAACCGGCCTCCTCCTTGAGTTCGCGCTCGGCCGCTGCCAACACATCTTCACCCGGCTCGATCAAGCCTTTGGGTAGGGACAGTTCGTATTCGTCGGTGCCGCCGCAGTATTCCTCGACCAGCACCGCGTGTTCGCTGTCGAACATCGCCACAATCATCACCGCGCCATAACCCGCGCCTTTGCCGACCAGACGCTCGTAGGTGCGCTCCACGCCATTGGAAAAACGCAGCTTCAGTTCTTCGACGCAAAACAGACGACTGGTGGCGACAATCTCGCGGGCGAGTACAGTGGGTTTCTGGCGCATGCAAAGCTCCTTGGCGTGAACGCGCTACTATAACGCGGCTTTCCCGATTGTTTGTGTCGGATATCTTTCTACCGCTCGAGACGTTGCCATGCCTTCTTTACCGTGGTCTGACATCGATACCGTCCTGCTGGACATGGACGGTACGTTGCTGGATCTGCACTTCGACAACCATTTCTGGCTGGAACACCTGCCGCAACGCTACGCCGAACTGCACGGGGTGAGCCGGGCCATGGCCGACATGGAGTTGCAGCCGCTGTTCGAGCGCCATGCCGGGCAACTGCAGTGGTACTGCCTGGATTTCTGGAGTGCCGAACTGAAGCTCTCGGTGCGCGAGCTGAAACTGGAAACCGCGCACCTGATCGCGCTGCGCCCGGATGCCGACACCTTTCTGCAGGCGATCAAAAAAGCCGGCAAACGGGTGATCATGATCACCAACGCCCACCGCGATTCGCTCTCACTGAAACTGGAGCGGATCGAACTGGCGCCGTATTTCGAACGGCTGATCAGCTCGCACGATTACGGTTTCCCCAAAGAGAGTCCGCAGTTCTGGGATGCCTTGCAGGCGGATATCGATTTTGATCCGGCACGCAGTCTGTTCATCGACGATACGTTGCCGATTCTGCGTAGTGCGCGGGAATTTGGTGTGACGCATTTGTTGGCGGTGAAAGAGCCGGATAGCCGCAAGGGGCCGAAGGACACGGCTGAGTTTGCGGCGGTTGAAGACTACCGCGATTTGATGCGGGGTCTCTGATTTCCTGTAGGAGCTGCCGAAGGCTGCGATCTTTGATTTTAAGAAGCAAGATCAACAGATCGCAGCCTTCGGCAGCTCCTACAGGAGTTGTGAGTTATTCCGGGATACGCAGGGTCTGGCCCGGGTAGATTTTGTTTACATCCTTGAGCATTGGTTTGTTGGCCTCAAAGATCTTGTTGTACTGATTGGCGTTGCCATACACCGCGAGGGAAATCGCACTGAGGGTGTCGCCTTTTTTCACCACGACAAAACGTGCGGCAGCCACAACCGGCCCGGTCACGGTGATCTGATCATCAACACTGCCCACGCCTTCGATGTTACCCACCGCCAGCAGAATTTTTTCCTTCTCCTCCTGACTTGCAACTTCACCGGTGACCGTCACCTTGTCACCGTCCACGGTTGCCTGAACATTCGGGTTGCCCAACCCGACCTTGCTGATATGTTCCTTCAACTGTTCGCTGGCATTGGCATTACCTGGGGTCAGCAGGTCGATCAGCTTTTCACCGGCCTCTTTCACAAAGCTCAACAGACTCATAGCGCACACTCCTTGATTGGGATTCCAGACGTCCAAGCCTAGACCACACCAGACCAACCCGGTTCCGGGCCGACCAATGACCCGGCAGCCGCTTGATCGACGCCATCTATCAATAGATCGACAGTACCGATTAGACGCGACAAGTTGCCGCGCCTAGTCTTAGCGTTGATCAATCCGTCGGTGATGCCATGAACGCCAAGCGCCCAACTTGCGCGGCGCCTGCAATCGAAACACCCGCGCCCGCCGCCAGCCAGACCTACAGCTACAGCGATCTGCCCCTTGTGGAATCGGCCAGCACCGCGCTTGCCGAGGAAGTCGCGTTGGCGATTGCCTACAACGGCATCAGTCAGGCGGTGATGCTGGTGACGCCGAGCGATCTGGAAGACTTCATCGTCGGTTTCAGCCTTGGCAGCGGCATAATCGAAGACGCCAGCGACATTTATGACCTGCAACTGACCGGCGCGGGCTCGGCGCAATACGCGCAGGTGACCATCGCCAACCGCGCGTTCTGGAACCTCAAGCAACAGCGCCGACAACTGGCCGGCACTAGCGGTTGCGGGCTGTGCGGCGTCGAGGCGGTGGAACAGGCCTTGCCTGACCTCAAAGTGTTGCCCGGCGCACCGTTGCCGCCCGCTGCCTGGCTCGACGGCCTGCGCCAGCGCATCGGCGCGTTCCAACCGCTCGGTCAGCACTGCGGCGCGGTACACGCAGCGGTGTTCATGAACGCCAGCGGTGAATTGCTGCTGGGCCGTGAAGACATCGGCCGGCACAACGCCCTCGACAAACTGATTGGCGGGCTGATCCGCCAGAAGATTTCCACAGAAGGCGGCCTGGCGATTGTCACCAGCCGTTGCAGTCTCGAATTGATCCAGAAAGTTTTACGCGCCGGCATCCAGACTCTGGTCAGCCTGTCCGCGCCCACGGGCCTTGCCGTGCAATGGGCCCGTCGCCACAACCTCAATCTCATCCACCTGCCGCAGAAGAATGCGCCGCGGGTCTACAGCCCAGCGATGGAGAATCAAGCGTGAGCCAACATCATCAAGCCGACCAGAAACCTGTCCCGCGCTACAAACCTTACAAAGGTGCAGCCGGCGGCTGGGGTGCCCTGATCAGTGTGGCCCAGGCCTGGTTGACCAGCGACAACGCGTTGAAAAACCTGCGAATGATGCTCAAGACCAACCAGAATGGCGGCTTCGACTGCCCGGGCTGCGCCTGGGGCGATTCGCCGGAGAGCGGCATGGTCAAGTTCTGCGAGAACGGCGCCAAAGCGGTGAACTGGGAAGCGACCAAGCGTCGGGTGGACGGCAAGTTCTTCGCCAAACACAGCGTCACGTCGTTGCTGGAGCAGAGCGACTACTGGCTTGAATACCAGGGCCGCCTGACCGAGCCGATGGTCTACGACGCCGAGACCGACCGCTACAAACCCATCGCCTGGGACGATGCCTTTGCAATGATCGGCAAACACCTGCAAGCGCTGTCGAGCCCGGACCAGGCCGAGTTCTACACTTCGGGCCGTGCCAGCAACGAAGCGGCGTACCTGTATCAGCTGTTCGTGCGCGCCTACGGCACCAACAACTTCCCGGACTGCTCGAACATGTGCCACGAGGCCAGCGGTGTGGCGTTGGCGCAGAGCGTTGGCGTCGGCAAAGGCACCGTGACTTTCGACGACTTCGAACACGCCGACGCGATTTTCGTCTGGGGCCAGAACCCCGGCACCAACCATCCCCGGATGCTCGAACCCCTGCGTGAAGCGGTGAAGCGCGGCGCGCAAGTAGTGTGCATCAACCCGCTGAAAGAACGTGGCCTGGAACGCTTCCAACACCCGCAGCACCCGATCGAAATGCTCACCAACGGCGACAAGCCGACCAACACCGCGTACTTCCGTCCGGCACTGGGCGGCGACATGGCGGTGCTGCGCGGCATGGCCAAGTTCCTCTTGCAGTGGGAACGCGATGCGCAGAAGGCCGGTGAACCTGCGGTGTTCGATCACGACTTCCTCAATGCCCACAGCACCAACGTGTTGGAGTATCTGGGCGTGGTCGATGACACGCCGTGGGAGCAGATCGTCGCGCAGTCCGGCCTGTCTCTGGTGGAGATCGAGCAAGCGGCGCGCATGTACGCCAAAGGCAAGAACGTCATCATGTGCTGGGCGATGGGTATCACTCAGCATCGCCATTCGGTGCCGACCATCCAGGAAATCGCCAACCTGATGTTGCTGCGCGGCAACGTCGGCAAACCCGGCGCCGGCCTGTGTCCAGTGCGCGGTCACAGCAACGTGCAGGGCGACCGCACCATGGGTATCAACGAGCGTCCGCCAGTGGCGTTCCTCGATTCTCTTGAGCGGCGTTTCCAGTTCAAGGTGCCGCGTGACAACGGGCACAACGTGGTCGAAGCGATCCACGCGATGGCCGAGGGCCGCGCCAAGGTCTTCATCGGTCTGGGCGGCAACTTCGCCCAGGCCACACCGGACAGCCCGCGTACCTTCGCGGCGCTGAGCAATTGCGACCTGACTGTGCAGATCAGCACCAAGCTCAACCGCAGCCATCTGGCCCATGGTAAGGACGCACTGATCCTGCCGTGCCTGGGTCGAACCGACATCGATATCCAGGCCGAAGGCCCGCAAGCGGTCACCGTGGAAGACTCGTTCAGCATGGTTCACGCGTCCAACGGCCAGTTGCAGCCGCTGTCGAACCAGATGCGCTCGGAACCGGCGATCATCGCCGGCATCGCCGCCGCCACGCTGGGCAGCAAACCGGTGGACTGGAACTGGCTGGTGGCCGATTACCGGCGCATCCGCGACCTGATCGCCGATACCATTCCGGGCTTCAAGGACTTCAACGAGAAGGTCAAGAACCCGGGCGGTTTCTACCTCGGCAACAGTGCCGGTGCACGCAAGTGGAACACCCCGTCGGGCCGGGCCAATTTCCGCGCGAACATGCTGCCCAAGGATCTGGTGCACGAGCGTACCCGCGCCACCGGGCAACTGCCGGATCTGATCCTGCAATCGATGCGCTCCCACGACCAGTACAACACCACGATCTATGGCCTCGACGACCGCTATCGTGGGGTCAAGGGTCAGCGCGATGTGCTGTTCGCCAACGAGGCCGACATCATTCGTCTGGGCTTCCGCCCGGGGCAGAAGGCCGACATCGTGTCGATCTGGGACGATGGCCGTGAGCGTCGGGTGAAGGGCTTTACCTTGCTGGCGTTTGATATTCCGGCGGGTCAGGCAGCGGCTTACTACCCGGAAGTGAATCCGCTGGTGCCGCTGGAAAGCACCGGGGATGGCAGCCATACGCCGACATCGAAGTTCATTGCTATCCGGCTGGAGGCGGCGAGTGAGACTGGGTTGATCATGGCCAAATCTGCGTAAAGCGTTGCCTGGACTGACCCCTTCGCGAGCAAGCCCGCTCCCACTTTGGAATGCATTTCAAATGTGGGAGCGGGCTTGCTCGCGAAAGCGGTGGCACATTCAACAAAACTCTTCGTACCTTGCACCCTTCCAACGCCCACAAAAAAGGCCGCTTTTTCACAAAAGCGGCCTGTCCGAAGTAGCTAAAGACCGGCGAAAATCGCTTAAGTTCCGCATACAAAACAGCAACTTGCATAATTGTATACAAGTCGTGTTATTCGTCGGATTTCGATTGTCAGCCTTGTTACACAGCCTCAGGATCGGCGCCGTCATCCCTTTGAGGCTCCTCTATGAAGTTCTCCTCGATTCTCTTGTTGTCCCTTGGCCTGGTCAGTGGCTTCGCTTCTGCCGGAGGCACCACCGAAGCAGGTGTGGGCGGCGCATTGGGCGGGGTTCTTGGCTCGGTCGTCGGTCAGTCTTTAGGCGGCAGCACAGGTTCAACCATTGGCGCAGCTCTGGGCGGCGCGGGTGGTAGCGCGGTCGGCGCCAACAAACACAGCCGTGGCGAAGCGGCCATTGGCGGTGCGTTGGGCGCAGCCGGCGGTAACGTGGTTGGCCGCAGCATGGGCGGCACCACCGGCAGCCTGATCGGTGCCGCAGCAGGTGGCGGAGCCGGTGGCGCGCTGGGCAACTACATGGGTAACCAGAGCAATGACGAGGGTCGTCATTACGATCGCGGCCGTGACGACCGTCGCTACTATCGCGACCGTCACCCTGGCCGTGGCCACGCTTATGGCCACCGCAAGCATCACCGCTACTATCGCGACTAATCCGTTGCGTTAAGCGCGAAAGCAAAAATCGCAGTCCAAGGGCTGCGATTTTTTTTGCTCTGGTTCAAACCACCAGACGCTCCAGCGCGTCACGCAATCTGCCTGGAATCGGCACCGGCTGATTGCTCGTCCGGTCCACGAATACATGGACAAAACGCCCCGCCGCACACGCCTCGCTTTCACCGACCTTGAACACCGCCAGTTCATATTGCACCGAACTGTTACCCAGCTTGCCGACCCGCAGACCGATCTCGATCAGGTCCGGGAAAGCGATCGAGGCGAAATAATCGCAAGATGAACTCACGACAAAACCTACTACCTCGCCGTCGTGGATATCCAGGCCACCGACCTGAATCAGGTAAGTGTTCACGGCAGTATCGAAAAAGCTGTAGTAGGTGACGTTGTTGATGTGGCCATAAGCATCGTTGTCGTGCCAGCGGGTGGTGATCGGCTGGAAATGCGGGTAATCGGCGCGTTGCGCCATGGTGCTGGACATCGGTATCGACTCCTTGAGTTATCTGTCCAGTCTAAAGGTAAAAACCTTTGCCTCGCGCCGCCAGCTCGCCAATCAGTCGGGCCGGCCGCCATTGATCGCCCTGTCGCGTCTCCAGCGCCAGCAAGCGCTTGTGAATGTCCGCCAGCCCCTGATCGTCCGCCCAGGCCATCGGGCCGCCTCTGTCCGCCGGGAAGCCGTAGCCATTGAGGTACACCTGATCGATGTCATGCGCCGATTCGGCAATGCCTTCCTGCAGAATTTTCGCGCCCTCGTTGACCAGCGCCAGAAGACACCGCTCGAGGATTTCCTCGGACCCAATCTCCCGGCGCTGAAAGCCGAGGCCTTCGCTGACGCTCAATATCAGCGCATCGACCTCGGGATCATGCTCTGCCTGACGACTGCCCGGCTCGTAGTGGTAGTAACCGTTGCCGGATTTCTGCCCGAAGCGGCCCATCTCGCACAAGCGATTATCCACCTGAACCTCCGGCGCATCCTGCCCCTTGCCGGCCAATTCGCGCGCGCGCCATTCCAGATCGATGCCCACGACGTCATACATGCGGAACGGTCCCATGGCGAAACCGAAGCCCTGCAAAACCGTATCGACCTGCTGTGGATAAGCGCCCTCGAGCAGCATCTTGCGCGCCTCCAGTACATACGGATGCAACATGCGATTGCCGATAAAACCGTGGCAGTTGCCCGACACCACACTGACCTTGCCCATGCGTTTTCCCAGCACCAGCGCCGCTTCCAGTGCGGCTGGCGACGTCTGCGCGCCACGTACAATTTCCAGCAGTTTCATGATGTGCGCGGGGCTGAAGAAATGCAGGCCGAGCACTTGCGATGGACGTTTTGTTGCAGCGGCAATCGCATCAATATCCAGTGCCGAGGTGTTGCTCGCCAACAACGCCTCAGGCTTGAGCAGGCCATCCAGTTCGCGAAAGATCTTCTGCTTGAGCGCGAGGTTTTCGTACACCGCTTCGATCACCAGATCGACATTACGGATTGCCGGGTAATCCGCCGCCGCGCTGATCCGGGCAAGACGTGCATCCGCTTCGACCTGATCGATCCGGCCCTGGCGCACGTTGTGTGCATAAGTCTGCGCCACGGTGCCCAGCGCCTGTTCGAGCATCTGTGGATTGTTATCGACCCACTGCACGGCGATGCCGGCATTGGCCAGGCACATGACAATACCGCGGCCCATGGTGCCCGCGCCGATCACGGCAGCTTGCTGAATATCGAAGGATGTCTGGCTCATGTTGTTCTCTTGTTGGCGATCCGAAGACAGCCTTCACCATAGTCAGGCACCGGGCGTTTTTGAAGTTTATTACCGTGATGAGCGACATTCAGCGCATGGATACAGGCCGCCATGGCATCACACGCTCCCACAGGGTTTGTATTTACTCGAGCAGATGATTGTCAGCCCAACTGCGGACTTCCGCGTACGGATATTGCTCCAGCGCCGCATACCCCGAGATCGTCCGCGCCTTCAACTTGGTAAACAGCGGCACGCTGATCCCGCACAGAAAACGCGTCAGGCGCTCCGCCGTCGGCACATGGCCGGTGTGCTGTTCGTGCCTGTGGATAAAATCACCGCACGACGCCGCGAAGTTCTTATCCACAAGCGCTGGCAACTCGGGAGGTGCCGGAAGCCGCGCGACATCACCGTGGCACACCGAACAGTGCCCGCAGTGCTCGGGCGCATTGTGGTCGCCGAAGTACTCGGCCAGGCGATAACCCAGGCAGCGCTCAGTGGCGAACAGTTCGAGCATGGCGTGAATCCGCGCGACTTCAGTCTGTTCATGCCGGGTGAAGTACTCGTGCAACTCGGCACTCAGCACAGCGCTGTCGAAATCGCTGTGCAGCACGTTGTAGACCTCGGTCATCTGCTTGCTCTCAAGCTCGACCCAGCCCTTCTCCTGAAAATAATCCAGCGCCGTCACCACCCGATTGCGCTCAGCCGAATACTGCGTGTACATCGCCTCGAAATTCACCGTGGCCCAGGTACGTGCGCGGCTGGAGGTGTGAATGATGGCCGCGACAAACTCCCTGCGCTCTCCCTCGAAACGCTCAAGCAACGCTTCCGGCTCCAGCAGGTATTTGAAACGGTACTCGGCGTAATAGGCATAGCGCGGAGCAATCAGGCCGCGCAGCTCCATTTGCACCAACAACGTCTTCAGCGGCAGCGTGCGAATGTTGCTCTGATCCGCCAACGGCCCGAGCAGAAACTCCCACTGTCCTTCAGCTGCGGCAGCCTGCATTTCCTCCAGCACACAACGTATCCCCTCGCGCTCCGGGGTATCGCCGTAGACGAAATTTTCCAGCACGTTGAGGCTGTCGCGGTTGGCCAGCACCAGGCAATCCGACGGCTGTCCGTCCCGTCCGGCGCGACCGATTTCCTGACTGTAGTTCTCGATGGATTTCGGCAGGTCGAAATGCACCACGTTGCGGATATCGCTCTTGTCGATGCCCATGCCGAACGCAATGGTTGCGACTATGCAATTGGACTGCCCGGCCATGAAGCGCTTCTGGATCGCCTCGCGCTGATCGTTGGGCAGCCCGGCGTGATAAGCCTCGGCCTGTATGCCGTTGCGCCCCAGATGTTCGGCGATGTGCTCGGCGGTTTTCTGCAGCGTGACGTAGACGATGCTCGGCTGGCTCGCGCGCTCGCTCATCCACTCCACCAGCCGCCGGCGCTTGTCCTGGCCACGCACCGGTTCTACCAGCAGATTGAGGTTTGGGCGATAGAAACCGGTGGTCACAACATCTTCGGCAGCGATGGCGAATTTGGCTTGCATGTCGGCGATGACTTTCGGCGTCGCCGTGGCCGTCAGCAGCAGGGTTTGCGGGATATTGAACTGACGCTGGTAGTCCGGCAGCTTCAGGTAGTCGGGGCGGAAGTTGTGGCCCCACTCCGAGATGCAGTGCGCCTCGTCAATCACCAGCAGCGAGATCGGCACCTGCTGCAAAAAATTGCGAAAACGCTCGTTCTTCAGGCGCTCCACCGAGATCATCAGGATCTTCAATTCACCCGAACGGGCGCGAGCCATCACATCATTGGCGTCATCGCGGCTTTGTGCCGAATCGATGCTGCCGGCACTGATGCCGTGACGCTTGAGGAATGCCAGTTGATCCTGCATCAACGCCAACAGTGGCGAGACCACCAGGGTCAGATGTGGCAGCAACAGTGCCGGTACTTGATAGCACAGCGACTTGCCAGACCCGGTGGGGAAAATCGCTGCCGCCGAGCGCCCGGCCAGTACTGCGCCGATCGCGGCTTCCTGCCCGGGTCGAAACTGTGGATAACCGAAAACCTGTTCCAGGGTGTTGTGCATGCGCTGTCACTCCGTTGACCGCTGTGATGCCAACAGCCTAGCGGGCGATCGCAGCGAGTCGAGAAAAGGCCGGGGTCAATTCAATACGGGATGATACAGCCATTAGCGCAGACAACTCGGTCCACTGCAGGAGCGAGCCTGCTCGCGAGGAGGCCGAAAACAGCAATACAAACTTACCCGTTCAGGGACGCAAAACCGCCACTCGCAGTTGCTCGTTCAACACCTGCTCATGCACGCCCTGGCTCTTGCTCGCCCACAACGCATGAGCCGGGCTGATGTCACCGGTGAAGGCCGCCGCCAATTGCCGCAGTTCCGCAACACTGCGCACGCGCGGGCAGAACGGCTGCCCGTCACAGTCAACGCTGGCGTTGCGATAGGTGCTCAGCAAACGATCCCACAGACCGTCACGCACCTGCCTGATCGACTTGAGCTGCACATGCGGCACACCCAGTCGCTGCTCCAGCCCTGCCTCGTCCAGCGCTTCACTGGCGAGCAAGGCCCTGCCGAACATCAACACCTCGGCGCGCGAGGCGGTATCGATGCCAGTCTGGCTGGAGAGCGCATCGGGCCAACCGGTGCGTTCGAGGTCGGCAAACATCCAGCCGTTGCCATCAGACGCCATGGCCAAACGGCAACCACTGGCCCACAGCAATAAAATCGAGGCCATACGTAGCCACTGCATACTCAATTCCCTTTAAGCGCGTATCGGACGTTTGGAAACGTCCTACAGATTCTGGCGCGCACCATACATAGATCTGCCAAGAAACGCCTGTGAATCCTGTGGGAAATTTCTGCGCTAGGGGTTTCACCCCGAAAAAACCGCAAAACCTTGTAGGGCATATGCCCGGCCCTCGGAAAATCCCCTACGAACGGCGTCCATTGCGGCGCTCTTGTGAGTGCTCGCCACGCACTTCTATAGTGGCCGGCGCGACTGACCATTGAATCAGCCCCGCCCGAGTGCCTTTGTAAAGGACAAGCCTCACCATGATTACCCGCTATCGCCCTTTGAAGACTTGTTACAACGAAAATCCCGTATTGGTCATCGATACTCACTCCAGCCATCGCGATCTGCTTGATGCCGCTGACCAGCGACTGCGTGCCGCCAGCGATCTGCTGGAAACCCTTTACTGTTTATGTTTCAAACAGGCCGACGTGAAAGATATACCTAACATCGTCAATGCTCTTTATTTACTAGTGCAGGATGGCTGTGACTTGCTCGAAGTAGCAAAACATAAACCCCAACAACAGACCGACACTGAAAACAACTAAAATCCAGAAACAACAGAATGCTTTAATAAACAGCCAAAAAAGACCTAAGTTGTTGACTCTTACTTTCACCGAGAGCAACACAATGACTGTTTTAACCATATTTTTCTGCGGCACAGGCTCCAACAAGTTTGATACCACCCACGAAAACTTCTGGAACGGCGAACTGATTTCCACCTTGGCTTCCAATCATTTGGGCCACGAGTTTGCCGAGTGGATCGTGGTGGACGGCCCCGGCAGCGGCAACCTGCAGGCCGATGATCTATTCACCAAGACCAAGGAATACGGCATGAGCGGCACCTTGTTCGGCAAGGGCTGGGAACAAAACGTGTTGCATGCGCTCAATATCATCAAGGGCAAGTGCGACTGGCAACGCGAGCAACTGACTGAAGCCGAATACAATCGCCTGAAAGCTGCCGGCATTCCGATCGAAGATGTAAAAGTCGAGGGTTCCTGGTTCTGGCGCAAATATAATTACGGTAATCGCAGCATTACCCAGCAGCAATTACAGGAAGGAATCATCAAAACCCACCGCAAGGATGGTGTTATTCCGACTCAAGTCAATCTCGTCGGTTGGAGCCGGGGCGGCATCAGTTGCCATATGTTGGCCAATGCAATGTTCAAGGACAGTCTGCTGAAAAACATCCCGGTCAATATCTTTGCGCTTGATCCCGTGCCAGGCATTGGTAACTTTCAGGAAGAGCGCGTCAAACTCGCGGGCAATGTCAAAGAGTATGTAGCGTTCTATGCTCGTGACGAACGCTCCAAAGGTTTCAGCTGCGTCATCCCACAGACCGCTACCGGCACTAAAACCTACATCTATCCTATGGCTGGCCGCCACGCCACCATGGCCGGCAATGCCACCAGCAGCGGCGGCGTCCCGACCGGCGCCAGTGATCTGAAAGCGCTGTCCGAGCCCGGACGCATCGTGCGCCACCTCGCCGAAACCTGCCTCAAACGCTGGGGCGTGCAACTGCAAAAAACGTTGAATCTGACCCAGGCCGATCTGGAAAACCTCACCAACGGCATCGCACGCGACGAAGCCAAATACACACTGATGCACAAACATTCCTACACCTACTTCACCGAGCTGGACCAAGGCGAGCGCTACGTTTCGCTGGGCAGCAAAGGTGTACCGTTCACCAGCGTGAAGGGCGAGATCTACAACCCGGCGACCGGCCTGGCAACCAGCTTGCTGGATATTTCGGCGTATCAGCATTTACGTTGAAAAACGAAGAAAGATCGGTAGGAACGTCCGATGAGATCTTCATCCCGTTCCTACACGCCAAGACTCTTTGTCGCCTATCGCGGCTTGAGGGCACAAATCTATAGTCGTGAATGTCGCTGGCAAATCAGCGGCTCGGGCTTGGTCACCCGGTGGGACACATAAATGCGTCCGTTGTATGCTGCCGGCAATTCAAATGTCGGCACGCTTAATGGTGGCTGTGTTTGGGACGCCTTTGAGCGTGCCGGACTTGTGTGTTCCTTCGGTTGACCAACCCGAACACAGTTCGCCTCCCATCGCTTGGTCACGGTGGGATGAATCCTCACGACATTTGGAATACACACTATGAAAGCATGGACCCCGCTTCCCCTCGATCGCTACCGCTCACTCGAATCCAACCTCACCGACACCAAGCCCCTGATCATCGACACAACGGCCAACCCGCAGGACATCCTCGAATGCGCCGTCCAGCGCCTGTGCGCCTCCAGCGACCTGCTGAAAACCCTCTACTGCCTCAGCTTCAAACAAGCCGACGTCGAAGACATCCCACACATCACCCACGCCCTCTATCTGCTGACGCAGGATGGCTGTGACCTGCTGCAGGTCGCGCAGCAGCAGATGCTCGGCTGGAAAGCACCGCTCTGAGGCTGACAGTCTTCCGGTCGCTCTCACGCTTAACCTGAGACAGATGAGCAACACTCGTGCAAGCATCGAAAATCCCAACCAATCCGTCCACACGATTGCGCTACACTGTAATCCTGCACCAAGAGGCCCATGCCATGAGCAAATTGACGTTCCAGCAAAAGCAGGCTTATTACGAAAAAGTACGTCGGTCTAACTACTTGGCGAGCCTGCGTCTAGAAGGGTTCGATACCAATCGTAGCGATGCTGAAAGACCGCTTCCATCACGGGAATCAGTCATCGAAAAATACCGTCAGAACACACGCTAATGGTGGACAAGTACGGGGTCGGGCAAGACCCCTACTGCTATCCTGGAAGTGATGTCCTGCGTAACTTGCTCAATATTCGCTGTGAAGAAGAACTGCAGAAAGCAGAGCAAGAACTATCAGAGATCGCTATCAGTCGATTTCGTCTTCTTCCCCCTCCATATGATCTAACCCTTTTTCAACATATCCATAGAACTCTGTTTTGCGATGTCTACGACTGGGCCGGGCAGCCGCGAACAGTCAACATTCAGAAGGGGGATACCTTTTTCTGCACCGCAGAAAGAATTCTCCCAGAGGCAGAGAAAATATTTCGCGCCATGGAACGTAATGCATGGTTCGTGGGGCTGAACAAAGAAGAGCTCGTCGTGGCTATCGCCGAAACCTATGGCGACTTGAATGTCATTCATCCTTTTCGCGAAGGTAACGGGCGTGCTCAGCGCATCCTTTTTGAGCAGATCATCATCAATGCGGGCTTTACGGTTGATTGGTGGCTGATCAAGGAAGACGCTTGGATTTCGGCAAATGTTGATGCGGTTGCATGTGACTATCGTGGACTTGAAGATATCTTCGAGAACTGTATTGGCGGGCCACTCCTCCCTTAAGTGGCATTATTCTGGCCGTTTACCCCAAATTCTGCGGGAATAATGGCAGTCAAGCCGATAACGACAGCTAAACCGTCACCCACAAAAAAGCCGCCCCTAGAGGCGGCTTTCTCATTACTGCAACCAATTTTACAACTTGGGACCCGCAGCCTTGATCGCGTCGCTCACTTCGAACTTCTTGAAGTTCTCGATGAACAGACCGGCCAGCGCCTTGGCCGCTTCGTCGTAGGCAGCTTTGTCAGCCCAGGTGTTGCGTGGGTTGAGCAGGTTGGTTTCAACGCCCGGTACGGCCAGTGGCACGTCGAGGTTGATGGTGTCCAGGTGCTCGGTGGCGGCACCGATCAGCGCGCCGCTCTGGATCGCTGCGATCACCGCACGGGTGGTCGGGATATTGAAGCGTTTGCCGACGCCGTAGCCGCCGCCGGTCCAGCCGGTGTTGACCAGGTAGACCTTGGAGCCGAAGCCGCGGATGCGCTTGATCAGCAGCTCAGCGTATTCGCCAGCCGGACGCGGGAAGAACGGTGCGCCGAAGCAGGTGGAGAAGGTCGACTTGATGCCGCTGCCCGAACCCATTTCAGTCGAGCCCACCAGCGCGGTGTAGCCGGACAGGAAGTGATAGGCCGCTTGTTCTTCGTTGAGGATCGACACTGGCGGCAACACGCCGGTCAGGTCGCAGGTCAGGAAGATCACCGCGTTTGGCTCGCCGCCCAGGTTCTTCTCGGAACGCTTGGCAACGTGCTCCAGCGGGTAGGCCGCGCGGCTGTTCTGGGTCAGGCTGACATCGGCGTAGTCAGCGTGCTTGGCGTCGTCGATGACCACGTTTTCCAGGACTGCGCCGTGCTTGATGGCTTTCCAGATGACCGGCTCGTTCTTCTCGGACAGGTCGATGCACTTGGCATAGCAGCCGCCTTCGATGTTGAAGACAACGCCTTCGCCCCAGCCGTGTTCGTCGTCACCGATCAGGTAACGGCTCTCGTCGGCGGACAGGGTGGTTTTACCGGTGCCCGACAGACCGAAGAACAGGGTCACGTCGCCTTCTTCGCCGATGTTGGCAGCGCAGTGCATTGGCAGCACGTCAGCGGCCGGCAGCAGGAAGTTCTGCACGGAGAACATGGCTTTCTTCATTTCACCGGCGTAACGCATACCGGCGATCAGCACTTTCTTCTGCGCGAAGTTGATGATCACGCAACCGTCGGAGTTGGTGCCGTCACGCTCAGGCACGCACTCGAAGTTGGCCACGTTGAGCACTTGCCACTCGTCACGACCGGCCGGGTTGTACTGGGCCGGGTTGATGAACAGGCAACGACCGAACAGGTTCTGCCAGGCAGTCTGGGTGGTCATTTTGACGGCCAGGTAGTGATCTTCAGCCGCACCTACATGCACGTGGGAAACAAAGTGCTCTTGCGCGTTGTTGAACGCCTCGACACGAGCCCACAGCGCGTCGAACTTGTCGGCCGGGAACTTGCGGTTGATCGGGCCCCAGGCGATAGCGGCCTGGGTGGAAGGCTCTTCAACGATGAAACGATCGACTGGCGAACGGCCGGTGCGATGACCGGTGCGGACTACCAGAGCGCCGGTATCGGCAAGCTCGCCCTCACCGCGTTGCAGGGCTTCTTTTACCAGATCATCAACACTCAGATCGGTGTACACGGCGTTATTGGCTTGCGTCATGAGGTTCCCCGTCGGCCAGTGGCCGAGTGTGCTCCAAACGTTTTGTAGTAGAAAGTCGTGCACTACTACCGCGAAAAAAGTGGGCCGGATTATGCCAGAAAAGCCCAAAAAGAGTAGGGTCCTCCCGTCGTAACGGCGAAATTCCGTCGTTACGCAGTGAATTTACCTGCGCTGAACCGTTTTAGTGCCGGGTATCTGACGGCGTGTCGACGCCTGCGCCAGCGAACAATTGAGCAATATCGGCCGCATCAAACAGGTAACGCTGGTTGCAGAACTGGCAATCGATCTCGACTTCACCACCGCGCTCGGCCACCAGTGCCTGCGCATCTTCCAGACCCAGACTGACCAGTGCATTGGCCGAGCGTTCCCGCGAGCAGCTGCAACGGAAGCGCAGGTTCTGCACATCGAACAGGCGCACCTGCTCTTCGTGGTAGAGGCGATGCAGGACGGTTTCGTTGTCCAGGCTGAGCAACTCATCGGCGGTCAGGGTGCTGGCCAGGGCGGTGATGTGCTGCCAGCTTTCGGCGCGTTCTTCTTCGTCTTTCAGGCGGTCGGCCGGCAATTGCTGCAGTAGCATTCCGCGAGCACGGCGGCCGTCGGCGAACAGCTTGAAGCGGGTGCCGACCTGTTGCGACATGACGAAATAATTGGTGAAGCACTCGGACAGGGTTTCACCATCGAGGTCGACGATACCCTGGTAACGCTGGCCGATCGTCGGGTCGACGGTCAGGGTCAGGTCACCGCCCGGCATCAGGTCGGCAAGGGTCGCGTCCGCGGCGATCTGCTCGGCGTTATAACGCGCCAGGCCACGTATCTCGCGCTCGCTGGAGCATTCGATCATCAGCAGCGGAATCGGCCCTTCGGAGCGTGCCTGCAAAATCAGCAAGCCGTCGAACTTCAGGGTGCCCACCAGCAACGAAGCGGCCGCCATCAGTTCGCCCAGCAACTGCGCGACCGGCTCCGGGTACGGGTGCTTGGCGAGGACTTCGGCGTAGCTGCGTTCCAGCGCCACCAGTTCGCCGCGAGTGTCGCTGTCATCGAAGATGAAGCGTTGGGTGTAGTCGGTATCCGGTAGGTCGGTCATAGGTCTGGGTATCTGAATTGATGACAAAAAGGTTACAAAAGATGAAAATCCCGCGCTTCTCCGCACCCGTTTGGTGCGAAATGTTCAGCCACGGGAGGCATTTTATGAACAATCCGCGTTTGTTCCAATCAAGGTGGAACCTCGGCCGGCTGGTTCTGTGCAACGTAGTGCCATTAGCGCTACTGGCTTTCTGGTTATGGCCTACGGGCCAGATGCTGTGTGTGATTTTCGACGAGTGGCTGTTCCGCTCGCTCAATGCACCACTGGCCAGCAACCCCATATGGCTCCACATCTGGGCAATTGCAAGTCTGCGTCCGTTCGACATTGTCGTCGGACTGATTCTGCTGACGCTGCTGATCAAGGGCGACTGGGTGTTCAAGGCAATTGATGTACGTCGCGCCTTCTTCGGTTTTTTCTCGATTCTGCTGCTGATGGTGGTGATTCGCGCGCTGTTTTCCAAATTCGCCGACTACATGGACTGGCAGCACAGCAGCCCATCGATGGTGCTGGAAGGCGCGGTGCACCTGAGCGACTATTTCCCGCATCTGGAAAAAGCCTGGGAGCTGAAGGATCGCTCGAGCCAGAGCTTCCCCGGTGACCACGCTTCGGTGTTGCTGATCTGGGCGCTGTTCATGGGCGTGTTCAGTCGCTCAGTCGGCCAGTTCCTGACGATCTGGGGCCTGGCGTTGCTGTTCATGCTGCCACGTCTGGTAGCCGGCGCGCATTGGGGCCAGGACGATTACATCGGCGGCATGCTGCTGGCGGTGTGGGCGTTGGGTTGGGGTTACTACACACCGTTCGCTTATCACGCCGCCAACTTCTGGCTGAAGGTGACTGCGCCGGTTTTCGCTTTACTGGGCAAGCTGCCGCTGGTTTCGCGGATGAGTGTGGTGTCTGCCCGTTAATGGGTTGAATGCTGAAAAGATCGCAGCCTGCGGCAGCTCCTACATGTGAATACATTTTCCTGTAGGAGCTGCCGCAGGCTGCGATCTTTTTATTCGTGGCTGTTCCCACGAAATTTAAACAGATCCCGCCGCTGCTTCTTGCTCGGTTTGCCGTCGGTACTCACACCTAATGCCCCGGCCTTGCGCATCGCCGCAGCCGCTTCACGTTTGGCAATACTCGCCTCGGTCTCGGTATACAGCGTCTGCGCCTCGGGCGCGCCGCGACGTACGATCGACAAGGCTTCAACCCTCACCGTGCGCTCTTCAAAGCCGGTACGAATCTCGAATTCATCGCCAATGCGTGGCTCTTTGCCAGGCTTGCAGCGGTCGCCTCGGCAATGCACCTTGCCACTCTCGATGGCCGCTTTGGCCAGGGCCCGGGTTTTATAAAAGCGCGCCGCCCACAACCACTTGTCGAGACGGACCTTGTCGTCCTCTTCGCTTTTTTGTGCCATGGAATTTCCTCATTCTGAAATATTGATGAACTGTACTACCGTTTCTGTCGTGCCATGAATGACCCCGTCCCGGATTACAATGCACACCAGCCGACACCTGCTTGAGGGGTCGGCGATCCGGGCCGTAGATATCTGTCGCCTTTTAACCCTTATTCTGCGTGAATACCGCGAATTCGGCCGCACGCGGCCCGAGCGGTTTCTGCCGGTTGAGCACCTTTGAAGACATTTGACCATTTGACCGTTGTCGGTCTGCGCGAGTGGGTGGCGCTCCCTGATCTGGGAGTCGCCGGCCTGCGGGCGAAAATCGACACCGGTGCCAGCACCTCCAGCCTGCATGCCACCGACATCGAGCCGTTCGAACGCGACGGCCAGAAGTGGGTGCGTTTCACCGCGCACCTGGGCACGGTTGTGCAATTACGTCACCGGCGCTGCGAAGCACCGCTGGTGACGCGCAAAACCATCAAAAGCTCCAACGGCCAGGCGCAGGTGCGCTATGTGATCAGCACCACCCTGGCCCTCGGTGATCGGGTCTGGGCAGTTGAGTTCACCCTCGCCTGTCGCAAGTCCATGCGCTATCGCCTGTTGCTCGGTTCCAAAGCCCTGATCGACGGCCAGTTGGTGGTCAATCCGGGCATCAAATATGTACAAGACAAGCCGGTGTTCCCGGTATCTACCTCCTCCACAGGTGTTGCATGAAGATCGCTGTGCTGTCGCGGAATCCGCGTCTGTATTCCACCCGTCGTCTGGTCGAGGCCGGCACCGAGCGCGGGCATGAAATGGTGGTGATCGACACTTTGCGCGCCTACATGAACATCGCCAGCCACAAGCCGCAGATCCACTATCGCGGCAAGCCGCTGGAAGGCTTCGATGCGGTAATCCCGCGGATCGGTGCGTCGGTGACGTTCTACGGTTGCGCCGTGTTGCGCCAGTTCGAAATGATGGGGGTGTTTCCGCTCAACGAATCGGTGGCCATCGCCCGCTCGCGGGACAAATTGCGTTCGCTGCAACTGCTGTCGCGTCGTGGCATCGGCCTGCCGGTCACCGGTTTCGCTCACTCGCCGGATGACATTCCCGACCTGATCGACATGGTCAACGGCGCGCCGCTGGTAATCAAGGTGCTGGAAGGCACCCAGGGCATCGGCGTGGTGCTGTGCGAAACCGCCACGGCTGCCGAGTCGGTGATCGAAGCGTTCATGGGCCTGAAGCAGAACATCATGGTCCAGGAATACATCAAGGAAGCCGGCGGTGCCGACATCCGCTGCTTCGTGGTCGGCGACAAGGTGATCGCAGCGATGAAGCGTCAGGCCAAGCCTGGGGAATTCCGCTCCAACCTGCACCGAGGCGGCAGCGCCAGCCTGATCAAGATCACCCCGGAAGAACGCATGACCGCGTTGCGCGCGGCCAAGGTCATGGGGCTGGCCGTGGCGGGTGTGGATATCCTGCGTTCGAACCACGGGCCGCTGGTGATGGAGGTGAACTCGTCGCCGGGCCTGGAAGGGATCGAGACCACCACCGGCAAGAACGTGGCGGGGATCATCATCGAACACCTTGAGAAGAATGGCGGGCCGAACATGACCCGGACCAAAGGCAAAGGCTGATCCGTTTGAAATGTGGCAGCTGACAGGCCGCCTTCGCGAGCAAGCCCGCTCCCACATTTTGGAATGCGTTCCCCTGTGGGAGCGGGCTTGCTCGCGAAGGGGCCATCAGCCCCGCTGAATATCCCGACTGTCAGACCGCATCGCGCGGCAACATCAACCCCAACGGCAATCGCACCCGCGCTTCCAATCCGCCCCCGGAGCGGTTGCGCAGCTCGACATTGCCGCCATGCATCGAAGCAATCCGCTTCACGATCGCCAACCCCAGCCCCGTACCTTTCCCGCCCCGGGCACGGTCGCCACGGGTGAACGGGTTGAAGATCGCCTCAAGCTCCGACGGATCGATCCCCGCCCCCCGGTCCATCACGCTCAACACCACGTACGGCGCGCTGGTATCACCGGACACATAAGCCGCGACCTCGACGCCACTGCCGGCATGGTTCAGGGCGTTGCCGATCAGGTTGTTCAGCAGGCGTTTCATCGACACTCGACGCAACGGAAACGGCTGGATCGGTTCCAGACGCAGACGCACTTTCTCTTCGCTCTGGTTGTACGGCGCGGCCACCTCACGCACCAGATCGCTCAGGTCCACTTCCTCCACCGACTCGTCACGACCGTCGCGAATGAACGCGAGGAACTGGTCGAGAATCGCGTCCATGTCTTCGATGTCGCGCACCATGTCGTCGGTCAAATCGTTGCGATCACCCATCAGCTCCAGCGACAGACGCAAGCGGGTCAGCGGCGTGCGCAAATCATGGGAGACCCCCGCCAGCATCAGCTCACGCTCACGGCCGGCCTGCTCGACGTCTTCGGCCATCTGGTTGAAGGCGCGATACACCTCGGTCATCTCGCTCGGTGTGTCGCTGATCGGCAGACGCACACTGCGGCCCTGGCCGAGTTGTCGGGCGGCATACACCAGGCGCTTCAAAGGCTGGTTGAGCTGGCTGACGAAAATCCACGCCGAGGCGGTGGACAGCAAACCGATGGCGAGGAACCAGCCGAGTACGTTCCAGATTTTCTGCCCGCGCAGCGGATGCGGGTACAGCGGGACCTTCAGCCAACCGTCGCCGAGGCTTGGCGCACGCACCCACAGCGCCGGCGGCGAGTGCATGCGCAAACGCACTTCGGTGTCGGCGCCCAGCTCCGCCTGCATCTGCCGCTGATAGATTTCACTGTACGGCCAGTGCTGTTCGCCCTCCGGCACACCGGCGCCGACCACCCGGATCAGGGTCGCGGCATCGGCGATCTTCGCGCGGTTTTCTTCATCGGCGGCCCAATAGGCGCGCAGCGTCAGGGCGACGCCGTGGCTGTATTGGCGATCTACCAGCACGTCCTCGTTCATCAACAGATAAACCAGGGTCAGTGCCTTGGAAAACAGCACGACGATGAGCACCAGCCAAAGGGTGCGGGAGAAAAAACTTTGGGGGAACCAGACGGGGGTTTTCATCGATAACCGTTAAACACTTGCAGGAGCGAGCCATGCTCGCATATTGCGGATTGCGAGTCTGCGCAGAGGGTCGATCAACCCGATCTGCGCAGACCCGCTCCTACAAATCGCCGTTCACTTGGTGGCGGCGCCGTCCGGTACGAACACGTAGCCCACACCCCAGACAGTCTGGATATAGCGTGGTTTCGACGGATCCGGCTCGATCATCCGGCGCAGGCGGGAAATCTGCACGTCGATGGAACGCTCAAGGGCATCCCACTCGCGACCACGGGCCAGGTTCATCAGTTTGTCGCGGGTCAGCGGCTGACGCGCGTTCATTACCAGCGCCTTGAGTACCGCAAACTCACCGGTGGTGAGCATGTGCACTTCTTCGCCACGTTTCAGTTCGCGGGTCGCCAGCGACAGCACGTAATCACCGAAGGTGACGTTTTCGTCTTCGCTGCCCGGCGCGCCCGGCACCGGTGCGGCCTGACGCCGCAGAACGGCTTTGACCCGTGCCATCAGCTCGTCCGGGTTGAACGGCTTGGCCAGATAGTCATCGGCGCCCAGTTCCAGGCCCTTGATGCGGCTCATCTCATCGCCCTTGGCGGTGAGCATGATGATCGGAATCTGATTGTTCGCCGCCCGCAGGCGACGGCATGCGGTCAGGCCGTCTTCGCCCGGCAGCATCAGGTCGAGGACGACCAGATTGAACACTTCACGCGACAGCAGACGGTCCATTTGCTCGGTGTTCGGTACGGCACGGGCACGGTAGCCCTTGCTGACGAAGAAACGTTCCAGCAGGCTGCTCAGCCCCGGATCGTCGTCAACAATTAGAATTTTTTCGCCTTCAGCATTGTTTGCAGTGCTGCTCATTGGATGCTCCTTTTAGCTCGGCGCGCATTATGGCGTAGCTGCCGTTATACGCACCGTGTGCATTGTTAGCAGATTTTTCCTTCACTGCCAGAAAACCGGGGTTTCTACCTACAGACTGCTACACCCCCGAATGACAGAACGCTGGTTATAATGCGCGGCGTTTTGTGCCAGGCAACGTCTGAATCGTTACCGCAGGTGGCCGCGATATTTTCCGGGCCTGCGCAGTAATTATTCGATTTCACGGGTCAATGGGGTGCCTTTTGACCCAGGCAGCGGCAATTTTCTAGCCGCTCAACCAGACTCCGGGCCTTTATTTCCGTGCCTGCGAGCCTGCTTTCACAATATGTCAGGTGGTTTTATGGACAGCATCAACAGCCGCATCGCCGAGGAACTCGGCGTACGCCCGCAACAGGTCGAAGCGGCCGTCGCGCTACTCGATGAAGGCTCTACCGTTCCCTTCATCGCCCGTTACCGGAAAGAAGTCACCGGCAGCCTCGATGACACCCAGTTGCGTCATCTGGAAGAGCGTCTGCGCTACCTGCGAGAACTCGACGAACGGCGCATCAGCATCCTCGCCAGCATCCAGGAGCAGGGCAAACTCACCCCTGCCCTTGAGCGCGACATCAAGCTCGCCGACACCAAGACCCGCCTCGAAGACTTGTACCTGCCGTACAAGCAGAAGCGCCGCACCAAGGGCCAGATTGCCCTGGAAGCCGGCCTCGGCGAGCTGGCCGACGGCCTGTTCAACGACCCGAACCTGACGCCAGAAACCGAAGCCCCACGCTTCGTCGACGCCGAAAAAGGCGTAGCCGACGTCAAGGCTGCGCTGGAAGGCGCCAAGTACATCCTGATGGAGCGCTTCGCCGAAGACGCCAGCCTGCTGGAGAAGCTGCGCAACTTCCTAAAGCAGGAAGCGACCATCAGCGCCCGCGTGATCGCCGGCAAGGAAGAAGAAGGCGCGAAGTTCCGCGACTACTTCGAACACGACGAACCGCTGAAAAGCATGCCGTCGCACCGTGCACTGGCGATTTTTCGTGGCCGCAACGAAGGCATCCTCAGCTCCGCACTGAAAGTCGGCGACGAACTGCCGGGCACCATGCACCCGTGCGAGGGCATGATCGGCCAGCAATTCGGCATCCAGAATCAGAACCGCCCGGCCGACAAATGGCTCAGTGAAGTGGTGCGCTGGACCTGGAAGGTCAAGCTCTACACGCACCTGGAAACCGACCTGCTCGGCGAGCTGCGCGACGGCGCCGAAACCGAGGCGATCAACGTCTTCGCCCACAACCTGCACGACCTGCTGCTGGCCGCGCCGGCCGGCCCGCGCGCCACCCTGGGCCTCGACCCGGGCCTGCGTACCGGCTGCAAGGTTGCGGTGGTCGACTCCACCGGCAAGCTGCTCGATCACGCCACGGTTTACCCGCACGTGCCGCACAACAAATGGGATCAGACCATCGCGATTCTGGCCGCGCTGTGCGCCAAGCACTCGGTTGACCTGATCGCCATCGGCAACGGCACCGCCAGCCGCGAAACCGACAAACTGGCGATCGAGCTGATCAAAAAATACCCAGCAATGAAGATGACCAAGGTCATGGTCTCCGAGGCCGGTGCATCGGTGTACTCGGCGTCGGAACTGGCTGCCAAGGAATTCCCGGATCTGGACGTGTCGATCCGTGGCGCGGTGTCCATCGCCCGTCGTCTGCAGGATCCACTGGCCGAACTGGTGAAGATCGATCCGAAATCCATCGGTGTCGGCCAGTACCAGCACGACGTGTCGCAGCTGAAACTGGCGCGTGGTCTGGATGCGGTGGTCGAGGACTGCGTAAACGCCGTCGGCGTCGATGTAAACACCGCCTCGGTGGCCTTGCTGGCGCGGATTTCCGGCCTCAACGCGACCCTGGCGCAGAACATCGTCGCTCACCGTGACGAGCACGGCGCGTTCAAGACCCGTGCAGCGCTGAAGAAAGTTGCGCGTCTGGGCGAGAAAACCTTCGAACAGGCCGCAGGCTTCCTGCGCGTGATGAACGGCGACAACCCGTTGGATTCCTCGGCCGTTCACCCGGAAGCCTATCCACTGGTACAGCGCATCGCCGCTGAAACCGACCGCGACATTCGCTCGCTGATCGGCGACGCCGCGTTCCTCAAGCGTCTGGACCCGAAGAAGTTCACCGACGAGACCTTCGGTCTGCCCACCGTCACCGACATTCTGCAAGAACTGGAAAAACCGGGTCGCGACCCGCGTCCGGAGTTCAAGACCGCCGAGTTCCAGGAAGGCGTCGAAGACCTGAAAGACCTGCAACTGGGGATGATCCTCGAAGGCGTCGTCACCAACGTGACCGCGTTCGGCGCGTTCGTCGACATCGGCGTGCATCAGGACGGTCTGGTGCACATCTCGGCGTTGTCGGAGAAGTTCATCAAGGACCCACGCGAAGCGGTGAAGGCCGGTGACGTGGTGAAAGTGAAGGTCATGGAAGTCGACATCCCGCGCAAACGCGTCGGCCTGTCGATGCGCATGAGCGACACTCCGGGCGAGAAAATCGACGGTGCCCGTGGCTCGCGTCCGGGCTCGGCACCGCGCCAGTCGTCGAACAACGCGCCACGCAAGGAAACGGCCACAGCCGCACCGGTGAACAACGCCATGGCTTCGCTGTTCGCCAACGCCAAGCAGTTGAAGAAACGCTGATGGAGATTCCGGCCGGGCTCGTCGAGAGCGCGTTTTTCAAGCTGTTGGGCTGCCGCCTGCACAGCCTGGAAACCGGGGTGGCGCAAGTCGCCCTGGTGCTGGAACCGCAACTGCGCAATCGCGGCGGCAAGTTGCACGGTGGCGCGCTGTTCAGTCTGGTCGATATCGCCATGGGGCTGGCCTGTTCCAGCACCCACGGCTTCGATCAGCAGAGCGCGACCATCGAGTGCAAGATCAACTACATCCGCGCCGTATCCGACGGCGAGGTGCTGTGCACGGCGCGGGTGATCCACCCGGGCCGCCGCACGCTGGTGGTCGAGGCCGACGTGATGCAGGGCGACAAACTGGTCGCAAAAGCGCAAGGCACGTTCGCTGTCCTGTAGATGTTGTTCATCATTTTGAGTTAATTTCGGCGCTGTGATCGCAGCGTCGAGCTTTTCTGTGGGAGCGGGCTTGCTCGCGAAGGCGGTGTGTCAGGCAAATTGATGTTGACTGACACGCCCTCTTCGCGAGCAAGCCCGCTCCCACAGGGATCGCATAATCTTCGCGTGCATCTGCCAGATTCAGGGATTGAAGTCGGCGGTTCGAAAGGGGCTTCGTGAGCCCGAAAAACCAGGCGAAAACGCCAGTTTCAACTTCACCCTTGTAGACCGTCCTGCCCACCCCCATATTGGGGCGACTGACGCGTGAAGGAATCCAAATTGAGCGAACTTCTCAACCGCCGCCTGGCTCTGCTCGGCGAGCGCGCCAACCTCTCTCTGCTCGAACAGTGCCTCCACGGTATCGAACGTGAATGCCTGCGCGTGACCAGTGAAGGTCGTCTGGCGCAAACGCCGCACCCGGAAGCCTTGGGTTCCGCGCTGACCAATGAACAGATCACCACCGACTATTCCGAGTCGCTGCTGGAATTCATCACCCCCGCCCTGCCCGATCCGGCCGATACGCTGGCGAGCCTGGACAAGATTCATCGCTTTGCCTACAGCAAGCTCGGCAACGAGTACCTGTGGAGTCCATCGATGCCGTGCCCGTTGCCGGCCGAGGAAGACATCCCGATCGCCTATTACGGCACCTCCAACATCGGTCAGCTCAAGTACGTCTACCGCAAGGGCCTGGCCCTGCGGTACGGCAAGACCATGCAGTGCATCGCCGGGATTCACTACAACTTTTCCCTGCCGGAAAAGCTCTGGCCGCTGCTGCGCGAAGCCGAAGGTTTCGTCGGCACCGACCGCGATTTCCAGTCGTCGTCCTACATCGCGCTGATCCGCAACTTCCGCCGCTACAGCTGGCTGCTGATGTACCTGTTCGGTGCGTCGCCAGCGCTGGACGCAGGCTTCCTGCGCGGTCGTTCGCACCAGTTGGAACAACTGGACCCGGACACCCTGTACCTGCCGTACGCCACCAGCCTGCGCATGAGCGACCTCGGTTACCAGAGCAACGCCCAAGCCGGCCTGACGCCGTGCTACAACGATCTGGCGAGCTACACCGACAGCCTGCGCAAGGCCGTGGCCACGCCATACCCGCCGTACGTGGAAGTCGGCACGCACCAGGATGGCGAGTGGGTACAGCTCAACACCAACATCCTGCAGATCGAAAACGAGTACTACTCCAACATCCGCCCGAAACGCGTGACCTACACCGGCGAGCGGCCGATCCAGGCGCTGATGGCCCGGGGCATTCAGTACGTCGAAGTGCGTTGCCTGGATATCAACCCGTTCCTGCCGATGGGCATCGACGTCACCGAATCGCGCTTCCTCGACGCGTTCCTGCTGTATTGCGCGCTGAACGACAGTCCGCTGCTGACCAACACTTCGTGCGGCAATGCCACTTCGAACTTCCTCAGCGTGGTCAAGGAAGGTCGCCGTCCGGGCCTGCAATTGCAGCGCGACGGTGAAGCGGTCGAATTGAAGGTTTGGGCAGCCGATCTGCTGGAAAAAATCGCACCGCTGGCGGCATTGCTCGATCAGAGCCATGGCGGCGACGCACACAGCAAGGCGCTCGACGCGCAACTGGCCAAGGTCAAGGATTCGTCCCTGACCCCATCGGCCCAAGTGCTGGCGACCATGGCCGAGCACAAGGAAAGCTTCGCGCAATTCTCCCTGCGCCAGAGTCAGGCGCATGCCGAGTTCTTCCGCAGCGAGCCATTGGCGGCGGATGAACAGGCGAAGTTTGAGGAGCTGGCGCGTTCTTCGCTGGCGCAACAGGCGGAGCTGGAGCAGAACGAGGTCGGTGATTTCGATGTGTTTGTCGGGTCGTATCAGGCGAGCATTCTGGCGATCAGCAACTGACATCAGAAGGCTCTTCGAACCTTTTCGCGAGCAGGCTCGCTCCCACATTAGATTGCAATCTCCTGTGGGAGCGAGCTTGCTCGCGAATGACCGCGCAGCGGCCAGGCTTAGATTTTTCCGCTCATAAGCTAAGTCTAAAAAGTTATTTATTTTTAGATTCTTAGATCATTTAGTCTCCTTTCACGCCGATCGTCGGTCGCCTGATTTGGAGCACTCCCCCCATGAAAATGAATTTCCCGCTTCGCCTGCTGGCCGTGGCCTCGTTGGCTGCTGCGAGCTTTCTGGCGCAGGCCGCCGACCTCACCGTCGCCTACCAGACCACCGTCGACCCGGCGAAAGTCGCCCAGGCCGATGGCGCCTACGAAAAAGCCACCAAGGCCGACATCAGCTGGCGCAAGTTCGACAACGGCGCCGACATCATCGCTGCCATCGCTTCCGGTGACGTGCAGATCGGCTACCTCGGTTCCAGCCCGTTGACCGCTGCGATCACCCGCAAGGTTCCGGTGGAAACTTTCCTCATCGCCACCCAGATCGGCGCCGCCGAAGCACTGGTCGCCCGCGACGGTTCCGGAATCAAGAGCCCGCAGGATCTGGTCGGCAAGAAAATCGCCGTGCCGTTCGTGTCCACCGGACACTACAGCCTGCTCGCGGCGTTGAAGCACTGGAACATCGATCCGTCGAAAGTCACCGTGCTCAACCTCGCCCCGCCAGCGATCATCGCCGCGTGGAAACGCGGTGATATCGACGCCACTTACGTGTGGGATCCGGCCCTGGGTGTGGCCAAGGAAAACGGCAAAGTGCTGATCACTTCCGGTGAACTGGCCAAGTTCGGCGCGCCGACCTTCGATGCCTGGATCGTGCGCAAAGACTTCGCCGAGAAGCACCCGGAAATCGTCACCGCATTCGCCAAGGTCACCCTCGACGCCTACGCCGATTACCGCAAGGATCCACAAGCCTGGCTCGCCGACCAGTCAAACGTCGACAAGCTGGTGAAGCTCTCCGGCGCCAAGGCCAGCGACATTCCATTGCTGCTGCAAGGCAACGTCTACCCGCTGGCGGCTGATCAGGTGATCAGCCTCGGCGCGCCAACCACCAAAGCCATTACCGACACCGCCGCGTTCCTCAAGGAACAAGGCAAGGTCGAAGCCGTACTGCCGGACTACGCGCCGTACGTCAGCGCCAAATACATCACCCACTGATCGGGAGTTAACTGCGATGGCCTTGCTACAGCTGGAGCGCATCAGCGCACAGTATCCCGGCAGCCCGGAACCGGTGCTGGCGGACATTTCCCTGACCCTCGGGCCGCAGCAATTGCTGGTAGCCCTCGGCCCGTCCGGCAGTGGCAAGACTTCGCTGTTGAACCTGATTGCCGGCTTCGTCGAACCCAGCGCCGGGCGCATCACCCTCGACGGCGTGCCGGTCAAAGGCCCGAGCGCCGAACGTGGCGTGGTGTTCCAGGATGACGCGCTGTTGCCTTGGCAGGATGTTTTGGCCAACGTCGCGTTCGGTCTGGAACTGGCCGGTGTCGCCAAGGACAAACGTGAAAAGATCGCCCGGGAAATGCTCGCACTGGTCGACCTTTCCGGTTTCGAAAATCGCCGCATCTGGCAACTCTCCGGAGGCCAGAAACAGCGCGTCGGCCTGGCCCGCGCCCTCGCCGCCGACCCGCGCGTGCTGCTGATGGACGAACCTTTCGGCGCCCTCGACGCATTCACCCGCGAGCAGATGCAGGAGCTGTTGCTGCAAGTCTGGCAGCGCACTGCAAAACCGGTGTTCCTGATTACCCACGACATCGAAGAAGCGGTATTCCTCGCCACTGACCTGATTCTGCTGGCGCCGAATCCGGGGCAGATCGTCGAGCGTCTGCATCTGGATTTCGGTCAACGCTACGCTGCCGGTGAGTCGGCGCGGGCGATCAAATCCGACCCGCGTTTTATCGAAACCCGCGAGCACGTGCTGAGCAAAGTGTTCTCGCAACGCAGCGCCGTGCAACGGCAGGAGCGCGCATGAGCAGTTACGACGTTTCCGCCCCCACCGTGAAAAGCCCATCGGTGGCGATCCCGGTACGGCGCAGCCTCAGCACCCGCTGGATCAGCCTGCTGACCCTGTTCGCCTTGCTGGTGATCTGGTGGGCCGTGACCGCGACCGATTTGATCGAACCGCTGTTCCTGCCGCCACCGTCCGCCGTGTTGCAAAAAGGCTGGTTGCTGGCGACCACCGGTTACATGGATTCGACCCTGTGGCAGCACCTGGGCGCGAGCCTGAGCCGCATCGGTCTGGGCCTCGGTTTCGCGATTTTGACCGCAGTGCCGGTGGGCATTGCCATCGGTGCCAACCGTATTGCCCGTGGGGTGCTTGATCCGCTGATCGAGTTCTACCGGCCGATTCCGCCGCTGGCGTATCTACCGCTGATCGTGATCTGGTGCGGCATCGGCGAGTTGTCGAAAGTGCTGCTGATCTACCTGGCGATTTTTGCGCCGATCGCCATCGCTACCGCGACCGGCGTGCGCACCGTTGACCCGGCAAAATTGCGCGCTGCGCAGTCGCTCGGTGCCACTCGCGCACAACTGATCCGCCATGTGATTTTGCCGAGCGCCCTGCCGGACATTCTCACCGGTGTGCGCATTGGTCTGGGCGTTGGCTGGTCGACCCTGGTCGCCGCCGAACTGATCGCCGCCACCAGCGGTTTGGGGTTCATGGTGCAATCGGCCGCGCAATTTCTGGTCACCGATGTGGTAGTGCTGGGGATTCTGGTGATCGCCCTGATCGCCTTCGCCATGGAAATGGGCCTGCGCGCCCTGCAGCGCAAACTGGTGCCGTGGCACGGCCAAACCCACTGACAAATTTCATGTGCCCCCTGTGGGAGCGAGCCTGCTCGCGAAAGCGTCGGATCAGTCACCGCACTGTCGCCTGACACTCAGCATTCGCGAGCAGGCTCGCTCCCACAAAAGCATGACACTCCGAATTCGAAGAGAAAGACCATGAGCAGCCTGACCATCACCCCATTAAGCTCGGCCCTCGGCGCGCAGATCAGCGGCGTCGACGTCAGCCAGCCGTTGAACCTGGAACAGCGCGACGCCATCGAGCAGGCGCTGCTCAAGTACCAGGTGCTGTTCTTCCGCAACCAGCCGATCGAGCCTTCGCAACAGGCACGTTTCGCCGCGTACTTCGGCGACCTGCACATTCATCCGATCTACCCGAACGTGCCGGAGCAGCCCGAAGTGCTGATCCTCGACACCGCCGTCACCGATGTGCGCGACAACGCGATCTGGCACACCGACGTGACCTTCCTGCCGACCCCGGCGATGGGGGCGGTGCTCAGCGCCAAGCTGCTGCCAGAGTTCGGCGGCGACACCCTGTGGGCCAGCGGGATTGCCGCGTATGAAGCACTGTCGGCACCGATGAAAAAGCTGCTCGAAGGACTGACCGCGACTCACGATTTCACCCGCTCTTTCCCGTTGGAACGCTACGGCAATACGCCGCAAGCACTGGCCCAGTGGGAAGAGGCGCGACGCAAGAATCCACCGTTGTCACACCCGGTAATCCGCACCCATCCGGTCAGTGGACGCCGCTCGTTGTTCGTCAACGAAGGCTTCACCTCGAAGATCAACGAACTGTCGGACACCGAGAGCGAAGCGATTCTGAAATTCCTGTTCGCTCATGCAACGCGGCCGGAATTCACCATTCGCTGGCGCTGGCAGCAGGACGATATTGCGTTTTGGGACAACCGTGTGACCCAGCATTATGCGGTGGATGATTACCGTCCGGCGCGGCGGGTGATGCAGCGAGCAACGGTGTTGGGGGATGTGCCGTTTTTCAAATAAGGCCTGATTGCTGTGTTGTTTTCAAAGGCCCCTTCGCGAGCAAGCCCGCTCCCACTGTGGGATTGTGGTGCACACGAAACCAGTGTTCACCATCGATCCAATGTGGGAGCGGGCTTGCTCGCGAAGGCGTCAAAGCAGGCGCCGAATAATTCGGCGCCAGTCACTTATTCAGCGGTCGACGGCTTCTCCCACAGATTGATCCCGCCCTCCTGGGCAAACCGGTCGATCTCCGCCAGTTCCTCAGCACTGAAACTCAGATTCTTCAACGCCCCGACGTTCTCGATGATCTGCTCTGGCCGGCTCGCGCCGATCAGCGCGGAGGTCACCCGTGGATCACGCAGGGTCCAGGCCAGTGCCAGTTGCGCCAGGCTCTGGCCGCGACGTTTGGCGATCTCGTTCAACGCACGCACGTGCGCGATGTTGGCTTCAGACAGGTGCGAAGCCTGCAACGAACCACCACCCGGACGATTGACCCGCGCATCCGCCGGCACGCCGTTGAGGTATTTGTCGGTCAGCAGACCTTGCGCCAGCGGGGTGAAGGCGATGACGCCAGTACCGAGCTCGTCGGTGGTGTCGAGCAGGTCTTTTTCCACCCAGCGATTGAGCAGGTTGTACGCCGGCTGATGAATCAGCAGCGGTACCTTCCATTCCTTGAGCAGCGCAGCGATCTCGCGGGTTTTTACCCCGGAGTACGACGAGATACCGATGTACAACGCCTTGCCCTGTTGCACGGCGGTGGCGAGGGCGCTGGCGGTTTCTTCCAGCGGGGTGTCCGGGTCGAAGCGGTGCGAATAGAAGATATCCACATAGTCCAGACCGAGACGCTGCAGGCTCTGGTCGAGGCTGGCCAGCACGTATTTGCGCGAGCCGCCGCCCTGACCGTACGGGCCGGGCCACATGTCCCAACCAGCCTTGCTTGAAATGATCAGTTCATCGCGGTACTGCTTGAAGTCTTCGCGCAGCAGGCGACCGAAATTAATCTCGGCGCTGCCGTACGGCGGGCCGTAATTGTTGGCCAGGTCGAAGTGGTTGATGCCCAGGTCGAACGCGGTGCGCAGCAAGGCGCGCTGGGTGTCGATCGGCGTGCTGTCGCCGAAGTTGTGCCACAGGCCCAGCGACAGCGCCGGCAGCACCAGACCGCTGCGGCCGACGCGGCGGTAAGGGATGGAGTCGTAGCGATTTTCGGCAGCGGTGTAAGTCATCGAATCCTCTCTTGTCTGTCTTGAAATGGGTGTCGACTTCTTCGCGAGCAGGCTCGCTCCCACATTTGGAGTGCACTCCCCTGTGGGAGCGAGCCTGCTCGCGAAGGGTGTTACACAAATCTGTTGCCGGGTCGGGCAAGGCCCAGGTTTTCGCGCAAGGTCCGGCCCTCATACTCGGTTCTGAACAGCCCACGGCGCTGCAGTTCCGGGACCACGCCATTAGCGAAATCTTCGAGCCCGCCCGGCAAGTGCGGTACCAGCACATTGAAGCCATCCGCCGCGCCCTGTTCGAACCACTCCTGCAAACGGTCGGCGATCTGCGCCGGGGTGCCGATCAGGCTGTAATGCCCGCGCCCACCGGCAATCTTGCGGCCCAATTCGGCGAGGGTCAGATTCTCCCGCCCTGCCAGTTCCGTCAGCAATTTCTGCCGGCTCTGCTGGCCGCTGTCGGTCAGCGGCAAATCCGGTAGCGGGCCGTCCAGCGGGTACTTCGACAAGTCGAAGTTGCCCAGCATACGCCCAAGCAACGCCACGCCAACCTCCGGCTCGACCAATTGCTGAAACGTTTCACATTTTTCCTGCGCTTCGGCTTCTGTCTGCCCGACGACAACAAACACCCCGGGCATGATTTTCAGCGAATCGGCACTGCGTCCGTACTTGGCCAGGCGGCCCTTGAGGTCGGCGTAGAACGCCTGTGCGCCGGCCAGCGAAGTCTGCGCGGTGAACACCACCTCAGCGGTCTGTGCCGCCAGCTCACGCCCGGTCTCCGATGAACCCGCCTGCACAATCACCGGTTGCCCCTGCGGCGAGCGCGCCACGTTCAGCGGGCCTTTCACCCGAAAATGCTCACCGACGTGATCCAGCACGTGCAGCTTCGACGGGTCGTAATACGCGCCACTTGCCTTGTCGCGGACAAAGGCATCGTCCTCCCAACTGTCCCACAGCCCGGTGACCACCTGATGAAACTCGCGGGCACGGCTGTAGCGTTCGGCGTGGCCGATGTGTTCGTCGCGACCAAAATTCAGTGCCTCGGCGGCGTTGTCCGAGGTCACCAGATTCCACCCGGCGCGGCCACCCGACAGATGATCGAGCGAAGCGAATTTGCGCGCCACGTGATACGGCTCGTTGTAGCTGGTGGTCGCCGTGGCGATCAGGCCGATGCGCTCGGTCACCGCGCTCAGAGCCGAGAGCAAGGTCAGCGGTTCGAAGTGATCGGAGCGCGCCATGCGGCTGGCGATGTCCTGCGTCGGCGCGGCCACACTGTCGGCGACGAACAGCGTGTCGAACTTCGCCGCCTCGGCAATCTGCGCCAGACGCTTGTAGTGGGCGAAATCCAGACCGGCATTCGCCGGTACCTGCGGGTGCCGCCACGCGGCGACGTGGTGCCCGGTGGCCATGAGAAAGGCGCCAAGTTTCAGCTGTCTGCTCATCTCAGAAATCCTTGCGCAGTTGCACGCCGAAGTAGCGCTCGTCATCCCGTGGCACGGCGCGGTAGATGTAGCTGCCGCCGCTGGCCAGCAACGGTGAGTAGGACTTGTCGGCGAGATTCTTGCCCAGCAGCGCCACGCGCCAGCCGTTGCTGTAGTCGGCGAGCGCGACGCTGGCGTTCCAGATGCCATAGGCACCCTGTTTGGTGTCGGCGTTCTGGCTAATGTCGTACTGCACTTCGCTCTGCCAGCTGTAGTCGGTGCCGAGCTCGATATCGAGGCCGTTGTCCAGCGGGATGCTGTAGTCGGCGCGCACGTAGCTTTTCCAGTCGGGGCTGAACGGCAGTGGCTTGCCATTGACGTTGCACGAGGCTGCAGCGCCCGCCGGGCAGCTGAATTGGTCGATGCGCGCGCGGGTGTAGGCCAGCGCCCCGGAGAACTTCAGTTGCTGGGTCGCCTGCAAGGCGTAATCGAGTTCGACGCCTTCGGTGCTGACACTGCCGGCGTTGATCAGGCGCGTCACCACTTGCCCGGCGACGGTGTCGAAAAAGTTCGCCTGGTAGTTGTCGTAATCGCTGTGGAACACCGCAAGGTTGGTGGTCAGCCGATTGTTCCAGCTCGTCGCTTTGATGCCCGCCTCCCAGGTGTTCGAGGTCTCCGGTTTCAGCGCTTCGGTGTCACGCGGCTGCATGTTGAAGAACACGTTGTACGCCGGGCCTTTGTAGCCACGCGAATAGGTCAGATACGTGGTGACCGCATCGCTGAGGTCGTACTGCACACCTAGCCGACCGGACCAGCCGTCCTCGTCTACCGAACCGGAACTGCTGGTTGCAGGTTGAATACCACTGACCGTGGTCGCCGAGGTCGAGACGCGACGGTGATCGTATTCAAGATCATCGTGGGTGTAGCGCAGGCCGGCGATGCCACGCAAGTCCGAGGTGAAGTTCAGCGTGGCTTCGCCGAACGCGGCGTAGCTGTCGCTGGTGGTGCTGTAATCGGCGACGCCACGGTCGGTGCGTGTGGTGGTGGTCAAGGTGCGCTGATAGGTCTCGTCATCCTTGCCGTGCATGTAGAACAGGCCGCCAACGTATTCAAGGAACTCACCTTTCGGCGAGGCCAGGCGCAGCTCTTGCGAGTACTGGTCGAAGGCCAGCTCGCCCTTGTCGGCGGTGCCGGGGAACGCTGCAGTGATCGTGCTCAGCCGATCGCCATCCTGATATTGGGTGTTGTCCCAGCCGCGCCACGCGGTGATCGAGGTCAGTGTGTAATCGCCCAGTTGCCAGTCGAGCTGGCCGGACAGGCCCTTGTTGGTGTCCTCGACATGGCTGCGGGTATCGGTGTTGATGTCGCGGTTGTGGTTGCTCGCATAGACCGGGCTCAGCGCGTTGGCGAAGGCCGGGGTCAACGACTTGCTGACGACGCCGTTGGGACCGTCGTCGTGGGACTGCATGTAGTCGGCGATCAGGGTAAAGGTGACGTCATCGTTCGGGGTGAACTCGAGTTTGCCGCGCACCCCGCGATGGTTGTAGCCGTTGACCTCCTGGCCGTTGTGCTGGTTATCGACGTTGCCGTCGTAAGTGCCGAACAGGGTGCTGATCGAACCCTTGAGCGTGTCCGGAATCAGGCTACCGCCAATGCCGAAGCGGGTGCGGCTTTCATTGCCGCTGTAGTACGACTGGTCGATGTAACCGTGGGTCTCGTTGGTCGGCGCCTTGCTGGTGATGTTGAGCACACCGGCCGAGGCATTCTTGCCGAACAACGTGCCCTGCGGGCCGCGCAGCACTTCGACGCGCTCCAGATCCAGCAGGTCTAGGGTCGATTGACCGGGACGCGCATAGACCACGCCATCGATCACCGTGGCCACTGTTGGCTCGACGCCGGGCGAGGTGGAAATCGTGCCGACGCCTCGCACAAACAACGAGGTGTCCTTGTTCGACGCACCGGTACGGAAATTCAGCGACGGCACTTGCTGGACGATGCTCGCCACGCCGTTGCGGTTGTCGCGTTCCAGTTGTTCGCCGTCGATCACCGAGACTGCCACCGGCACCTTCTGCAGCGACTCTTCACGGCGGGTGGCGGTGACCGTGACGGACTTGAGGGTCGGCTCTTGATCGCTGCTGTCGGCGGCAAAAGCATCGGGCAGCGGCAACACCGCCAGCCCGGTGAAAATCCAGCCAGCGGCGCGAATCGACTGCGCCAGTTTGTGTGTCGCCCCAGGAATATTGTGCATGGTTGCCCGCTCGAAATTGGCCCTGAACCGCTGCCGTTCTGCGACGACAGCGCCTGAATCGGTGTCTTGGGCATTCGCTCGAGCGAGTAGCAGACAATGCGCTTTGTTAGCGCTAACATCGCCAGTATTGGCAAGCTTGGCATAGAGCGTCCAATACTGAAAAATTACTTTTATATGCATTTTGGTTTTTAAGAAGGATCGAGCCTTGAGCCAGGAAAAGCCCCGCAAACGCCGTGGCGCCGGACGCGTGACCCTGAATGCAGTGGCGCGCGAGGCTGGCGTTTCGGCGATTACCGTGTCGCGCTACTTCAATCAGCCGGAATCGGTCTCGCCGGAGCGCCGCGAGCGGATTGCAGCGGTGGTGGCCGAGCTGGGTTACGTGCCAAATCTGGTGGCCGGCGGACTGGCCTCGGCGCGGGGCAAAATCGTCGGCATGGTGATTCCGAACATCTCCGGGCCGATCTTTGCCAACACCATTCAGGGCTTCAGCGACACCCTCAGCCGCCACGGTTATCAGCTGCTGCTGGCGTCGAGTTACTTCAGTACCGAGCAGGAAGAAAACGCCGTGCGCGCGTTTCTCGGCTGGTCGCCGGCAGCGTTGGTGCTGACCAGCCATTTCCATAGTGCGGGCACGGAAAAGATGATCGCCGAAGCGGACGTTCCGGTGATCGAAACCTGGGATTACCAGCCGGATCGCGAGCCGATGCAGATCGGCTTTTCGCACTATGAAGTCGGCGTGACCGCCGCACGTTATCTGCACGATAAAGGCTATCGCCGCATCGCCTTCGTGCAGAACAGCGCCCCTGGTGACCTCAGTGCCCTCGAACGTCGCGACGGTTACGCCGCCACCGTGCGCGAGTTCGGACTGCAGCCGTGGGTATTCGCCCCGGACGCCGACCGCGCGCCGTTCGAAGCCGGCAAGCAAGCGATGGAAGCGCTGATGAACGCCTCCCCGCGCCCCGACGCGATCATCTTCGCCAACGACAACCTCGCCGCCGGCGGCTTGCTCGCCGGGCAACGCGCAGGCATCAAGATCCCCGAAGACTGCGCCGTGCTCGGCTTCGGCGATTACCCGTTCGCCGAGATGCTGTTGCCGAGCCTGAGCACGATCAAACCCCCGGCACTGGAGATTGGCGTACTGGCGGCAACGCGGGTATTGGAAAGTCTTGGGGTGTTACCGAGCGATGATGTGCAGCGCCTGAATCTGTTGCAGTGCAACGTGATCGAGCGCGAGAGCACCTGACATACATGCCTGCGGCAGCCCCTACAGGTTGTTCGTCATGCCGATAATTCGCGTAACGCAGCTGCGGCCAGAAATCCGGAGCGGGAACTGTAGCGTTGATCACGCCGGACTGTTTGATCAATACGCTCCAGCAGTTGCTCGGGCAGCGTGGCGTTGAAGCGTACCGACTTGCCGAAATAGGGCGTGATATCAAAGTCGACAACACCCCAGATTCCACCCGCGTAATCCGGGTTGTCGAGATGTGCATCAATATCCTGAACTCGAGGCAACGGTGCACCATCAGCCACCAGCCCCTCATAGTGCAGGGCCAGAGCCTCCTGAGTGTTTTCAAAAGCTTCGGCTACCGTGCTCCCTGCGGAGAAGCACCCCGGTACATCCGGGACAATCACTCCGTAGTCCGAGTCGGCATCCTTGTGCAAAACGACCGGGAATTTCATAAACGTGAATCCTTCCTCTGACGTGTCCATAAAAGGACTTTCACTTCCAATAACGGGCTTCATTTCAACCCCGCCTGTTTCAAAATGCTGTTGATCGTCCCTTTGGGAAGGTCTGAATCCGGATGCTTGATCGTCACCCGACCCGGCTTGCGCGGATGCTTGTACTGATGGTGACTACCCTTCACTGCAACCAGATACCAACCATCCTCCTCGATCATCCTGATCATTTCCCGACTACGCATTTCCTTCGCCCTTTTCGACAGCAAGAGCTGGTCACTCTAGGGCGTGGACAACCGATTGATACACACAATACACACTCGGATAAATATTAGCTGAGTGAACAAACACCCGATTATTGGTTCGACCAACGGCAGACGCGGGCCAGCGAGAAAGGGCCTTCTCGTCCAGATACATTTGAATGAGTCGCGAAATATGTCGATCGAGAAGGGTTGGCTCGTATGGTTGTGGGCTGACTTGTCTATGCTCTAAATGACACCGAGGTGGCCCTTTCGCGAGCAAGCCCGCTCCCACAGGATCTTGGTTGTACGCAGAATCTGTGAATGACCGAGATCACTGTGGGAGCGGGCTTACCCGCGAAGGCGTCCGATCAGGCACCGCATGACCCGCAGGCACGCCTATGCACACCGCCATCATCATCTTCTTCGGCCTGGTCCTGCTCGCCCTGATGCTCTACATCGGCGAGCGCATTGGCTTCAGCCGGCAGACGTTGGCCTACAGCTTCGCCGCGCTGTGGCTGGCGTTGACGGTGATCAATGGTGCGGTGGGGGTGGTGCATGCCAGGCAGCCGCTGGGTTCGGAGATCGCGGTGGGCAGTGCGGTGTTCGGGGTGCCGATGGCGGCGATGGTGTTGTTCATGGTGCTGAGCGCCGAATCGTGAAACGTCCCGGCGCTCAGTTGCCGATCAACGCACCAGATGCAGGAACTGCATGTGGCGTTCGTACTGGTCGAGGATGTCGTTGATGATCTGTTCCTTGGTGTAGCCGACCAGATCGTAGTCCTGACTGCCCTCGCTCAAGTGCACTTCAGCGCGGTAGTAGCGGCGGTTGTTGAGTTGCTTGGAACCCATGCCGCCACGGGCGAACGACGGCGTGAAGTAGCCGCGCATCTGCACCTGGTAGATGAACGGATGCTGCTCACCGTGGCCTATTTCCAGGCTGATGTTGTCGTGCGCCGGGTCCGGCTGGGTGACCACGTTCAGACCCTTCTCGACAAATACCGCCGTCACTTCTTCAATCGCCGGGCGCACCGTGGTGTCCATGAAGCGGTACACCTCGTCGCGTGACGGGAAGTGCACCGCCTGACTCAGGCGCTGGCGCCAGCCGCCCGTGCCACGCCGCGAACCGGAGACCGGTGCCAGCGAATGCAACTGCGCGATCTGCTTCTGCGACTCCAGATAGAACGCCTTGTGCAGGCCCCACATCATCAGCAGCAAAATCATCGAGAACGGCAGCGAGGTCAGCACCACCGCCGATTTCAGCGCATCGATGCTGCCGGAGAACAGCAGCGCACTGGTGATCAACGCGGTCATCGCGCCCCAGAACACTCGCAGCCATTTCGGCCCGTCTTCGTCCGGGTTGCCGCCCTTGGCCGACAGGGTCGAGAGCACCACGGTGCCGGAGTCGGCGGAAGTGACGAAAAACACGAAGCTGATGAACACCGTCACCGCGATGACAGTCTTGCTCCACGGGTAGGTTTCCAGCAGCAGGTAAAGGCTCATCGACGGATTGTCGAGGGCCGACATGCCCAGTGCCGACATGCCGTGATTGAGCACCTGATCGATCGCACTGTTGCCGAAGATCGACATCCACGCCAGGGTGAAACCGAGCGGAATCAGCAGTACGCCGAAGACGAATTCGCGGATGGTCCGACCACGGGAAATCCGCGCGATGAACAGGCCCACGAACGGCGACCATGCGATCCACCAGGCCCAGTAGAACACGGTCCAGCCGCCGAGCCAGTCGCTTGGCTTGTCGTAGGCGTAGAGGTCGAAACTCTTCATCGGCAAGGCGCCGAGGTAATCGCCGAGGTTCTGGATCAGCGTGTTGAGCAGGTGCTGGGTGGGACCTGCGAACAACACGAACAGCAGCAGCGCACAGGCCAGCAGCATGTTGATGTCGGACATCACCCGCACACCCTTGTCCACACCCGACACGGCGACGATGATCGCCGCACCCATCATCAACGTGATCAGGCCGACCTGAATCCACTGGGTGTGAGCGATGCCGAACAGGTAGTCCAGACCGGAATTGAGGTGCAATACGCCGAAGCCCATGTCGGCGCCCAGACCGAACACCGTGGCGATGATGCCGAAGCCGTCCACCGCGTAGCCGATGGGGCCGTTGATGCGCTTGCCGATCAGCGGGTACAGGGCCGAACGCAAGGCCAGCGGCAGGTTATGCCGGTAGGCGAAATAGGCCAGCGCCATGCCGACGAAGGCGAACACGCCCCAGCCGTGCAGGCCCCAGTGCAGAAACAGAATCTGCATCGCCTGGCGCGCCGCATCGGCGGTGCCGGCCTCGCCTTGCGGCGGTTGAGCCAGGTGCGTCAGTGGCTCGGATACGCAAAAGAAAAACAGCGTGATGCTGATCCCGGCGGCAAACAGCATGCCGGCCCAGGACAGGTAACTGAACTCGGGTTCGTCGTGGTCGGCACCGAGTTTGATCTTGCCGTAGCCCGATAACGCGGTGACCACCACGAAGACCAGATACAGCGTCATCGCGAGCATGTAGTACCAGCCGACCGTATTGGCCGCCCAGTTTTGCGCAGCCAGCAACCAGGCGCCGGCCTGCTCCGGCATGGCGATGACAACCAGACCAAACAGCAGAATCACCGTCGCGGCGAAGTAGAACACCGGCGGATTCATGCGCACCAGACCGCTGGCGGGGGTAGACGATGCACTCATGAAACGTGCACCTCGAGGGGTTGAAACGTGGCTGAAATGATCGGACTCAGCAAAGGCAAGCCTCCTGTTGTGAGCGGGCAGCGAACCACCGGTTTAACTTGAATGAACGTTCAAGTTAAACATGGATAGGGTGGTAAGGACTAATCGCAGGGCCAGGCGGTAGTTTTCCTACAGTAGCCCAAGGAGGGGTATGACGCGGGTTTGAGGGGATTCGTTCAATGGAGAATTGGCTGAATGCCATTATCTCGATCTGACCCAAAAAACCATTCGCGAGCAGGCTCGCTCCCACATTTGAAACGCATTCCAGTGTGGGAGCGAGCCTGCTCGCGAAGAGGCCTGACGCGGCAACGCAGATTCAGGAACTTACTTCTGCGTCCCGTCATCATGCTGCAGATTGGCCTGAGTCAGGTTGCTCCCTGCCGGCACGCTGCGCGTCAGCCACACATTACCGCCGATGGTCGACCCCTGGCCGATAGTGATCCGTCCCAGAATCGTCGCGCCGGCATAAATCACCACGTCGTCCTCGACAATTGGATGGCGTGGATGGCCCTTCTGCAACTGCCCGTCTTCATCCGCCGGGAAGCGCTTGGCGCCCAAAGTCACGGCCTGATAGATCCGCACACGCTCGCCGATGATCGCGGTCTCGCCGATCACCACACCCGTACCGTGGTCGATGAAGAAACTGCGGCCGATCTGCGCGCCTGGATGGATATCGATGCCGGTGGCCGAATGCGCAATCTCCGCGCTGATTCGCGCCAGTAACGGCAACCCGGCGCGGTACAAATGGTGCGCCAGACGATGGTGAATCACCGCCAGAATTCCCGGATAGCACAGCAACACTTCATCGACGCTGCGTGCCGCCGGATCGCCGTGATAGGCGGCCAGCACGTCGGTGTCGAGCAGGCTGCGCAGGCCCGGCAAGGCCAGGGCGAAATCCTGAATGATACGGATCGCCTGAGCTTCGACGTCGGCATCGCCTTGAGCGCTGTGCCGGGCGACATAACGCAACTCCAGCCGCGCCTGCGCCAGCAAGGCATTCAATGAGGTATCGAGAGTGTGGCCGACATAGAAGTCCTCACTTTCCTCACGCAGATCCACCGGCCCCAGACGCATTGGGAACAACGCACCACACAGCGCTTCGAGAATCTCGGCCATCGCCGCGCGGGACGGCAACTCACGACCACCCTGCTCGCCGCTGGCCCGGCCATTCTGGGTACGCCACTGATCCCGCGCGGTACGCAGTTGGCTGACGATGGTCTGCAATTGCCAATGGCTGGAACGCTCGCTCACGGTAAAGACTCCTCACGGGCGGCCGGACGGTCTGGCCGCGTCAACGGCGACTACTTTACGGCATGCCCGTGAGGGCGAATTAAGAACCGATAGTGCTGGACTAAGCACATTTGGCTATAAGCGATTCACGGTTGCCCCGGTAAAACGGCGTGCCTATAGTCCTGTCATCTTTCTCCGCCAGTACGGACTCATGATCAAACAACAGCTGGATCGCTTTAACCGTCTCGACCTGCTCGGCCAACCCACGCCGCTGGAAAAACTTGAACGTCTGTCCGCCTGGCTGGGCCGCGATGTGTACATCAAACGCGATGACCTGACGCCGCTGGCCATGGGCGGCAACAAGCTGCGCAAACTCGAATACCTCGCCGCCGATGCCCTCGCTCAGGGCGCCGACACGCTGATCACCGCCGGTGCCCTGCAATCGAACCACGTGCGCCAGACCGCCGCGCTGGCGGCCAAACTCGGCCTGGGGTGCGTGGCGCTGCTGGAGAATCCGCTGGGCACCGACGACAGCAACTACACCGGCAACGGCAACCGCCTGCTGCTCGATCTGTTCGACACCAAGGTCGAGCTGGTGGACAACCTCGATAACGCCGACGAACAACTCGCCGCACTCGCTGTGCGCCTGCGCAGCAATGGCAAAAAACCGTATCTGGTGCCGATCGGTGGCTCGAATGCCCTCGGTGCATTGGGCTACGTACGTGCCGGTCTGGAACTGGCGGAACAGATCAAGGACACCGGACTGGAATTCGCCGCCGTGGTACTGGCCTCGGGCAGCGCCGGGACCCACAGCGGTCTGGCACTGGCCTTGAGCGAAGCGCTGCCACAATTGCCAGTGATCGGCGTAACGGTATCGCGCAGTGAAGAGGACCAACGCCCGAAAGTGCAGGGTCTGGCCGAACGCACGGCGGAGCTGCTGGGTGTGAAATTGCCAGTGAACTTCAAGGTCGAGTTGTGGGACGAATACTTCGGCCCGCGTTACGGCGAACCGAATGCCGGGACACTGGCGGCGGTGAAACTGTTGGCCAGTCAGGACGCGGTGCTGCTCGATCCGGTTTATACCGGCAAGGCCATGGCCGGCCTGCTCGACGGGATCGGCCGCCAGCGTTTCGACGAGGGCCCGATCATCTTCCTGCATACCGGTGGGGCGCCGGCGTTGTTTGCCTACAAGGATTCGCTGACAAACTGATCCTCCCAGCTGCAAGAATTTCTGTGGTGAGGGGATTTATCCCCGTTGGACTGCGCAGCAGTCCCCTGCTCTTCAAGTCAGAAGAGAGGGCCGCTTCGCGCCCCATCGGGGATAAATCCCCTCGCCACTATTGATCATATATATTCGAAATTGGAATAACAGAAAGATCATTAAGTATTTTCAAGTCTAAAGCAGACATCTTATAGTCTCGCCGCAGGCGAATTTCGGGCAAGACGCATAAGCTGCTTTAGGGCACGATAACGCAGTCGTTCAATTCCCGGATTCGCCAACCTTCCTTAAGCGTCTTCCATAAGAAAACACAGGGGCTTGTCATGAATTTTTCCGCACTACGTCGCACTCTGCTGGTAGGTTCGCTGGGCCTTGCACTGAGCGCCGGCCTGATCGGCCAGGCAACCGCCGGTGAGCAGCTGCAACAGATCAAGGACAAAGGCGTTATTAACGTCGGCCTGGAAGGCACTTATCCACCGTTCAGCTTCGTTGACGAGAACGGCAAACTGTCCGGTTTCGAAGTCGAACTCTCCGAAGCCCTGGCGCAGAAACTCGGCGTCAAAGCCAAGATTCAGCCAACCAAGTGGGACGGTATCCTCGCTGCGCTGGAATCCAAACGTCTCGACGTCGTGGTCAACCAGGTGACCATCTCCGACGAACGCAAGAAGAAGTATGACTTCTCCGAGCCGTACACCGTATCCGGGATTCAGGCGCTGGTGCTGAAGGACAAGGAAGCCAAGTTGAACATCAAGACTGCCGCCGACCTGTCCGGCAAGAAAGTCGGTGTCGGCCTGGGCACCAACTACGAACAGTGGGTCCGCGCCAACGTGCCGGGCGCTGACGTGCGTACCTACGACGATGATCCGACCAAGTTCGCCGACCTGAACAACGGCCGCACCGACGCCATCCTGATCGACCGTCTGGCTGCACTTGAATACGCCAAGAAAGCCCCGAAAACCGTGGCTGCCGGTGAAGCGTTCTCCCGTCAGGAGTCCGGTATCGCCCTGCGCAAAGGCGAGCCTGAGCTGCTGGCTGCGGTGAACAAGGCTCTCGACGAACTGCGTGCCGACGGTACCCTTGAGAAGCTGTCGAAGAAATACTTCAACGCTGACGTCACCAAATAATGGAAGAAGCTTTCCAACTCGCACTGGACTCCGCGCCCTTTCTGCTCAAGGGCGCGTATTACACGGTCATCCTCAGTCTGGGCGGCATGTTCTTAGGCTTGCTGCTGGGCTTCGGCCTGGCCTTGATGCGCCTGTCGCGCTTCAAACTGGTGAGCTGGATTGCCCGCATCTACGTGTCGTTCTTTCGCGGCACGCCGTTGCTGGTGCAACTGTTCGTGATCTATTACGGCTTGCCGCAATTGGGTCTGGAACTGGATCCGCTCCCAGCGGCGCTGATCGGCTTCTCGCTGAACATGGCCGCTTATGCCTGTGAAATCCTGCGGGCCGCGATCGGTTCGATCGAGCGCGGCCAGTGGGAAGCCGCTGCGAGCATCGGCATGACCCGTGCGCAGACCTTGCGCCGGGCCATCCTGCCGCAAGCGATGCGCACGGCCCTGCCGCCGCTGGGCAACAGCTTCATTTCGCTGGTCAAGGACACGGCACTGGCCGCCACCATTCAGGTGCCGGAACTGTTCCGCCAGGCGCAACTGATTACCGCCCGGACTTTCGAAGTCTTCACCATGTATCTTGCCGCCGCGCTGATCTACTGGATTCTGGCCACGGTGCTGTCGCACCTGCAGAACAAGTTGGAAGAGCGGGCCAATCGGCACGACCAGGAGTCCTGACCCCATGATTGTCGTGGAAAAACTGACAAAGCAGTTCAAGGGTCAAGAGGTGCTCAAGGGCATCGATCTTGAGGTGAAGGAAGGCGAGGTCGTGGCCATCATCGGCCCCAGCGGTTCGGGCAAGACCACGTTCCTGCGCTGCCTGAATTTCCTTGAGGAACCCACCAGCGGCCGGATCAAGGTCGGCGATATCGAGATTGATACCCGCCGCCCGCTGAGCCAGCAGCAGAGTCTGGTGCGCAACCTGCGCCAGCACGTGGGTTTCGTGTTCCAGAACTTCAACCTGTTCCCCCACCGCACCGCACTGGAAAACGTCATCGAAGGGCCGATCGTGGTCAAGAAGATGCCGCGCGAGCAAGCCGTTGCCCTAGGCATGAAGCTGCTGGCCAAGGTCGGTCTGGCCGGCAAGGAAGATGCGTATCCGCGTCGTCTGTCCGGTGGTCAGCAACAGCGCGTGGCGATTGCCCGGGCGCTGGCGATGGAGCCGGAAGTGATCCTGTTCGACGAGCCGACTTCGGCCCTCGACCCGGAACTGGTGGGCGAAGTACTGGCGACCATTCGCGGTCTCGCTGAAGAAAAACGCACCATGGTCATCGTCACCCACGAAATGGGTTTCGCCCGCGACGTGGCTAACCGTGTGGTGTTTTTCGACAAGGGCGTGATCGTCGAGCAAGGCGAAGCCAAGGCGTTGTTTGCCAACCCGAAAGAAGAACGCACCAGACAGTTTCTCAGCAAGTTCCTGAATCACGCCTGAGATACTTATTGCCTTGAGTCATTAACTTCCATGGACGGAAGTTTTACTTACCGCGCCTGAAAACTTCCAAATCCCTCCAGCTTAAACCTGTCAAAACAATACATATATGTTCTGCAACAGATACAAGTAATCTGCGGCGCGCTTTCGTGCCTGTGAAATGATCTAAATCGACCGGCACAAAAATCGCGAAACTCGCGAAAAACCGTAGTTCCATTCGCCATCACCGCTAGGCAGGATGCCTCATCAGCGTAGGACGCTTCTGATTAATCGGTAATTCACAGATTAACTAAGGCACTCTATTGACACTCTTTCCGGCACGCTCTTATCTAGTCGCCAACCGGCACCCATTAGTTGAATCAACGCTTACTCAGCCCGAACAAAGTTCACGGTTGTATTACCGATTCATCACGCCTTTTGTTGTTTCAAGAAACGGACTTCGCCGCAAGACTTCAAGGAGAGAACCCGATGACCCGCACTTCGCACGCCCCCGAACTGGCAGCGCCGAATCTGGCGTCCGCATCCAACAACGCCATCAATCTGGCCGCTGCCGCGCATTTGCTGATCGATGTCCTGCCCTACCCCGGCATGGACGCCGGTGATCTAATCGAACTGTTCTGGAACAACTGCTACGTCGCCTCGCGGGTCTTGACCAGCGAAGATGTCGGCGCCTCGATCAGCCTGCGGGTGCCGGAAAGCTTTATCGCCAGTGGCACCGCACGGATTCACTATCGAGTGATGCAAGTCGGTCAGGGGCCGGCGTTGTCGGCGGCCACGCGGGTGCAGGTCAAGCTCGACTGCCCTGGCGGCCAGCCTTCGCCACTCTGCGGTGACGAGAATCAGCAACTGGCACCCGTCTCGCTGCCCGACACCATTCGCCGCCAGGGCGTGAATCCCAATCAGATCAAACGCGGTGTGCCACTGACCATCGAACCCTACCTGAACATGGCCGAGGACGACGCCATCACCTTGCGCTGGGGCGACGTGCGTATGGACCTGGCCCGGATCACCGCTGCCGATGTTGGCCTGCCGATTCAGGTCTGGGTGCCACCGGCAGTGATCGTCGAGGGGGGTGAGGATCTGCGTCTGGACGTGACCTACTGCGTCATCGACTGGGTGGGCAACAACTCACGCTGGGCGCCGCCCCGGACGCTGAAGATCGGTTGCGTGAATCCTTATCTGAAGGTGCCGCTGCGCCAAGCGCTGAAGGCTGCTGAATCGACCAAGGATTGATGCCGCATTCCTGTGCTCATGGGGCTTTGTAGTGGGTGATTTAGCGAAACGTCGCACCGCCCCGATGGACTGCGAAGCAATCCCGTTTTTTATGACTCAGAAAAGGCCGCTGCGCGGCCTGTCGGGGATGAATCCCCTCACCACAGGTTGTATTGCCACGGCTGAGAGACTGTTAACCAACCCGACCACCGCCCCTTCTATACATATTCCTAAAAGTTAGTTTATTTAATATTTATACACGCTTAGGGTATATGAACCGGACCACCGGACATTCTTTCGTTCGCCGCACTTTTGCGGCGTTTTTCATGAGATGTGAGGTAGGTAGTATGGTCCGGAACACAATCACCCCAGTGCAGATCGCCAGGGCATTGCGTGCAGCCAAGGAGCGGCACTGATGTCCAGTCTGGCAGACGCAAATCTCCAGTCTGATCTGGACATCGCCCCGTTGTTGTTGCCCGCGCAGGTCTTGCGCAACGACGCCCAAGCCATCAAGGCTGCCCACGAACTGGCGCAAGTCGCCCGCGCGCAGGCCGCCAAACGTGATCGTCAGCGCAAGCTGCCGTGGTCGGAAATCGAACAGTTCACCCGCAGCGGCCTCGGCAGCATTGCCATCCCGCGCGAATACGGTGGCCCACAAGTTTCATTCGTCACATTGGCCGAAGTGTTCGCAATCATTTCCGCGGCCGATCCGGCGCTGGGACAGATCCCGCAGAACCAGTTCGGCATCATCAACCTGGTACTCGGCAGCGCCACCGAAGCGCAGAAAAAACAGCTGTTCCAGAGTGTTCTGGAAGGTTGGCGCATCGGCAATGCGGGTCCTGAGCGCGGAACCAAAAATACCCTGGAATTGAAAGCCCGCATCACCGCCGACGGCGATGACTACGTGATCAACGGCCAGAAGTTTTATTCCACCGGCGCGCTGTTCGCGCACTGGGTGGCGGTCAAGGCGCTCAATGACGACGGCAAACAAGTGCTGGCCTTCGTCCGCCGTGGCACCCCGGGCCTGCGCATCGTTGATGACTGGTCGGGCTTCGGTCAGCGCACCACCGCCAGCGGCACGATTCTGCTGAACAACGTGCGCGTAGAGTCGAGCCTGGTCGTCGATAACTGGAAAATCAACGAGAAGCCAAACACTCAAGGCGCCGTGTCGCAGCTGATTCAGGCGGCCATCGACGCCGGCATTGCCCGTGGCGCCATCGACGATGCCATTGAATTCGTCAAAACCCGCGCGCGGCCCTGGATCGACGCCAAGGTCGAACGCGCCAGCGATGACCTCTACGTGATCGCCGACATCGGCAAACTGAAAATCGAACTGCACGCGGCTGAAGCACTGTTGCGCAAGGCCGGCAAAGTGCTCGACCAAGTCCATGCCGCGCCGCTGACCGCCGAGTCCGCCGCCCGCGCTTCAATTGCGGTGGCCGAGGCCAAAGTGCTGACCACCGAGATCTCGCTGCAGGCCAGCGAAAAACTCTTCGAACTGGCCGGCAGCCGCGCGACCCTCGCCGAATTCAACCTCGACCGCCACTGGCGCAACGCCCGGGTGCACACCCTGCACGACCCGGTGCGCTGGAAATATCACGCGGTCGGCGCCTATCGCCTCAACGGCACTCTACCGGCTCGCCATTCCTGGATTTAACGACCAGACATCTGGAGAAGCATATGACTTATTCTCACCCCGTCGCGGTCATCACCAGCGATGAGCAAGCCCTGATCGTCGCCAGCGACCTGGCCGAAGATTTCAAACGCGACAGTGCCGTGCGCGACCGTGAACGCCGCCTGCCACTGCCGGAGCTCGACGTGTTTTCCCGCTCTGGCCTGTGGGGCATCAGCGTGCCCAAGGAATACGGCGGCGCCGGCGTGTCCAACGTGACCCTGGCCAAAGTCATCGCCCTGATCGCTCAGGCCGACGGCTCCCTCGGACAGATTCCGCAGAACCATTTCTACGCCCTCGAAGTGCTGCGCGTTAACGGCAGCCACGAGCAGAAACAGCGGCTGTACGCCGAGGTGCTGGCCGGTCAACGTTTCGGCAATGCCCTGGCGGAACTGGGTACCAAAACCGCCCACGACCGCGTCACCAGCCTCAAGCGTGACGGCGACGGCTATCGCATCAACGGGCGCAAGTTTTACGCGACCGGCGCGATCTACGCGCAGCGTATCCCGACGTCGGTGGTTGATGAAAACGGCGTGCAGCAACTGGCCTTCGTCCCGCGCGACAGCAAAGGCCTGACCGTGATCGACGACTGGAGCGGCTTCGGCCAGCGCACCACCGGCAGCGGTTCCGTGGTGTTCGAAGACGTCTATGTCGCTGCCGAGGACGTGATCCCGTTCCAGAGCGCCTTCGAGCGTCCGACCACGGTCGGCCCGCTGGCGCAGATTCTTCATGCCGCCATCGACACCGGCATCGCTCGCGCCGCTTACGAAGATGCCCTGCACTTCGTGCGCAGCAAGACCCGGCCATGGATCGACTCCGGCAACGACAAGGCTACCGAGGACCCGCTGACCTTGAAGAGCTTCGGCCAATTGAGCATTCGTCTGCACGCCACCGAAGCACTGCTGGAACGCTCCGGCGAGTTCCTCGACAAGGCCCAGGCCGAGACCAACGCCGAAACCGTCGCTGCCGCGTCGATTGCCGTCGCCGAAGCACGGGCGATCAGCACTGAAATTTCCCTGGCGGCCGGCAGCACCCTGTTCGAACTGGCCGGCAGTCAGGCGACCCTGATCGAGCACGGCCTCGACCGTCACTGGCGCAACGCCCGGGTGCACACCCTGCACGACCCGGTACGCTGGAAGTATCACGCGGTGGGCAACTACTACCTCAACGATGAAAACCCTCCGCTGCGAGGGACGATCTGATGAGCGCCGCAAAAAAGAAGATCCTGCTCAACGCGTTCAACATGAACTGCATCGGCCACATCAACCACGGCCTGTGGACGCATCCGCGCGACACCTCAACGCGCTACAACACCATTGAATATTGGACCGAACTGGCACAGTTGCTGGAGCGCGGGCTGTTTGACGGACTGTTCATCGCCGACATCGTCGGCGTGTACGACGTCTACCAGAACTCGGTGGACGTCACGCTCAAAGAGTCGATCCAGTTGCCGGTCAACGACCCGCTGCTGCTGGTGTCGGCGATGGCTGCGGTGACGAAAAACCTCGGCTTCGGCCTGACCGCCAACCTCACTTACGAGCCGCCGTATCTGTTCGCCCGGCGCATGTCGTCGCTCGATCATCTGAGCCGGGGTCGGGTCGGCTGGAACATCGTCACCGGTTATCTCGACAGCGCCGCCAAGGCCATGGGCCTGCGCGAACAGGTCGAGCATGACCGTCGCTACGATCAGGCCGACGAGTACCTCGAAGTGCTCTACAAACTCTGGGAGGGCAGTTGGGAAAACGGCGCGGTGCTCAATGACCGCGAGCAGCGCATCTACGCGCAGCCGGAGAAGGTGCACAAGGTCGAGCACCACGGCGAGTTCTATCAAGTCGAGGGTTATCACCTCTGCGAACCGTCGCCGCAGCGTACGCCGGTGCTGTTCCAGGCCGGCAGTTCCGATCGCGGTTTGCTGTTCGCCGGACGTCACGCCGAGTGCGTGTTCATCAGCGGGCAGAACAAACCGTCGACCAAAGTGCAGGTGGACAAGGTCCGCGCCAGCGCGGTCGAGGCCGGGCGCAATCCCGAGGACATCAAGGTGTTCATGGGCCTCAACGTGATCGTCGGCGCGACCGAAGAAGCCGCGTGGGCCAAGCACGCCGAGTACCTGAGTTATGCCAGCGCCGAGGCCGGCGTCGCGCATTTCTCGGCGTCCACCGGCATCGACTTTTCCCGGTATGAAATCGACGAACCGATCCAGTACGTCAAAAGCAACGCCATCCAGTCCGCGACCAAGAACCTGCAGAACAACGACTGGACCCGACGCAAATTGCTCGATCAGCACGCCCTCGGCGGCCGCTATATCACCGTGGTCGGCTCGCCTGAGCAGGTGGCGGATGAGCTGGAATCGTGGATCGCTGAAACGGGTCTCGACGGCTTCAACCTGACGCGCATCGTGACCCCGGAAAGCTATGTCGATTTCATCGAGCTGGTGATTCCGGAGCTGCAACGGCGTGGGTCGTACAAGACTGCGTATGACAGCGGCAGTTTGCGCGAAAAGCTGTTTCACGGTGAGGCGCATTTGCCTGAGCAACACACCGGCTCTTCATACCGCCGCTAAAAGCATCGCGAGCAGGCTCACTCCTACAGGGGAATGCATTCCAAATGTAGGAGTGAGCCTGCTCGCGATGAGGCCCGACCAGACACCACAAACTTTTGCACTGACTGGAAAAACCACCATGACCAACAAATTCCTGTCCCACCCAGTCAAAGCACTGGCCCTGGCCTTCGGCCTGTTCAGTTCGGCGGTGTTCGCCGCCGATGCACCCCTGAAAATCGGCACCACCGCCGCCTTCGCCATTCCACTGGAAGCCGCCGTCGAAGAGGCCTCCAAACAAGGCCTGAAAGTCGAGCTGGTGGAGTTCACCGACTGGATCGCACCGAACGTCAGCCTCGCCGCCGGCGACATCGATGTGAATTACTTCCAGCACATCCCGTTCCTCGAAAACGCCAAGGCTGCCTCCAGTTTTGACCTGGTGCCGTTCGCCCCGGGGATCATCAACAACGTCGGCCTCTATTCGAAAAAATACAAAAGCTTCGACGAGTTGCCGGAAGGCGCCAGCGTCGCCATCGCCAACGACCCGATCAACAGCGGTCGCGGTCTGCAACTGCTGGCCAAGGCTGGTCTGATCACCCTGAAACCGGGGGTCGGCTACAAGGCCACCGAAGACGACATCGTCGCCAACCCGAAGAAGATCAAGATCCTGCAAGTCGAAGCCGTGCAACTGGTGCGCGCCTACGATGACGCCGATCTGGTCCAGGGCTACCCGGCCTACATCCGTCTGGCGAAAACCTTCGATGCCGGCTCGGCGCTGCTGTTCGACGGTCTCGACCACAAGGAATACGTGATCCAGTTCGTCATCCAGCCCAAGAGCAAAGACGACCCGCGTCTGATCAAATTCGTCGACATCTACCAGCACTCGCCGGCCGTTCGCGCCGCGCTGGATAAGGCTCACGGCAAGCTGTATCAGGCCGGTTGGGAAAGCTGAACATGACGGCCGCGATCCAACGGCGACTGGAGATTCCAGAGCCAGAAAATGCTGAAAAAACCGAACTGCATCCCGAGCTGAATCGCGCCCACGTGCGCTTCATCGGCCTGGGTAAAACCTACGAAGGTCGACAAGGCCCGGTGGCGGCCCTGCAAGGCATCGATCTGGCGATCCAGCGCGGCGAGGTGTTCGGCATCATCGGGCGCAGCGGCGCCGGCAAGTCGTCGCTGATCCGCACGATCAATCGTCTGGAACAACCGACTGCGGGGCGGGTGCTGATCGATCAGGTCGACATCGGCGAGTTCGATGAAGACCGGCTGGTCGCCCAGCGCCGACGCATCGGCATGATCTTCCAGCACTTCAACCTGATGTCAGCCAAGACTGTATGGCAGAACGTCGAACTGCCGCTGAAAGTCGCGGGCGTGCCGAAGCCGCAACGTGAGCAGAAGGTGCGTGAACTGCTCGAACTGGTCGGCTTGCAAGCCAAGCACAAGGCCTATCCGGCGCAGCTTTCCGGCGGGCAGAAGCAGCGTGTCGGCATCGCCCGCGCATTGGTGCATGACCCGGACATTCTGCTGTGCGACGAAGCCACTTCGGCGCTCGATCCCGAGACCACTCAGTCGATCCTCGGCCTGCTGCGCGAGATCAACCGGCGCCTGGGCCTGACCATCGTGTTGATCACCCATGAAATGGCGGTAATCCGCGAAATCTGCGACCGCGTGGTGGTGCTGGAACACGGGCGGATCGTCGAGCAGGGCCCGGTCTGGGAAGTGTTCGGCAATCCGCAGCACGAAGTCAGCCAGACCTTGCTCGCACCGCTGCAACACGCTCTGCCGGAAGAACTGCAAAGCCGTCTGCATGCCTTGCCGCCCTCTTCAGAGGCCGCGGTAGTGCTGCGCTTGCAGTTCACCGGCAGTGCCAGTGACGAGCCGGATCTGGCGGCATTGTTCGCCGCTCTCGGCGGTCGAGTAAAACTGCTGCAGGGCGGCGTGGAGCGGATTCAAGGGCATGCGCTGGGGCAATTGCTGCTGGCCGTGAGCGGCTCGGCAGCGAGCGCCGGACAATTGCGCGAACGTGCCGGGCGGTGGGCGCAACGGGTGGAGGTGCTGGGTTATGTGGTTTGATCGTTTGCTCCAGGGATTCATCGACACCTTTCTGATGGTCGGCGTGTCGTCGCTGATTGCCTTGCTGGTGGGGATCCCGATGGCGGTGATTCTGGTCACCAGCGACAAGGGCGGGATCTATCAGGCGCCGCTGCTCAACCGGGCGCTGGGCGCGTTCGTCAACCTGTTCCGCTCGATCCCGTTTCTGATTCTGATGGTCGCGCTGATTCCGTTCACCCGGCTGATTGTCGGCACCACGTACGGTGTGTGGGCAGCGGTGGTGCCGCTGACCATCGCCGCGACGCCGTTCTTCGCGCGGATTGCCGAAGTGAGTTTGCGTGAGGTCGATCACGGCTTGATCGAGGCGGCGCAGGCCATGGGCTGCCGGCGCTGGCATATCGTCTGGCATGTGCTGTTGCCTGAAGCGCTGCCGGGGATCGTCGGCGGGTTCACGATTACGCTGGTGACGATGATCAACTCGTCAGCCATGGCCGGGGCGATTGGGGCCGGCGGTTTGGGCGATATCGCTTACCGCTACGGCTATCAGCGCTTTGACAGCCAGATCATGCTGACGGTGATTGTGTTGCTGGTGGCATTGGTGGCGGTTATTCAGCTCGGGGGCGATCGTTTGGCGCGGGGATTGAACAAGCGCTGAAGCAAGATCAAAAGATCGCAGCCTGCGGCAGCTCCTACAGGGGAATGCGGTCTTCTGTAGGAGTTGCCGAAGGCTGCGATCTTCTAAAGCGCGAAAGCGCTTATAGTCTGCTCAACTCCCCCAAACAGTCCGCCCCATGAAACAGACTCCGACCGATCTGGAACAGATCACCGCCACCACCCTCGGCCACTACAACTCGGTGGCCGAAGACTTCCGCGAAGGCACCCGCGACCACGATGTCAGCCAGAACATCGACGCGCTGCTACGGCATATCCACGGCACTGCGCCGTTCACGATTCTCGATTTTGGCTGCGGCCCTGGACGCGACTTGCAGACCTTCACCCGACTGGGTCATGTCGCGGTCGGCCTCGACGGCGCGGAAAAATTTGCGCAGATGGCCCGCGAAGACAGTGGCTGCGAGGTGTGGTGTCAGGACTTTCTGAAGCTCGATCTGCCGGCCGAACGCTTCGACGGGATCTTCGCCAATGCGGTGCTGTTTCATGTGCCGTTGCAGGAATTGCCGAGAGTGCTCAAGCAGTTGCATGGCACGCTGAAGCCGGGTGGGGTGTTGTTCAGTTCCAATCCGCGCGGGGATAACCGTGAGGGCTGGAACGGGCCACGGTATGGTTCGTATCACGATCTGCAGGCGTGGCGCGGGTTGTTGACGGCGGCGGGTTTTGTCGAGCTTGAGCATTACTACCGGCCGGCGGGATTGCCGCGCGAGCAGCAGCCTTGGCTGGCCAGTGTCTGGCGTAAATCTGCGTAGTCAGTTCTGACGCCTTCGCGAGCAAGCCCGCTCCCACAGTTGGAATGCGTACCTCCTGTGGGAGCGGGCTTGCTCGCGAATAGAGTGCGCAGCACTCGCTTTTAGCGGGTCTCTTTCTGCGGTTCGCGAATCTTGTACCAGGCCACATACAGCGCCGGCAAAAACAGCAGGGTCAGCAACGTCGCCACCACGATCCCGCCAATCATCGCGTAAGCCATCGGCCCCCAGAACACTTCCCGGGCAATCGGGATCATGCCCATGCTCGCCGCCGCCGCGGTCAGCAGGATCGGCCGGCGCCGGTGCTCGGTCGCTTCCACCACCGCATCCCACGGCGCGGAGCCGTTGCGCTCGAACTCATCGATCTGCGTCACGAGGATTACCGAGTTGCGGATGATGATACCGATCAGCGCCAGAATCCCGAGGATCGCCACAAAGCCCATCGGCGTCCCGGTCGGCACCAGCGCCAGCACCACGCCGATCAGCCCCAGCGGCGCGACACTCGCCACCAGGAACATCTTCTGCACGCTGTGCAACTGAATCATGAGGAAGGTCGCCATCAGGAACAGCATCAACGGCAAGACCTTGGCAATCGGCCCCTGGGCCTTGCCGCTTTCCTCGACCGTACCGCCGGTGGCGACTTTGTAGCCGACCGGCAGTTTTTCAGCGAAGGCATCGATGCTCGGTTTGAGCAATTTCACCAGGTCGGTCGGCTGGATCTCGTCACGCACCGAAGCCTTGATGGTGATGGTCGGCAAGCGATCGCGACGCCACACCAGCGGCTGCTCAAGCTCATAACGCACGGTGGCAAAGGCCAGCAGCGGGATCGACGTGCCGTTGGGTGTGACGATCTGCAGGTTCTGCAGGGTTTCCGGCGTGCCGCGTTCCGAGTTCACCGCCCGGCCGACCACGTTGATCAGGTAAATGTCGTCGTTGACCTGGGTCAACGGCGAGCCGCTGACGATGCTGTTCATCAACTTCGCCACATCTTCCGAGGACAGCCCGAGCTGACGCGCCTTGTCCTGGGCGATGTCGATGCGCAGGACTTTGCCCGGCTCGTTCCAGTCGTAAATGATCTCGCCGATGTGTTCGTTCTTGTCCAGCTCGGTCGCCAGATCGATGGCGTGCTTGCGCACCTGATCGATGTCCTTGCCGCTGACCCGGTACTGGATCGGACGTCCCACCGGCGGGCCCATTTCCAGCGCCTGCACGTAACTGCCGATGCCGACGAAGTCTTTGTGCAAGCGCTCGCGCAGGCGTTGGCTCAACGCCTCACGGGCCTCGAAATCCTTGCTGACGATCACCAGTTGCGCGTAGTACGGGTTCTGCAATTGCTGGTCGAGCGGCAGATAGAAACGGATCGCACCCTGACCGATGTAGGTGCTCCAGCGCACGATGTCCGGGTCGCCCTTGAGCGTGGCTTCGAGCTTGTCTACGGCCTTGCGGGTTTCGTCGATCGAGGCGTTTTGCGGCAGGTTCAGATCGACGAGGATTTCCGGGCGGTCGGAGGACGGGAAGAATTGGTTCTGCACAAAGCGCATGCAGAACACCGCCAGCACAAACAGCAGCACGGTGATGCCGATCGCCCACCAGCGGTTGCGCATGCACCACAGCAAACCACCGTTGAACGCCCGACCGATGCGGCCCGGCTCGGCTTCATGGGGTTTCACGTTGGTGCTGAGGATGTGCACGCCGATCACCGGCGCAAAGAACACCGCCACCACCCACGACACCAGCATCGCCACCGCGATCACCGCAAACAGGGTGAAGGTGTACTCGCCGGCGGAGCTGGCGTTGAGGCCGATGGGCACGAAACCGGCGACGGTCACCAGCGTACCGGTGAGCATCGGGAATGCGGTCGAGGTGTAGGCGAACGTCGCCGCCTGCTCCTTGGTCTCACCCATTTCCAGGCGCGTGACCATCATCTCCACGGTGATCATCGCGTCGTCCACCAGCAGGCCAAGGGCGATGATCAGCGCCCCGAGGGAAATCCGCTGCATGGTGATGCCGCTGTATTCCATGAACACGAAGACCATCGCCAGCACCAGCGGAATCGAGCACGCCACCACCAGCCCGGCGCGCACGCCGAGGCTGATGAAGCTGACCACCAGCACGATCACCACCGCTTCGAACAGCGCACTGGTGAAACCGCCGACCGCCTCTTCCACCACCACGGCCTGATCGGACACCGTATGGACGCCGACGCCAACCGGCAAATCAGCGGTGATCTGGTCGATCCGCTGGTGCAGCGCCTTGCCGAATTCCTGGACGTTACCGCCCTTCTGCATGGCAATCGCCAGACCGATTGCCGGCTTGCCGTCGAAACGGAATTCCGGCGTGGCCGGGTCGACGTAACCGCGACTGATGTCGGCGACATCGGCCAGACGATAGAAGCGGTCATTGAGCTTGAGATTGACCTCGGCCAGATCCTTCTCCGAAGCGAACTGCCCCGAGGTGCGCACCGAAATGCGCTCCGGGCCGGCCTCGATCACCCCCGCCGGGGTCACGGCGTTCTGCGATTGCAGGCTCTGCACCACCTGACGCTGGTCGATGCCCAGCGCGGCGAGTTTGCGGGTGGAGAAGTTCAGGTAAATCACTTCGTCCTGCTGGCCGATCATTTCGATCTTGCCCAGCCCCGGGACGTTGCGAATCTCGGCGCGGGCCTGCTCCACATAGTCGCGCAACTGGCGCATGGTCAGGCCGTCGGCGGTAAACGCGTAGACCGAGCCGTACACATCGCCGAACTCATCGTTGAATCCGGGTCCCTGAATCCCTTGGGGAAACTGGCCGCGAATGTCATCGATCTTCTTGCGCACCTGGTACCAGATTTCCGGAATATCCTTGGCGCTGGTGGTGTCGCGCAGGTACACGTAAACCGTCGATTCGCCGGGGCGCGTATAGCTTTTCACGTAGTCGAGAGAATCGAGTTCCTCGAGTTTTTTCTCGATGCGGTCAGTGACCTGCTTGAGGGTTTCTTCCTGGGTCGCGCCCGGCCATTTGGTCTGGATGACCATGGTCTTGATGGTGAACGAGGGGTCTTCTTCGCGCCCCAGATTAAAGTACGAAAACACCCCCATCAGCAGCGCGACGAACATCAGGTACCAGACAAACGACTGATGCTTGAGGGCCCATTCGGAGAGATTGAAAGAGCCTTTCATTGACTGTCCTCGTCGAGTTTCACGGCTTGTCCGGGTTTGAGACTGTTAACGCCTGCGGTGACCACCTGCTCGCCGGACTTGACCCCGCCGGCCAGCACCACCGTGCCGTCGGTACGGCTGATCACGCTGACGTCACGGGGCGCGACGGTTTTGCTTTGGGTATCGATCACCCAGATGCGGGTTTTGCCGTCGGTTTCCTGCAGGGCGGTGGCGGGTAATTCGATGCGCGGCTTGATCGCCGAACTGAGGGTCACGCTGATCGCCGTGCCGAGGCGGAAACCCTCCGGCGTATTGGCCAGGGTCAACCGCGCGCGGCGGGTGCGTGTGGCGCTTTGGGCCTGCGGTTCGATTTCGCGAATGGTTGCGGTGGTGTTGATGCTCGGGTCGAGTTGCCCGGCCACCAGAAACACCACATCGGAAGGAATCTCATCGACCAGCGTGTCCGGCAGATCGATCACCGCCTCCTTGATGTCCGGTTGCGCCAGAGTCACCACTTGCTGACCTGCTGTCACCACTTGCCCGGCCTCAGCATTCCACGCGGTGACCACGGCTTTGTGGTCGGCGCGCAGCTCGGTGTAAGCGAGTTGATCCTGGCTCTGGTTGACCGCCGCCCGCGCCTGATCGAGCGAGGCCTGAGTGGTTTTCAGATCCGTAGTGGCGATGTCCAGTTGCGCCTGCGCGCCAACCCCGCGATCGAACAGCGCCTGCTGCCGGCGGGCATTGGCCTGGGCGTTGATCAGTTGCGCCTGGACCTTGGCCAGGTCGCCCTGGGCCGAGCGCAACTGGTTCTGCTGATCGGACGGGTCGAGGGTCGCCAGCAGCGTCCCCTTTTGCACCTCGGCGCCGACATCGACGTTGCGACTGGCAATGCGCCCGCCGACACGGAATCCGGTGTTGCTCTCGTAACGCGCCTGAATGCTCCCGGCGAAACGCCCGAGGGTTTCTTCGTTCAGCGCCTGCACCTTGATCGACAGCACCGGCCGCACCGGCTCCGGCGGTGGCTCGCTTTTCGAGCAGGCGGCCAGCAGCACGCCGATGGACAACAGCCCCAGACGCTTCATGGCTGTGCTCCCGGTTGCAGACCTTCGTAGGTGTTTTCGGCGATTTCGACTTTCATGCCCGGGTGCAGCAGTTGCCCACCCGCGACAATTACTTTCTCACCGCCCTTGAGGCCGTCGCTGATGATGACCTTGCCGATCAGGTAGCGGCTGACGGTGACGTTGTGCAGCTGCGCTTCGTCCTTGTCGTCGACCATCCACACTGCCGGATCGCTGATGTTTTTGGTCAGCGCCGACCACGGTAATTCCACCGCCGACTTGCCGCTGCCCTTGGCGGTGGCGCTGACCACCGAGCCGAGCTGCATGCCCTGTGGCAGGCTGTCGAGGGTGACTTTGACTTGCACCGTGCCAGACTGCGCCGACACCGCCGGGGTGATTTCGCGCACGGTGCCGGTGGTCTTGATGTTGGGGTTGTCGAGCAGGCTGACGACAATCGAACGCTCCGCCGGGCGCTCAGCCAGCAACGACTCATAAACGTTGAACACCGCGTCACGATCGCCATCGCGGGCCAGTTTGAAAATCGGTGCGGTGGCCTGGACCACCTGGCCGACTTCAGCCTGGCGCTCAGTGATGATGCCGGGGGCGTCAGCGATCAGCGAGGTGTAACTGAGTTGATCCTTGGCATTGGCCAGTTGCGCCTGCGCCGCGCTCAGGGCGCTCTGGCTGCTGCGCAACGCGGCTTGTGCGGAATCGAATTCGCTCTGGCTGGTGTAGCCCTTGGGCAGCAGCTTCTGCTGACGCACGAACGCCGCCGCACTCTGCTTGACCCGCGCTTGTTCGGCGATGACCTGGGCTTGCGCGGAATCGACGTTGGTCTGCAAATCCTTCGGATCGAGCTTGGCCAGTACCTGTTTGGCGCTGACCCGGTCGCCGACATCGACCATGCGCTGAATGATCTTGCCACCGACCCGGAACGACAGTTCGGTCTGCACCCGCGCCTGCACGTCACCGGTGAGGGTCACGGCAGCGGCATAGTCCGCCGGTTTGACCTCTTGCACGAAGACCCGTGGCAAGTACTCCGCCGGGGCTTCTTTCTTGCCGCAAGCGGTCAGCAACGTGAGCAGGCTCAGCACGACAACTGTTTTCAATCCGGGACTCGCCATGCAGACTCCTTCCTGTGTACGAACGTGCAAGTGACGATACGACTGTGAGCTTAGAACAGGGTTCAACGTTCGCCTGCGTGATCTCCATATTTCCCCTGTAGGAGCTGCCGCAGGCTGCGATCTTTTGACTTTACAAAAGCAAGATCAAAAGATCGCAGCCTTCGGCAGCTCCTACAATGGTCGCCTCAAGAGAAGGATTTTCATGCTCAAGACCCTCGCGGTGGCCAATTACCGCTCGATCAACAAACTGGTGATTCCGCTGGGCCGGCTGAACCTGATCACCGGCCCCAACGGCAGCGGCAAGTCCAATCTCTATCGCGCCCTGCGCCTGTTGGCGGAGACCGCCCAGGGCGGCGTGGTCAATGCACTGGCCCGCGAGGGCGGGCTGGATTCGACGTTCTGGGCCGGCCCGGAAACCATCAGCCGGCGCATGCGCAACGGCGAAGTGGCGATCGAGCCGACGGTGCGTCAGGGCGTCAAACGGCTGCGCCTGGGGTTTGCCGGCGAGGATTTCAGCTATTCGATCAGCCTCGGATTGCCCGATTCCAACGGACATTTCATGCTGCCGGGGGACACTCATCCCAGCCCCTCGCGCTTCAGTCTCGATCCGCAGATCAAGCGCGAATGCATCTGGGCCGGGCAGCTCTATCGCCCGGCCAGCCTGCTGGTGGATCGCAACGGCCCGATGATTCGCGCCCGCGAAGGGCGCAGCTGGGACGTGCTGGCGCAGCACACACCGAATTTCGACAGCCTGTTCGATCAGATCGGCAGTCTGCGCAGTTCGCCGGAAGTGTTCCAGATGCGCGAGTTCATTCGCCGCTGGCGCTTCTACGATCACTTTCGCAGCGACGCCGACGCCCCGGTGCGCCAACCGCAACTGGGTACGCGTACGCCGGTGCTGCACCACGACGGCCGCGACCTCGCAGCAGCCCTGCAGACCATCAATGAAATCGGCGACCCCGAGGCGTTGCAGGCGGCGATCAGCGACGCGTTTCCCGGCGCACGGCTGAACATCGCACCGCTGGCCGGCGGACGTTTTGCGATCGAGTTCTTTCAGGAGGGGTTGCTGCGGCCATTGTCGGCGGCGGAGCTGTCGGACGGCACGCTGCGTTATCTGTTGCTGATCGCCGCGCTGCTGACGCCACGCCCGCCGTCATTGATGGTGCTCAACGAACCGGAAACCAGTCTGCACCCGGATCTGTTGCCGGCGCTGGCGCGCTTGATCATTCGCGCGTCGCAGGCGTGTCAGGTGTGGGTGGTGTCCCATGCGCGACGGTTGATTTCGGCGTTGCAGGAAGATCCCGAATGCAACTGCATCGTGCTCGAAAAAACGCTGGGCCAGACCGGAATTGTCGGGCAGCGGGTGCTGGATGAGCCGGCGTGGAACTGGCCGGATTGAGCGGCACCTGAGCGAGCCCTTTCGCGAGCAGGCTCGCTCCCACAGTTGGAATGCGTACCCATGTGGGAGCGAGCTTGCTCGCGAAGAGGACCTTCAGGTCGCCGCAGATTTAACGGCCAATCAACCCTGCCACTTGCCACCCTCGACAATCACACTCTCAGGCTGGGTGTCATCGCTCAGTTCTTTACGCACATATTGGTCGTACAGCTTGAGCAGGTATTTCTCTTCACCCAACTTGGCCAGCTCGGTATTCACCCAGTCACGCAGCTCGACGTTGCCCTTCTTCACCGCCGGAGCAATCGGTGCTTCGGCGCCGAGTTTTTCGTCCAGCACGCGGTAACCCGGGTTCTGCTTGGCCCAGCTGAACAGCACCAGGTTGTCCTGCGCGTAGGCATCGCCGCGACCGTTGGCCAGGGCTTGCAGCGACTCGGAGTTTTTCTCGAACTTCAGCAGTTTCCAGTCCGGGTGATTCTTGGTCAGCCAGATGTCTGCAGTCGTGCCGGTGGTGACGATGGTGGTGCGGGTCGCCAGGTCATCGAGTTTTTTCACCGAGCTGCCTTGCGGTACCAGTGCCTGCACCGCGACCTTGAGATTCGGGTTGGTGAACTCCACCGCTTCCTTGCGCTCCGGGGTCACGGTCATGTTGGCGAGGATCAGGTCGACCTTGTCGCTCTGCAGGAACGGAATGCGGCTCGCCGGTTCCACGGGCACGAACTCGACCTTGTTCTCATCGCCCAACAGATCCTTGGCGAAGCGCCGACCGATATCGGTGTCGAAGCCGACGTAGCGCCCGGCTTCATCGACGAAACCGAACGGTGGCTTGTCGGTGAATACACCGACGATCAGTTTGTCGCGGGCCTTGATCTTGTCCAGGTAACCGGCTGGCGCGGTGCTTGCGCTGGCGACTTTCGGCTTCGGCGGTTCTTCGGTTTTGCTGCAACCGGCAAGCAAGGCAAGGCTGAGCAGAGGCAGTAAAAAAGCGACAGTTTTCATAACAGTTCCAGTTCCTTTGTCGGATTCGTTTGAGGCAGTGTTGCAACGAAGGAGAACTTCTCCAGAAACTGCTGCGCGCGTGCGGTTTGCGGGTTCGTAAAGAAAATCTCGGGCGGGTTCTGTTCAAGGATGCGTCCGGCATCCATGAACACGATGCGGTCGGCCACCGCGCGGGCGAAGGCCATTTCGTGGGTGACGATCAGCAGGGTCATGCCCTCGCGGGCCAGGCCCTGAATCACTTGCAGCACTTCCTTGACCATCTCCGGATCGAGGGCGGCGGTGACTTCATCGAAGAGCATGACCCGCGGGTTCATGCACAACGAGCGGACGATGGCGATGCGTTGCTGCTGGCCGCCGGAGAGCTGGCGTGGAAACGCATCGCGCTTGTCCGCCAGGCCCACCCGTTCGAGCAAGGCTTCGGCCTGCTGCTGCGCTTCACGGCGCTGACGCTTTTGCACCTTGAGCGGGCCGAGCAGCAAATTGTCGAGCACGCTCATGTGCGGAAACAGGTGATAACTCTGGAACACCATGCCGATCTGCTGACGGATTTCGCGCCAGTCAGTGGCTTTGTCCAGCAGCTCCCGGCCGACGAATTTCAGGCTGCCGCTGTGCGCCTCTTCCAGACCATTGAGGCAGCGCAGCAAGGTGCTTTTGCCACAACCGCTGGGGCCGAGGATGACGATCACTTCGCCGCTGCGCACTTGCAGATCAATGCCGTTGAGCACCTGCTGTTCGCCGTAGAATTTGTTGAAACCGTGAAACTCGATCAATGCGCTCATGCTTGCGTCCAGCGCCGCTCCAACACGCGCGAGGCGGCCGACAGCGGGTAACAGATGAAAAAGAAAAACAGAAACAGCGCGCCGTAGATCAGCACCGATTCGTAGGTGCGCTCGATGATCTGCTGGCCGACCTTGATCACATCGACCACGCCAATCAGCACCGCCAGCGAGCTGGTCTTGATGATTCGCGTGTAGACATTGATGGTCGGCGGCGTCATGCGTTTCAGCGCCTGCGGCAGCAGCACGTAGCCATACAGTTGCGCCGCATTGAGACCGATCGACAACCCGGCTTCACGCTGCCCGCGCGGCAAAGAATGCAACGCACCGCGCGCCACCTCGCCAACCTCGCTGGCGCCCCACAGCGATAGCACCAGCACCGCGCACCAGAAGCTCGGCAGGCTCAGGCCGAAGAAAATCGGCAAGCCGAAAAACAGCAGGTACAGCCAGACCAGCACCGGAATCGCCCGGAACAGTTCCAGATAGATCCGCAGGATCGCGTTAAGCCACGTCACGTTGAGCGTGCGCAATACGCCGTAGAGCACCCCGCCAATGGTGCTGATGGCGATGCTCAGAAACGAGATCGACAGGGTTTGCCCGGCGCCTTTTGCCAATTGCGGCAACGACACCCAGAGCAGTTCAAGACCCGAACTGGCCATGCTGGAGCCTCCTTTCCAGACGGCTGAGCAACAGCGACAGCGGCAAGAACAACAGCACGCAGATCAGCGTCAGCACGGCGAGCATTTCGTAGGTTTTGTAATAGAGCGCGATGTAGCTCTTGGTGGTGTAGAGGATTTCCGGCACGGCCACCGCCGAGACCACGGTGGTTTCCTTGAGCAGGAAAATGAAATTGGCGAACAGCGACGGCAAGCTGAGAATCCCCGCTTGCGGCAGGATTACGTAGCGCAGCAACTGGCCGTGGGACAGGCCGATGGAACGCCCCGATTCGAGTTGCGCCTGCGGCACCGCGTCGACGCCCGCGCGCAGCACTTCAGTGAGGTAGGCGCCACCGAGAAACGTCATGGTGATGATTGCCGCGATGAATCCGGAAACCTGGATGCCAATGGCCGGCAAGGCGAAGTAGACGAAGAACAGTTGAATCAGCAGCGGCGTGTTGCGCGCCAACTCCACATAAAGGCCCACCAGTTTTTGCAGGTACGGTGTGCGGAACACCAGGATCGTTGCATTGAGCAGCGCCACCAGCAGCGACGTGCCGATGGCGATGAACCCGACTTGCAGCGTCACGCCCACAGCCTTGAGAAAGGCCGGCAGGGTACTGAGGATAAATGCGTAATCGAAAGTCATGAAGCATCCTGGACGTCGCTCGGTAAGCGGCGGTCATGCAGTCCATGGACAACGGGTAACTGTCCGGCAGGCGCTGACTTTATAGGTATAAAAACAAGAATTTAAATACCGTTAAAGCATATTGATATCACGCAAAAAACTATCCTGTGGGTTTGCCGGGAAGGAATAAGAAGGCTATTTTCCCTTGCGCTGTAGGAAGGATCTTTTTTGCATGAAAGCCCTCCAAGGACGAACAGCTTTTGGCCAGACTCCCCCGGCCAAACCATTACAAGGAAGACAACATGGACGTAAAAGTGCCGCAGCGACTGGATCCGCAGGACATCGTGAAATTGCTCGTGGCGTTGCGCCGGGCGTTGAAGGCTCAGGTAACCTGAGGTCAGGATCAACAGCACCCTCACCCCCAGCCCTCTCCCCGAGGGAGAGGGGGCCGACCGCAGTGTCTGGCGATTAACATCGACCTGAAAGATCGAGTCGATTATGGATTCGGCAGAAAACTTTCACGTCGGTGTACTTCTACAGCATCCCCCAATCAGTCCCCTCTTCCTTTGGGAGAGGGCTAGGGTGAGGGGCTTTTCAACGCAGGCACAAAAACGCCGATGACCATCACTGGCCATCGGCGTTTTCATACCTTGAAGGGGTGGTTCAAGCGGCGAATCAGAACGCCGGCAGTACCGCGCCGTTGTACTTCTTCTCGATGAACGCTTTGACTTCAGGGCTGGTCAGGGCAGCGGCCAGTTTCTTGATGGCGTCGCTGTTCTTGTTGTCCTCACGGGCCACCAGGAAGTTCACGTAAGGCGAGTCAGCGCCTTCGATCACCAGCGCATCCTTGGTCGGGTTCAGCTTGGCTTCCAGCGCGTAGTTGGTGTTGATCATGTCCAGATCAACTTCCTTCAGCACACGTGGCAGAAGGGCCGATTCCAGTTCCTTGAACTTGAAGTTGTGCGGGTTCTTGGCGATGTCCTTAGGGGTCGCCAAGGCGTTTTTCGGATCTTTCAGTTCGATCAGGCCAGCCTTCTGCAGCAGGATCAGCGCACGGCCGCTGTTGCTGCCTTCGTTCGGGATGGCGATGGTCGCGCCGTCTGGCAGATCAGCCAGTTTCTTGTACTTGCTCGAGTAGCCACCGAACGGTTCAACGTGGACGCCTTGCACGGTCACCAGGTACTTGGACTTGTCGTCCTTGTATTTGCCGGCGTTGAAGCTGTCCAGGTAAGGCTTGGTCTGGAAGTAGTTGGCATCCAGACGCTTCTCGCCAACCTGCACGTTCGGCTGCACGTAGTCGGTGAAGACCTTGATTTCCAGATCCACGCCTTCTTTGGCCAGGGTCGGTTTGATCAGCTCGAGAATTTCCGCGTGCGGCACCGGAGTCGCCGCCACCACCAGTTTCTCGCCAGCCTGGGCCAGGGAAGCAGTCAGAGCAGCCGCCAATGCGGTAAACAACAGAACCTTTTTCATGCAGTGTCCTTATCGAGAATCACGGTCGCGAATGGCGACGGCTATTAATACGAGTGCCAGTGAAGTGCTATCCCCGGCGTGAAGCGGACAATACCGGGATTTTTTATTCCCGCACAATAACGTTTATTCACTTTGATATTCCATTTCGTTCATACAGAACCGAACGGCTACAACTGCTGGCTCAAACCAATCAGCAGATCTTTCAAAGCCTTACGTTCGTCGACGCTGCCGCCGATGTTGATTTGTGCCACCAGTCGTTCGATCTGAAGCTGCGGCTCAGACGCTTCGGGCAGGTTCAGGTGCTCCCGCAGGATTTCATCGCCGGTACTGACCAGCAGCGCAAAGTGGATGACGTTTTCCAGCTCACGGGTGTTGCCCGGCCAACTGTGGCGCTCCAGCAGGTGCTGCGCCGCTTCGCTGATCAACGGCACCGGCAGATCAAGGCGCTGGCTGTAGATGCCGAGGAAATATTCCGCCAGCGACAGGATGTCGCCGATTCGTTCGCGCAGGGCCGGCAATTCCAGCTGACCTTCGCTGAGGTAGTGATAGAGCCGTTCGTGAAATTTCCCCGCGTCCACCGCTTGCGCCAGATCAATGCTGGTTGCCGCCACCAGCCGCACATCCACCGGGCTTGGCTGATGTGCGCCGACGCGGGTGACTTCGTGGTTTTCCAGGGCGGCGAGCAGTTTGATCTGGATCGGCAGCGGCAAGTCGCCAATCTCGTCCAGATACAAAGTGCCGCCGTTGGCCGAACCGAACCAGCCGGCGCGACTGCTCGCCGAACCGGTGTAACTGCCGGCGGCATAGCCGAACAGTTCGGCATCGGCGTAGGTCGGGCTGATCGCACCGCAGTTGACCGAGACGAACAGGCCGCTGCGATCACTGGCTCGGTGGATGTGACGGGCGAGCAACTCTTTACCGGTGCCGGTCTCGCCGCGAATAAGCACCGAGATGGCACGCGGCGCCAGGTGTTCCAGCTCTTCGCGCAACTTGCGGGAGCGGGGATCGACGAACACCAGCGCCTTGGCGCGAATGCTCAGGGGACTTTTTTCCGCATCGGGAAAGGTCAGCAACGGCTGACCGAACGTTTCGAAACTCATGGCAGACTCCCGCCCAGAACCGCCGGCAGACGGGGGCGTTCAGAAAAGAAAAAGGTTCAAGCGCGACGCCGGGCGTGGTGTTCCATACGGTTTTGCAGGCGATACAGATAAGCGAAACCCTGCTCCCAGCGCTGATGCCCAGACTTGACGTTGATGTGCCCCGCCCCGGCAAGAATTCCCGCTTCGGCGCCCCAATTGTGCGCCAGCTCCAGGGCACGCGGGGCGCTGACGGCGGCGTCGTTGTCGGAACTGACCACCTGACTGGGGAACGGCAGCAAGTCGGTGGGGATCGGGGCGAAATTGCGCAGTGCAGGCGCGCAGGCCGGACGCTCGACATCCGCCGGCGCCACCAGCAACGCGCCGCGCACCTGACGCAGGTATTGCACGGGCGCGGTGGCAGCCCAATGCGCAACGGTGATGCAACCCAGGCTGTGAGCAATCAGGATCACCGGCGTGCTGTCGGCAGCAATCGCTTCGGCCAGCGCCGCGACCCAGTCTTCACGGCGCGGCGTCAGCCAGTCGGCCTGCTCCACGCGTGCGCTGTTGGGCAGGCTGTTCTGCCAGTGGGTTTGCCAATGATCTTCTGGCGATCCTTGCCAGCCCGGCACAATCAGGTAGCGGATTGATTCGTTGCGCATGGGGGAGCTCTCCTGCGTCGTGTCTGTTCCTGATCGAGTATAGGGACGGGATTTATATTCGTTAAGGAATAAGAAGCTATTTATTAAGACCCGAAAAGAATATAAGAGATGCATCTGTGGGAGCGGGCTTGCTCGCGAATGCGGTGTCTCAGTCAACATTGATGTCGATGCAGCTGATGCTTTCGCGAGCAAGCCCGTTCCCACAATAGGTCGGTGGTGAGGCTGGTTTTGCGGAATAAAAAAAGGGCCGCACCCTGCCAAGGAGACGGCCCCGGAAAAACGTAAATCCTGTTTACCGCGCAGTGATCACCGACAATTTGGTAATCCCCGCCCGTTCAATCGAAGCCATGGCCCGCGCCACTTCGCCGTAGTTCACCCCGTCGTCGGCCTGCAATTGCACGCGCACTTCCGGGTCTTTTGCCTTGGCCGACTTAAGGTTGAATTCCAGCAAGTCCGGCTGAATTTCATCCTTGTTGATAAACAGTTTGCCGGCGCCGTCGATGCTCACCACCAGCGGATCTTTCTGCTCGACCGGCGCCACCGCTTCGGTCTTCGGCAGGTTAATCGGGATCGCGTTGGTCAGCAGCGGCGCGGTGACGATAAACACCACCAGCAGCACCAGCATCACGTCCACCAGCGGTGTCACGTTGATCTCGCTCAGCACCTCATCGCTGTCTTGCGTGGAGAAGGCCATATCAGGACGCCTCCTTCACTTTTGTCGCGTTGCCCGGTGCCGCGACCTTGTTCGCCGTCGGATGGATCAGCACGCGGAACGAGCTCTTTTGCGCCAGGCTGTAAAAGTCGTGGGCGAAGTCATCCAGATCCGCCGCCGTCAGTTTCAGACGCCGCAAAAAGTAGTTGTAAACCAGCACCGCCGGCACCGCGACGGCAATCCCCACACCGGTGGCAACCAGTGCCGCGCCGATCGGACCGGCGACGGTTTCCAGGCTCGCCGAGCCTGCCGCGCTGATGCCTTTGAGCGCCTCCATGATTCCCCACACCGTGCCGAACAGACCAATGAACGGCGACGTACTACCAATACTCGCGACCACCGCCAGACCGGTTTCCAGCGAACGCCGTTCGCGGACGATCTGCTGGCGCAAGGCACGTTCGAGACGATCCTGATGGTTGATCGCCTGGCTCAGGTCATTGGCCTGCGGCGCCTCACCCACCTGAATCGCCGCGTACCCGGCCTGAGCGACTCGTGCCGCAGCACCGGGCTGGGTTTCGCTCAACTCAGCGGCGGAATCCAGACTCGAGGCCGCCCAGAAGCGTTTATGAAACTTGCGATCCTGCGCCTTCAGACGACCGAACTGCACAGCCTTGAGCAGCGCCAGTCCCCAGGTGGCAACGGAAAAAACCACCAGCAGCCAGATCACCGCGCTTTCGATGGATTCCAGTGGAGAGGCCAGTAACGTCATGATGTATTCCCTCGTGTAAACATTTAGCGCGAATAGGTTTCGGTTTAATGAATCTTGAAATCGATGGGCACGCTGACCCAGCCGTCCTGGGCGACATCACCCTGCTTGGCCGGCACGAAGCTCCACTGCTTGACGGCATTGAGTGCCGCATCGTCGAGCTGTTGCCGACCACTGCTTTTCTGAATCTGGATCTCGCCCGGTTTGCCATTGGCCAACACGTGCACCCTTAACAACACCGTGCCTTCCCAGCCGCGACGCTGGGCCAGCGACGGATATTCCGGCGCCGGATTCTTCAAATACGCGGCGTTGGCCGAAGCCGGCGTCACGGGCGCCGGGGCCGGTGGTGCAGGTGGCGCCGGGGCGGCAACCGGAGCTGCCGGTTGTGGCGGCGCGGGTGGTTGTTCAACAGCTTTCGGTGCTGGTTTCGGAACCGGTTTGGCCACCGGTTTCGGCTTGGGCTTGGGAATCGGTTTGGGCGGCGGCGGCTTTACGGCCAACTCGTCTTCAACCGGTGGTGGTGGCTCCACGACCGGTGCCGGTGGCGGCGGTTCGACCACCGGCGGCGCGGGTGGCGCCGGCCGCGAAAACTCGATGGTCATCGGCGGAATTTCCGGCGGCACGATTGGCAACGCCGGCGTCGGATGCTGGTTGATCCAATAGATCACCGCGCCGTGCACCAGCAGCGCCAGCACGCCGAGCAGAATGGTTTCACGGCGGCTCAGAATGCCCTTGGGCGCACGCTGCAAACGCAGCTGCCCCAGCGGCACACGATGCGGCCGGCCGAGATCGACCAGTTCGCCACTCGGCGTCTGACGCCACAGCAATTCCTGTGCGCTGGCGGCGGTCTGGACATTGCCCATTGATTCACTCCCTGCGGTCTTTTTGCGAAGTACCCGACCGGTCGCCGCAAACATCCCCCGGGCGACCGGTCGTTGGGTGAATCATTGGAGCAATCGCTTATCTCCGAAAGTAACTTTTATCGATGTGTTTAGATTTTTTACGAATATAGGTTTTCGTAGATTGTCGCAAAGCCACGGCCTGCAAGGGCTGGCGCCGAGGGCTGAATTTACAATGCTTTTCAAGCATGAAAATTATTCGGCGAAGGCATGCGAAACCCGCTCATTTCGCGCTTCTTCAGCGGTTTTGCCGGATGAATTCCAGGCCATTCAACCCGATGTTGCCCATCATGTCCGCCGCGCTGCCCAGTGCCCGCAAGCGTGTGTAGGCCTGATCGGGCGAGAACATCACCCAGGCTTGCGCCGTGCCATCGGCCGTCAGCGTATTGAAAGAGATAGCAACCGGGCCTGTTGAAAAACCATGTCTGAAATGGAAATTGCCAAATGCGATCGGGTACTCGATGCCGGACAGCGACAGGGTTCCGGTGAAACTGCCGGTGCGGTCATCGCCTTCGGTCAGGGTCAAGGTTGTATCTGAAGGTTCATGACGATAAACGCCGTTGATCTTGGACATGTGCAGCATCCTTGCTGGGTGTTTTGAGAGAGAGAAACCTGGCGCGGGCTGCGCCTCATGCATGGCGAACGAAGTCGCCCGGCAGGCTGCTGACCACGCCGTCATAGGTAACGCGCACGCAGTGCCCCTGCAGTTCATGAGTGCCGCGACTTGGCGAGAACAGGGTCAGGGCGAAATAACCGTGATCCTGGTTATTGGCAATCAGCGTGACCACGGTTGGCGGCTGGTAGCCGTTGAGGCTGGCATAACGGCCACTGACAATGCCGTAGTTGATGCCTTGGTGATGCAACGTGCCGCCGAAGACCCCGGTGCGGTCATCGGAATCGACAATGGTCAGAGAGGGCCCATCGAGGGTGTTGGAATAAAGCGCGTTTTGCATGTAAGCGTCCTGCTCGAATGATTGAGTTCACCTCGAGCTTAGAATCAGACGCCAGCAAACGCTGTCATCCATAGGAAGCGCAACCAACATGAAAATGACTTATTTCATGTAAGAAAAAAGCCGCCATGCTCAATAGCATGACGGCTTTTTTGTGACACAAAATTACTGTTTAACAAACTCTCCAGCCAGACTAACAACATCACCATCAAAGTTGGTGCGCGAACCCGCCGCACGAACTTTCGAATAGGTGTGATCCGGCGAGAACAGCGCCCAGGATTGATAACCCGTGCCGTCATTCAGAGCCGCGAAGGTGATGATCGTAGGCTGCCCGGTGCTGTTCTGGAAATGGTAATGCCCGTAAGCGATGTCGTAGTTCACGCCGTTCTGGTTCAACTTGCCGCTGAAGGTGCCGTTGGAGTCGTTGCCATCGGTAATCGTCAGTTTGGCGCCAGCGTTAGCGTTTACATAAGTTCCATTAATGCTCGACATAACGTGATTTCCTTTATCGTTGGATAAGTGTCTTCCGATGAGAGCAAGTTCCCTCCTGGAAACTCACGACACTCAGGATGGTTGGCCATTCACTTATTGTCCACGCGACTTTTCAACGAAATTGCAATAAGCAGTATTCAAACCGCACATAACTTATCGCCATTCATTCGAGCATTAATTCCTTTTCAACTAACGACTGGCACTGGTCTGCTGCACTGCCGATGTCGGGGCAATCACGGCGGTCTCGGAGCGCGGCGTACCCTTCGGCACCCAGTCGTAACTCACGGGCAACGCCCGATAGACCCAGTTGCTGATCGCGTCGCTGCCCGGTGCTTTACCCAGATAAGGACTGACGTATTCCCAGACGTTTTCGCCGCCGGCCGTGACCTGGAAAAAGCGCCCGTTCATGCCTTCGTCGATCAGCGTATTGCCGTTGGGCAAACGTCGCGCGCTGCTGATGAACGAGCTATAGAACGCCCACCCCGGCTGCTTCGAATTCGCCGCGCTGTACTGCCAGACGATTTCATTTTTCTGCGGGTCGATTTCCAGCACTCGCGAGCCGGAAATCAGCCCGAGGGTGACGTTCGGATACCCCGCCGAACCCTGGTTGTCGAACACCAGCAGGTTGCCCGCACCGGGCAGCCCGACAGGGATGATGTGCGCGTCGTGCTGGCCGACAAATTGATCCACCGGACGCGGCAGTTTCTGTGCGGTTTTCGGGTTGATCAGCGGCAGGTTCGGGCCGAGGCGCCAGACCACTTTGCCGCTGTGTTTGTCGATGATTGCGATGAAGTTGGCGTTGCGTGAATCGAGCAACAGGTTGTCTGGATTGAAGCGCTTGTCCCCGGCATCGAACCACTTGTTCGGCCCGACCACGCTGAGGTTGTTGATGTGCAGGTAATCCGGGTTGTCGCTGGCGCGCACCAGCTTCAGTTGCTCCTGGGTGAAGCCGAATTCGTTGAGGTGTTCCGAGGCCAGCCACTGCCATTTCACCTGCCCGTCGGGGCTGACTTCGTAGATCGCATCGTCGATCACCTCGGGCACTTTGAAGCCTTTGACCTTGTGCACCTTGTTCGCCAGCACCACGGTATTGCCGTTGCTCAGGCGTCGCTGATCATGGTGTTGCTGCGCGGAGCCACCGGGCGCCTTGTCGCCCCACTGCCAGACCACTTTGCCGTTCCAGTCCAGCTCGCCGACGCTCTGATTGCCCAGGCCGTTACCGGCGGAGCCGAGCTTGCCCGGATCCTTGTCGCTCAGTTGCAACAGCACATGCCCGCGCTCGCCGCCGACCAGTTGCGGGTCGATGATCGCCGACGGAAACCCCGCCTGCGGCCAGGTTTTCACCTCGTTGCCGTTCATGTCGATCAGGTGCGTCTGCTTGTCGGCACCACTGAAAATCACGTATTGGTTGAACGCCTTGTTCGGGTCGTAGCGGGTGACGCCGGTCGGGTACACGCTGGGTGCGGCGAACACCGAGGTACTCAACGCTGCGCCGGATAACAACAGCGCTAAAGCGGTTTTGCCTGGCAACATGATGCAGCTCCTTGAATGACAGATCAGAAGTCGTAGCGACCGGTAACGCCGAGGGTGCGCGGCGTACCGAGCAGGCCTTCATAACCGCCGTTGCCGCCGGTCCACAGGGTCGTGTAGTAGGTCTTGTCGAAGGCGTTTTTCAGCCACAGCGAAACGTCCCACTGGCCCTGATTGAAATCGCCGCGCAGACCGGTGGACAGGTTGACCACCGCGTAGCTCGGGATCTGCCCGTAATCGGAATCCTCGACCGTGCCCACCGCTTTGGAGCGGAACGCGTAACTGCCGGTGACGTAGGGTTGCAGACCGTTGGCCAGATTCCATTCGTATTTGCCGTTGGCGTTGCCGATCCATTTCGACGCGCCGACCACCTGGTGGCCGCTGAGGTCGCAAGAGGCCGGTGCGCCCGGTGCCTGGCTGACTTCCGGCGGGCACGGTGCATCTTTGTACGAGAGGTAGCTGACGTCGTTGTACGAGCCGTTGAAGTTCAGGGTCAGGCCGCGCAACGGGATCACCGTGCTTTCAAATTCGACGCCGCGCGAGCGCACCGAGCCGGCGTTGGTCAGGTATTGCACGCGGTTGAGGTCGTCGTAGGCGTTGGTCTGATAGGCGTTGACCTGAGTCCAGAAAACGTTGGCGTTGAGCTGCAGACGCCGGTCCCACAAGGTGCTTTTGAAACCGAGTTCGGCGTTGTTCGCGCGTTCGGTGCCGATCAGCAGCGAGTCGGCGCCGGCGGTTGGCGCCGAACCCACTGCGAGGTTCACCCCACCGGATTTTTCGCCGTGGGACAGCGTGGCGTAACCGAGCAGATCATCGGTGAAGCGATAGCTGAGGTTGAGCAACCCAGAGGGGCTGGAACTGTACTGATTGAGATCGCCGGAATCGTAGGCGCCAGTGCGTCCGCGGCGTGCCGTGGCCGCTGCACCGGTGACAGTGGCGCCACCGACCGGCGCATCGCGGGTGACCCAGGCGTTCTTCTCTTCATAGGTGCCGCGCACCCCGGCGGTGAAGTCCAGGCGCTCAGTGAGGTGCCAGGTGCCTTGGGCGAACAGCGCGAAACTGTCGGTCTTGATGTGGCCGTTGCCGACGCTGCCGACGTTGGCCAGCGCACCGCGTGGCGTGCCGTTCCAGATGTCGGCCTGCGGGCCGTAATAGGCGAAGGATTTGTTGTCCAGATCCGAGCCGAAGTAGTACGCGCCCACCACGTAATCGAAGAACTCGCCCTTGGGCGAGGCCAGGCGAAATTCCTGCGAGTACTGTTTGTCTTCGACCGAAACCCCGGCGTTGTAAGTCGCCGCAACGTTGAGACCGTCGTCGTTGGCCGGGGTGAAATTCCAGAAGCGATAGGAGCTGATCGAGGTCAGGGTGAAATCGCTCGGCAGCGTCCAGTTGGCCTCCACCGACGTGCCACCCTGATGCACGGTGACGTGCTGGTCGTTGTCCAGATTGACCTTGCGGTGCGAGCCGTTGACCAGCGTCGCACCGGCGGCATTGGCCCGCGATTGGTAGAGGTTGACGCCGTTGATGGTCGGTCCGGTGTTGTACAGCACGCGGGTGCCGGCGCTGGAGTCCTCTTCGTTGTAGTCGCCGATCCAGCGCAGGTTGAAGTCTTCGTTGGGCTTGAACAGCAACTGCGCACGGAAGCCATCGCGCGAGCCACCGTTCAGGTCATGGCCGTTGTATTCGTTCTTGATATCGCCGTCGCTGCGGGTGCGATAGGCCGAGAAACGTCCGGCCAGTTGATCGTTGAGCGGCCCGGAAATCGTGCCCTTGGTCTGGAAGTAGCCGTCCTCGCCGAACGAGGTTTCGATGCTGCGCTCAGGGGTGAAGGTCGGCGCGCGGGTGCTGATGTTGATCACCCCGGCGGTGGTGTTCTTGCCGAACAGCGTGCCCTGCGGCCCGCGCAAGACTTCGAGCTGTTCGATGTCCATCAGGTCGAACACCGCCATCCCCGGACGGCCCAGATACACGTTATCGATGTACAGACCGACGCTGCCTTCCAGGCCGTCGCTCGCCGGGTTGTTGCCCAGGCCACGAATCGACACGCTGGACTGGCGCGCGTGCATGTAGGCGACGTTGACGCTCGGCACCAGTTGCTGAAGATCCTGGATGCGGTAGACGCGCTGCGTCTCCAGGGTCTGGCCGCTGACCACGCTCATCGGCGTCGGCACATCTTGCGAACTTTCCTCGCGACGGCGGGTGGTGACGGTCACGGTTTCCAGCTGCGAGCTGTTGGCCGCGGGTTTGCCGGCGGGAGCTGGCGGCGGGGTCTCGGCGTCGGCGGCGTAGCTGTGAGTCCAGCTGGCACTCCCCGCCAGCAACAGGGCTAGAGGCAGGCGTTTGAGCCGTCGTGGCGTTAAGGGTGACGCAAGGTTCAACGGACTCATGGCGCGGCTCCTGGTCAAAAAATACACAGACGTCTTCAGCGCTGCATATTCTTTTCAGTTATTTATTTATGGATTTACAAATATTTACTGCATAAGAGATTGCCTTTATAAGGAGTCGACCTAATGCATATCCAATGCATTTCCCGGATATTTTTTATGTGAAAAATGCATATCGACTTGCGCCAACTTCGTCACTTCATCGCCCTCGCCGAACAACGCAGCTTCGTCGCCGGCGCGCAGGCGGTGAACCTGTCGCAGTCGGCGTTCAGCCGCAGCATTCAGGCGCTGGAACACAGCGTCGGCTGTCAGTTGGTCGATCGCGGGCGCAAGGATCTGCCGCCGACCAAGCAGGGTCAGGTGCTGCTCGAACATGCACGGCGACTGGTCAGCGGCGCGCAGCAGATGGCCAACGAGATCAGTCAGTTCAATGGTCTGGAGGCGGGCGAGTTGCGCTTCGGTTGCGGCCCGGCGCCGGCGGCCGGATTGATCCCGCGCGCGATCGGCGCGTTCATCGGGCGCTACCCGAAAGCGCGGGTGCAATTTCAGGTCGATGACTGGCAGAGCCTGAGCAAACGCCTGCTCAGCGAGGAGTTCGAGTTCTTCGTCGCCGACACTCGACACTTCGAGGCCGATCCGGATTACCTGACGTACCGCTTGCGGCCGCGCAAATGGCATTTCTGTTGCCGTGCCGGGCATCCGTTAGCGGCATTTGAACGGGTTTCGGCCGAACAATTGATGAGCTATCCACTGGCAGTGAGCATTCGTCCGCCGAACCTGCGCAAGGTCATCGTCGACCTCAGCGGCCGCCCGGATTTCACGCCGAATGTGGAATGCGAAAACAGCTCGAGCCTGCTCAGCGTGGTGCTGCGTTCGGATGCGATCGGCATTGTCGGGGCGTATTCCGATGCGTTGCATCAGGCCAAGGGTGAGCTGGTGTGTGTGCGGATCGACGGCCTGGCGGATGATCTGGAAGAGCTGTACACCCGCTATGGGATTGTCAGTCGGGCGGGGTATCGCTTGTCGCCGCTGGCCGAGGCGATGATTGAGCAGATCAAGGCGATTGATGCGGTGGATGAGGAGGTGTGTTCGCTGGAGAATTTTGCCGTCTGACAGCACGCCTTCGCGAGCAGGCTCGCTCCCACAGAGTTAGCGTCGATCACAAATTCTGCGCTCACCACAATCCACTGTGGGAGCGAGCCTGCTCGCGAAGAGGCCGTTACAGGCGCCAATGCAATCCCCGCATAAAACCCATTCCCCAAATGCACTTGCCGAACACCCCCGCCGAAAGCGAAAACCCTCGCCTGTCTTTCTGACCGGTGAACCCCATGTCCAACCCGCAAAACCCTGTGCGCAATGTGCTGTACATCATGTGCGATCAGCTGCGCCGCGATTACCTGTCCTGTTACGGTCATCCGCATCTGCACACGCCGAACATCGATCGCCTGGCCGCCGCCGGCGTGCGCTTCAGCCGTGCCTACACCCAGGGCACGATCTGCGGCCCGTCGCGGATGTCGGCCTACACCGGGCGCTACGTCAGCAGCCATCAGGTCACGTGGAACGCCGTGCCGTTGCCGCTGGAAGAACTGACGATCGGCGATTACCTGCGCCCTCACGGCATTCGCACCGCGCTGGTCGGCAAGACCCACGCCACGGCCAATGTCGATGCCCTGCAGCGTCTGGCGATCAACCCGGACAGCGCGCAGGCCGAGGTGCTCAACGAGGTCGGCTTCGAACCCTATTTTCGCCACGACGGGATCTTCCCCGACGACCCGCTGTTCGACGACAAACGCGAGTCCGCGCCCTACACCCATTACCTGCGCGAGCAGGGCTTCGACGGGCGCAACCCCTGGCACGACTGGGCCAACGCCGCCGAAGGCGAGAACGGCGAAATCCTTAGCGGCTGGCACATGCGTCATGCGCATTTGCCAGCGCGAATTCCCGAGCAGTTCTCAGAGACTGTCTACACTACAAATCGAGCCATCGACTTCATCACCGAGCAAGGTGAGAAATCCTGGTGTTTACACCTCTCCTACATCAAACCGCACTGGCCCTACATCGTACCGGCGCCATACCACGCCCTGTACAGTACGAAATCGATTCTCGAACCGATCCGCGCGACGCCCTCCGAAGCCAGCAAACACCCCGTATACACGGCTTTTCGCCAGCATGAGGAAAGCCTCAACTTCTCCCGTAACTCAGTACGATTGAATGTAATCCCCACCTACATGGGCCTGATCAAGCAAGTGGATGATCAGCTCGGGCGGCTGTTCGATTTTCTGCAGAGCAACGGACGTTGGGATGACACCTTGATCGTGTTCACCAGCGATCACGGCGACTTTCTCGGCGATCACTGGCTGGGCGAGAAGGAGTTTTTGCTGGAACAGGCAGTGGGCGTGCCCCTGATCGTGCGCGACCCGCGCGATGCGGCGGACATCACTCGGGGCACGGTGGATGAGCGGCTGGCAGAAACCATTGATGCGTTGCCGACGTTTCTCCATGCGCTGGGCCTGCCGGGCGCCGAGCATCGGCTGGAAGGACGCTCGCTGATCCCGCTTTTACATGGAGAAAATCCCGACTGGCGCCGCTACGCCATCAGCGAATACGACTACGCCTTTCAGGCCCCGGCACGCGAGCGACTTGGCCAGCCGATCGACCGCTGCCGCATGACCATGGTGCGCAGCGAGCGCTGGAAATACCTGGCGTACGATGGCTTCCGGCCGCAACTGTTTGATCTGCTGAATGATCCGCAGGAGTTGCGCGATCTGGGTGATGATCCGGCCTACGCGGCGGTGCGCGAAGAGCATGCGGGGTATCTGTTCGAGTGGGTGCGCGGGTTGAAGCGGCGGACCACGATCAGTCATCAGGAGATTGATTTGCGTGGACAGCGGTTTCGCTATGGCGAGCCGGAGACCGAGAAGGTCGTGAAGATTGGCGTTTGGTGAATCAAAAGCTTCGCGAGCAGGCTCGCTCCCACAGGGCCATATGTTGTTCACATCCACTGTGTTCAACACATTTCCACTGTGGGAGCGGGCTTGCTCGCGAAGAGGCCCGATCAGACGCCGCCGATATCAAGTCCTTTGATTGTTTGACTGCGCTGCCCGTTCACCCCGACCGGCACCTCACCCTTGAGCGTCACCCGCCGCACGATGCGATCCTGAGTGCCGTAATCATCAATCGCATAATGCTGGGTCGAACGGTTATCCCAGATCGCCACATCACCCGCCTTCCAGCGCCAGCGCACGGTGTTTTCCTGACGAATCACATGGCTCTGCAACAGGCCGAACAGGTGCGCCGAATCGGCTTGCGAATAGCCCTTGATGCGTTTGACGAAGTGCCCCAGCAACAAGCTCTTCTCGCCGCTGATCGGATGCACACGCACCACCGGATGCTCGGTCTCGTAGACGGTCGAGGTGAAGACCTTGCGATAGCGCTCCAACTTCTCCGCCGACACGTCCGGCTTGGCCCCGGCGTAGTCGTATTCGTTGCTATGTACGGCGACCAGTTTGTCCGCCAGCTCACGCAGCTCGCTCGGAAGTTCGTTGTAGGCGGTCGCGGTGTTGGCCCACAGCGTGTCGCCACCGAAGGCCGGCGCCACCACCGAGCGCAGGATCGAGGCTTTCGGGTAGGCGTCGACGAAGGTCACGTCAGTGTGCCAGGAGTTGGCGCGCTGGCCTTCGGCCCCGTCCAGCTCCAGCAGATAACGCGTGCCTTCACGCACCGGTACGGTCGGATGCGCCACCGGCTCGCCGAGCAGATGGGCGAAGGCTTCCTGGCGCTGATCGTCGAGCTGGGTCTGCTCGCGGAAGAACACCACCTTGTACTGGATCAGCGCTTGCTGAATGGCTTCGACCGTGGCGGCGTCCAGTTCACCGGACAGGTGCACGCCACGAATCTCGGCGCCGATACGGCCGGCCACCGGATGGATTTCCAGCGCGTGGACAGCAGGTTTTACAGCGAGTGCGGCATTGCTCATGGGTAGACCCTCATCGACTGCTTGCGGTTAGGCGGCAGCGAAACATCGCTCTATCTATATTCCATTTACATCTAATAGATATTCACATGCTTCGTTGACGGAATAAGAGCTTGCATTTAAAACCTCAAGCAACCCTCGTCGCAAATGCCTTCGAGCTATTTTTAGGATGCCGGAAAAGCATATGGATCTCCGCCAGTTGCGCTACTTCATCGCCCTCAACGAACACCGCAGTTTTGTCCGTGCGGCAGACGCGATGGGCATCACTCAACCGGCGTTCAGCCGCAGCATTCAAGGGCTGGAGCAAGAGTTCGGCTGCGTGCTGGTGGATCGCGGCAACAAGGATCTGCGCCCGACACCCGAAGGCCAGGTGGTGCTGCAACACGCCCTGACCCTGGTGCAAGGCGCGGCGCTGCTCAGCGCGGAAGTGACGCAGATGACCAAGCTTGATGCCGGGGAACTGCACTTCGGCTGCGGCCCGGCCCCGGCGGTGAAACTGGTGCCGGACGCGGTGGCGCAATTCATCAACGCGCACCCGAAAGTGCGCACCTGTTTTCAGGTGGATAACTGGGAAAAACTCAGCCGTGCGCTGAGCCGTGAAGAGATCGAATTCTTCATCGCCGACATCCGCCACTTCGAAGCCGACCCGAACTTCCAGACCCAGGCCCTGACGCCCAAGCGCGGGGTGTTTTTCTGCCGACCCGGGCATCCGCTGCTGGCCAAGGAAAGCCTGTCGACCAACGACATGTTCGACTACCCGCTGGCGACCACGCTGATCCCGCCAGGGATTCGCAAACTGCTGGCGAACCTCAGCGGCCGGATCGATTTTTCCCCGACCATCGAGACCGAGCATTTCCCGGCGCTGGTGAAAGTGGTGCTGCAATCGAATGCCATCGGCATCGGTACGGAAGAGGCGTTTTACGAGGACATTGCCCAGGGTTCGCTGGCGCTGCTGCACTGGCGCAATCTGCCGCAGAATCTGGAGAGCATGAACGCGCGCTGCGGGATTGTCAGTCGCACAGGATTTCGCTTGTCGCCGGCAGCGAGAGCGATGATCGAGACGTTGGTGGCGGTGGATAAACAGGCAATCAGTGTCGCGGTTTGAGGACGCCTTCGCGAGCAAGCCCGCTCCCACAGGGGATCGTTGTGAATACAAAATCTGTGTTCACTGAAGATCCCTGTGGGAGCGGGCTTGCTCGCGAAAAGGCCCGTCCAGACACTGGAGATTCAGAGCTTGGCCGCCGCCAGTTCAGGCGCCACCCAATCACTGACCTTGAACGGCTTGCGAATCAGCTTCTGCTGCGCCGCCAGGTCTACCGAGTCCTGCAACTTGCCGAGGAACACCGGGTCCAGCGTCGACGGGAACACTTCGCTGAGTTTCTGATCCTGCAGGTCCTGGGTCAGGATCACCGGTGGATAACTTGCCAGCCCCGACACCAGTTGCACGTAGGCAGCCTTGTTGCTGTCCTGAGTCAGCCACTCAACCGCCTGCTGCTGCGCCTTGAGCAGTTTTGCCACGACCTCCGGGTGCCCGTCGACAAACTTGCCGGTGCCAACCAGCACCGATTGCACACTACCGGCACCACCCAGATCCTTGGTGTTCAGCGGCAATTCCGCCAGCCCCTTGGCTTGCAGCGCCGTCAGCCCTGAGCTGCCCCACGACGCGTCGATCTGTTTCGCCGCCAGTGCCGCGACCGCGCCGCTGAAGTCGAGATTGATCACTTTCAGATCCTTCTCGCTCAAGCCCTGACTGGCCAACGCCGCATCAAAAGACAACTGCGTGGCGGTGCCACGGAAGATCGCCACGCGCTTGCCTTTCAGATCCTGCAGGGTCTTGATCCCCGAACCCGGCACCACGCCCAGATATTGCTTAACCCCACGCGCACTGGCGCTGAGTAGCCGCGTGTCGAGGCCATTGGACTTGCCGATGATCGCCGCGAGGTCGCCCAGATACGCCAGATCGACCTGACCGTTGGCAAACGCCTCGTTGATCACCGGCCCGGCGCCCTTGAAGAAGCTCCACTGAATCTTGATGCCCTGATCGGCGAAGGCTTTTTCGAAGATCTGCTGGTCACGCAGCACGTCCACCACACCGCCGCCGCTGTGCTGGGTGCCGGCGCTCAGGTCAGGCACGGCGATCCTGATTTCCTTGAGTTCGTCAGCCTGCGCGTTAAACGCCAGCAGGCCCGCCAGTGCCGGAATGGCAAACAGACTGAAGACTCGTTTGAAGGGAAGGTTCATGGGTGCGGCTCCTTGATCACGACAGGCGTTGAGGAGCCGAAAGTAGGCCGAAGCATGACCTTCGCTTAAATACTATAAATGCACATTTTTATAGCCTTTAGCGCTAAGCGTGAAATCACGCGGGCTGCAGCGGCGTATGCATTAACAGCATCGAAAATATTCTTCGAATGCATTGGATGCGCGTCGCGCTGCAAGCCTTAAATGGTCTGGCTTATCTCTCAATAGAATTGATTTGAATTTTTATAGATCGATTTTGCATACACCGCTAGCCAATTGTGGGAGCGGGCTTGCTCGCGCAGAGGCCGTGTCATTCACCATCATCGGTGCCTGACACTCCGTCTTCGTGAGCAAGCCCACTCCCACACAGGCACAGCGGTTCGCCATGCAACCCGACAACGGAGGTCACCCATGGCCCGTGATTCCCTGCTCAGCCTGCCGCTGCCCGCGCCGCCCCTGAAAAGTCGACGGGTGTGGCCAAGCCTCAACCAACGCGTTTTGCCGTGGTTGCTGCCGATCAGCCTGTTCGCCCTGTGGTGGCTGGCCGCACGCAATCAATGGATGAGCGAGCAAATCCTGCCGGCGCCATCGCTGGTGTGGAACAGCGCCATCGAGCTGTCCCAGGGCGAGCTGTGGAGTCATTTGTGGATCAGCCTGCAACGCCTGCTCTGGGGCTTGCTGGCAGGGATCTCTGCCGGCGCGGTGCTGGGTGCCGCGCTGGGCTTCAGCCGTCGCCTCGAACGCCTGGTCTTCCCGACGTTCGCCGGTCTGGCACAGGTACCGACGCTGGCGTGGATTCCGCTGTTCATGGTGTTTTTCGGCATCGGCGAAGTGCTGAAACTGGTGGTGCTCATCAAGGCCATCGTGGTGCCGGTGACCCTGCACACCCTGGTCGGCGTTCGTGATGCGCAACCGAAACTGCGCGAAGCCGCCGCCGTATTGCGCCTGCCGTCGTATTTGCTGATCCGGCGCCTGGTGCTGCCCGCTGCACTGCCGGCGTTCATGGCCGGCGTGCGTCTGGCCCTGGCCGCTGGCTGGACTTCATTGCTGGCGGTGGAGCTGTTGGCGTCCAGCGAAGGCATCGGCTACCTGATGGTCTGGGCACGGCAACTGTTCATGCTCGACATCGTGTTCGTGTGCATCGTGGTCATCGGTGTGCTCGGTGTCGCGATGGATCGCGGCATCGGTTTTCTCGACCGCAAACTGGTGCACTGGCCGCACCCGGCGACTGCGGAAATCCGCCGAGGCCCACGTTATCAAGGCTGGCAACGGCTGCAACCGTGGCTGTTGCCCCTGAGCCTGATCGGCGTCTGGCAAGTGGCGAGCGATCAGCAGTGGGTCGATGTGAATATTCTGGTCAGCCCGCTGGCGGTACTGGAAACGACCAGGAACGGTCTGCTCGACGGCACGCTGATCAGCGGCATGGCCTTGAGCCTCGGTCGTACCCTTGGCGGGTTGCTGCTGGGCGGCGGACTCGGTTTCGCCCTCGGCCTGTTGCTGGGTCTGTCGCGCACCAGCGAACGGCTGCTCGGCCCGACTCTCGCCGCCATTCGCCAGATCGCGATTTTCGCCTGGGTGCCGCTGCTCACCGCGTGGTTCGGATTGGGTGAATTGGCGAAGTGGGTGTTCGTCGCCCTCGCCGCGTTTTTCCCGCTGTTCATCGCCACCCAGCGCAGCGTCGCCAACCTCTCGCCACAACTCAACGAAGCCGCGCAGGTGCTGCGCCTGAGCCTCGACCAGCGCCTGCGTCGTCTGGTGCTGCCGGGTGCGGCGCCGGGGATTTTCGCCGGGCTGCGCCTGAGTCTGATCTACGCCTGGCTCGGCACCATCGGCGCCGAATATTTCATGCCGTCCAACGGCGGCATCGGCAGCCAGATGATCGGCGCCCAACAACTGCTGCGCATGGATCTGATCATGGCCGGGATGCTGCTGGTCGGCCTCACCGGCGCCCTGCTCAACCTCATCGGCCAACGCCTAGAAATTCGCGCTACTCGCTGGAGACACGCATGAACGCACCGATTGTCAGCTTCACCCACGTAGGCAAATCCTTCGACGTCGACGGTTTCGAACTGGAGGCGATTCGCGAATTCAACCTCGACATCGCCGAGGGCGAATTCGTCGCCATCGTCGGCTCCAGCGGTTGCGGCAAATCCACCTTGCTGCGTTTACTGGTGGGTCTGGATACGCAGTTTCGCGGGCAGATCAGTGTCGATGGCAAAGCCGTCAGCGGCATCGGCGGCGAGCGCGGCATCGTGTTTCAGGAGCATCGGCTGTTCCCGTGGCTGACCGTGGCCGACAACATCGGTCTGGGCCTGGTCAACGAGCCACTGAGCACCGCCGAAAAGCAGCAGCGCATCAACGATTTCATCGATCTGGTCGGCCTGCGCGATTTCACCCGCGCCTATCCGCACCAGCTCTCCGGCGGCATGGCCCAGCGCGTGGCGATTGCTCGCGGACTGGTCGCCAGCCCACGGATTCTGCTGCTCGACGAACCGTTCGGCGCGCTCGATGCGTTGACCCGTCAGCAAATGCAGGACGAGCTGCTGGCGATCCGCGACCGGGCGAAAATCACCACGATCCTCGTCACCCACGACGTCGAAGAAGCGATCTTTCTCGCCGATCGCGTGGTGGTGATGGAGCCGCGTCCGGGACGGATCAAGCAAGTGGTCGACATCGCCTTGCCGCACCCGCGTCAGCGCAGCAGTTTCGACTTCCATCAGTTGCGCGAAGAGCTGCTGCACGAACTGACCAGTGACGACCATTACCAACCGAGCCTGCCGGTCCAGATCCGCGATCTGCCGCTGTCGTTCATTGCCTGCTGAGAGGAGCTTTTCGATGCCGCAACGCCCCAACTTTCTGGTGATTCTGGCCGACGATCTCGGCTTCTCCGACATCGGCGCCTTCGGTGGCGAAATCGCCACGCCGAACCTCGACGCTCTGGCCAACAATGGCCTGCGCCTGACCGATTTCCACACCGCTCCGACCTGCTCGCCAACGCGTTCGATGCTGCTGACCGGCACCGACCACCACATCGCCGGCATCGGCACCATGGCCGAAGCGCTGACCCCGGAGCTGATCGGCAAACCGGGTTACGAAGGCTATCTCAACGACCGCGTTGTGGCCCTGCCCGAGCTGCTGCGCGAGGCCGGTTATCAAACCTTGATGAGCGGCAAATGGCACCTCGGCCTGACTGCTGAACTGGCGCCGCAGGCCCGCGGTTTCGAGCGTTCGTTTTCGTTGCTGCCGGGTGCGGCCAACCACTATGGTTTCGAGCCGACCTACGATGAACACACCCCTGGCCTGCTGAAATCGACTCCGGCGCTGTACATCGAAGACGACACCTTTATCGACAAATTACCCAAGGATTTCTACTCGTCGGATGCCTTCGGCGACAAGCTGCTGCAGTACCTCAAGGAGCGCGATCAGAGCCGGCCATTCTTCGCCTACCTGCCCTTCTCCGCACCGCACTGGCCGTTGCAGGCACCGGCCGACATCGTCGAAAAATACCGTGGTCGCTACGACGCCGGTCCCGAAGTCTTGCGTCTGGAGCGCCTGGAAAAACTCAAGGCGCTGGGCCTCATCGAGCCGGATGTCGAGCCGCACCCGCTGATTCAACTGAACACGCAATGGGCTGCGCTGAGCGCTGAGCAACGGCAGATTTCCGCGCGGGCCATGGAGGTCTACGCGGCCATGGTCGAGCGCATGGACTGGAACATCGGCCGGGTGGTCGATTACCTGCGCCAGCAGGGCCAACTCGATAACACCTTCATCCTGTTCATGTCCGATAACGGTGCCGAAGGCGCGCTGCTGGAAGCGTTCCCCAAGTTCGGCCCGGAACTGCTGACTTACCTCAATCAGCATTACGACAACAGCCTCGACAACATCGGCCGCGCCAATTCCTACGTCTGGTACGGGCCGAGCTGGGCGCAGGTGGCGACGGCGCCGTCACGGCTGTTCAAGGCGTTCACCACCGAAGGCGGGATTCGCGTACCGGCGCTGCTGCACTATCCGCAACTGCCGATCAAAGGGCAGATCAGCCACGGCTTTGGCACGGTGATGGACATCACCCCGACCATTCTCGATCTGGCCGGCGTGCGTCATCCGGGCAAGCAATGGCACGGCAAACCGGTGGCGCCGCTGCGCGGTAAATCATGGCTGGGCTTTTTGTCTGGCGAGACGGCCCAGGTGCATGACGAGCACACCGTGACTGGTTGGGAGTTGTTTGGCCGGCGGGCAATTCGCCAAGGGTCGTGGAAAGCCGTGTGGATCCCCGGGCCGGTGGGGCCGGCGACCTGGCAGCTTTACGACCTGAGCAGCGATCCGGGGGAAATTCATGATCTGGCGTCGAGTCAGCCGGACAAGCTCAGCACCCTGATCGGGCATTGGCAGAAATATGTGGAGGAGACCGGGGTGATTCTGAGTGCTTCGCCGTTTCAGCCGGATTGAGGTTGCCTGATCCGACGCCTTCGCGAGCAAGCCCGCTCCCACAGTTGAAATGCGTTCCCCTGTGGGAGCGGGCTTGCTCGCGAAGAGGCCCGCAAACTCGCCTGTCAAGCCCGAGCCGTACGCGCCTCCTCCGCTACCACTTCATCCCGCCGAACAAACCGGTTCGCCCGCCCAAACGTGCCGAAATCATTGAACCGCACGCCCATCTCACGCATCACCTTATGCGCCACCGGCACGGTCATCTGCCGGATGTAAAACGGTTCTTTCACCACAAAATGATGAATCCCGTGGCTGCTGCCGAAGTTGAAGCAGAACGCCTGCAACGGCCACAACCACCACGGGTTCAACACCTGGCATTGCTGCAGCACGTTGCCCGCCTCGATGTCGCCGTAGTAATGCATGTTCGAGCTGATGAAGTGCAGGCAAAAGGTGCGCAGCACGTTCGGACCGATGATCACCACTGCCGCGATATCGATCACCTGCATCACCGACAGCGTGGTCGCCGACCATTCAATCGGCGAACCCATGAGGTAGGCGATGCCATTCGCCGCATGAAAACCGAGAAACACATACCACGCGCCCCAATGCACCAGCGCCAGCGGCGCGTAAACCTTCAGGGTACGTTTGATGATGTTGAATTTGTGCGCCCAGGTCTTGGCCCGCAGCATGCGGATGAACGCCGACATCACGTTGTCACCGACCATCAGCAACCGCGCAAAACCCCACGGTTCGCCGTTGGTGATCGCGCGTTCTTCCATGTCGGTTTCGGTGCCGGAGACCTTGTGGTGATTGAGGTGCAGATGGCGGCGGATCCACGGGTTGATCGTGCTCGGCCGCGCCAGCCAGACCAGGCCCATCATCAAATTGTGCGGCACACGCTGCTTGCGAAAATACATGCTGTGGATCAGGTCGTGCTCCAGCTCGTGGGTCAAGGACGCGAAAAACGCATTCAGCAGCAGGCACACCCACCATGCCATGTGACCCGTGATGTACAGCGTCGCCGAACCGATCATCCCGGCCAGGGCGAAGGCCAGAATCCCCGCGCCGAGGGCGTCCTGGTGTTGCAAAATCGGATAGCGCTGACGCAACTCGACGCCCTTGGCCAGCACCACTTCGCGAATATGCGCTGATCGCTGAGCAGCATTGTGTCGCTGGGGACTTGCAGAAGTACGGTCCATGCTTCCATCCTCTGGTTATTGATGTTCGCATCCTGCCCTGCGAACGCTTTATTGATGGTAGCCGTGAACGCCAACCTGTTGACCGGAAGCGCCAATCAGCATGAAGGAACCGACCTCGCTCGCCAGCTGGACCCGTGCCTTGCGCAAGCAACTCGATGCGCTGGGGCTGGACAGTCTCGGCCTGTGCCAACAGGCCGGACTCGATCCGCAGTTGATGGACGACCCGAACGCGCGTTATCCGTTGTCCGGCACCACGCGTCTGTGGCAACTGGCGGTGCAGTTCAGCGGCGATCCGGCGATCGGCCTTCGAGTGTCGCGCTTCGTCAGCCCGACCACGTTCCATGCGCTGGGTTACGCGCTGGTGGCCAGCGGCAGTCTGCGCGAAGTGTTCGAACGCATCGTGCGTTATCACCCGGTGGTCAGCGATGCGCTGGAACTGGAGCTGAGCCGCAGCGATGACCGCTATCTGTTTCGTCTGAAAATTCCGTCAGGCAATCCGGCGCCGGCCTTCGAAGCCATCGATGCCTTTGCCGCGATCTACGTGCGTACCTGCCGCAATCGCCTGGGTCGCGATTACGCGCCGCTGGCGGTGTACCTGCGCCGACCGGAACCGTCCGATGCGCATCAGTGGCACAAGGTGTTCCGCGCCCCGGTGCATTTCTCCTGCGCCGAAGATCGCCTGGAGTTCGCCCTCGCCGACTTCGACAGCCACCTCGACGACGCCAACCCGGAACTGGCCGAACACAACGAAGCGGTGCTCAAACGCACGATGGCCCAACTCCAGCCGCTGACCTGGGAGCGCAAGGTGCGCGACGCTATCGAAGAGCAACTGCCCGAAGGCGAACCTAGCGCCGAACGCATCGCCCAGGCGTTGCACCTGAGCCTGCGCAGCCTGCAACGGCACTTGGCGGATGAGGGCTGTCGCTTCGACACGCTGCTCAACGAGAGCCGCGAAAACCTCGCGCTGCTGCACCTGCGCGATCCGCAGTGTTCGTTGAGTGAAGTCAGTTACCTGCTGGGGTTTGCCGACACCAGCAGCTTCAGCCGCGCGTTCAAGCGCTGGACGGGAATGACGCCGGGGCAGTTTCGCGACGGGTTGCGCTGACTGACCCCAGGGTTGGGTCGTCAGTTCCGACGTCTTCGCGAGCAGGCTCGCTCCCACATTTGGAATGCGTTTCACATGTGGGAGCGAGCCTGCTCGCGAAGGCGTCCTTCAATTCACCACAAAACCCAGCCCAAATACCGTGCCCTCCGCATCACTGCTCACCCGCACCCGCCCGCCATGCAACAGCATGATCGACTGCACGATCGCCAGCCCCAGCCCACCGGAATCCCCAGGCTGCGCCCGTGAAAGGTCGACGCGATAGAAGCGGTCGAACAGTTTGCCCAGATGTTCTGGCGCGATCACCGGGCCGTGATTATGTACCTGTAACCAGCACACACCCGGCTCATCGCGGCGGCGCAGGCTGATCAGCGTGCCTTCATCGGCGTGACGCACCGCGTTGGCCAGCAGATTACCCAGGGCACGTTGCAGCAGTTGCTGGTCGGCCACCAGTTCGCCGTGCAGCGCATTTTCCAGACGGATATTGCGGTCGTCCGCCAGCGCTTCGAAGTAATCGCACAATTCATTGCCGACCTCGTGCAATTCCAGCGTGCGCAAGTCGAGCGCGCGCTCCGCCTGTTCGGCGCGGGCGAGGAACATCAGGTTCTCGGCCATGCGTTTGAGGCGTTCGAATTCTTCCATGTTCGACGCCAGCAGCTCCTGATACTCCGCCGTGCTGCGCGGGTGATTCAGCGCCTGGCCGTTGCTGGCGAGCAAGGTGTGCAGCGGGGTGCGGATCTCGTGGGCGAGGTCGGCGGAGAACTGAGAGAGGCGCTGCACGCTGTCGTCCAGCCGCGCGAGCATGCCGTTGAGCGCCTGCACCGGTTCGAGCAGTTCGGCGGGGGTGCCACTGGCGGGCAGACGCTGGTCTAGGCTGCGCAGATCAATGCCACGCACCGCCGCGCTTAACTGGCGCAGCGGTTGCAGACCACGGCGCAGCAAAACCAGGCCCAGCGCGAACGCCAGCAACGCGCCAAGCCCGACGGCCAGGTACAGGCGCAAGCGATAACTGGCGAGCATCTGTTCACGTTCGGTCAGTACCTTGCCCGCGATCACCGTCAGCAGTTCGCCGTTTGGCCCTTGGGCGTCCCCGGACAACAGCGCCAGCTCGGCGCCGTCCGGCGCCTGCCAGGTCAGCACGTCGCGACGCTGCGGCGTTTGCTCGCGTGCGATTGCGTTCAATGGCGGTAGGTCGCGCTGGCGCGGGTTGATCGCAATCACGTTCGAGCCATCGGCGCGCCGCACCAACAGCAGGCTGTCGAGGTTACCGAGCATGTTCTGATAGAGACGTGGCCGCGCCTGCAAGGCGCCGAGGCTGTCACTGTCGGCGAGCAAGGCGCGCACCTGCTCCAGACGGCCGAGCAACGCGAGGTCGTCGCGGTAGGCGATTTCCGAGCCGAGCGAGCGGTAGAGAAACACACCAATCGCACTCAACACCAACGCGCAAACCACGGCGAACGCCAGAGCCAGACGCCAGGCGATCGACCTAGACCGCATCGTCGGGCGCCTCCAGCTGATAGCCGACCCCGCGCACGGTGTGGATCAGTTTCGGCATGTACGGATCATCGACCTTGGCCCGCAAGCGGCGCACTGCAACTTCGACCATGTTGGTGTCGCTGTCGAAATTCAGGTTCCACACCTGCGAGGCGATCAGCGTGCGCGACAGCACTTCGCCCTGACGGCTGGCGAGCAATTGCAGCAAGGCAAATTCCTTGTTGGTCAGGGCAATGCGCTGACCGCCGCGACTGACCCGACGCCGTAGCACGTCGATTTCCAGGTCGGCGATGCTGTAGGACTCGGCCTCGCGCAGCGGCCCACGCCGCAGCAGCGTGCGCACCCGCGCGAGCAATTCGGCGAAGGCGAAGGGTTTGAGCAAGTAATCATCGGCGCCGAGTTCGAGGCCGCGCACGCGGTCTTCGATGGCGTCCTTGGCGGTGAGGAACAGCACCGGCGTGGCGCCGCGCTGGCGGATCAGTTGCAGCAGTTGCCAGCCATTGAGGCCCGGCAGCATCACGTCGAGGATGATCAGGTCATATTCCTGCTGCTCGATGAAATAGCGCCCATCGAGACCATTGAGCGCCACGTCCACGGCAAATCCCGATTCGCCCAAGCCCTTGGCCAGGAAATTCGCGGTTTTGGCTTCATCTTCTACGACCAGCAAACGCATGGCACACCTCAATTGATCAAGCACACAGGCTAGGCGCCTTCGGCGGCGTTGCCCATTACAAACTTGTAATCCGACTGACGGGGTTCTGACGAAGAGCGGCGGCTAAGGTGATGTCCTTCGTTTTTGGAGCCTGTCCATGACCGTCAAATACCTTGCAGCCAGCCTTGCCCTCGGCCTCAGCGTCAGTGTTTTCGCCGCCCCTGAACTGCCGCGCCACGCTGACCTCGATCTGAAAACCGCACGCCTGCTGGCCGACACGGCGCTGAGCAATTGCACCGCCACGGTATCGGTGCTCGACCGTGGCGGCAACTTGCTGGTGACCCTGCGCGGCGACGGCGTCGGCCCGCACAACACCGCTGCCAGCCAGCGCAAGGCCTACACCGCGCTGTCGACGAAAACCCCGACCCGGCTGTTCGCCGAACGCGCCCGCAGTAATCCGGAGACCGCCAACCTCAACACCCTCGATGAGCTGCTGTTGCTCGGCGGCGGGATTCCGTTGTTCGCCGCTGATGAACTGGTCGGCGCCATGGGCGTGGCCGGTTCCGGCGGCGGCGAGCAAGACGAAAGCTGTGCCATCAAGGCCGCCGAAAAGGCCGGCCTGACCATTACCCGTTCCCACTAAGGAGACTGACCATGACCACCCTGCGCATGACCTTCGCTGCACTCGGCCTGAGTGCCTTCTCCAGCCTGGCGCTGGCCGCCGGCAACCCGCTGAGCGTGCACGTGCTCAACCTGGAAAACGGCCTGCCCTCGCCGGGCGTCAACGTGACCCTGGAAAAACACGTCGGCCAGAACTGGCAGCCACTGGCCCAAGGCACCACCAACGAGCAGGGACGCATCGCCGAACTGTTCCCGGCCAAACAGCCTTTCGAGGCAGGCGAATACCGGGTGGTGTTCAAGACCGGCGAGTATTTCGAGAAGAACAAGCGCGAGACGTTTTTCCCGGAGATTCCGGTGATTTTCCAAGTGAAGCAGACTGACCAGCACTACCACATCCCGTTGCTGCTCAGCCCTTATGGTTTCTCGACCTATCGCGGCTCCTGAATCAACACAGATCAAAAATGTGGGAGCGAGCCTGCTCGCGAAGGCGTCGGTTCACTCGACATCACCGTTGAATGACCCACCGCTTTCGCGAGCAGGCTCGCTCCCACAGGGGATCTCAGGTGCCCGTCAAATTGTGGCCAGCGCGCGCAATCGCTCGGCATCGAGAATCTCGATCTCGCCATACCCCAACCCGATAATCCCCTGCCCCTGCAGATCCTTGAGGATCTGGTTGGTGGTCTGCCGTGACAGCGACAGCATCGACGCCAGCTGCTCCTGCGGCAGTTGCAGCACCCGGCGTGGCGCATCGATTTCACCGTAGCCCTCGGCGATCATCAGCAAGCGATGCGCCAGGCGTGCCGGGGCCGGCAGCAGGCTCAACTGTTCGAGATTGATAAAGGTCAGGCGCAGTTTGTGGCTCATCAGCAATGCCAGATGGCGCCAGTACACCGGCTGTTCGTCGAGGATTTTCAGCAGCGTGGCCTGCGGGATATTCAGCAGGCTGCACGGCCCGACCGCATACGCATCATGAGTGCGTGGCTGGCCGTCGAACAGGCAGATTTCGCCGAACCAGTGCGGCGCCTCCACCAGGCTCAGCAACGCCTCCTTGCCCTGCTCGCTCACCGCGCCGATTCGGATCGCGCCGTCGAGCACCGCGTACAGGCCGCAGGGCGGATCACCGCGCTGGAACAGGCGCTGCCCCGCCGTCAGCCGCCGCTCCCGGGCCGCCGCCAACAGACTATCCTGAAAGGATGCCGGCAGATGACTGAACCATTGCCCGGTCAGCAGCCGTGAACGCTTATCCATGATCACTCCCAATTGTCGCCTGCCTGACAGAGCGAACGCCGAACCCGAGGCATGCTGCACGCACCCTACAGGAGGAACAACAATGAAAAGCCTCGTCGACCATCTCAGTCAATACGCCGCCTACCACCGCGACCCGCGCAACATCGCCAGCCACTTTATCGGCATTCCGCTGATCGTGGTGGCGGTGGCGGTGTTGCTGTCGCGACCAGAATGGTCACTGGGCGGCTTGTGGATCTCTCCGGCGGTGCTGCTGGCGCTGGCGTCGGCGTGGTTCTACCTGCGCCTGGAACTGAAGCTGGGCGTGCTGATGACGCTGTTGATGGGGCTGTCGGTCTGGGCCGGGCACACGCTGGCGCAGCAGAGCACCATGGTCTGGCTGAGCAGCGGGCTGGCGATGTTTGTGATCGGCTGGGTGATCCAGTTTGTCGGGCACCACTACGAGGGGCGCAAACCGGCGTTCGTCGATGACGTGAGCGGGCTGATTGTCGGGCCGCTGTTTGTCGTGGCCGAAGTGGCGTTCCTGCTCGGCATGCGGCATGAGTTGAAAGAGCAGATCGAGGCGCGGGCGGGGGTGGTGCGGGTCAATCCGAATCGTGCGGCTGTGTAGATCGCATTCGCGAGCAGGCTCGCTCCCACATTTGGAATGTATTTCCCTGTGGGAGCGAGCCTGCTCGCGAAGCTTTTGATCTTAAAGACTGGCGACTTTCTGCCAGACCTTCGGCTTGAAGAACAGCGTTTCACCCTTGGCCAGTCCGATCAGGCTGTCGTGATCCTTCACCACTTCGGCCTCGATCAGATCGGTCTGCCCTTCCACCTTCAACGTCACCCGCGTGGTCGCACCCAACGGGCGAATATCGCGCACTTCCGCGGCGTGGTGATCTTCCAGTTCATGCTTGGACAACGACACTTCGTGCGGACGGAACAGCACATGGTTGTCGTCGCTGAGCAGCAAGCGGTTCGAGTCGCCGAGGAAGTGATAAACGAAATCGCTGGCCGGGTTTTCGTAGACGTCGCCCGGTGAGCCGATCTGCTCGATCACGCCCTTGTTCATCACCACGATGCGGTCGGCGACTTCCATCGCTTCTTCCTGGTCGTGGGTCACGAACACCGAGGTCAGGTTGATGTCTTCGTGCAGGCGTGCGAGCCAGCGGCGCAGTTCTTTACGCACCTTGGCGTCGAGAGCGCCGAACGGCTCGTCGAGCAGCAGCACCTTCGGTTCAACCGCCAACGCGCGCGCGAGGGCGATACGCTGACGCTGACCACCGGACAGTTGTTCCGGGTAGCGATCCGACAACCAGTCCAGCTGCACCATGTTCAGCAGTTCGTGGACCTTGGTCGCGATCTGGCTTTCACTCGGGCGCTGGTTTTTCGGTTTCATGCGCAGGCCGAACGCGACGTTGTCGAATACCGTCATGTGCCGGAACAGCGCGTAGTGCTGGAACACGAAACCGACGTTGCGATCACGCACGTCGTGGCCGGAGACGTCTTCGCCGTGAAACACGATGTTGCCCTGATCCGGGGTTTCCAGGCCGGCGATGATCCGCAGCAGCGTGGTCTTGCCACAACCGGACGGGCCAAGCAGCGCCACCAGTTCACCGCTGTGAATGTCCAGGCTGATGTTGTCCAGCGCCTTGAACGCATTGAAATTCTTGCTGACGTTACGCACTTCGATCGACATGAATTATTCCTCCGCGGCGCTGGCGCGCAGGCGGTTGATACGGTTTTCGCTCCACTGCTTGAGCAGCAGGATGAAGAGCGCCAGGATCAGCAACAGGCTCGCCACAGCGAACGCGGCCACGTGGTTGTATTCGTTGTAGAGGATCTCAACGTGCAGCGGCAAGGTGTTGGTCACCCCGCGAATGTGCCCGGAAACCACCGACACCGCACCGAACTCACCCATGGCCCGCGCGGTACACAGCACCACGCCATAGATCAGCCCCCACTTGATGTTGGGGACGGTGACATGCCAGAACATCTGCCAGCCATTAGCGCCGAGCAGCCGCGCGGCTTCTTCTTCCTGCGTGCCTTGTTCCTGCATCAGCGGGATCAGCTCACGGGCCACGAACGGCACGGTGACGAAGATCGTCGCCAGCACGATGCCCGGCAGGGCGAAGACGATCTGGATGTCGTGATCCTGCAGCCACGGCCCGAACAGGCCCTGAGCGCCGAACATCAGCACGTAGACCAGACCTGCGATCACCGGCGACACCGAGAACGGCAGGTCGATCAGCGTCACCAGCATGCTCTTGCCGCGGAACGAATATTTGCTCACGCACCACGCAGCGCTGACGCCGAACACCAGGTTCAGCGGCACCGAAATCAGCACGGCGATCACCGTGAGTTTCAGTGCCGACAAGGCGTCCGGTTCGAAGATCGCCGTGAAGAATGCGCCGAGGCCGTTCTTCAGACCCTGCGAGACCACGATGAACAGCGGCAGTACCAGAAACAGGAAAAAGATCAGCCAGCCGAGACCGATCAGCACGCGCCGCGAAGTAGCGCTGCCACGGCGTGCAGCGTTGGCCGAGGACGCGGCCGCAATAGACGATTGGGACATGGTTCGCGCCTCCTTATGGGGTTTCGATGCGCCGCTGCAGCAAGTTGATCAGCAGCAACAGGACGAAGGAAACCACCAGCATCAGCACGCCGATGGAAGTGGCACCGGTGTAATCGTACTGGTCGAGTTTGACCATGATCAGCAGCGGCAGGATCTCGGTTTTCATCGGCATGTTGCCGGCGATGAAAATCACCGAGCCGTACTCACCGACACCGCGGGCGAACGCCAGGGCAAAACCGGTCAGCCAGGCGGGCAACAGCGCTGGCAAGAGGATATGGCGGAACACCTGCAAAGGTTTCGCACCGAGGCAGGCAGCGGCCTCTTCGACTTCACGGGGAATGTCAGCCAGTACCGGCTGCACCGTGCGCACCACGAACGGCAGGGTCACGAAAGTCAGGGCGAGGGTGATGCCCAACGGGGTGTAGGCGATCTTGAAACCGAGGTCGGCGGCAAACTGGCCGACCAGACCGGTCGGGGTGTACAGCGCGGTCAGGGCGATACCGGCCACCGCCGTCGGCAGGGCGAACGGCAGGTCGATCATCGCGTCGATCACCTTGCGCCCGGGGAAGGTGTAGCGCACCAGCACCCAGGCCAATAGCGTACCGATGATGCCGTTGATGATCGCCGCACACAGCGCGGTGCCGAAGCTCAGCTTCAACGCTGCCAGCACGCGTGGCGCGGTGATGATCGTCCAGAACTGATCCCAGGTGAGTTGGGCGGCGTGGACGAACATCGCCGCCAGCGGGATAAGCACAATCAGGCTGAGGTACACCAAGGTGTAGCCCAGCGTCAGCCCGAAGCCGGGTATGACGGGGGAGATACGACGCGACATAAAAGTCCTTGGTTGAAAACGCATCAATGTGGGAGCGGGCTTGCTCGCGAAGAGGGAGTATCAGTCAACATCCCTGTCGCCTGAAATACCGCCTTCGCGAGCAGGCTCGCTCCCACATGTTTTGTGCCTGAACTTCAGGCTCGTTTCGAGTGAGATTACTGCGCCTGATAGATCTGGTCGAACACGCCACCGTCGTTGAAGAACTTCGGTTGTGCGGATTTCCAGCCGCCGAAGTCCTTGTCGATGGTCACCAGTTCCAGTTTCGGGAACTGCTGGGCGTACTTCGCCGCCACGTCCTTGTCGCGTGGACGGTAGAAGTTCTTCGCGGCGATCTCCTGACCGGCCGGGCTGTACAGGTGCTTCAAGTAAGCTTCGGCAATCTGTTCGTTGCCCTTTTTCTCGGCATTCTTGTCGACCACCGCCACCGGTGGCTCGGCAAGGATCGACAGCGAAGGCACAACGATGTCGAACTTGTCGGCGCCGCCATCTTCTTTCAGTGCCAGGAACGCTTCGTTTTCCCAGGCCAGCAATACGTCACCCTGACCGTTGTTGACGAAGGTGATGGTCGAGCCACGGGCGCCGGTGTCCAGCACGGGAACGTGCTTGAACAGGGTCTGTACGTATTCTTTGGCTTTTTCTTCGCTGCCGCCGTTGGCTTTCAGGCCATAGGCCCACGCGGCGAGGAAGTTCCAGCGCGCACCGCCGGAGGTTTTCGGGTTCGGGGTGATCACCGAGACGTCGTTCTTGACCAGGTCGCCCCAGTCCTTGATGCCTTTCGGGTTGCCCTTGCGCACCAGGAACACGATGGTCGAGGTGTACGGGGTGCTGGCGTCCGGCAGACGCTTCTGCCAGTCGGCCGGCAGGGTCTTGCCGAGCTTGGCGATTTCGTCGATGTCGCCGGCCAGTGCCAGGGTCACGACGTCGGCGCGCAGACCGTCGATCACCGCCCGGCCCTGCTTGCCCGAACCACCGTGGGACTGCTGGATTTTCACGGTGTCGCCGGCATGATCCTTCTGCCAGAACTTGATGAATTCGGCGTTGTAGTCCTGATACAGCTCGCGCGTCGGGTCGTACGACACATTGAGCAGTTCGTAATCCTTGGCAACCGCGGAACCGGCAAACACAGCACTGGCCAGAGCGGCCAAAGCGTAACGGCGAATCGACGACATGGTGAAAGCTCCTGGAATTCTTGGTGGTGGCTTTTTCTTATGTGTTGCTGGAATCGGGTTGCTCATTCAAAGATCGCCGCCTGCGCCAGCGCTTGCGCACAGCCCCCTGCAAAAGCTGGCGCAGGCTGCGATCTTTTTCAGCTCGGCTTGTTACCCGGCTGCTGCAAACGGAATTTCTCTTTGCGTTCGATCTGCACGACCTGGGCGTTGTGCACAGTGATCTCCACCGCGCCAAACCGCAGATCGCGCAGGGCGCTCTGGATTTCACGCAAGATGGTGGTTTCGTCCTGACCGTCAACGCTGCGAAGGGATGCGCTCATGGTGCTGCTCCTTTGAATGGGATGTGCCTGGCAGTGGGCGGCACTGCGTTCGGCGTGGGAGCAATATAAGAGAGGCGCAGATATTCTTAAAAAGACTATTTAAGAATGTTTATATAACTAGAAAACATTATCTGACGGGGCAAGGGTTTGCGCGGTGTTCAACGAGTTTGAAGCCTGTATGAAACCTTGTAGTGAGGGATTCATCCCCGATGGACTGCGTAGCAGTCCCTGTTTTTCAGGGCCGCTGCGCGACCCATCGGGGATGAATCCCCTCACCACAGGTTTTTGTGTCAGCCATGACAGGACTGTTAACCGATAACAGGGGCTTTCGCCCAATCAATCTCCCCCGCCGACACCGGCCGCCCAAACCAGTACCCCTGCCCCAGATCACATTCCTGCTCCAGCAGAAACGCCGCCTGCTCGGCCTGCTCGATGCCTTCGGCATGCACCTGCATGCCCATGCTGCGAGCCAGGGCGACGATCACGCGAACGATGGCTGCGTCGTCCTCGTCCCACGGCAGACCGGCGACAAAACCCTGATCGATCTTGAGCTTCTGCACCGGCAAGCGCTTGAGCCGCAACAACGACGAGTACCCAGTGCCAAAGTCATCGATGGCCAAGCGAATGCCCAATTCACGCAAGCGATGCATCTGCTCCAGCGCCACTTCCGGGTCATCCATCACCGCGCTTTCGGTGACTTCCAGCTCCAGATACGCCGGATCCAGCCCGGTCTCGTGCAGCACCTGCGCCACCTGCTGATACAGCTCACGCCGGGCAAACAGGCGCGACGACACATTCACCGCGACAAACGACAACACAATCCCGGCCTGCTGCCATTGACACATCTGCGAACACGCCTGGCGCATCACCCAGGCGTCGATCTCGGCAATCAGCCCGGTGCGTTCGGCAATCGGAATGAATTCCGCCGGCGACACCAACCCCCGCTGTGGGTGCTGCCAGCGCACCAGCGCTTCGACGCCGATCAGGCGACTGCTGCGCAAATCGTGAACCGGTTGGTAATAGACCCGCAGCTCCTGTTGCTCCAGCGCGCGGCGTAGCTCGAAGGCGATCTCCACCCGTTGCTGCGCATGCGCGGTCAGTTCTTCGGTGTACAACGCGTAACCGTTGCGTCCGCTGCTCTTGGCCTTGAACAGCGCGGCGTCGGCATTGCGCAGCAATTGATCGGCACTCAATGCATCACTGGGGAACAGGCTGATACCGATACTGGCGTTGATGAACAGCTGATGCCGCTCGATGCTGAACGGCTCCTTCAGCGCATCGAGAATGCGCTGGGCCAGCGCCGCTGCCTGAACCAGTTGTGGACAACTTTCCGCCAGCACCGCGAATTCGTCACCGCCGAGCCGTGCCAGGGTGATTCCGGGGCCGAACAGGTCCTGCAGGCGCGCCGCCACCGCTTTGAGCAGGCGATCGCCGACGTTGTGCCCGAGGCTGTCGTTGATCATCTTGAAGTGATCCAGATCGATCATCAGCAGGGCGCAGCCACGCTTGTGGATCTGCGCCGAGGCCAGCGCCTGCTCGGCGCGGTCGCTGAACAACAGGCGATTCGGCAGGTCGGTCAGCGGATCGTGGTGGGCAAGGTGCTTGAGTTCGTGTTCGGAGTCCTTGATCGCACTGATGTCGGAAAACACCGCCACGTAGTGGCTGAGCCGGCCCTGATCATCGTGAATCACGCGGATGGTCTGCCACTGTGGATAAATCTCGCCGCTCTTGCGTCGGTTCCAGATCTCACCGCTCCATTCGCCCTCGCTCTCCAGCGTGGCGAACATCGCCTGGTAAAAGCCCGGCGGATGGTGGCCGGACTTGAACAGGCTTGGCTGATGGCCGAGAACTTCGTCGTACTGGTAGCCGGTGATTTCCATGAACGCACGGTTGACGTGCACGATCAGGCCCTGACGGTTGGTGACCAGCACCCCTTCGCGGGTGCAATCGAACACGGCTGCCGCCTGACGCAAGCGTTCACGGTCAGACTGACGCTCGCGTAGCCGCGCACCAATGCCGAGAAATTCGCACAATCTGGCCCGTGCCAGGAAAATCAGGCCAGCGCTGACGGCAGCCCAGACGTAACCGTTGATCAGTTGCCATCGCTGCAGATCGACAGACTCATCAAAGAAACTGTTCAATAAGTAACCAGTTCCCTGCAGCCAGACCACGGCAAGCAACAGGTAAAGCAGCGCTGCACGCAAGGCATCGCGGTAAGTGGCAGGCATTCGGCTGTCCATGTCCCTACAAAAAAGGTTGGAATTATAGGTCAAGAAACATCCAGAGACTCTTATCTGAAAGGGCGACTGGTTTTATCTGTGTGCTTGGTGATAATGCAACGGCTGTTTTTATCTTTATCGAGGGCCCTATAGCCTATGTGGTACGAAGGTTTTCTTGGCTTGTCGGCCTGGTCTCTGGTCGCGGTCACCCTGCTGATGACCCACGTGACAATTGTCGCCGTCACGGTCTATCTGCACCGTTACTCGGCCCATCGCTCGCTCGAGCTGAATGCCGGCCTGAAACACTTTTTCCGTTTCTGGCTGTGGCTGACCACGGCGCAGAACACCCGCGAGTGGACTGCCATCCACCGCAAACACCACGCCAAATGCGAAACCGAAGATGATCCGCACAGCCCGGTCATCAAGGGTCTGTCCACCGTGCTGCGCAAAGGCGCCGAGCTGTATCGCGCCGAAGCCGAGAACCCGGAGACCCTGCGCATCTACGGCAAAAACTGCCCCGAAGACTGGATCGAGCGCAACCTCTACAGCCGCTACCCGTTGCTGGGCGTGGCGATCATGGGCGTCATCGACCTGCTGCTGTTCGGCACCATCGGCATCACCATCTGGGCGATCCAGATGATGTGGATCCCGGTCTGGGCTGCCGGCGTGGTCAACGGTCTGGGTCACGCCATCGGCTACCGCAACTTCGAATGCCGCGACGCGGCGACCAATCTGGTGCCGTGGGGCATCCTGATCGGCGGCGAAGAACTGCACAACAACCATCACACCTACCCCAACTCGGCCAAGCTGTCGGTGAAGAAGTGGGAGTTCGACCTCGGCTGGGCGTGGATCAAGGTCTTCAGCTTCTTCAGGCTGGCCAAGGTGCAGCGTGTGGCACCGATCGCCCACCGCGTCGAAGGCAAGGGCCATCTGGACATGGACACCGCCATGGCGATCCTCAACAACCGCTTCCAGATCATGGCCCAGTACCGCAAATTGGTGATCGGCCCGCTGGTCAAGCAGGAGCTGGACAAGGTCGATCATTCGGTACGCCATCAATTCCATCGGGCCAAGCGCCTGCTGTCGCGGGAAACCAGCCTGCTGGAAGACCGTCATCACTTGCGCATCCAGAACATGCTCGAGCACAGCCAGGCGCTGAAGGTCATTTACGAGAAACGTCTGGCCCTGCAGCAGATCTGGGTCAAGACCAGCGCCAATGGCCACGACATGCTCGCCGCCATCAAGGAATGGGTGCACGAGGCTGAAGCCAGCGGCATCCAGTCCCTGCGTGAATTCGCCGACCAGCTGAAAACCTACTCGCTGCGCCCCGCCGCAGCCTGACCGCCATGAACGAATCCCCTGTGGCGAGGGGATTCATCCCCGATCGGTAGCGCAGCTACCGCAAATTTGTCGACGCGTTCTCATTGCTGAAACGCGTCATTTCTACCGCCCGGCGGGAGCAGGCTTCCTCTCTACAAAAGCGCGGAACTTAGCACCGAAAGCCCTATCTCAAAGACACTTCGCCACCCCGGCGGGCTGTACTGTGGCCGTTGTCGAAATTGCGGCACACCTTTTGAGAAACGTGCCGATGGTCAACAACAATCAAAAAGACTCATCCCTTGCGCAGTGGCCCGAGGCCGCGCAAACCCTGATGGCGCTGATGCACGCTCAAGGCGAAGTCGCCCGGCTGAGCGAGCGCGAACAACTGTTCAGTTCATTACTGGTGAGCGTCAACGCGGTGCTCTGGGCGTTCAATTGGGAAACCCGTCAGGTGCTGTATGTCAGCCCTGCCTACGAGCGGATTTTCGGTCGCTCCGCAGGCCTGTTGCTGGCCGACTACAACCAGTGGCGCGACAGCATCTACCCCGACGACCTGGATTACGCCGAACGCAGTCTTGCCGAAGTGCTGCACAAGGGCGCGGTGGAAGACCGCGAGTACCGGATCATCGCCGCCGACGGTCAGGTCCGCTGGCTCAGCGACAAGTGCTTCATCAACCGTCAGGACGAACCCGGGCAACCGGTGATCATCGTCGGCATCGCCGAAGACATCACCGACAAGAAGCACATGGAAACCGAGCTGCATCGCCTGGCGACCACCGACGTGCTGACCCAGAGCAGCAACCGCCGCCATTTCTTCGAATGCGCCAACCGCGAGTTCGAAGAGGCACGCCTGCAAGGTGCACCTCTAGCCTTTCTGCTGCTGGACATCGATGACTTCAAGCAGATCAACGACAGTTACGGCCACCCGGCGGGTGACAACGTGCTGCAGCGCATCGCCGAATGCGGGCGCGCCTCGTTACGCCGGGGCGATCTGTTCGGGCGCATTGGCGGCGAGGAGTTCGCTGCGGTGTTTCCCGGTTGCGCACCGGACATGGCGCTGCAAGTGGCCGAGCGGCTGCAGCAGGAGATTCAGCGCCTGAGTTTCAACCACGAGGGGCAGACATTCGGCATCACCGTCAGCCAGGGCCTGACCAGCCTCAGGGATGGCGACGACAGTCTCGAGAGCCTGTTCGCCAGAGCGGATGCGGCCATGTACGAGGCAAAACGGCAGGGCAAGAATCGGATCATTTCTGCCTGATCCAGAATTTCAGCCACCCAAATATCTAATGTGGGAGCGGACTTGCTCGCGAAGGTGGTAGGTCATTCAGCATTTATGTTGGCTGATACACCGCCTTCGCGAGCAAGCCCGCTCCCACAGGGTTTTGTGAAAAGTCAGATTACTTACGCATCCGCATCAATTCCGGCAGCCCGATCTTCAGCAGCCGCGCCGTACGACTCCTGGCCAGCTCCTCAATGCCCTCATGCTCGGTCAGACGGGCCATCTGCGCCGCCATGTTCATCACCAACGCTTCCCGGGAATAGACCCCGCCACCGAGCTGGTAGACCGACGCAATCAACTCGCGCAGCTCCAGCGGCAGGCGCCAGCGTGTACGCAGCGCCGAACCGTAGGCCGCGCCAAACTCCGCCAGCGCGTCACCGACCTCCTCCCACTCATCCAGCTCGCCGCCAGCCTGCTTCCACTCCTGCAAACAACGCAGCAACGCCAGGTCACCGAGACGATGCAGCATGCCCGCGCAGTAGCAACGTTCCTGATCCAGATCGAGCAGGCGCGCCAGCGTACGCGCGTATTCCGCCGTGTGCAGCGACAGCCCCCAGTAGCGCTCGGCGTAGTCCGCCAGGCATGGGTCACTGAGCTTGGCGCTGCGTTTGAGCGCCAGGCCGAGGATCAGGTTCATGCTCTGCCCCGTGCCGAGCCGATGCAGCGCCTGCCCGAGGGTCTGTACCGCTGCGCCATGGTGCTGCGCCGCGCTGTTGGCGGCGGCGATCAGTACGGCGGTGATCTGCGGATCGGTGCGGATCTCTTCTTCCAGAAGCTTCAGGTCGAGGCCATTGGGGTTGAGGCTGCGTTTGACCGCCACTTGCACATCGGTCATCAATGGCGCGCCGTCGGCCTGCTCGCGACGCCGCTCAAGGAACACCGACAAGGTCATGCCCGGCGCCAGCGTCGGCACTTCGCAGAACACCTCTTCACCCGCATTCAGCAGCAAACCCTGCAGCCGCTCGGTCAGACTTTCCATGTTCAGCGGTTTGGTCAGATAGGCCGTCGGCGCCAACGGGATGGCTTCGCGCACGCTGGCGCTGTCGTTGCGACTGCTCATCAGAATGAACGGCAGCGGCGGATTGCGTTTGCGCTGGCGCACGCTGCGCAGCACGCTCAAGCCATCGATACCGGGCAACTCCCAATCGACAATGGCCAGGTCATAAGGCACTTCGCTGAGTAACGACATGGCTTGCTGGCCATCGGCACACAAGTCCAGCCGCGCATCACAGCGCACGTTGAGCAACACTTGTTTAAGCAGGTCACGAGACCACGGATCGGCCTCGGCAATCAGCACTCGGGGTACGGCGGGTAAATCAACGGCGGTCATGCGCGCTCTCCCTTGCAATGCCTGAACCTTAGCCAATGCTGGCCTATCGATACAGCGCAAAAGGGTTTCCGAGGCATAAAAAAACCCGCCGAAGCGGGTTTTTCTCGATCAGATCACACAGTGCCCGGAATTACAGCTCCGAGAAGCACTCTTCGATGATCGCCAGGCCTTTGTCCAGTTGCTCGTCCGGCGAGGTCAGCGGTACGAGAACGCGCAGCACGTTGCCGTAGGTGCCGCAGGACAGCAGGATCAGGCCCTTGTCGCGCGCCTTGGCCACCACAGCCGCAACGGCGGTCGGGTTTGGCTTGTGGCTGTCGCCGTTTTCGAACAGCTCGACCGCGATCATCGCGCCCAGCGCACGCACTTCACCGATCACCGGGTACTTGGCCTGGATGGCCTTCAGACCGGTTACCAGACGCTCGCCGACAGCCTTGCAGCGATCCAGCAGTTGCTCTTCTTCGAACACTTCCATTACGGCCAGCGCCGCAGCGCAAGCGATCGGGCTACCGGCGTAGGTGCCACCCAGGCCGCCCGGAGCGATGGCGTCCATGTATTCGGCTTTGCCGCAGACACCGGCCAGCGGGAAGCCGCCAGCGATGGATTTGGCGAAGGTGGTCAGATCGGCAGCAACGCCCATCTGTTCCATGGCGAAGAAGGTGCCGGTACGGCCAGCGCCGGTCTGCACTTCGTCAGCGATCAGCAGGATGCCGTGCTGGTCGCACAGGGCACGCAGACGCTTCATGAATTCTTTCGGCGCGACGTAGAAACCACCTTCACCCTGCACAGGCTCGATGATGATCGCGGCGATGTCTTTCGGCTCGGCGTCGTTCTTGAAGATGCGTTCGATGGAAGCGATCGAGTCGTCGATGCTCACACCGTGCAGTTCGTTCGGGTACAGCGCGCGGAAGATGCCGCCTGGCATCAGGCCCATGCCGGCCGAGTAAGGCACGACCTTACCGGTCAGGCCCAGGGTCATCATGGTGCGACCGTGGTAGGCACCGGTGAAGGCGATCACGCCAGCGCGGCCAGTGGCGGCACGGGCGATTTTCACGGCGTTTTCCACGGCTTCGGAACCGGTGGTCACCAGCAGGGTTTTCTTGGCGAAATCACCTGGCACCTTGGCGTTGATCTTTTCGCACAGCTCAACGTACGGCTCGTAGGCCAGTACCTGGAAGCAGGTGTGGGTCAGCTTGTTCAGCTGTTCGGTCACGGCGGCGATGATTTTCGGGTGCACGTGGCCGGTGTTCAGCACAGCGATACCGCCGGCGAAGTCGATGAATTCACGACCTTCAACGTCAGTCACGGTAGCGTTCTTCGCCGACTCAGCGAAGATCGGGTGAATCTGGCCAACACCACGTGGAACAGCTGCGGTACGACGGGCCATCAGTTCAGCGTTAGTCTTGCTCATTACAGTCCTCATTCACCGCTCATCGGGCGGCGTGGTTCAAGGATTAAGCGGGAGGAATCGGCGGTGGCAGCATGCGATGATCGACTGCCACGGCGTTCCCGGCCGCAGAGAAAATTCCGGTTTGAAACGACGCAAAGGGACAGCGCTCTCGTGCCCTTTGCGTTTACAGCGATCTTCTACCGAGGCTTAGATGCCAAGGCAGAGGTATTTGATTTCCAGGTAATCTTCGATGCCGTACTTGGAGCCCTCACGGCCCAGGCCCGAGGCCTTGATGCCGCCAAACGGCGCGACTTCGTTGGAGATCAGCCCGGTGTTGACGCCGACCATGCCATATTCCAGCGCTTCCGCCACGCGGAACACACGACCGAGGTCACGAGCGTAGAAGTACGACGCCAGACCGAACTCGGTGTCGTTGGACATGGCGATCACTTCGGCTTCGTCTTTGAAGCGGAACAGCGGCGCCAGCGGGCCGAAGGTTTCTTCCTTGGCGACAGCCGCGTCTTTCGGCACGTTGGTCAGGATGGTTGGCTCGAAGAAGTTGCCTTCCATCGGCTTGCCACCGGCCAGCACGGTGGCGCCTTTGGCCACGGCGTCAGCGATATGCTCTTGCACCTTGGCCACGGCTTTTTCGTCGATCAGCGGGCCAGTGGTGGTGCCTTCTTCCAGACCGTTGCCGATCTTCAGCTTGGCCACCGCCACTTTCAGCTTCTCGGCGAACGCGTCGTAGACCGAATCCTGAATGTACAGACGGTTGGCGCAGACGCAGGTCTGGCCATTGTTGCGGTATTTGGAAATGATCGCGCCTTCGACGGCCTTATCCAGGTCCGCGTCGTCGAACACGATGAACGGCGCGTTGCCGCCCAGTTCCAGCGAGACTTTCTTGATGTCCTTGGCGCATTCGGACATCAGCTGACGGCCGATTTCGGTCGAGCCGGTGAAGGACAGCTTGCGCACGATCGGGTTGCTGGTCAGTTCGCTGCCGATGTCGCCGGCGCTGCCGGAGACCACGCTGAACACACCTTTAGGGATGCCGGCGCGCTGCGCCAGTTCAGCCAGTGCGAAGGCGGAGAATGGGGTTTGCGACGCAGGCTTGAGCACCATGGTGCAACCGGCGGCCAGCGCAGGGCCGGCTTTACGGGTGATCATCGCCGCCGGGAAGTTCCACGGGGTGATCGCTGCAGTCACACCGATCGGCTGCTTGATCACGATCAGGCGCTTGTCCGGCTGGTGGCCCGGGATCACGTCGCCGTAGATGCGCTTGGCTTCTTCGGCGAACCACTCGATGAACGAAGCGGCGTAAACGATTTCGCCCTTGGCTTCGGCCAGCGGCTTGCCCTGCTCGAGGGTCATCAGACGCGCGAGGTCGTCCTGGTTCTCGATCATCAGTTCGAACCAGCGACGCAGCTTGCCTGCACGCTCCTTGGCGGTCAGTGCACGCCAGGCCGGCAGCGCTTTGTCAGCGGCTTCGATGGCACGGCGGGTTTCGGCGGCGCCCATTTTCGGCACGGTGCCGAGAATTTCGCCGGTGGCCGGGTTGTTGACCTTGATCGTCTGACCGTTGTCCGCATCGACCCAAGCGCCATCAATGAAGGCTTGCTGGCGGAACAACTGGGTATCTTTAAGCTGCATGTCGGCTTTCCTTAACAGCACCGCGGCCTGCGCGGAGCAAAATTATGATTGTAGAAAGGCGCCTCGCAAGGCTGCCGTCAGGGAAATCATCTACCGGGTGAGGCGCAGCGATCGTGCGTTATTCACAGCATCTGCGCATCCACACCCCGTCAAAGAGCGTTTGAAATCTCAAACGGATCGTAGGAGCAAAGGGGGTAAAGGACAATAGGTCGTTCGAAAAAAAGAACAAAATCCCAGCGTTTGCTGGTTTTTTCAGATCAACGAGCAAAAAGCCCCGGCCGCAGCCAAACCATAGATCAGCCAGGAAAAAGCGCCAAGCGAGGGTTTTGCAGGACGTTACAGCTTTAAGGAATGCAGCGTTTCACACCGACACGCGCACTGACAAAACCCGCCAAAACCCGGCATGGACGCCCCGAGCCGACCTAGGTATGATGTCGCCCGCTGCACCAGTAGCTCAGCTGGATAGAGTACTGCCCTCCGAAGGCAGGGGTCGTGGGTTCGAATCCCGCCTGGTGCGCCATGAATTGAAACGAGAAAGCCCCGGACTGTGATGGTCCGGGGCTTTTTTGTGGGCGCGGTGTTTCATGCAACGACGGTCACTCCGTCGTCCAGTCAAACTCATCGTAATCGTCGTCTTCCTCTTCTTCCCCAACCTCCTCAAAAACCTCGTCTTCTTCCACGACGTCTTCTTCCGACTGGTTCAGCAGAAACTCCTTGCGCGCCTCGGTAATCGCGCGCCGCATCTCCTCGCCCTTCTGCGGGCAGTTGAGGAGTTGGGCGATGCGGTCGATTTTTGCTGCCACTTTGTTCTCCAGCGCTTCAGCCATGGCCCGATAGTGCGCGTTTTTGCCGGGCAATGCCAAATGGCTGGGTGAACAAGCGGTCAGTTCTGGCGGATTTTTTCGAGTCGCCGGTCGAGGTCCACGCCGGGGTAGCGTTTGTGCAGGTTGTTGTATAGCGCGTCAGCGGCTTGCGACTGGCCGGAGTCGCGCAGGCGCAGGACTTCGCGCAGTTGCTCATCCAGGCCGTTGGCCGGGGGGGCGGCGCGTTTGCTGAGTCTGGCTTCGTCGGCGCTGATCGCGTCGCTTTGCATCGGCTCGGCCATTTCCATCATCGGTGCCGGCGCGGACATGGCCGCAGCGGGCGGAGCGGCCAGTGATTGCGCTTCCGGGGCTTGTTTGCGCGCCAATGGCGCGGCCGGTTTGGCCGCCGGGGCGAAGTCGAATTGCGGTTGTGGTTCCGGCGTGTGTGGCACCAGCGACAGCATCAGTGCCACACCGACCAGGCTGGCGAAGGCGACCTGCCAGCGCAGTTTCTGACAGGCCTTCAGCCAGCGTTGCCACAGGCTTGGCTTGGGCACCGGGGTTTCGCGGTTAGCAGCATTGAGGATGAACGCATCAAGGTGCGCCGGCGGTTCAACGTTGTGCTGTTGGCGCACATGTTTGATCACGGGATCTTCGGGTGTCTGGCGGGCGTCAGTCATGTCAGTACCTCCTCGGCCAGCAGCCGACGCAGTTTTTGCTGGGCGTAGCGCAAGCGGCTCTTGACGGTTTCCAGCGGTGTTTCGGTGAGGCTGGCGATTTGTGCCAGGTCGAGGTCGCCGTGGGCACGCAGCAGGAATACTTCGCGCTGATCGGCAGGCAAGGTTTGCAGAGCGCTTTCCAAGCGCTGGCTGTCGCGGCTGAGGTTCAGTAATTGTTCGGGATCATTGGTCTCGTCGCCAATCGCATGCAGCTGTTCGTCGTAGCTGTCGTGCAGCGGCTGATGTGCGCCGTGTTTGCGCCAGTAATCGATCAGCCGATTGCGCGCAATCTGGAACAGCCATGTACGAAACGTCGCCCGTCCCTGTGGCTGACTCGTGCTGCGGATCAGGCTCAGCCAGGTGTCCTGAAACACTTCGTCAGCCAGTTCCGGTTTGCCGCTCAATCCAAGCAGAAACCGATACAAACCCTGACGATGGCGGGCGTACAAGATCTCGAACGCCGCGCCGTCGCCCTCGCGATAACGCGCCAGCAGGGTTTCATCGCTGCCGGCGGCCGGGCTGTCTGGTGAAGCAAACAGCTGACTGATGAAGCCTTTCAGACGACTCACTATTCAATCCGTCGCTCAGTGGGCAGCGTATTCGATGCGGTTGAGCTGCGCAGGCTCTGCGCCAGTTCCACCAGTTGCACGAACTCGTTGCGCAAGCCGAAGCGGTCGTCGCCGCGAGCGCCACGGGCCAGTGCTTCGGTGTCTTTCAGGCCGAAGTCGCCAGCGTAGCGAGCGTCCTTGAGCTGCTGGGAAAACGCCGCCACCGCCGCCGCGAAACGCAGGTCCTCGCTGGCCGGTGCGACCTTATTGGCAATCGGCCGCTCGATCAGCAGACTTTTCCCACCTTCAGGCTGTTGATAACGCACACGCAGCATCGCCAATTCTCCATCCTTCGCAGCAACCACCTTCTCCGATTTACCGTAGCGCAGCGGTTCCAGCCAGCCCTGCTCACCTGCCGGAACAATTTCATACAGCGCGGTCACGGTGTGTCCTGCGCCTACTTCACCGGCATCGACTTTGTCATTGCTGAAATCCTCACGCTTCAAGGTGCGGTTTTCGTAGCCAAGCAGGCGATATTCACTGACCTGCGCCGGGTTGAATTCCACCTGCAATTTGACGTTTTTTGCCACCACCGCCAGGGTCGAACCGAGTTGATCCACCAGCACTTTGCGCGCCTCGCGCAGGTTGTCGATGTAGGCGTAGTTGCCGTCGCCGGCGTCGGCCAGTTGCTCCATCACGTGTTCATTGTAGTTATCCACACCGAAACCCAGGGTGGTCAGGGATATCCCGGTTTTGCGTTTATCCACAGCCATTTGCTTGAGGCTGTCGAAGTCGCTGACGCCGACGTTGAAGTCACCGTCGGTGGCCAACAGGATGCGGTTGATGCCTTTGGGAATGAACGCCTGCTGCGCCATTTGATAGGCCAGTTCGATGCCCGACGCGCCAGCGGTTGAACCGCTTGCGGTCAATTGCTCGATGGCTGTGCGAATTTTCGCCTTGTCGCGTCCGGAAGTCGGCTGCAGCACCACGCGGGATTCGCCGGCATACACCACCAGCGACACCCGATCCTCCTCGCGCAACTGATCGACCAGCAGTTTCAATGTGCTTTTGACCAGTGGCAGCCCTTCGCGGCGATCCATCGAGCCGGACACATCCACCAGAAACACCAGATTCGCCGGAGCCAGTTCCGCCACAGCCCGGTCAGAGGCCTTGATGCCGATGCGCAGCAGGCGGGTGTGCGGATTCCATGGCGTGGCGGCCAGTTCGGTGGTTACGCCGAAGGGCGAACCATCGCTGGGCAGCGCATAGTTGTAGGGAAAGTAATTGACCATCTCTTCCAGTCGCACCGCGCCTTCAGGTGGTAAACGCCCTTGATTGAGCAAACGCCGGACATTGGCGTAGGCGCCCGTATCGACGTCAGCGCTGAAGGTCGAGACCGGAGCCTCGTCCACGCTGTGGATCGGGTTGTCGGCCAGCGCCTGATACTGCTCGCGCTGCTCGTCGCGATAGCCTTGTGGATAACTTTCCTGGGCGGGCATCGCCGCGAAACTGGCAATCGACATCGCACGTGCGCTGCGTTTGGGCAGCACACTGTCGGCAGCGAGCGCTTCATGCTCAATCGATGCCTGTGGCTGGGCTGGCGCCGGAACGGCAGCCGATTCGGGATTGGAAGACACGCCGCAACCGGCGACGGTCAACAATACACCGACGGCAACGGGTCGCAGAAAAGGCAGGGAGCGGGACATGGGGGCTGACCTCGGGATGAAAGTGATCCATTCATCCACTGAGACGGGCAGCCCTTTCAGATCGGGTTAAACGCCGCTGAAAATTTTTTCAGCGGTGATAACGCCGTACCACGCTGCTGTTTCGCAGTACGTGGCCTTTGATTTTGTCCATCAGTTCGGCGCGGGTCAGGCCGGCGGGCAAGGCGTCCGGGGCCAGATCCAGGGCGTAAATCTGAATGATGTAGTGGTGGGCGCTGTCGCCAACCGGTGGGCACGGCCCGATGTAATGGGTGGTGCCTTTACTGTTGGTACCTCCCAAGCCTTCGAGAGCGGATTTGGCGCCGACACCGGCCGGGATCTGCCGGGTGGTGGCCTTGATGCCGTAGTGAATCCAGTGATCGACGCCAGCACCTTTCTGACCGTCCGGGTCGTGCATGACGATCGCGTAGCTCAGAGTGCCGGCAGGCCCGGCGTTCCAGGCCAGTGCCGGGGACTGGTTCTTGCCACCGCAACCGGCCGCATCGCTCGCGGCGGCCGAGGTGAACAGGCGATTGTCCGAGACACCGGGGATGTCGAGGGTAAAGCGCTCGGCCGCCTGCGCCGGAAACTGCACGCAAAGGGCGACGGCGACAGCCGCCAGCCAAGGGTTGAGAGAGGTCAATCGGGTCATTCCGGGAGCACCTTGTGCAGTTGGGCCTTCGTCGGCCTGCAAACTATAGCTGTACCGTTCGTACCTTGGCAGTGGCAATTGGCTGAACCTCGCACTGCGGCGCAAACTCGTAAGAGAAATGCCTGTCAGGAGCACGAACATGAGCCTGCACCGTGTCGCCCGTGTCGCCGATGTCCCCGAAGACCGTGGCCTGCAAGTCGAAATCGGCGACCGCAAGATTGTCCTGCTCCACGCCAATGGCCAACTGCGCGCATTTCAGGGCGAATGCCCACATGCCGGGGCGCCACTGGCTGACGGCGCGCTGTGCAACGGACGCCTGATCTGTCCTTGGCACAAAGCCGCATTTCGCGTCGAAGACGGCGCGTTGTGCGAGCCACCGGCCCTCGACAGCCTCAAGCGTTATCCGCTGGAGTTACGTGGCGATGAGGTCTGGGTCGATGATCAACCGCTGCCGGATGCGCACACGCCTCCGGCCGATGATTCACGCACCTTTGTGATTGTCGGCGCAGGTGCAGCGGGCACGGCATGTGCGGCAGCTCTGCGGGAAAAAGGTTTCGGCGGCCGGATCGTCATGATCGACCGCGAAGCGGACGCCGGTTACGACCGCACGGTGCTGAGCAAATTCGTCCTCGCCGGCGAGATGTCGGCGCAGGAAAACCCGCCGCTGCGCGATGAAAGCTTTTATAAGGAGCAGCGCATCGAACGCCGGCAAGGCGAAATTTCGGCCCTCGACGCAACAACGAAAACCCTGCATTTGAAGGATGGCCAGACCCTTGGTTACGACGCCGCGGTGCTCGCCACCGGCGGCGAGCCTAATCCGTTGCAACTGCCCGGCGCCGACCTGCCGCAGGTGTTCGTCCTGCGCTCGAAAGCCCAGGCCGAACAGATCATGCGCACCGCCAAACCCGAGCAGCGGGCGCTGATCATCGGCGACAGCTTTATCGCCCTCGAATGCGCCTCGGCCCTGCGTCAGTTCGGCCTCGACGTCACGGTCATCGCCCGCCACGCCATCCCGTTTACCGCGCAGTTCGGCGAAGCGGTGGGCAAGGCGATCCGCGCGCTCCACGAACAACACGGGGTGAAATTCATCACCGATCACGAAGCCCGGGAAATCACCGGTGATGGCAAAGTCGAGGCGGTTCTGCTGGACAACGGTTTGCGCGTTTCGGCGGATCTGGTGCTGGCGGGGGTTGGTGTGCATCCGGCCACAGAAGCGTTCGCTTCGCTGCCAAGGGAGAAAGACCAGTCACTGCGCGTCGATGCCGGCCTGCGGGTCTGCGAAGGTCTATGGGCGATTGGCGATATCGCCACGTTCACCCTGAGCGGCCAGCCGCAACGCATCGAACATTGGCGCCTGGCCCAGCAGCACGCACGCATCGCTGCCGCCAACATGTTGGGCGCCGATGAGCATTATCTGGATGTGCCGTTTTTCTGGACCTGGCACTTCGGCAGGAACTACGACTACCTGGGCCACGCCAGCCAGTGGGATGAAATCGAGTTCAAAGGCGAGCCCGAGCATCCGCCCTTTATTGGCCTGTTCGGCCACAACGGCGTGGTGGTTGCCGCCGTGGCTTGCGAGGAAGAACGGGCCATGGCGATGTTGGCCGAGCGGATGAAACAGCCGCTGACGATGGAAGACGCGTGGGAACTGATTCGCTGCTGAATGCTGAACAATATAGGAGCTGCCGAAGGCTGCGATCTTTTGATCTTGATTTTAAAAATCAAAAGATCGCAGCCTTCGGCAGCTCCTACAGGGGAGTCGTTGTTCAGGTGGGGCGATTCACCGGGTCGCGATTGTCATCATCCTCGGCGTGCAGAAAGATCACCCGTGGATGTTCCAGCGGCGCCAGCGGTGGCGGCAATTCCGTCGGTGCCAGTGGACGAAAGTTCAGCACCACATGGCTGATATCACCTTCCTGATCGTTGTGGATGGTCATCACCCCGGGTGTGCGCAGCTTCTCCAGGCGGTCATCGCACAGGCGGAAGCTCTTGCTCAGCCCTTCATCATCGACCACCGGTGCCGGCAAGCGACGCTGGGCGAAGCTTCTGCTTTTGCGCTGTTGATAACGCGCCCAACCAATCAGGATCACTGCGTTGACCAGCGCCACCCACAGGTAGATCTGCAACGTACCCAGGGCCTCGAACGCCGAGTTGTCGATGCGTGGCCCACCGGCGTGGGTCTCGATCAACGGCCACAGTCCGCGAATCAGCAGAAACAGCAGGCCGACCCAGGCCAGCACGGTGAGGACCACGTCGACCACCACCAGGAAGGGCCGCTGGCGGGTCCGGATGATTTTCATTTGATGACCTCCTCTTCGTCGTCGCCAACCGGCTTGATGCCGCGGTCAGGGCTGACCCAGCGTGCACGCTTCTGATGCTGACCAAACAGCACTTTGGGGAAACTGACCAAGGTGGTTAGCAGGCTTACCAGCCAGAACGCGATCGGATACCAGACCACCCAGAACATGGTTCGGCCCAGACCCGGTTCATAGCGCCGGTCGATGATGATGCTGACCGCGAATTGCACCAGGCAGACGAACGCCAGCAACAGGCCGGTGAACGCCGGGGGCATCAGGTGATGCACCGCAATCGATTCCGGCATGACCACAAACTTGCCAACACCCCAGAAAATCACCGACAGCAGGAAGGTGAAGGCCCAACCGGTTGACAGGCAGTATTCGAACAGCAGCGGCCACAGATAACGATGGCGGTACTGCCAGATGCCGCGAATGTTCTTGAACAGCACCTCGGCACCGCCTTGGGCCCAGCGCAGGCGCTGCTTCCACAGACCGCGCAGGGTTTCCGGCATGAGGATCCAGCACAGCGCGCGCGGCTCGTAGAAGATGCTCCAGTGATCGAGTTGCAGCTTCCAGCTGATGTCGATGTCTTCGGTGATCATGTCCGGGCTCCAGTAGCCGACCCGGTTCAACGCGGTACGACGGAACGCGACGATCACCCCGGACACGGTGAAGATCCGCCCGAACACCCGTTGCGTACGCTTGATCAGACCGATGATCGACGAGAACTCGCCGACCTGCACCCGCCCGACCAAGGTCGAACGTGTGCGGATGCGCGGGTTGCCGGTCACTGCGCCAAGCCGCGCGTTGTCGAGCATCGGCGCCACCAGATAGGCCGCCGTGTTCGGCGCCAGCAGCGCGTCACCGTCGATGCACACCAGATATTCGCTGCGCGCAGCAATCGCACCCATGCGCAGGGCCACAGCCTTGCCCTGGTTTTCTGCCAGATGCAGCACCCGCAGGCGTGGGTCTTCCTGGGCGAGCCGGTCGAGCACTTCGGCGGTGTTGTCCTTGGAGCCGTCGTTGATCGCGATGACTTCGATGTTCGGGTAGTGCTGGGCCAGCGCCGCGTGAATCGTGTCGGCAGCGTTTTCGCCTTCGTTGTAGCAAGGGATCAGGATCGAGATCAGCGGCTCGCCTTCCAGTGGCGGCGGCAAAGTGTCGTCCTTCCATGGCCAGTGGCGTTCCCAGTGCAGCCAGAAATACAGGCCGCCGGCAATCCACAGCCCGGACATGAACAACGGGTAGAAGAACACGAAGTCCATCAGGAATTGCCCGGTGACCAGGAAGATCAACCCCAGCGGCACGCCGAGGACGAGCGCCAGAACAAGCAGGGCTAACAGTCTATCCAGCATGTCATGGGTTCCATTTGTTGGAGAGCGCAGGCCTTACGGTTTTCAGGTCCGGCAGGTTGTCGAGGAAGTTGTCCGGGTAGTAACCGAAACTGGTCGCACCCTGACGCTTGAGCCGGCCCATCCAGTCGGCCAATTGGGCGCCGTCGATGTCGGCCTGATCCTTTTTCGTCCAGTCGCGAGCCTGCAGTTCGAAGACTGTGCGGTCCAGTGCACCGGGCCGCTGTTTGATCTTCGCCACCAGTTCTTCAAGCCACGGGCCGGATTGCGCCTGGGTCTGTTTTTCCATCAGTGGCATGGCCATCGGCGCCGTCCAGTCGTAGGTCACGAGGAAGTCGTCGAGGTTCTGCGCAAACCAGGCTTCGCTCTCAGGATTGAGCACTGGCTCGGCGAAGAGGTTGCGTGCGGTCAGCACTTGCGGGCCACGGATCGCACGTACCTTGGCGGTCAGCTCATTGGTGAATTCGATCAGGTATTGGCTCTTGAACCGCGTCCAGCGCTGCATGGCTGCCGGATCATCCCGAAGCGCCGCAATGGACCCCGGCAAGCCATGCGCGGCATAAGCCTTCAGGGCCTCGGGGCTGGCGTCTTCGAAGTCCGAGAGCACCGCGTCGTCGTGATAAAGAATGCCGTCGACCGAGGTCAGACGCGCCACGTCTTCGTAGATTTCACCGATGATCTGCCGTACTTGCGGATCAAATGGCGACAGGCGTTGATACTGGCCCGGATCGACCGAAGTGGTGCCGGTCTTCGGATCCCAGCGCGTGACACGCGGCAGCTTCGAATCGAGGCCAAAACTCAGGACCGGCATCCACGCGAACACTTTCACGTGCGCCCGAGTGCGCAGTTGCCAGGCGACACGGTCAAAGATGTCGGCGCGCACCGGCAGGTGACGGTTGGGGAAGTACAGCGAGTGCACCAGTCCGTCGCCCTTCGGATCGGCGAAGGCCTGCAGGAACACGGTGTTGGCGCCCATGTCGGCCATGCGCTGGATCAGCTTGCCAAGGTTGATTTCCTGCTGCGCCGGATCCGGGTCATAAACGTTGTCGAGATCGACGTGCACCACACGCATGGCGAAATCCGACTGCACGCCAACAATGCTGTTGGCGAAATGCTCGCCGTCAGGATCGGAGGCCACCAGGAAACGCGGGCTGCTCATCAGGTTGTCGAGAGCGTCGAGACCGTCGTCCAGGGTCAGGGCCATTTCGTAGCCCTGCTCGCCGACCACGGTCAGCGAAGTGCCGTCCGCCGTGCCGTAGGGCCAGACCCAGATGCGCGGTTTTTTGCCGGTGACCTTGCGGATTTTTTCCGAGATGGCCGCGACGTCATTGCGTATCCGGGCACGGAACTCCTCTTCGGATTCGTAGCGTTTGGTGAGCGGATCGTAGCGACGCGTCGCCGCCGCCGGCTGCAGGTTGCCCTGCGGGTTGGCAAGAACGCCTTTGTGGTTGGCGTCGGTGTGCGCGGCGATTTCCACCAGCCCCGATCGCGAAATCTCGCGCACCTGATCCCAGGTCAGGAAGTCGGAGCGTGCGCGGGGTGCACCGGCAAAATCCACTGGCTGATTGAGCGGGGTGTCGATCCAGGTGCCGACCGGCGCCAGCAACGCGTGCCAGTTGTAGGCACGCAGCACCGGCAACACGCGGGTATAGAAGCTTGAGTAACCGTCGTCGAAGCTGAGCAGGATCGCTTTGGCTGGCAGTTCCGGGCCGCCCTTGCGCGCGGCCATGATCTGGTCGACGGTGACCGGCTTGTAGCCGTTCTCGCGCAGCCAGGCCAACTGTTCGATCATGCGCTCAGTGCGCACGGCCACCACGGCCTGATCAGGGTCACGGTCTTCGACGTCGTGATAGGCGATGCCCAGCACGTGGTTTTTCGGCCAGGGTTTTTCACTGGCCGCCACCGGACGTTGCGACGGCGGCGCGAAGGCCGGGGCTTGCTGGGCGCAGGCGCTGATCAGCAGCACTCCCAGCAGAAGGATGAAACGCGTCATCAAAGGCATCTTCAAACTCTTCTAGAAGCGGAAAGTGAGGTCGACAAGCAGACGCAGATCGGTCTCCCGATCACCGTCGTAGGGCCGGTTGATCACACTGAACAAGCCGCCCACCTCGAACACGTCGTTCCAGGCATAACGCTGGCCGTAGCCGAGCATCGCCATGCCGCCGGTGCCGTGGTCACGCTGGCTGTAGGTGCCCGCACCCGCCTGGAATTGCTGGCTCCAGGATGTTTCGTCGCGGTGGTAAAGCACATGGTTGACGTTGACCGTCGGCATGACGCTGAAGTCCGACTTCGGGTTGAAGTACGGCACATCCTCGGAATTGGAGTTGTGGCTGGTGCCGACTTCCAGACCGGCATCGACCTGCACGTTCGGCGCGCTGTAGACACCCTCGCGCCCGGTGAGCAAAGCCTCGACGCGGTTGTTGCCATCACTGAAGTGCGATGGGCTCACCGACAGCCGCCACTCGCGGCTCTCATTGGCGCGCCAGCGGATGAACGCGTTGCCGCCGTTGGCCTTGATGTCGCTGTTGAGCGCACGCAACGGCGTCTCGGCCGACAGGTAGGCGAAGCTGCCGCCGTACTGCCAGTGGTCGTTGATGTCGCGGGCAATCGCGATCCGCGCGCCCTGTTTGGCGCCGTAACCGTAATCGTGATTGGAAACTTCGGCTTCCAGGCTCATGTCGCGGGTGCGCCGTTCCAGGCCCACGCGCTGGAAACGGTCGGTACCGGTGCCTTCGGCGAAGTCGCCGGTGGCATAACCGGCGCCGACGAACACCCGCCAGTCTTCATCAATCGGCGGGCTGTACAGGGTGCTCTGGATGCCGAAATCGCGGCTGCCACTGACCGCGCCCGCACCGCCGCTGCCGCCGCCCCCATTGGCTTTGCCGCCGTAGGCTTCGACACGCAGTTCGGACATGTCGTGCACTTCGCGCTCGCGGGCCGCGCGCTGCACCTGACGGTTGTCGGGGAAACGCTCGACCACGTCATCGGTCAGCGCATCCATTTGCCGCCATTCCTGCAGGGTCATCGCGGTGCGCGCCTGAGCCAGTTCCAGGCCCATGTCGCGGGGGGCCATGCTTTCGGTTTCCTTGAGCTGGTTTTCAGCGCGGCGTGGCCATTGTCGGGCCAGATACAGATCGGCCTGGGCCAGACGCAAACCGAGGTTGCCCGGGGCCTGATCGACCAGGGTTTGCAGGCGTTCCTCGCCATGCGGCAGGTCAGAGCCGTAGGTGCCGGCCTGCGCCGCGAGCTGCTGGGCGTCCATCCATTCGTCGTTGGGGTTGCCGATCGGCAAGCCCTTGAGTTCGACTCGCGGTTTCTGGGTCTTGGCCAGATCCTCGGCGACTTTGCGCGCTTCATCAGCGCGGTCGCTTTCCAGCAGCGAGTAGTACAACGCAGTGGTGTCTTCGAGACGATCACCGACATCGGCATCCGGTGCCGACAGCACCTGGCGATACAGGTCAGTGGAGACTTCCGGCTGGCGCTGATCCAGATACGACGCCGCCACCCAGCGCAAGGCGTAGGTCGGAATCTTCACGCCTTCGCTTTGCAGCTTCTGATATTCGTTGATCACGTCGGCGGTGCGCGCCCGCGCCTTGAGTGCGCCCATGCGGTCGATGCGCCAGCGAATCACGTCATCGTGGGCGCTGGCGTCCGGGGTCCAGGTGGCGAGCAATTTGTCGTAATCGGCCAACGCGCGGTCAGCGATCACATAGCGTTCTTTTTCGCTGCGGGTGGCGAGTTCGGCCAGACGCACGCGTTCGGCAGCCAGATCACCTTCGAGGCGGCGCAAGGTGACCGGGTCGATCAGCCCCGGACGTTGGTTGGCCAGGCGCAGCGCCGGTTCCGGCAGCCGCGCCTTTTGCAGGGCGACCACGTATTCACGGGCGACTTCCGGCTTGCTGCCGGCACGCATGAACGCCTGATCGTATTCAAACAGTGCGTCGTACTGCTTGCCGGCGCGGGTCAGGGCATAGCCCAGTGCAAGGCGGCGCGAGGGATCGTCGGGTTTGGCGGCGACCAGGGCCTTGGCGCGGGTCACGGCTTCGTCAGGTTTGCCCGCGTCGGCCTGAGTCAGCGCCAGCCCCAGTTGCAGGTCAGCGTTGTCCGGCTCCAGCACCAGGGCCTTGTTGTAGACCTGGGTCGCCTGCTCCCAACGCTTGAGGTTGCGATAGGCGCGCGCGGTGGCGGTCAGTGCCTGCACCGGCAGCACCCGGTCACGGCCCTGGGTCTCATAGACCTGCACCACCTCGGCGTCGAGACCTGCCCAACTGGCGATTTGCAGGTGATCGCTGATCTGCCCGGTGGTCGATTGCCCCGGTGGCACCTGGCGCAGCACGTTCAGCGCAGGCGTGGTCTGCCCGGCACGGGCATCACGCACCATCTGATCATAGGGCGTATCGGCAAACGCCAGTGCCGGCCAGAGCAACTGGCTGCACAGCGCAACGCGAAACAACGGGCGTAAACCACGATGTAAAACAGGAACATCAATACGCGGCATTCGTCAGCATCCTTACATGGCCAGCCGGGTCGCAATGCCCCCCTTGCCCATTCGTAACGGAGACCGAGTCAAAAGAGACCCAGCCAAGCTTAGTCAGGCAGTCTTGCATGCAAGCGTAGTCGAATATCCAGAACGCAATAATTGTTCAGAATCGCGGTGCCGGCTCAGACAAAAACCCGCACACCAGACAGCAAAACGCCCGGCGTCTGTGGATCAGAGGCCGGGCGTTGTTATTTAGAACGCAGGATTACTGCACTTGCGTGACGCCAGCGAACTTGCTCATCAGGAAGCCGACGAACTGCTCGACGGTCATCTTCTGGCCGTTGAACTCCACCTGATTGGCGGCGTAATGCAGCTTGGTCACGACGTTGGTGCCATCGACGGTCGCCAACTGCGAACCGACGGCCATGCCGGAGAACATGTCGGCACCGGCGCTGGCCTGGTCGACGATGGCTTTGGCGTCAGTCTGACCGTCGAGCTGCGCTTGCACGCTAAGCAGATCGATCAGCATCGGCTTGGACACCTGAATGTTCAGGTCCAGCAGCGCGACCAACTGTTTACCCAGTTGATCCGGCGGCAGATCCATCGACTGTGGCTTGGTCAGATCAATCACCAGGCTGGCGCGGCTTTCACCGTTGGCGGTTTTCAGCGACAGGTTTTCCAGCGCGATCTGTGGACTGGCGGCCAGCAGTTTCTGCAGGTCAGCCTTGACCTGTGCCGACTCGGCTTCGGTCAGGTTCAGTTCCGGTGCCGGCAGGCCGGCTTCGGCAGCGGCCGCCGCTTCCTTCTCGTACGGCTGCAATTTGGTCTGGTAGATCTGCATCAGCGACATGGTCGACGGGATGTCGAGGTTCTTCAGGCTCATGGCCATGTTGGCCGAACCGATTTTCTTGTCGTTGAGGGTGACTTCACCCACCTTGTAGTCAGCGCGGCCCGAGGCATTGCTGCCGCTCTCTTCGGTGAGGTTCTTCATTTCGAAGTTCTTCACGCCGAGTACCGACTGCTTGGGACCGAAAGTGGTTTTGCTGTTGGTCAGCTCCAGGGTGTTTTCCCCGGTGTAGTAGCCGTAGCTGCTCTTGGTAAGGTTGCTGGCCAGGGTCAGACCGTTGAGTTCGACCTGCACCGGTGCCTGATCCTGCGACACGGTGACCAGTTTCAGGTTGTCCATGTAGCCGTCAGCCTTGACCTTCTGCGCCTGGGCACTGGCGGAGATGTTCATGGTCAGGCCGGAGAATTTCAGGCTCGACTGCTCGTCCAGCGCGGTTTCCAGCGGCAGCAACTCGAGGCTGCTGGTGGTGGATTCGTCGTAGCCGATGTTGGTCACGCCCTTGAGCGGCGCGGCGCCCTTGGTGGCGGCAAACCATTTTTCGGTGGCCGGGCTCTTTTCCAGCTCGTAATTGCTGGTGGCCATGACCGGCAGCCACTTCAGCGATACCAGGCGCGAGAACGGCAGTGGGCCGTGCTCGATGTGGTCGACGAACAGCAGCTCGACCGGCTGGTCGCCGAACATCTCGCCTTCGCCCTTGAGACGGTAGTGCGCGGTGCTGGTGAAGGTGTGACGCTCCAGCGACACCAGCTCCAGCGACGCGGTGCCATTGGAGCCGGCCATCGCGGTCTGCAGCTCTTTGTTGGCGTTGCTGACGGCGTTGTTCAACACGCCTTCAATCTTGGTCCCGGTGTACCAGGCCCCGCCGGCGCTGATCGCACCGATGGCAACTACAATCCCGAGAAGCACGCCTGCTGATTTATTCATGAATGACCTGATCAATGTCCGTGGCTGAAAGTGTGGTCGTCTTCCCTGAACCCGTGACCGGGTCGCGGCTCGACTCCGCTGAAATTAGCGGTGGAGATTAGCACTGGCAACGCGAGGCGGCCCAATGTTTAAAGGTTAAAGAGTGTCTATGGGGAGTGTGGACAGCTGACAGGCGGGGAGAGTTGCAGTGTTTTTGATGACGCTATCGCGAGCAGGCTCACTCCTACAATTGAAATGCGTTCCCCTGTAGGAGTGAGCCTGCTCGCGATAGGGCCACTGGATTCCCAGAAGATCAGGAATACTGCACCTCGATCTCATCGAGTTGATGATCGAAGCTCTTCAACCGCGCAGTCCAGGTGTAGACCAGCACTTCAAAATCCCGATCGATCACCGCCCCGCCCGGCCCATCCGCCCGGGGGTCACAGAAATCCAGCTGATAGCGCTCGCGGGCCATGGCCGTGGCGACATCCGACAGTTCGCGGGCATTGTTGAGCCAGTGCCAGCCTTCATCGGCAATCTGCTTGTCGAGCTCCAGACACTGCTTTTTCAGGGCTTCGAGGCTTTTTTCCAGCGGCGTGCCGGTGAGTTCGCCCATGACTTCGGCGAAGGTGCGTCCCGGTTGCCAGTAGCTGCCCCAGAAGTAGCGGTCGAATACGGTTTCGACCCGACGCAGGGCGACTTTGGTGTCCCAGATCAGCACCAGGGTCTTGCCTTGTTCAAGTTGTCTTTTCTTGACACGCTGCACCTGGATCGACGCCCAGGCCACGACGACAATTGCCATCACCGCGATCAACGCCGTGGCGCTGTCGAGGAAGACCATGGCCTTGTCGATTTGATGGGCCAGCATGATGCCGTAGAAATAAGTGGCCGATAGCAGCACCAGCGCTACCAGGGCGCACCAGAAGCCGAGAGCGTAAGGGTTTTTCATTATTGGTTTCCCCTAGACCAGCGCTAGCAATGTGCGCTGAAAGGGTGCGTTGCACGTGGCACCCTTTCAACACTTCAAAGCATAGCAACGGCTTCAGGGTTTGCTGGCGCTTGAGGCTTGCGTTCGTCCGCTTTCCCAACCGCCACCGAGGGCGAGGAACAAATCGATCTGGCTCATGGCGACCTGGGTGTTGGCGGCGGCCAGTTGCGCGGTGACATCGGTGTAGGTGCGGGTCGCTTGCAGATCGGCGAGGAACGACTCGCGCCCGGCCTGAAAGAAGCGGTGGGTCTGGTCCGCCGCCAGTTTTGCCGATTGCTCGGCGTCGGCCAAGGCGTCGCGGCGTTGCAGCAGTGCGCTGTACTGGGCCAGACCGGTCTGGGTTTCGCGGATGGCGTTGAGCACCACGCCGTCGAAATGCGCCAGTGCGCCCTGGGCCGATGCTTCGGCTTCACGGATGCGCGCGCGGGCGCCGTTGGTCGGCACTTTCCAGCTCAGCGACGGGCCGAAGCCCCAGCGGTTGGTCGATGGATCACCCAAGTCGTCAATAAGACCGACGGTGCCGATGGTCGCGCCGATGCTGATGTCCGGGTACAGCTCGCCTGTGGCGACGCCGATGCCCGCTGTCGAGGCCGCCAAGCGACGTTCCGCCTGACGGATATCGGGACGACGCTTGAGCAGCGCAGCGCCATCACCCACCGGCACCAATTGGGCGATTTTCGGCAACTCGGCACAGGTGGCGGTACCGGCCGGCAATTGCTCGACCGGTTTGGCCAGCAGCATCGACAGGCGGAACAACCCGGCCTGACGCGCTGCCTCATAGCGCGGCAGGTCGGCGCGCAACGACTTGAATTGGGTTTGCGAACGGGTGACCTGGGTCTCATCACCACGCCCGGCATCGCGCAGGCGCTGGATCAGCGTGGTGCTCTGCGATTGCAGATCGAGGGAATGCTGGGCAATTTCCCGCTCTTCGTTGGCCGCACACACCTGGGTGTAGGCGCGAACCACGTCGGCCACCAAAGTGATGCGTGCGGTGTCAGCCGCCGCTTGCGTCGCATCGGCGTTAGCCTTCGCGCCTTCGATACCGCGTTGCAGGGTGCCCCATAGATCGAACTGATAAGACGCGCTGATGCCAATATCGCCGACGTTGTCGACCGGGACTTTTTCCGGCAGCAAGAACGCCTGCCCGGATTCCTGCAAACGCTGCGCGCCCATCTTCACGCCTGCGCTCCAGCCACCCGCCGCTTCGGCCTCATCGACTTGCGCGCGCGCCCGTTGAAGGTTTGCCGCCGCTACGCGCAAATCCGTGTTGGACGCCATGGCCTGCTGCACCAGTTGATCCAGACGCGGGTCCTTATACAGTCGCCACCAGTCAGCCGGTACCGGCGCTGACACCACCGGTTTGCCCTCCACCGCCAGTTCGCCCTGAAAGTCCTTGCGCTGCACCGCCGCGTCAGCGGGCAGCTGATAGTCCGGCCCGACCATCTGACAGGCCGAGAGCATCACGCCCAACCCGACGATCATCAGGGCCTTGTTCATTGCGCGGGCTCCTGCGTTTTGTCGTCGATGATCGACACGGTAGCGGTACGCCCGGCGATCATGCGGAAGTCTTCCGGCACCTCGTCAAAGGCGATGCGCACCGGAATCCGCTGCGCCAGCCGCACCCAGCTGAACGCCGGGTTGACGTTGGGCAGCAGGTTGTTGCCGCTGGTGCGGTCGCGGTCTTCGATACCGGCGACAATGCTTTCAACATGCCCGCGCAGCTTGGCTTTGTCGCCGATCACGCGGATATCCACCGACTGCCCGACATGAATGCCGTCGAGTTTGGTTTCTTCGAAATAGCCGTCGATGTGGAACGAGTTACTGTCGACCACCGACAGCACCGGACGCCCGGCGGTGACGAATTCCTGCACACGCGGCGCGCGGTCGTTGACGTAGCCGTCCACCGGGCTGCGGATCACCGAACGGTCGAGGTTGAGCTGCGCGCTGTCCACCGTCACCAGCGCTTCGGCCAGCGCCGATTGCGCCCGGGCGACTTTCGACTGGCTTTCTTCCAGTTGCTCGGCCGGCACCAGGTTGCCCAGGCCACGGTTACGCTTGGCTTCGCGCTGCGCCTGGGCCAGGGTTTCCTCGCGATCGGCAACCGCCGCTTTAGCCTGACGCAGAGCCAGTTTGAAGCGGTCCTGATCGATGCTGAACAACACCTGACCACGTTTGATCAACTGGTTGTCCTTGACCTCGACCTGCTGGATCAGCCCGGACACGTCCGGAGCGATCTGGATGATGTCGGCGCGGATGTGGCCGTCGCGGGTCCACGGCGCAAACATGTAATACATCACCATGCGCCAGACGAGGACGACGGCAAAAGTCACGATCAGCAGGGTCAGGACCACGCGACCGATAGTCAGAAACGGTTTTTTCATGTCATCAGGTATCGACTGAGTGAGTCCACGCCGTACAGCAGCACGGCGTAGAGGGCCACGTTGAACAATGCCCGGTGCCAGACCAGACGGTAAAAGTGCAGGCGCGTGAGCACGCCGTGCACCAGCAAAAACAACACATAGGTGATGCCCATCAGCACCAGCAGGGTGGGCAGGAAAATCCCGCTGATATCCAGATCACCGATCATAGGGGCGCTCCATCGGGCAGCGGTTCTTCGGCATCGCTGGTGCTGACGAATTCCACGCCGGGCAGCAGCGCCAGGCGCAAACCGCTCAAGGCATGCAACAGGTTTAGCCGGGTTTCTTCGTCGCCGTGGCCTTTGAGCGCGCGGCGCGCGCGGTCCATCGTCATCAGCAACGGACTCGGCGCCGGCAAGCGTTCGCCGGCCTTCAGACACGCGCGGAAATACTCGCCGACCTCAGCCACCACTTGCTGCAGCAGGGCCTTCGGCGCGCCGCTGACCCGTGGCGTGTAAGCCAGCAGATCGAGCAGGTTCAGGCCGACGCGCACTTCACGCATGGCAATCCCGGTGTCTTGGCCGGTCATGGCCAGACGCGGCAAGTGCTGCATCAAACGGTCGAGCAACTGCACGCCCAGATGCCGATGTTCGGCCAGATTGGCCGGCTCGGTCATGCGCACGATGTCTTTCCAGCTGAAGCGGGTCAGACGTTTGGCGGCCAGTTCGACGCCGAACGGGCGGGCGATCAGGGTCCAGATGAACGCGAACAACAGGCCCAGAGGGCCGGCCAGGTTGGAGTTCACAAAGGCGAAGAAGTCCGCGTCGTACGCGCCCTGAATGCTGATGAACGACGAGGTGTTGACCAGCGTCAGGAGCATGCCGAGGAAGAACCGTGGCTGCACCGTCAGGGTGCCGACACAGATGAACGGAACCGCAAACGCCAGTACCAGCATCGGGAAATCGTGCAGGTTCGGCAGAATCAGAAACAGGTAAAGGCTGGCGAACAGCACCGACATCCCGGTCCAGAAAAAGAACCGGTAGATCTGCGGTGCCGGGTCGTCCATCGAGGCGAAGAAACTGCACGCTACCGCCGCCAGAATCACCGCGCTGCCACCGTCCGGCCAGCCGAGCAGAATCCACAGCACCGAAGCGACGATGATCGCCAGAACGGTCGAGGCCACCGAATACAGCATCATCCCGCGGTCGAGAAATGGCGTCAGCCGCCCGAGGCGCCAGTGCCGGTACACCGCGCGCCAGCTGTCCTGGCGCTCGCAGAGAATCGCGTCCTGCAGACTGCGGCAGTCCTGCCACAGATCGATGAATTCACCGAGGCGATAAACCGCGTTGGAGAACAGCAATTGCTTGCGATCCTCCATCGCCTCGCAGCTTGGTTGCAGGGCCTGAAGTTGATCCTTGAGCGCCTGCCAGCGGTCCAGATCGGCGTCGTTATGGCCGAGCCATTGCTGGGTCGCGGTCAACAGCGGGGCAAACTTTTCCACCAGTTCCGGTGTGCGCCGTTCAAGCGCGTAGAGCGAATCTTCCAGAGCGTCGATCACCGGCAGCAGGTGGATCATCCGCCCGCGCAGTTCCTTGGTGTTGCGCACGGTTTGCGGTCGAGCGCCTTCGTGGGGCAACTGGCCGATCATCAATTCGAGGCTGTTGAAATTGGCGACCATGGCCATGCGCAGCGCGGCGATCTGCTCAGGCTGCACGTCGCGGCTGAGAAACTTCAGGCTGTAGGTGGTGGCGTCAGCGAACCACTTGCCCACCGCGTCGTTGAACACCGGCGCCAAGCGACGCGGCCAGAACATCGCGCCGACCACCGCCGCCACGGCGATGCCGAGAAAAATCTCTTCGGTGCGCGCTTCCGCCACGTCCCACACCGCCAGCGGGTTATCCACGGTCGGCAAGGCGATCAGCGGCAGGGTGTAGCCGGCCAGCATCAGCGCGTAGTTATTGGCGGTACGCAGGTGCAGCGACAGGAACAGCAAAGTCCCCGTCCACAAGGCAATCACCACCACCAGCACATACGGACTCTGCACGAACATCGGCACGAACAGCACTGCCGCCGCCGCGCCGAGAAAGGTGCCGATGGCGCGGTACAGCGCCTTGGAACTGGTCGGGCCGAGAAACGGGCTGGAAACGATGTACACCGTGGCCATCGCCCAGTACGGACGCGGCATTTGCATGAGCAGGGCGATGTACAGCGCGATCATCGACGCTGCAAAGGTACGGACCCCGTAGAACCAGTCCCGGGCAGGCGGGATGCCAGAGAAAAAACCGTTCAAGAATTGATCACCACAGGCGGATTGGCCGCCTCAAAAGCTCGCAGTACCCGAAGCGTAGCCTCCAGATCACTCTGGTCGATGCCTTCGAGCACTTCATGACGCAGACGCACCAGTTCGATCTCCACCGCTTGCACCAGTTCACGGCCGGTGTCGGTCAGGCTCAGGCACTTGGCCCGACGATCCTGCGCATCTTCGGTGCGGCAGACGTAGCCGGCGTGGCACAACTGATCGAGCAGACGCACCAGCGACGGACTCTCCATCCCGGCCGCCTGCGCCACCTGCACCTGACGCACACCCTCGCCCAACCGCCCGATCATCAACAATGGCACGGCGCAGGCTTCGGAGATTCCATAGTTGACCAACGTGGTCTGGCAGATCTTCCGCCAATGCCTGGCGGCCACCACCATGGCACTGCTGATGTTCATCTGGAGAGCGTCGAGGGAATTCGCCACGGGAAAATGCACACTGTTAGTTTGCTAACTATCAATATCGCATTGGCGGGGAATTTCAGTCAAGTTTTGAAACAAATCTCTAGGCTGCCGGATGTCAGCATCAAGACACCGATTACGACTGGTCAACACTGCAACAGATGTAGACATCTCTGATGGCTTTTCGATAGCTTTTTGGCACACGTCACACCCATCTGTGATCGCAAGGAACGCTAAAAACATGATATTAATGATCACTAGTACTTACGACTTGACTTGCGACTATCTAATAAAAAAATATATCCACTCTGAATTCTATCGATTGAATCTAGATAAGTTTTCTAGCTACCAAATTCAAATCGACAACAATGGATTCACAATAGAAAATATTTTTGGAAAAATAACTACAAAAACGTGCAAAGCAATATATTTTAGAAAGCCAATTCTAGAAAAACTAGACGGTATCTTTGAAGACTGCTATCACAATTTCTCGCACAAAGAAACATATTCACTTATCGAAGGACTGGCAGAAAGTTTTGAAGGTATCTGCTTATCACGCCCGAGCGTAATGCGAAGAGCCAACAACAAAATTCTTCAGCTCTTTTTGGCAAAAAAAATAGGTTTCATCACTCCTAAATCAAATATTTGTAACAGCATTACAGCTTGGCACAAAACCAGAAACACAATAATTATAAAGCCGCTAGCTAGCGGAATAATTGAGCATTCTCAACACAAAGAATTCATTCAAACAAATATCTATGACAAAAATATAGACAACAAATTATTAAAGCATACACCTTCATATTTTCAGGAATATGTAGAAAAAAGTTATGAAGTAAGAGCAACATTTACTGGCACGAAGGCTTTCAGCGTAAAAATAATCTCTGAAAATAAAATAGACTGGAGAAAAAACAACAATAAACTAACCTATGAGGAACACACACTCCCTTCAGAAATTTATGAAAAATGCATTCAATTCATGAAAGAACTCCAAATCAATTTTGGCTGCTTCGACTTCATAATCAAAGATGACGTGTATTATTTTTTAGAAATGAACGCAAATGGCCAATGGGCTTGGTTAGAGTTTGAAACTGGGCTTTGTATATCTTGCGGAATTATGGAGTTATTAAATGGTCACTCTTGAGAGAGTTTTCTGTACTCTTCTAAACCACACTCCACTCTTCCACATTTCTTGTGATCAACGCTTTGGCCAGTATCATGCGACCACGCCTAGGCGGCTCTCACTTCTAGTTATATCTTTCTGGAAATGGAAACTGTACATAATATCAATTAACAGCCAGCGGAAATTTGAGCTATTAAAATTAATCAACTTTGATTTAATTTGCCCAATGCCCAGCCAAGCGGAGGTTGATAACAAAACAGACTCTTTCAGAAAACATTTGACAAGTACCTCAGCATCTACGGAAGCGGCAAATATACAGTACGAATCACTCAAAGAACGTTTCAATCAAAACACAAGCATTAAATCTTCTTTTGATAACAAAGTTTCAGCCTACGCCTCATCATACGTCGTACTACTTGGCTTTTACGCCTACCTATTCAACGAAATGTGGAAACTCACCAATAATAATTTATTCTACACCTCCTGCGTGGTCATTTTTATTTGTGCATTATTTACTGCGACAGCTGGCCTGTACATCTGGGGCTTTCTCAAGTTAAAAAATACTATCCGATCTAGATTTTTTGATCTAAAAACTGAGCCTACCGCCCAGAATCAAGCTGTGCTGACTTACACCAATTGGTATTCATCAGAAAAAGAAGGGACCGTCCACGCTTCTTATATTCGCAATATAGAAACCAATATGGCAACATCACTACTTCTTGGGCTTGGGCTTTGGATATTTGTTTTTCTCAGCAGCAATTATCTATCGAGCCAAACCCATCCTCCCCTGTCCACAGCGCAAGAGACCGAAATAATAAATGAGTCTGGAGACTTAAAAAAACAAAACTTGTCAACATTACTTTCAATCATTCAAAATGCCGACTCCAGCCAAAACTACACCCTTTACGTAATAAGCAACGCAGAGGTGCAATCCTCCATTAAAGAGCAAGTTATAAAAACTTTAAAGCTGCTCCTTACTCCTGAAAAAATTAAAGAAGTAAATCTAAGCACCAGCGTCATAAAAAAATCCATGACAATCAAGTTGGAGTTATCAAAATTAAGCCATACATACTAAATTATAGCGAATCTACTCCCCTTACCCCTGGAGCAATGACCTACATGGACACATTGCAAATAAATGTATCAACGGGCGGCCATCTAAATACTGATTCAACGATCCAAACACGGACACTCGAAAGTGATGACAGCGATGAATTTTATTTAAATCCGACGGACACTTTGAAAAACACCTCAACTATTGTTACCAAAACACTTGAGGCGACTGATGATGACAGCATATTCTCTGAAAGCACTCTATCCACAGCTACAACAGAACCATCAGATCCAGATGAATTGGATACACTTGCACTATACAAATATAAAAAAGACCACCTAAGCTGTATGTCAACGGTCAGCACAGAGTCTATTGAACCTTCTGACCCAGACGAAATCACACTAAATTAGTGCCGTGAGTTGAAAAGGCAAACAACATACTTGCCTTTAAACTTTCAGCCAGCTCAATCGCTCCCCCCGAGTTCAAGGCTTATTTTTTCAATATAATCGAGCACGTTCTCGGGGATGCTGTATTGAAACTGCTTACGCCGATTCTTCGAAACCTTACCGTTATTTTCTAGGCACATCATTACTAGTTTTGACAGGTCGCTACCACGCACATCAAATCGCTCATTTACCGCTTTTATTACATAGTCGTACTTTTGAAGAAATTCAGTCTCTTCGCGAAGCTCAATCTCCAGAGCTCGACGAGCCATTTGCAGTGTGAATTCGACGCATTGGGTGGCATCCCAGAAGCGATAGATTGACGAGTGCCCCACAAACTCGAATGCCATCAGATCGGCGTCCAGCCAAGTGACATTCCAGAATTCGCGTGCAGGTTTTGAAAAGCCTTTCAGGGCCTCCAGATAACCTGACTCTTCGTGTTTCATCGCCACGGAAACAGGCAACAGCAAACCATTTTGCAGGACACCTGAATGACAGAGTGTCTGATGTATAAGGAAACGTGAAAGGCGGCCGTTGCCATCCATGAACGGATGTAGAAAGACAAAACCGAAAGCCACGACGGCAGCCGAAACAAGTGGGTCGACTTGCCGGGCAGACTGATTGGCGAAATGCATGAGTTCTTCCATCAACTCACGGCACAAATCCGGCGCCGGCGGGACATAGCTGACCCCCGCGGCCCCTCTCAAACCGTTATGCAGATGATTTTGCTCATGACGGAACAACACCGCCTTGTCAAACGGGTTCGAAACAGTGCTGTTTTGCAACTCGACCAGATAATCTTCGCTCAATTCGGTTCGCTCATGAGCCTGGCGCAGCAAATGAACAAACCGGCGTGATTTCTCTTCGCTAGGCTCTTCTTTCTCGATGGCAAAGGAGTCGCGGGTTTCGTGGAGGTAAGCCCAATTGATGGCGCGATCCATCATCTCAGGCGGGAGTGTCGCCATGAAGGCCTGCGCTCGACCAATAATGTCTAGATCAAGCAAGGCTTGCAGCTCTGCAGTTCTTTCGACGGTTGCGCAGTAACGCAACGAACCCAAACCATTGAAATCGACACGCCAACGACTGTTTCGAATCGCCGGCCCGGTGACGTAGAGCTTTGGGTCGAAAAGTGCAACGACACTACCCCGAACCGGTGTCTTATACTCCAGTTGCTGACCCGTAAAACTTTCCCACAGAAAACACGCTTTTCGAATAAAAACGCCGTTTGGTGATTTGGTCAATTCTGCGAGCAATTGCTCAGCCGCTATAGTTTCAAGCGCCTGAGCCAGAATGCCCAAATTGATGCCCTCGTGTTTAAGGGCGAAGAGGATGTGCTCCAGTGTAGAGCCTTGGGCCGGAGCGACAGTCTGTGGAACAGCCAGGCAATCTCCGATCAAGGTGATTCGGGTGACGGGCTTCACCATTGCAGTTCGCTTTGGAACAAGCGCCCGGATGTTCAGCGCCTCATGCAGGTGCGCATATCCAACAGTTGGCATGGGAAACATCCTCAGAAAAAATTCACTGAAGCGATTAAAGCTCAGTTTTTTTTACTGAACGCATGTTTTTTTTACATTTCAGCTATTTCCCACAGATTTTTTTACACATTCCTACTTTTTCTCAACAGCACATTCAGCTGATCCACCACCTCCGCCCAGTCCGCATCATCAAGAATCTCATCCCGCAAAAAATCCGCCTGGCTCTTGCTCCAGAAAAACGCGTCTGCCAGGTGCAGTTCGGGTTTGAGCGGGGAATGGGTGGCGATGAATTGGTCAATGCTCACCGGGTCGCTACTCAGGCCGAGCTGCTCGAAGAGGGATGGCAAGCTGTGGGTTGGCTGCTCCATGGAAGACTCCTTCAAAAATGCGGTGGGTGGGAGATCATTCGCGAGCAGGCTCGCTCCCACAGGGGTACGCAATCAACCTGTGGGAGCGGGCTTGCTCGCGAAGGCGTCCGCGAAAGCGCTACAAAACTTAATGACTCAACTCCCGCACCTCGGCATGCGGCACCATTTTCAGAAACTCGGGCATGCTCATGTGCAGCAGGTAATTGTGGTTGCCGGCTTCCAGGTAGATGTCTTTCTGCCGGGTCAACAGCGGGTCGATGACCATGTCCAGGCCGTAGGAATCACCGAGCGGCGGCACCGCGCCGCGTTCGCAGTCATCGAAGATATGCGCCAGGTTGCTCTCCCGGGTGATCTGCCATTCGCCGCGAATGCGCACTTTACTCAAGTCCAGATGCCGACTGGCCGGCAGCACGGCCATCAGGTAATGCCCGTGATGGTCGTCGAGAATGACCGACTTGGCCACGCGTTCGGCGGGCACCCCGGAAACCCGTGCGGTTTCCAGACTGCTGGCCGAGTGGCGGTGGGCCACGATGTCATATTCGCAATGCGCCCGGTTCAGGCTGCTCTGCACTTTTTTTGCCATACGCATGCTGCACCTCGGTGTCCCGCTGAACGTTGTGCCTGTTCTGATGAGTCTAGTTCGGCAAGCCACTGGCGAAGGGAAATCCGCTCACTGGACACATCTGTTCATTGATCAGAATTCATCCAGCGCCAGGCTCAACTAGACTCAAGGAACCAACCCATGACTCTCCCGGAGGGTCACGTGACCAGTCGATGTTGCACGTTTTTCCTGATACTGCTGGCCAGCGGCTCAGCCCTCGCGGCTGATGTCCTGCCGACGGCGGTCAATCCGGTCGGCCTGTGGCTGATCACCCTTGGCATTGCCTTTCTGATCGCCGAAGCAGCGCTGCCCAACTACGGGGTGATCGGCCTCGGCGGGATCATCATGTTCGTCATCGGCGCGCTGATTCTGGGCAACGCCGAGTTGCCCGTGCCGATGATCATCGGCCTTGGCCTGGTCAGCGCCCTGCTGCTGATCGCATTGATCGTCCGCGCCTTGAAAACCCGCCCGCGCCACGCCGTCAGCGGCGATGCCGGGCTGGTCGGCAGCGTGACGGCGGTGACCACCGTACAAGCGCAAAACGCCCACAACGGCTGGGTGCAATTGCAGGGTGAACACTGGCAAGTGCAGAGCACGACACCGCTGCACGCCGGGCAATCGGTGCGCGTGGTCGGGCGAAATGGCTTATTGCTGAAAGTCGCCGCGACTGACGCGGTGCGACACGGAGAGTGATCATGGGTCTGCAAATCGGTTTCGTTGCACTGCTGCTGTTGGTGATCGCCCTCGCCGGGTCGACCTTCCGCATCCTGCGTGAGTACGAGCGCGGCGTGGTGTTCCAGCTCGGACGCTTCTGGCAGGTCAAGGGCCCGGGGCTGATCCTGCTGATTCCGGTGGTGCAGCAAATGGTCCGGGTCGACCTGCGCACCGTGGTCCTCGACGTGCCGCCACAGGATGTGATCACCCGCGACAACGTCTCGGTGAAGGTCAACGCGGTGCTGTACTTCCGCGTGCTCGACCCGCAGAAGGCGATCATTCAGGTCGAAGACTTTCTCTCGGCCACCAGCCAACTGGCGCAGACCACCCTGCGCGCGGTGCTCGGCAAACATGAGCTGGATGAACTGCTGGCCGAACGCGAGCAGTTGAACATCGATATCCAGCAGGTGCTCGACGCCCAGACCGACGCCTGGGGCATCAAGGTCGCCAACGTCGAGATCAAGCACGTCGATCTCAATGAATCGATGGTGCGTGCGATTGCCAAACAGGCCGAAGCCGAACGCGAACGCCGGGCCAAGGTGATCCACGCCGAAGGCGAACTGCAGGCCTCGGAAAAACTCATGCAAGCCGCCGAAATGCTCGGCCGCCAGCCCGGTGCCATGCAATTGCGTTATATGCAGACCCTGAGTTCGATTGCCGGTGACAAGAGCTCGACGATCGTCTTTCCGTTGCCGATCGAATTGCTCAAGGGGATGGCGGATTTGTCGGGCAAATCCTGAGCCTGCGATCACCCGCCCGGTTTATCGGCGCTCGGCTCCCTCACGTACAAACGTGCAAATGCGCCGCCTGCATGGACATCGCTCTGCCGCTGCCAGCCTTCAGGCAACGCGGCAAACTCATCGGGTTCATCCAGCGTGCCGATCAACCACATCCGCGTGCTGCCCTTGGACACGTCGCCAAGCTGATCGAGGAAAACCTCCTCGCCGACCAAAGTGCCAAATCCGTAGGCATTGGGACGCGTGGAACGCCCATCCGCCGCTGGTGGCGTATACAGACGGATCTGCGCGTCAGTGCGGTTGTAGTAGATGTAGCTGAGGTACCACATCATGTCGCTGGTGACGATCCGGTCACCCTCGGTGAAGTGTCGATTGACGTAGTCGACCAGCACGCTGAACTGATCATTGCTGTCGACCGTGGCGTTGTTCTTCACACCCACCAGTTCGACCCCGACGAACAGCACCAGAATCGCCAGCGCCAGAACGCGAGAGCCTGCGTACAGCCGATCGACCGCCAGCGCCACCAGCATCGGCAACCCCAACGCATAGGCCGTCAAATACCGCTCGATGAACACCGGCGAGATGAACGACACGCCAAACACCAGCAGAATCGGCATCACGCTGTAGCACAGCAACAACAAGCTGCCGCGAAATACGCTGCGATCACGATGCAGGGCAACGGCAATCACGGCTACCAGCGCCAATGGCAAAAGCAAAAACAGCCACCCCGGCAAGGTCATGCCGTCGTCCTGGATCAGCAACGACCAGACCATCGAAGGCAATGAGCTGAGGGTCACCGGATCTTCCCAGCCTATGTCATTGCTGGCCTTGAGTTCCGGGATGTGCTGCAGCAGATCAAGCAGGTTGGGCACCCACGGCATGTACAGCAACGCGATGCTCAAGTTGGCCAGCCACCAGGCCGGACGCTGTATATGCCGCAGCCGATACCCCGGCTGCACGCGCACCGCTGTCAGATACAGCCAGTGGCTGATCACGCACAGAACGGTGAAGTAGTGGGTGTAGAACGCTGCCGTCATCAGCAGCGCATAGGCCACCAGATAGCGATGCCGACGCGGCTGGCGCACCCAGTAGACCAGCGCGATCGTCGCGCCGATCAGCCACATGCCGAGCAGCGAATACATGCGCACTTCCTGGCTGTAGCGCACGGCCGTGGGCAACAACGCCAGCAACAGCCCGGCCAGCAACGCAGCGCGACGGGTGGCGAGCAGATCCACCAGCCACACACCGAGACCGACGGTAATGATCCCCGGCAGCGCACTCATCAAGCGAATGGACAGGATGCCGTCACCGAACAGCCCGATCCAGCCGTGCAGCAGCAGGAAATACAGCGGTGGGTGCACATCGTGGCCCGCTAGCCCCCAGATCTCGGCCAGTGGAAACTGGCTCAGCAGGACGCTGGAGCCTTCGTCGAACCAGATCGCCGCCGCCGTCAGGTCGAAAAAACGCACCGCCGCCGCGAGCAGCATGATCGGTAACAACCAGTGCTCTCTGGCCCAGCGAAGCAGACGCAAGGCCACCAGCCATGCACCCGGGACCGCGCGCGGATCCTGCGTGTCGCCAACCGGCGTTTCTCTGTGTGCCGCCATTGCATCCTCTTGCTGTGCCGGAATATCGCGAACGGGATGGAGCCGAACCTGCCCGTCACTTTAGGTCAGCCACAGGAGAGCCGTCGATGGCGGTGTGCGCTTTCACGACATCCGGCACCCCGGCCAATCCCAAACAGCCCTCGGCATTTCCAGTTCAGGCCATCAGCGTTGCGCCATCTCCCCCGCCGGATACACCGACTCCCAGCCCCCGCCCAACGCTCGGTACAACCCGACCATCGCCAGCGAAACGCCGGTCGAGCTTTCCACCCACTGCTCCTGAGTCGCCAGCAACGCGCCTTGAACGGTGAGGACGTTGACGAAATCGACCACGCCTTCGACGTACTGCTGCTGTGCGGTGCGCAGGGCGATCTGGTTCTGCCGCACGGCTTCGGCGAGGCTGTCGCGGCGGCGTTGGCTGGCGTTGTAAGCCGTCAGTTGGTCGTCGATTTCATGCCAGGCGCTCAGCACGGTTTGCTGATAGGCGATGGCCGCTTCCTGTTGCTGGGCTTCGCGCAGTTGCAGCATGCCGCGCAGGCGTCCGCCGTCGAACAGCGGCAGGCTCAATTGCGGGCCGATGCCGAACGCGCGCGAGCCCCAGGAGCCGAAATCGCTCAGTTGCATCGCTTGCGATCCGAGGTTGCCGGACAGGGTGATGCGCGGATAAAAATCGCCCTTGGCCACGCCGATGTTGGCGGTGGCGGCATGCAGGCGCGCCTCGGCCTGCCGGATGTCCGGCCGGCGTTCGGCCAGCTGCGACGGCAGGCCGATGGCGACTTGCAGCGGTGACTGCGGCACCGCGCCATCTGTGGATAACTCCTTGGCCAGGGCCTGGGGCGGTTCGCCCATCAGCAGGCTGATCGCGTTGATCAATTGCGACTGACGCTGCTCGAGGGCCGGCAGGCGCGATTCGATGGCCGCGACCTGCGCGGCGGCTTCGGCGACGTCGAGATCGGTTGCCACACCATCGCTCAGGCGCAGTTGCGAAAGCTTGAGGCTGTGCCGGGCGACGTCGAGGTTCTGCTCGGTGACCGCGCGGGTGTTTTGCACGCCGCGCAGCTGGATGTAGTTCTGCGCGGTGTCGGCGAGCACCGCCAGAAGCACACCGCGACGGTCGTTTTCGGCGACTTCGAGGTTGGCATCGGCGGCTTCGGTTTCGCGGCGTACACGGCCCCAGAAATCCAGTTCCCAGGACGCGGAGAAACCGGCGTCCCACAGGTTGAAGGCGGAATCGCCGTTGTGCCCGGACGGGTCATTCAGGCCTTCGCCACTGTTGCGTTTACGCGCGTAGCTGCCGGTAGCGGCGGTGTTCGGGTAGCGATCCGCGGTGATCACCTGGCGCGCGGCACGGCTTTGTTGCAAGCGACTGCTGGCCAGTTGCAGATCGAGGTTGCTGTTCATCGCCCGCTGGGTCAGGGCTGAGAGTTGCGGGTCGTGGAAAACCTCCCACCAGCGTTCGTTCAGCGGTTCGCTGACGGCTTGGCTGGGGGCTGATTTGGCGGGTTTGGCCCAGTCGGCGATCTGCGTGGGCTCGGGCTTGCGGAAGTCCGGGCCGACGGTGCAGGCGCTGAGGCCAAGAGCGAGCAAGGCACCGAGTGCGAGTTGCTGCCACTGGCCTCTTCGCGAGCAAGCCCGCTCCCACGGGTGATTGGCAGGTTGCTGGAGATCTTTGTTCCAAACGGAGATCCCTGTGGGAGCGGGCTTGCTCGCGAAGGCGTCAGTTCTATCAACGCTGTTCATCGCTGAGTCACCTCGCGCTCCGCCGGCGCCGAACGGCGAGTGTCGATACTCGCCTCCACCGACATGCCCACACGCAAACGCTCGGCCAACGGCTGACCCGGCTCAAGCACGATTTTCACTGGAATCCGTTGTACAACCTTGGTGAAGTTACCCGTGGCGTTGTCCGGTTTCACCGCGGCGAATGTCACGCCAGTCGCCGGGGCAATGCTTTCGACGCGACCGCTCAAGGCCTCGCCACCAAGGCTGTCGACGCGCACCTGCACGTGCTGGCCCGGCTGCACGTCCGTCAGTTGGGTTTCCTGAAAGTTGGCGACCACATACGCCTGACGCAACGGCACCACCGCCAGCAGCTTGCTGCCCGGCGTGACATAAGCGCCGACACGCACCGCGCGCTCGCCGACCATGCCGTCCTGCGGCGCAGTGATGCGCGTATACGACAGCTCGAAACTGGCGATTTCCAGCGCCGCCTGCGCGTGCTTCAGATTGCCTTCGGCAGCATCGCGCTGCGCCGTGAGAATCTCTACCTGCTTACGCTCGGCCGCCAGTTTCGCGCTGGCGGTATCGAGCCGAGCGGTTGCCTGATCAATACGCGTGCGGGCCTGTTGCGCGTTCTGCACCGTGCCGGCACCTACACCGGCGAGGTGGTTGTAGCGATTGAGTTCCTGCTGGGCGAAGGCCATTTCTGCCTTGGCCGAGACCACCGAGGCCTGCGCCTGAGCAATCACCGACGTCTGCCGCTCCAGCGTGGCCTTGGCGTTTTGCAGCTGAGCGCGGGCGACCAGGGTTTGCGCATCGGCCGCTTCAGCGGCGGCGCGCAAATCGCGATCATCGATCAGCGCCAGCAACTGCCCGGCCTTGACCTGCTGGTTGTCTTCCACCAGCACTTCCTTGATGAATCCGGCCACGCGCGGCACCACCAGGGTGAAGTCGGCGGAAACAAACGCATCGTTGGTGTTTTGCTGGGTGCGCTTGCCGAACAGTCCCGGCACCGCCAGGTACAGCAACACGCCGACCGCCAGTGCGGCCGCCACGGCCACCGCGAGTTTTTGCTTTGCTTGAGTCGTCATAAAAACCTTCGGTATCAGTGAAGCAATCAGGTCGGCGCGCGGGGCGGAAAGATCCGCGTCGGCAGCCAGAAAATCAGCAGGATCAGCGCCACCGCGACGCCAGCCATGCACACATAGAGATCAGAGGAAGTCAGCACCACGGCCTGTTCGTGCAGGCGATGGGCGAGGCCCGGGTCGCTGCGATCAGCCAACGGTGAATTGCCGAGGTTGTCGATCAACATGGTCGAGTGGAAATGCAGGCGCGCGGTGGTCAGCGCCTCGATGACGCCGGTGGCGATCACCGCCGCCAAGCCTTTAACCGTGTTGAACCACGCCGAAGCGAACGGGCCGTCCTGCGGCTGGATGCTGCCGGTGGAGAGCATCAACAGCGGCAGCACCGACATTGGCTGACCGAAAATCTGCAGCCATTGCAGGACGTAGAAATTGTCGCGAATCCATGCCGAGGTCAGCAGCGATCCACCCAGGCAGGACAGGGTCAACATGCTCAAACCGATGCCGAGCACCCAGCGGCAATCGACCCAGCGCAAGTTGCACAGCGCCGCCACCAGCGGCAGCGCGATCAACTGCGGCAACGCGGCGATCAGCATGATCGGCGCGGTCTGCACCGGGCGATAACCCTGGATCTGCGCCAGATAGCTCGACGGGATCAGCACCACCGCCTGCAACACCACCAGCACCCCGGCCAGGGTCATCAGTGCAAACGACAGGTTGCGGATGCCGAGCATCTGCAACTTGAAAAACGGAATCGGCTGCGACCATTCATTGATCAGAAACGCCACCAGCAACAGCGAACCGGCGCCGAGCAAACCGCAGATCAGGCTCGACTCGAACCAGTCCAGCCGATTGCCCTGGAGCAAGCCGATCACCAGCATGCAGATCGCCGGGAAGCCCAGCAGCAGGCCCTTCCAGTTGAAGGTCTTGAGGCGCTCCAGGCGCAGCGGATCCTGCGGAATCCCCCAAGCGACCATTGCCATGGCAATCAGGCACGGCACGATGATTTGCCAGAACGTCCATTGCCAGCCGACGTATTCACTCCATAAGCCAGCCAGCGGCGTGCCGAGACCCGGGCCGAACGTCGCCGTCAGCGCATAACCGGCCAGACCATAGAGTTTGAAATTGGCCGGCAGAAAGCGCAGCGCAACGGTCATCAGCATCGGCGGCAACGCGCCGCCGGCCAGCCCTTGCAGGGTGCGCATCAGCAGCAGGCTTTCGTAATTCGGGGCGAACGGGCACAGCACGCCGAGCAGCGTGAACAGGCTGATCGCGCAGAGGGTGAAACGGCGCAGCGAAAAGGTCACCGAGCACCACGGCGCAAACGCCATCGCCGCCACCGAGGTCGCGGCGTAGCAGGACACCAGCCAGGTGCCTTCGTCATAACCGATGTTCAGCGCGCCCCGAATGTCGGCCAGTGCGACTTTGGTCACCATTTCGTTGAGGCCCGAGACCAGCACCGCCAGCAGCACACCAACCAGGCCGGTGATGATCCGCGCCCCGAACACCGGTGGCGCAGCCGCCGTCGCCGGACTGGCCGCAGCAATGGGCGCCGGAACCGACAGGGATGTCATGGATACACACTCCGGAAGGAAAAATACCGGAGCATTTTAGTAAGGCTTACTGCTGACGAAAATTGACTTATTGGCAGGTTATAAGTGCGCTCAGTGCAGCAATGAATATCCAATGTGGGAGCGGGCTTGCTCGCGAAAGCGGTGGATCATTCAACCTGTGCGGTGCCTGACACGACGCCTTCGGGAGCAAGCCCCCTCCCACACGGACTCTGCTTGTATCAGGGTTGCGTGGCCAGCCACGTCTCGTCACAACACGCCTTGAGCGTTTCGCGCAGCCAGCGGTGCGCCGGGTCCTTGTCGAAGCGCGGGTGCCAGGCCTGAGTCAGCATCAGCGTCGGCAACGGAATCGGCAGATTGAACGAACGTAGCTTCAGGCCCAGTCGGCGCACGCTGAGCAACGCTTCCTTGGGCACCGGCAAGATCAGGTCGGAATCGGGCAAGGCAAACATCGCCGCGTGGAAACTCGGCGCGATCACCGCCACCCGCCGCTCCAGGCCCAGTGCATTCAGCGCGGTGTCAATGGGGCCGCGAGCAATGCCACGGCGCGACATGCTGATATGCGAGTAGCCGGCGTAGCGCTCGGCGGTGATCTCGCCGTCGAGCAGTGGATGATCCTCACGCACCAGACCGACGAAATGCGTGGAGAACAGGTTCTGCACTTTGACTTCCGGGGTTACCGGACGGGTGTTGCTGACACTCAGATCAATCCGTCCTTCACGCAGCGCTTCGTCGTCGCCATCGCCCTCGGGGACGAAGCGCAACTCGCAGTGTGGCGCCTGCTGGTCGAGGGTATCGAACAGCTTGCCGCCATATACGCCAATGAAAAAGTCGTTGGCGCGGATGCTGAAGCGCCGGCGCAGGGTGCCCAGATCCACGCTGTCGGCGGAGCGAAACAGCAGCGCCGCCTGCTCGACGACATCGCGCACCTGCTCGCGCAATTCGAGGGCTTTTGGGGTGGGTACCAAGCCACGACCGGCGCGCACCAGGATCGGATCGCCGATCGCCTCGCGGATCCGCGTCAGAGTGCGGCTCATGGCGGCGGGGCTGAGGTTCATCCGCCGCGCGGCGCCGACCACACTGCCCTCGTCGAGCAGAGCGTCGAGGGCGACCAGAAGATTCATATCCGGGAGTTGCATGCTGAGCACTCGTGGCTGATCTGGATTGATCTGGGTGCAATGCTAGCAAACATCCTTCAAATTTGGCGGCGGCTGAAAGGACGCCTTCGCGAGCAAGCCCGCTCCCACAGGGGAACGCATTCCAAAATGTGGGAGCGGGCTTGCTCGCGAAGGCGCCGGTCCTGCCAACACAAATCTCAGCGCTGCATGCCCCAACGCTTCACCGTCACTCGCTCCAGCGTATCGAACACCAGATTCTCCACCAACAACCCGATCAGGATCACCACCGCCAACCCGGCAAACACCTTGTCGGTGTACAGCTCGTTGCGATTCTGGAAGATGTACCAGCCCAACCCGCCCTTGCCACTGGTCGCACCGAACACCAGTTCGGCGGCGATCAGCGTGCGCCAGGCAAACGCCCAGCCAATTTTCAGCCCGGCGAGGATCGACGGCAGCGCTGCCGGGATCAGGATGAACAGCACAAAACGCATGCCCTTCAGCCCGTAATTACGCCCAGCCATGCGCAGGGTTTCCGAGACACCGAGAAAACCGGCGTAGGTGTTCAACGCCAGCGCCCACAGCACTGAATGCACCAGCACGAAAATCAGGCTGTTCTGCCCCAGCCCGAACCAGAGCAACGCCAGTGGCAGCAAGGCAATCGCTGGCAGCGGGTTGAACATCGAGGTCAGGGTACTCAGCAGATCGCGACCAAACTGCGTCGACACCGCCAGCGTGGTCAGGGCGAATGCCAGCACGATGCCGATCAGGTAACCCTTGATCAGCACCACCAGCGATATCCACACCTTGCCCAGCAACTCACCACTGAGCAGGCCGTCGTACAGCGCATGACTGGTCTGCAGAAAACCTGGCAGCAGCAGGTCGTTGTTCTGCACCCGGGCGATCACCTCCCAAAGGATCGCCAGCAGAATCAGGATCAGGCTTTTGCGCAGCCAGCCCTGTTGCCACAGGCGTTGGCCCAGCGGCAATTCGCGCTCGAGCGGCACGCTGGTCAGTGGTTCAAGGACGGTTTCAAACTCTTGTCGTACAGACGATGGTTGGCTCATCGGGCAATCCTCCAGAACGCTCAATAAGCGATACGAATGTCGTTGAAGTCATGGTCACGCTCGGTTTCCGGCGACTGGCCCTCATCGAACAGTAAACGGTGAATGCGCCGCGCCGATTCCTGAAACGCCACGCCGCCGAGGCTTTGCAGATCGTATTGATGGCTGTGCACTTCAGCGCGCACCCGCCCCGGATGTGGCGACAGCAGCAGGATGCGATTGCCGACCACCAGCGCTTCTTCGATCGAGTGCGTAACGAACAGCAAGGTGAAGCGCACCTCTTCCCAGAGCAGCAGCAATTCTTCCTGCATCTTGCGCCGGGTCAGCGCGTCCAGCGCGGCGAACGGCTCGTCCATCAGAAGGATTTTCGGCTGCATCGCCAACGCCCGGGCAATCGCCACCCGCGCCTTCATGCCGCCGGACAAGGTGTGGGGATAGGCGTCGGCGAATGCCGCCAGACCGACTTTTTCCAGGTAGTGCAGTGCACGCTCTTCGGCGTCTTTTTTGTTCAAGGTTCGCGAGGCCAGCAGCGGAAACATCACGTTCTGTTTCACGGTTTTCCACGGCGGCAGTTGATCGAATTCCTGGAACACCACGATCCGGTCCGGACCGGGTCCATCGACCCGCTGACCTTGCAGGCGAATCTCGCCTTCGCTCGGCGCAATGAAACCGGCGGCCGCTTTCAACAAAGTGGACTTGCCACAGCCGGACGGGCCGAGCAGGACGAAACGGTCTGCCGGATCAATTTCGAAACTGACCTGATGGGTAGCTCGCACCACCCGCTGCGGGGTGCGGTATTCGAGGCTGACGTTATCCACCGCCAGCAGCGCTTGCGTACTGGCGACCGGGTTGCTGGCCGCGTGGCCTTGCAAAGGGGCATTCATCTCGATCAGCTCCCCTGCAGCGGTTTGGCGTCCTGGAAGAAGTAGTCCTTCCACGATTCCGGTTTGTTCTTGATCGCACCGACGCGGTAGAGGAATTCGGCCAGTGGATAGGTATTTTTCGGCGTGACGCTGAATTCGAATTGCGGGTTGTCGATGATTTTCAGCAGCTCGGCGCGGTCGATCCTGGCCTTGGTCACGCGGATGTAAGTGTCCGCCGCCGCGCCCTTATCGTTCTGCGCAAATTGTGCGGCTTCGGTCAGCGCCTCGACGAAGGCTTTGTAGGTTTTCGGATTGTCGTTGCGGAATTTCTCGGTGGCAAACAGCACCGTCGGCGAGTTCGGGCCGAGGATGTCGTAGGAGTTGAGCACCACGTGCACGTTCGGGTTCTGCAGCGCCTGATCCTGGAACGGTGGGTTGGAGAAATGCCCGGTCAGCTCGGTGCCGCCGGCAATCAACGCCGCGGTCGCATCCGGGTGCGGCACGGCGATGGTGTACTTGTCGAGGCGATTGAATTCCTTGTCACCCCACTGTTTGGCCGCCGCGTATTGGAGGAAGCGCGACTGCACCGACACGCCCACCGCCGGCACCGCAATGCGGTCCTTCTCGGTGAAATCGGCAATGGTTTTGACCTTGGGATTGTTGCTGATCAGGTAGTACGGGAAGTTGCCGAGCGAGGCGACTGCCTTGACGTTCTGCTTGCCGTGGGTGCGATCCCAGATGGTCAACAGCGGGCCGACGCCGGCGCCGGCAATGTCGATGGAACCGGACAACAGCGCATCGTTGACCGCCGCGCCGCCCGAGAGCTGCGTCCAGTCGACCTTGATGTCGAGGCCTTGCTGCTTGCCGTACTTTTCGATCAGGCCCTGATCGCGCACCACATTGAGCAATAAATAGACAATCCCGAACTGTTCGGCGATGCGGATTTCACCTTCGGCGTGGGCCACGGTCGGCGCCACCAGGCTGCCGGCAAGCAGGCTGAAACCCAGGCCGATGGCCGCCGCCAGCGGTGCGAATGGAAGACGTTTGGACATGATCGAATCTCCGGCAAATCAGAAAGGCGCGTCGCCCTGAATGGTCGTGCGATACAGCTTGCGGCGCAGGTGCGCTGGGCAGCCGGCGGCGAGGTGGATCAGCGAACGGTTGTCCCAGAACACCATGTCGTGGGGCTGCCACTGGTGGCGGTAAATGTTTTGCGGCAGCACGCTGTGGGCGTAGAGCTCGGCGAGCAGTTGTTTGCTCTCGTCCTCCGGCAGACCGACGATGCGGGTGGTGAAGCCTTCGCTGACGAACAATGCCTTGCGGCCGTTTTCCGGGTGGGTGCGGACGATCGGATGCACCACTTCGGCGACCTGCGCCAGTTGTTCCGGGGTCAGGGTCGGACGCCAGTTGCCTTCGAATTTGGTTTCGCTGTAGCGCGCGGTGTAGGAATGCGCGGCAGAGCGGCCTTCCACGGCTTTGCGCAGCGCCTCGGGCAGGTTGTCCCAGGCTTTGTGCATGTCGGCGAACAGCGTGTCGCCGCCCTCGGACGGCAACTCCTGGGCATGCAGCATCGAGCCGAGACTCGGCAGCTCTTTATAGGAAAGGTCGGAGTGCCAGAACTTGCCGGCGTCGCCCAGACCGATGTTCTGGCCGTTCTCGACGATGTTGGAAACGATGAGGATTTCCGGGTGATTGGCCAGCAGGAACTGCTTGAGTACGTGAATCTGCAACACGCCGAAGCGGCGGCTGAAATCGATCTGCTGTTGCGGGGTGATGCGCTGGTCGCGGAACACCACCACGTGGTGATCCAGGTGCGCACGATGAATGCGCGCGAAGTCCTGATCGTTGACCGGCCGGGTCAGGTCCAGGCCGATGATCTCGGCACCGACGGCACCGCTGAACGGACGAATTTCAAAGGTTTGCGGCGCGGCAGTCGCGGCGCTTGGGGTGGCAGTAGCTGCGGACATCTTTCAATCTCCCACGCACGGCGCGCTCACAGGCGCGCACGTCGATCAGACACTCACGCTGGATTGCGTGTTGGTTCAGGTCGTGCGGCGCGCCGATTGGTCGGCAGGTACGCAGGTGGATGACTTTAAAGCTATAAGAACTGGAAATTAAATACCGTTAATGAATAACGATATGGCGGATGGTGAGGAATGGACTGGATGGTGAGTGACGGTTTGTGTCACTTACTGACAGGAGTGTGTTATTCCCGCTGACGCCTTCGCGAGCAGGCTCGCTCCCACAGGGGTTCGTTGGTGAACACAAAATGAGTGCTTAACAAAGATCCAATGTGGGAGCGAGCCTGCTCGCGAAGAGGCCATCAGCTGCGCTGCAAATCTAACGCTCGTGCAGTGCCTCGGCCCGCGCCCGGATGATCGGTTTGAGCAGATAACTCAACACCGATTTCTTGCCGGTGATGATATCCACCGACGCCACCATCCCCGGAATGATCAGCAGCGGCTTTTCATCAGTGCCCAGGTGGCTGCGCTCGGTGCGCACCTTGATGATGTAGTAGGTGGTTTTCTTGTCTTCGTCGGTGATGGTGTCGGCACCGATCTGCTCCAGTTTGGCTTTCAGCCCGCCATAAATGGTGTAGTCGTACGCGGTGAATTTGACGATCGCTTCCTGCCCCGGATGCAGGAACGCAATGTCCTGCGGACGGATCTTGGCTTCGACCAGCAAGGTGTCGTCCAGCGGCACGATTTCCACCATGTCGCTGCCGGGCTGGATCACGCCGCCAATGGTGTTGACCAACAACTTGTTGACGATGCCGCGTACCGGCGAGGTGACCAGCGTCCGGCTGACCCGGTCTTCCAGCGCCTTGCCGGTGGCCTGGGCCTTGTTCAGGTCGGTGCGGGCTTCGTTGAGCTGAGTCAGCGCTTCGCTGCGGAACTTGCCGCGAGTCTCGTCAATCTTGCGCTGTACTTCCTTGATGGCCGATTCGGCGCGCGGGATCGCCAGGGTGGTGGCGTCGAGCTGACCACGGGTTTCGACTTCGGCACGCTTGAGTCGCAGCACCTCCACCGGCGACACCGCGCCCTGCGCCACCAGCGGCTCGGACATGTTGATTTCCTGACGCTGCAATCCCAGTTGCTGGCGGTATTGCGCCTGCTTGGAGCTGAACTCGCGCAGCTCTTGCTGACGCTGGATCAACTGCTCCTGCAAACCGCCGATCTCGTCGTGCAGTTGCTGACGCCGGCTGATGTACAACGATTCTTCGCTTTTTGCCTGACCCGGCACGGCTTTAAGCACGTCCTCCGGGAAATTCAACGGACGGTCATCGACCTCGGCGCTCAAGCGTTCGACACGCAGCAGCATCGACAGTCGATCAGCCTCGGTTTCGCCGACGTTGGAGGCAAATCGCGTGTCGTCCAGACGAATCAGCGGTGCGCCGGCCTCGACGATCTGACCTTCCTTGACGAACATTTCCGAGACAATCCCGCCCTCAAGGTTCTGGATTTTCTGGATCTTCGACGACGGAATCGCCTTGCCGTCGCCCTTGGTCACTTCGTCGATCACGGCGAAGTTGGCCCACAGCAGCAGGAACAGGAAGAAGCCGATGATTGCCCAGATGGTCAGGCGCACGACGCGCGGGGCGTCCTCGATCAGCGCCTTGTTGACCTCCGGCAGCGGCTGGCCCTGCAGCGAGGCAGACCCCTTGAAGTAGCGACGGATCGACTCTTTGACACCCGACTTAAGCAACACTGATCTGCCCCTTCTTCAACGCTTCCATCACGGCGGCTTTCGGGCCATCGGCGAGAATCTGTCCACGGTCGACCACCAGCAGGCGGTCGACCAGCGACAGCAGCGAGGCCCGGTGCGTCACCAGCACCACGGTCTTGTTTTCAACCACGGCAGCCAAGCGCTGCTTGAGGCGTTCTTCGCCGGTGTTGTCCATGGCGCTGGTCGGTTCGTCGAGCAGCAGGATCGGCGGGTTGAGCAGCAGCGCCCGCGCCAGAGCAACGTTCTGCCGTTGGCCACCGGACAGGTTCTGCCCGCGCTCGCCGACTTGCAGCTCGTAACCCTGCGGGTGCAGACGGGCGAATTCGTGCACGCCGGCCAGTTCGGCGGCTTGCAGTACCAGCTCGTCTTCTACATAGCGCGCGCCGGAGACCAGGTTGTCACGCAGGGTGCCGGCCAGCAGCTGGATGTCCTGCGGCACGTAGCCGATGTTGTAGCGCAGCTCGCTGACGTCGATCTGGCGGATGTCCACGCCGTCCACCAGCAATGCGCCGTCGTCCGGTTGGTACAGGCCGACCAGCAGTTTCGCCAACGAACTCTTGCCCGAGCCGCTGCGGCCGATGATGCCGATCTTCTCGCCGGGACGGACCACCAGGTTGATGTTCTTCAGCGCCGGGTTCTGCTGTTCCGGGTAGGTGAAGTTCAACTGACGGCACTCGATCGCGCCCTGCAACACCTTGCGGCTCAGCGGACGTTCTTCGAAATTGCGCTCCTGCGGCAGCTCCATCATCTGGTCGACGGAAGTCATGGTTACCCGTGCCTGCTGGTAGCGGGTCAACAGACCGGACAGCGACGCCAGCGGGCTGAGCGCGCGGCCGCTGAGCATGTAGCAGGCAATCAGACCGCCCATGCTCAGGTTGCCGGCGATGATCTGGTACACGCCGAAGACGATCATGATCACCCCGGCCAGTTGCTGGATCAGCAGGGTGATATTCATCGCCAGACCGGAGAGCATTTTCACCCGCAGTTCGAGGCGGCTGAGGGTGCCGATGGTCTGTTCCCACTGGTACTGGCGTTCGCTTTCGGCGTTGTTGACCTTGACTGCATCGAGGCCGGCGAGGGTTTCGATCAGGCTCGACTGACGCTCGGCGCCCAGCGCCATAGTGCGTTCCATGGTCGCGACCAGCGGCTTCTGCAACGCGTAGCCGATCAATAGCGCAATCGGGAACGCCAGCACCGGAATCCACACCAGATGCCCCCCGAGAATCGCGATGACGATGAAAATCAGGATGGTGAACGGCAGGTCGATCAGGCTGGTCAGGGTCAGCGAGGCGAGGAAGTCGCGCAGGCTCTGAAACTCATGGATGTTCTGCGCGAAGCTGCCGACCCGCGCCGGGCGGTACTTCATGGCCATGCCGACGATGCGCTCGAACAGCGTCGCGGAGATGATCAGGTCGGTTTTCTTGCCGGCCAGATCCAGGCACAGGCTGCGCAGGCTTTTGAGGATCAGGTCGAAAATGTAGGCACCGGTGATGCCCAGCGCCAGCACCCACAGGGTCGCTTCGGCCTGGTTCGGCACCACGCGGTCGTAGACGTTCATCACGAACAGCGGTGCGGCCATGGCGATGATGTTGATCAGGAAACTCGCGGCGATCGCATCGGCGTACAGCCAGCGCGAGCGCTTGAGGGTGTCGCGGAACCACGAGCGCGCACGCGGGATCAGCGTGCCGTGGTTGACGTCGAATTTGTGCTGCGGCTGGGCGAAGAACACTTTGCCGGTGTAGTCGTCAGCCAGCAGTTCGCGACTGACCACCGATTCGCCGCCGTCGCTTTCGCTGAGCAGCACCCGGGCTTCGTTGTCACCTTGCCAGCCGAGCAGGACGGCGCTGCGGCCATCCTTGAGTAGCAACAGCGCCGGCATGGCAATCGCCGGAATCTCTTCCAGCTTGCGTTGCAGCACCCGGCCCTGCAGCCCGGCGCGAGCCGCTGCGCGGGGCAGCAACTCGACACTCAGGCGCTGCTTGGGCAGCGGCAGGCCAGTGGTCAGCATCGCGGCACTGGCCGGCTTCTGGTGCAACATGCATAGAGCGAGCAAGCCATCCAGTAACGGATCGTCGTGCATCGCGCGCGGATCATGAATGAGTTGAACTCGACTGACTTCTGATTCCACGCTCGGCACTCTTGGCTAACAATTGAACAATGAAGGTTCTGCTCAATTCATACCCGGCAGTTGGACCTTCGGCTTCACATCGTTCTGCACGACGGATGCCAATGGTGCGACCACTCCCTGGCTCTTGAGCAACTCGCCCATGGTCGCCTTGATTCGATACTGAGTAAATAACTGAATGTTCTTGATCTCGGCCAGACGGCGCGAAGCGGTGAACAACTCGTTTTCGCTGTCGAGCAAATCGAGCAGGGTGCGCTCGCCGAGGCTGAACTGACGCTGGTAGGCGGTACGCACGGCGGTGCTGTGATCAACGTACTGCTGAGCGATCGGCACCTGCGCATTGGCGTTGTTCAGGGCGTTCCAGGCCAGGCCCAGTTCTTCGTTCAACTGACGCAGGGCGTTGTTGCGGATGTCCAGCGCCTGGTTCGACAGGTACGACTTGGATTCCAGATCGGCCTTGTTGCTGCCGCCCGAGTACAGGTTGAAGCGCATGCGCAGCATGGCCTGCCACTCGTTGTTGTGGCCGTTCTGACCGTCGAGATCGTTGTCGGCAGTGCGACCCAGCTCGGCGTCGAAACGTGGGTAGAACGTCGACTTGGCGGTTTCGTACTGTTTCTCGGCAGCGGCGATATCGGACTCGGCCGAGCGCAGGATGGGGCTGTTTTCCAGCATCTGCGTACGGGCTTCATTGAGGTTGGCCGGCATCATCGCCATGAACGGCGCCGGGCGCTCCAACTGGTCAGGCATCTGGCCGACGGCACTGAGGAAGTTGGTCTCGGAGTCGGCGAGGTTGGTCTGTTCGGTGATCAGGTTGTTGCGGGCCTGGGCCATCCGCGCTTCAGCCTGATCAAGGTCAGCGCCGCTACCAACGCCGCGCTGGGTGCGTAGCTGGATCTGATCGTAAATGCGTTGGTGGCTCTTGAGATTCTCTTCGGCCAGACGCACGAATTCGCGGCGGGTCAGCACGTCCAGGTACACCTGGGCGACTGTCAGCGCGGTGCGCTCGGAAGTGCCGAGCAGCGAGTAGGCGCGGGAGTTGACGGTGGCTTGTTGACGCCCGACTTCGCTGGACGTGGCAAAACCGTCAAAAACCATTTGCGAGAGACGTAAACTTGACTCGCTGCGGTTCAAAGTTTCCCAGTGGTTGCCGCCACCGTTGGCGCGCGTGGTCACGCTGTCAGTGCCCTCACGGCCATAACCGCCCAGCAGATCGACCTTGGGCAGGTATCCACCTTTGGCTGCCTTTAACTGATAATCCGCGGCCAAACGACTGTTGACCCCCGCCTGGATTTCCGGATGGACATCCAGTGCCTGTTGCATGGCTTCTGGTAAGGATTGTGCTTGGACGAAAGAGGCGGCGAGGGCGAACGGTAGAGCCTTGAACAAGTGCAAACGCATGGTAAAGATTTCCCAGGACTTCTTGTCTTGAATCACAGCAAAACGTGCTGCTGCGTCGGATGATTGGCAACCGGAATGACCGTATGTCGGAAAGTTCAAAATAGGAACTGGATCACACGCTGAGGGACAGGTCGCCGCGGAAATATCAATGTGACATTAGTGGGGCGATTGTTTAGGATGGCACCCAGAAGGTCAATAGTTTGGCATAAAGTTAATAGCGAAAGAATCTAGCCAAATTATTGACGCAGAACAGCGTCAATCTTGATTCGCAAATTTTTAAAGTACGTCCAGACTGAATCGGCGCCAAAGCCATCAGGCTATGGAAGTCAACTGAACGTGACACCCGGAGAGTCTTCAATGAGCAGTGTTGTTGCCATCGTCAAAAGCATTGTCGGTCAGGTATTCGTGGTCTCCCCCGAGGGTGTACGCCGCGTGCTCGTTGAAGGCGATCGCCTGTTCGTCGGCGACCAGATCGATACCGGCCTCTCCGGCGCCGTGTCGCTGGAACTGGCGGATGGCCGCACCCTGGACCTGGGCCGTGAAACCCAGTGGAGCGCCAACGCGCCCGACTCCAGCACTGACCTGGCCGAAGCCACCGCGCAGGCCGCGCCGTCTGTAGCCGAGCTGCAGCAGGCCATCGCTGCCGGTGCCGACCCGACCACCGCCCTTGAAGCCACCGCTGCCGGCGCTACCGCCGCAGGCACTGGCGGCGCGGCAGGCGGCGGCCACAGCTTCGTGATGCTCGATGCCACGGCTGGCCGCGTCGATCCGACCATCGGCTTCCCGACCGCGGGCATCAACGCCGGTGCACAAGCGGCACAGAACATCACCGGTGGCCAGACCACCGACACCACCACCAACGCCCTGCGTGAGTCGACTCTGAGCCTCAGCGCCACGCCGACCATCACCGAAGCCGGCGGCGTGCTGGTGTACACCGCGACCCTGACCCAGGCGCCGCTGACCGACCTGACCATCACCCTGTCCAACGGCTCGGTGATCGTGATTCCGGCCGGCTCCACCACCGGCACTGTCAACGTGCCGCTGGCACCGAACGACACCGTTTATAACGACCCGACCCAGATCAACGTCACCGTCACCGGCACCACCGGCGGCAACGGCATTACCGTGACCCCGCCGACCACCCCGGCGACGACTCAGGTCACCGATACCATCGACACCACCACCGTCACCCTGACTGCTGGCAACAGCGTCACCGAAGGCGGTCAGATCACCTACACCGCGACCCTGACCAACCCGGCACAGACGCCGGTCACCGTCACCCTGTCCAACGGTTCGACCATCACCATCGAAGCCGGCCAGACCACCGGCACCGTCAACGTGCCAACTGCGCCGAACGACGTCTATAACAACGGCAGCACCGTCAGCACCACCATCACCGGTGCCACCGGCGGCAACTTCGAGAACCTGGTGCCGAACACGACGCCAGCCGTGACGAACATCGTCGATTCGCGCGACACCACCGGCCTGACCCTGACCGCCACGGGCACCGTGGTCGAGGGTGGCCAGATCACCTACACCGCGACCCTGACCAACCCGGCACAGACCCCGGTCACCGTCACCCTGTCCAACGGTTCGACCATCACCATCGAAGCCGGCCAGACCACTGGCACGGTCAACGTGCCGACCGCGCCGAACGACGTCTACAACAACGGCGGCACCGTCAGCACCACGATTACCGGTGCGACCGGCGGCAACTTCGAGAATCTGGTGCCGAACACCACGCCGGCGACCACCACCGTCACCGACTCCATCGACACCACCAACCTGTCGCTGAGTGCCACCGGCACCGTCGCTGAAGGCGGCTCGATCGTTTACACCGCGACCCTGACCAACCCGGCCGGCACCCCGGTGACCGTGACGTTGAGCAATGGCTCCGTCATCACCATCGAGGCTGGCAAAACCACCGGCACTGTGACCGTTCCCGCGCCTGCGGATGACGTCTACAAAGACGCCGGCAAGGTCGAAGTCAGCATCACCGGCACCACCGGCGGCAATTTCGAGAACCTGGTGCCGAGCACCGTTCCGGCTGTTACCGAAGTCACTGACACCATCGATACCTCGACCGTCAAACTGACTGCCGATACTTCGGTCGCTGAAGGCGGCACCGTCACTTACACCGCCACCGTCGGTGCACCTGTGACCGGTTCGCCAGTTGTCGTGACCCTGGCCAACGGTCAGACCATCACCATCGAAGTGGGCAAAACCACCGGCACCGTGACCACCACCGCGCCGAACGATGCGTTGACCGGCAACCCACCGCTGACCAACGCCATCACCAATGTCAGTGGCGGTAACTACGAGAACCTCGTCGCCGATAAAACTCCGGTTTCGACCACCGTTACCGACACCGTCGACACCACCAACCTGTCGCTGAGCGCGACTGGTACCGTGGCTGAGGGCGGTTCGATCGTTTACACCGCGACGTTGACCAATGCTGCCGGCTCGCCGGTCACCGTGACCCTGAGCAACGGCGCCGTGATCACCATCGAAGCCGGTAAAACCACCGGCACCGTGACGGTTCCGGCGCCTGCGGATGACGTATACAAAGACGCTGGCAAAGTCGAAGTCACCATCAACGGTGCGACCGGCGGCAACTTCGAAAATCTGGTGCCAAGCACTGTCCCTGCGGTCACCGAAGTGACCGATACCATCGACACCTCGACGGTCAAACTGTCCGCTGACACCTCGGTCGCCGAGGGTGGCACCGTCACTTACACCGCGACCGTTGGTGCGCCTGTGACTGGCTCGCCGGTTGTCGTGACTCTGGCCAACGGTCAGTCCATCACCATCGAAGTGGGTAAAACCACTGGCACCGTGACCACCACCGCACCGAACGACGTGCTCAACGGCCAGGCGCCGCTGAGCAACTCGATCACTGGCGTGAGCGGTGGCAACTACGAGAATCTGGTCGCCGACAAGACGCCGGTCAGCACCACCGTGACTGATACCGTCGACACTACCAACCTCTCGCTGAGTGCCACTGGCTCCGTCGCTGAAGGCGGTTCGATTGTCTACACCGCGACCCTGACCAACCCGGCCGGCACCCCGGTGACCGTGACCCTGAGCAATGGCTCCGTCATCACCATCGAAGCCGGCAAAACCACCGGAACCGTGACTGTTCCGGCGCCTGCCGATGACGTCTACAAAGATGCCGGCAAGGTTGAAGTCAGCATTACCGGAACTACCGGTGGCAATTTCGAGAACCTTGTTCCGAGCACCGTTCCAGCTGTCACCGAAGTCACTGACACCATCGATACTTCGACCGTCCAACTGACCGCTGATACTTCGGTCGCTGAAGGCGGCACTGTCACTTACACCGCTACGGTTGGTGCGCCGGTGACTGGCTCGCCGGTTGTCGTGACTCTGGCCAACGGCCAGACCATCACTATCGAAGTCGGCAAGACCACTGGCACCGTGACCACCACCGCGCCGAACGATGCGTTGAACGGTCACGAGCCACTGACCAACGCGATCACTGACGTGAGCGGCGGCAACTACGAGAATCTTGTAGCGGATAAAACCCCGGTTTCGACCAGCGTCACCGACACCGTCGACACCACCAACCTGTCGCTGACTGCGACCGGCACCGTGGCGGAAGGCGGTTCGATCGTCTACACCGCGACCCTGACCAATCCGGCCGGTACTCCGGTGACCGTGACCTTGTCGAACGGCTCGGTGATCACTATCGAAGCCGGTAAAACTACCGGCACCGTGACCGTTCCAGCACCAGCCGATGACGTTTACAAAGACGCTGGCAAGGTTGAAGTCACGATCAAAGACGCCGCAGGCGGCAATTTCGAGAACCTGGTGCCGAGCACCGTTCCGGCTGTTACCGAAGTTACCGATACCATCGATACGTCGACGGTCAAACTCACCGCCGACACTTCGGTAGCTGAAGGCGGGACTGTCACTTACACCGCCACCGTCGGCGCACCGGTAACCGGCTCGCCGGTTGTTGTGACCTTGGCCAATGGTCAGAACATCACCATCGAAGTGGGCAAAACCACCGGCACCGTGACCACCACCGCGCCAAACGATGCGCTGAACGGTCACGAACCGCTGACCAACTCGATTACCGGCGTCACCGGTGGCAACTACGAAAATCTGGTCGCTGACAAAACTCCGGTTTCGACCACCGTTACCGACACCGTCGACACCACCGACCTGACGTTGAGCGCCACTGGCTCCGTTGCCGAAGGTGGTTCGATCGTTTACACCGCGACCTTGACCAATCCGGCCGGTACGCCGGTGACCGTGACCCTGTCGAACGGCTCGGTGATCACCATTGAAGCAGGTAAAACTACCGGCACCGTGACCGTTCCAGCACCAGCCGATGACGTTTACAAAGACGCTGGCAAGGTTGAAGTTACGATCAAAGACGCCGCAGGCGGCAATTTCGAGAACCTGGTGCCGAGCACGGTTCCAGCCGTCACCGAAGTCACCGACACCATTGACACCTCGACCGTGAAACTCACGGCCGATACTTCGGTCGCTGAAGGCGGCACTGTCACTTACACCGCCACCGTCGGCGCACCTGTCACTGGCTCGCCGGTGACCGTGACCCTGGCGAACGGCCAGACCATCACCATCGAAGTGGGTAAAACCACCGGCACTGTCACCACCACCGCGCCAAACGATGCGCTGAATGGTCACGAACCACTGACCAACTCGATCACCGGCGTCACCGGTGGCAACTACGAGAATCTGGTCGCTGACAATACCCCGGTCAGCACCACCGTCACTGACACCGTAGACACGACGAATCTGTCGCTCAGCGCCACCAACTCGGTCGCCGAGGGCGGTTCGATCACCTACACCGCGACCCTGACCAACGCTGCAGGCTCGCCAGTCACCGTGACCCTGTCCAACGGTTCGGTGATTACCATCGACGCGGGCAAGACCACCGGCACCGTGACCGTTCCAGCACCAGCCGATGACGTCTACAAAGATGCCGGCAAGGTTGAAGTCACCATCAACGGTGCAACCGGCGGCAACTTCGAGAACCTCGTTCCGAGCACTGTTCCGGCAGTGACTGAAGTCACTGACACCATCGACACCACGTCGGTGAAACTGACCGCAACCGAGTCTGCTGCTGAAGGTGGCACCGTCACCTACACCGCGACTGTCGGTGCTCCGGTAACCGGTTCGCCTGTGGTCGTGACCCTGGCTAATGGTCAGAACATCACCATCGAAGTCGGCAAAACCACCGGCACCGTAACCACCACCGCACCGAACGATGCGCTGACCGGACACGCGCCGCTGACCAACGCCATCACCAACGTCAGCGGCGGCAACTACGAAAACCTCGTTGCCGACAAGACCCCGGTCAATACCACGGTCACCGATACCGTCGACACCACCAACCTGTCGCTGTCCGCGACCGGCACCGTGGCTGAAGGCGGCTCGATCGTTTACACCGCGACGCTGACCAACGCTGCCGGTTCGCCGGTTACCGTGACGTTGAGCAACGGCGCCGTGATCACCATCGACGCGGGCAAAACCACCGGCACCGTGACCGTTCCCGCACCTGCCGATGACGTCTACAAAGACGCCGGCAAGGTCGAAGTCACGATCAAGGATGCTGCGGGCGGCAACTTCGAGAACCTGGTGCCGAGCACCGTTCCGGCCGTCACCGAAGTCACCGACACCATCGATACCTCGACCGTGAAGCTGACCGCCGATACTTCGGTGGCTGAAGGCGGCACTGTCACTTACACCGCGACTGTTGGCGCTCCAGTGACTGGCGCACCTGTTGTTGTGACCCTGGCCAACGGTCAGACCATCACCATCGACATCGGCAAGACCACCGGCACCGTGACGACCACCGCTCCGAACGATGCGCTGAACGGTCATGAGCCGCTGAACAACTCGATCACCAATGTCAGCGGCGGCAACTACGAAAACCTCGTCGCCGACAAAACGCCGGTCAGCACCACCGTGACCGACACCGTCGACACCACCAACCTGTCGCTGAGCGCGACCCCGGCGGTGAACGAAGGCGGGCAGATCACCTACACCGCCACCCTGAGCAACGCCGCCGGCACTCCGGTGACCGTGACCTTGAGCAATGGCGCGGTGATCACCATCGACGCCGGCAAAACTACCGGCACCGTGACCGTCGATGCGCCGAAGGATGACGTCTACAAGGACGCCGGCACCGTTGAAGCGACCATCAAGGGCGCGACCGGTGGCGACTTCGAAAACCTGGTGACCAGCAACACTCCGGCGGTGACCACCGTCAACGACACCATCGACACCTCCACCGTGTCGTTGACCGCCACCGCCAACGTCGCCGAAGGCGAGACCGTGGTCTACACCGCGAGCGTGACCGCACCGGTAACCGGCTCGCCAGTTGTGGTCACTCTGTCCAACGGCCAGACCATCACCATCGCCGTCGGTGAGACCACCGGCAGCGTGAATTTCGTTGCGCCGAACAGCCCATTGGCGGGCGGCAGCTCGCTGAGCGTCGCCATCGACAAGGTTGCCGGCGGCAACTATGAGAACCTGGTGGCCGACAAGACACCGGCGAACACCTCGGTGTCGGACACCGTCGACACCACCAACCTGAACCTGACCGCCAGCGACTCGGTGGCCGAGGGTGGTTCGATTGTTTACACCGCGACCCTGACCAATCCGGCCGGGACGCCGGTGACCGTGACCCTGTCCAACGGCGCGGTGATCACCATCGAAGCCGGTAAAACGTCGGGCACCGTAACCGTTCCAGCTCCGGCTGACGACGTGTACAAAGACGCGGGTAAAGTCGAAGCAACCATTTCCAGCGCTACCGGTGGCAACTTCGAGAACCTGGTGCCTAGCACCGTTCCGGCCGTCACCAACGTGACCGACACCATCGATACCACCACGGTCAAACTGACCGCGACCGAATCGGCTGCGGAAGGTGGCACCGTCACTTACACCGCGACTGTCGGCGCGCCAGTGACTGGCTCGCCGGTCGTGGTGACCTTGGCCAATGGTCAGAACATCACCATCGAAGTGGGTAAAACCACTGGCACCGTGACTACCACTGCGCCGAACGATGCGTTGACCGGCCACGCGCCGCTGACCAACGCCATCACCGACGTGAGCGGCGGTAACTACGAAAACCTCGTGGCGGATAAAACGCCGGTGTCGACCAATGTCACCGACACCGTCGACACCACCAATCTGTCGCTCAGTGCGACCGGCACCGTGGCCGAGGGTGGCTCGATCGTCTACACCGCGACGCTGACCAACGCTGCCGGCTCACCGGTTACCGTGACGTTGAGCAACGGCGCAGTGATCACCATCGACGCCGGTAAAACCTCTGGCACCGTGACCGTTCCGGCGCCAGCCGATGACGTGTACAAAGATGCCGGCAAAGTCGAAGCGACCATTTCCAGCGCTACCGGTGGCAACTTTGAAAATCTGGTACCGAGCACTGTGCCGGCCGTCACCAATGTCACCGATACCATCGACACCACCACGGTCAAACTGACCGCGACCGAATCGGCTGCGGAAGGTGGCACCGTCACCTACACCGCCACCGTCGGTGCTCCGGTAACCGGCTCGCCTGTGGTCGTGACCCTGGCCAACGGTCAGAACATCACCATCGAAGTCGGCAAGACCACAGGCACCGTGACCACCACCGCGCCGAACGATGCGTTGACCGGACATGCGCCACTGACCAACGCCATCACCGACGTGAGCGGCGGTAACTACGAAAACCTCGTGGCGGATAAAACGCCGGTTTCGACCAATGTCACCGATACCGTCGACACCACCAACCTGTCGCTCAGTGCCACTGGCACCGTCGCTGAAGGCGGCTCGATCGTCTACACCGCGACCCTAACCAATCCGGCCGGCACCCCAGTCACCGTGACATTGAGCAACGGCGCCGTAATCACTATCGACGCCGGCAAAACCACTGGCACCGTAACCGTTCCGGCGCCTGCCGATGACGTCTACAAAGATGCCGGTAAAGTCGAAGCAACCATTTCCACCGCCACCGGTGGCAACTTCGAAAACCTGGTGCCAAGTACCGTGCCGGCTGTCACCGAAGTCACCGACACGATCGACACCTCGACCGTCAAACTGACTGCCGATACCTCAGTGGCCGAAGGTGGCACCGTCACCTATACCGCAACCGTCGGCGCGCCAGTGACCGGTTCGCCTGTGGTCGTGACCTTGGCAAACGGTCAGAACATCACCATTGAGGTGGGTAAAACCACTGGCACCGTGACTACCACTGCGCCTAATGATGCATTGACCGGTCATGCTCCTCTGACCAACGCGATCACCGACGTCACCGGTGGCAATTACGAAAACCTCGTGGCTGACAAAACCCCGGTCAGCACTAACGTCACCGACACCGTCGACACCACCAATCTGTCGCTGTCCGCGACCGGTACCGTGGCCGAAGGTGGCTCGATCATTTACACCGCGACCCTGACCAACGCCGCTGGCTCGCCAGTCACCGTGACGTTGAGCAACGGCGCCGTGATCACCATCGAGGCTGGGAAAACCACCGGCACTGTGACCGTTCCGGCACCGGCCGACGATGTCTACAAAGACGCGGGTAAAGTCGAAGCGACCATCTCCACCGCTACCGGTGGCAACTTCGAAAACCTGGTACCGAGCACCGTGCCGGCTGTGACTCAGGTCACCGACACCATCGATACCACCACGGTCAAGCTGACCGCGACCGATTCTGCTGCGGAAGGTGGCACCGTCACTTACACCGCCACTGTCGGTGCGCCTGTGACCGGTTCGCCTGTCGTTGTGACACTGGCCAACGGTCAGAACATCACTATCGAAGTGGGTAAAACCACCGGCACCGTAACCACCACCGCACCGAACGATGCGCTGACCGGTCATGCGCCGTTGACCAACGCGATCACCAATGTGAGCGGCGGTAACTACGAAAACCTGGTCGCCGACAAAACGCCGGTCAGCACAACCGTTACCGACACTGTCGACACCACCAACCTGTCGCTGAGCGCAACCAACTCGGTCGCCGAGGGTGGTTCGATCATCTACACCGCGACCTTGACCAACGCGGCTGGCTCGCCAGTCACCGTGACCCTGTCGAACGGCGCTGTGATCACCATCGAAGCCGGTAAAACCACTGGCACCGTGACTGTTCCGGCACCTGCCGATGACGTGTACAAAGACGCCGGCACCGTTCAGGCAACGATCACCAACGCTACCGGTGGCAACTTCGAAAACCTGGTGCCGAGCACCGTTCCGGCCGTCACCAACGTCACCGACACCATTGATACCACCACGGTCAAACTGACCGCGACCGAGTCTGCTGCTGAAGGCGGTACCGTCACCTACACCGCAACCGTCGGTGCACCAGTCACCGGTTCGCCGGTTGTGGTGACCTTGGCCAACGGTCAGAACATCACCATCGAAGTCGGCAAAACCACCGGCACCGTCACTACCACCGCACCGAACGATGCGCTGACCGGCCACGCGCCGCTGACCAACGCGATCACCAACGTCAGCGGTGGCAACTACGAAAACCTCGTTGCCGACAAGACCCCGGTCAATACCACGGTCACCGATACCGTCGACACCACCAGCCTGTCGCTGTCCGCGACCGGTACCGTGGCCGAAGGCGGCTCGATCGTTTACACCGCGACGCTGACCAACGCTGCCGGTTCGCCGGTTACCGTGACGTTGAGCAACGGCGCCGTGATCACCATCGACGCCGGCAAAACCACCGGCACCGTGACTGTCCCGGCTCCAGCGGATGACGTCTACAAAGACGCCGGCACCGTTGAGGCCACGATCAAGACCGCGACTGGCGGCAATTTCGAAAACCTGGTGACCAGCAACACCCCGGCCGTGACCAGCGTCACCGACACCATCGACACCACCACGGTCAAACTGACCGCGACCGAGTCTGCTGCTGAAGGTGGTACCGTCACCTACACCGCGACCGTTGGTGCACCGGTAACCGGTTCGCCAGTGACCGTGACTCTGGCCAACGGCCAGAACATCACCATCGAAGTGGGCAAAACCACCGGTACCGTGACCACCACTGCGCCGAACGACGTGTTGACCGGTCATGCGCCACTGACCAACGCGATCACTAACGTCAGCGGCGGCAACTACGAAAACCTGGTGGCCGATAAAACCCCGGTCAGCACCACGGTCACCGACACCATCGACACCACCAACCTGTCCCTGAGCGCGACCGGCACCGTGGCCGAGGGTGGCTCGATTGTTTACACCGCAACGCTGACCAACGCCGCTGGCTCGCCAGTGACCGTGACGCTGAGCAACGGTGCAGTCATCACCATCGACGCCGGTAAAACCACCGGTACCGTCACCGTCCCTGCCCCGGCCGACGACGTCTACAAAGACGCCGGCACTGTTCAGGCAACGATCAAAACCGCGACCGGTGGCAGCTTCGAGAACCTGGTACCAAGCACCACGCCAGCAGTGACCAGCGTCACCGACACCATCGACACCACGGGCGTGAAACTCACCGCCACGGGCACCGTGGCCGAAGGTGGCACCGTCACTTACACCGCTACCGTTGGAGCGCCAGTTACCGGCTCGCCTGTCGTCGTGACCCTGGCCAACGGTCAGACCATCACCATCGACATCGGCAAAACCACCGGCACCGTGACCAGCATCGCACCGAACGATGCGCTGACCGGTCACGCGCCGTTGACCAACTCGATCAGCAACGTGAGCGGCGGCAACTACGAAAACCTTGTGGCCGACAAGACCCCGGTCAGCACCACCGTGACCGACACTGTCGACACCACCAACCTGTCCCTGAGCGCCACTAATACGGTCGCCGAGGGCGGTTCGATCATTTACACCGCCACCCTGACCAACGCCGCTGGTTCGCCAGTGACCGTGACCCTGAGCAACGGCGCAGTCATCACTATCGACGCGGGCAAAACCACTGGCACCGTGACCGTCCCTGCTCCAGCCGATGACGTCTACAAAGACGCCGGCACCGTGCAGGCAACGATCACCAACGCCAGCGGTGGCAACTTCGAAAATCTGGTGCCGAGCACCGTACCGGCCGTGACCAGTGTCACCGACACCATCGACACCACTACCGTGAAGTTGTCTGCCACCGGTACAGCGGTTGAAGGCGGCAACGTCGTCTACACCGCCACCGTCGGCGCGCCAGTCACTGGTTCGCCAGTCGTGGTGACTCTGTCCAATGGCCAGACCATCACCATCGACATCGGCAAAACCACCGGCACCGTAACCACCACCGCACCGAACGATGCGCTGACCGGCCACGCGCCGTTGACCAACGCCATCACTAACGTGACCGGCGGCAACTACGAAAACCTGGTGGCCGACAAAACCCCGGTCAGCACCACCGTGACCGACACCGTCGACACCACCAATCTGTCGTTGTCCGCGACCGGCACCGTGGCCGAAGGTGGCTCGATCGTTTACACCGCAACCCTGACCAACGCCGCGGGTTCGCCAGTGACCGTAACGTTGAGCAACGGCGCCGTGATCACCATCGACGCCGGTAAAACCACCGGCACCGTGACCGTTCCGGCTCCAGCGGACGACGTCTACAAAGACGCCGGCACCGTGCAGGCGACCATCAAGTCGGCGACAGGTGGCAGCTTCGAAAACCTGGTGCCAAGCACCACGCCAGCCGTGACCAGCGTCACCGACACCATCGACACCACTGGCGTGAAACTTACCGCCACTGGCACCGTGGCCGAGGGTGGCACTGTCACCTACACCGCCACTGTCGGCGCTCCGGTCACCGGTTCGCCAGTGACCGTAAGCCTGTCCAACGGCCAGACCATCACCATCGACATCGGCAAAACCACCGGCACCGTGACCACCACTGCGCCGAACGACGTGTTGACCGGCCACGCACCGTTGACCAATGCGATCACCAACGTCAGCGGCGGCAACTACGAAAATCTGGTAGCCGACAAGACACCGGTCAGCACCACCGTGACCGACACTGTCGACACCACCAGCCTGTCGCTGAGCGCGACCCCGGCGGTGAACGAGGGCGGCCAGATCACCTACACCGCCACCCTGAGCAACGCTGCCGGTTCCCCGGTAACCGTGACCCTGAGCAACGGCTCGGTGATCACCATCGACGCCGGCAAAACCACCGGCACCGTGACCGTTCCGGCTCCGGCTGACGACGTCTACAAAGACGCCGGCAGCGTGCAGGCGACCATCACCAACGCCAGCGGTGGCAACTTCGAGAACCTGGTACCGAGCACGACACCGGCCGTGACCAACGTCGCCGATACCATCGACACCACCACCGTCAGCATCACCGGCAGCACCTCGGTGACCGAAGGCCAGACCGCCAGCTACACCGTCAGCCTGACGCACCCGGCGCAAACCGACGTGACCCTGAAGATCGTCTACAGCGGCACCGCTGCCGACGGTTCGGACTTCACTGGCGTGTACACCGTGAAGATCCCGGCGGGCGCCAGCAGCGCGCAGTTCAACGTCGCGACCATCGATGACAAGATCACCGAAGGCACCGAGAACTTCGTGGTCAAGATCGACTCGGCCACCGGCGGCAACTTCGAGAACCTGGCCGTCAGCAGCACCAACGGCAGCGTCAGCACCTCGATCATCGATAACGATGCGCCACCGGTCATCGACCTGGATGCCAACAACTCCAGCGGCGCCACCGGTGCCGACTACAAGGTGACGTTCACCGAAAACACCCCGGGCGCCGGCGTGTCGATTGCCGACACTGACCTGACGATCACCGACCCGGACAGCACCATGCTGACCGGTGCAACCATCGTCCTGACCAACCGTCAGGACGGCGATGCGCTGAACCTCGGCAACAGCGTCAACGGCATCACGATCAATGCCAACAGCACCAACGGCACCGTGACCTTGACCCTGTCGGGCAACGCGACGCTCGCCGACTACATGCAGGCGATCAAGAACATCAGTTTCACCAACAGCAGTGAAAACCCGAGCACCGTGCCACGGATCATCACCGTGACCGTGACCGATGGCGGCAACTACTCCAACACCGCGACCACCACGGTCAACGTGGTGGCGGTCAACGATGCTCCGGTGGCCGCGCCAAGCAACGTCACCGGCACCGAAGACACCCCGCTGATCCTCGGCTGGTCGACCTTCGGTGTGACCGACGTCGACAGCCCGGCCAGCAGCCTGGGCATCAAAATCACCCAGCTGCCGGGCGAAGGCAAACTGCAATACCTGGACGGTTCGACCTGGAAAGACGTCGCCAACAACCAGACCTTCAGCAAGGCTGACATCGACGCCGGCAAGCTGCGCTTCATGCCGGATGCCAACGAATCGGGCGTCAACGGTTACGGCGGCACCGGCATGGGCAACAACCAGGCCGACTACGCACAGATCAAGTTCCAGCCAACCGACGGCCAGCTGCTGGGCAATACCGGCACCGTGAAGATCGACATCACGCCGGTGGCGGATGCACCGACCGTGAGCGTGGCCGATAACAGTGTGAAGTCCACCGGACTGGTCAAGGAAGTCTGGACCGGCCTGTCGGGCCTGGGCACCAGCGGCAACGGCGCTGACTCGACCACGTTGAAAAACGTGATCGACGGCGCTGGCACCCCGAACTCCAGCACCAACGTGACCAACGTGCAGTCCGACGGCAGTGTGACCGCCGGCACTGCGTCGAAAACCTCGGGCCTGATCTATCTGGAAGCCGGCAAGACCTACAGCTTCAGCGGCGTGGCTGACGACAGCCTGCTGATCACCATTGGCGGCAAGAGCGTGGCGTCGGGTACCTGGGGCGCGGGCGGCGCGATCAGTGGTTCGTTCACCCCGACCACCAGCGGCTACTACATCCTGGACATCTACCACCACAACCAGAGCGGCCCGGGCAGCTATGACGTGAACCTGTCGGTCAACGGCAGCACGCCGATCGACCTGAGCAGCGCCGGCGTGCCGATCTACACCGGGGTGCAGGATCTGGTGAATTCCGGTGTGACCGTCTCCGACCTGCACGGCACCAACGGCGAAGGCTATTACGACGGCTACAAGCTCAACACTGGCGCCGAAGGCACCACGGTGAAACTGTCGGCGATCAACACTGCGCTGACCGATACCGACGGTTCGGAAACCCTGAGCGTGAAGATCAGCGGCGCGCCGGTCGGCTCGGTTCTCTCCGACGGCAACGGTCACACCTTCACAGTCACCGCAAGCAACGGCGAAGCCAACGTCACCGGCTGGAACCTGGGCAGCCTGACCGTAACCCCGCCGACCTACTACAACGGCCAGTTCAACCTGACCGTGACCTCGACCTCCACTGAAATGGTCGGCGGTTCGGCCAGCAGCACCGCGACGATTCCGGTCACCGTGGTGCCGGCGGTGTACAACGCCGTAGTCGGCACCTCGGGCGACGACACCTTCAACGGTACCGATGGCAACGACATCATGGTCGCCGACATCGGCGGTCTGACCGTGGTGCCGGGCACCAACTACAACATCGCGTTCATGGTCGACAGCTCGGGTAGCATGAGCACCTCGTCGATCAACGCGGCCAAGGACTCGCTGACCTCGGTGTTCAACACCCTCAAGCAGAGCCTGGGCGGCAGCAACTCGGGCACGGTGAACATCTTCCTGGCGGACTTCGATACCCAGGTCAACAAGTCGGTGTCGGTGAACCTCAACGACCCGAACGCGCTGACCAAGCTCAAAGCCGTGCTCGACTCGATGGCGTCCGGCGGCGGCACCAACTACGAGGACGTGTTCAAGACCACGGCCAACTTCTTCCAGAGCGCGGAAGCTGTGGCGAACACCGGGGCGAAGAACCTCACGTACTTCATCACCGACGGCCAGCCGACCTACTACCAGAGCGGCGAGCAGACCAACCCGACGCTGTACGGCAGCGTGAAGTTCGACAGTGTGGTGACAACCAGCAACTACAAGCTGGGCGACACTTTCAGCACGTACATCGACAACACGCATTACCTGAGCATCACCGCCAGCGGTTATGCCCAGTTGCAGACTTACACTGCCCGTTATGGCTGGAGCACCACCAACCTGGGCACTGTTCACGCTCAGGGTGACGGCACTTACGAGTTGTCGAGCCTGGCCGGTAGCGGCAGCAGTACGGATTCGGCGACAACCTCCAACTCCAACAGCAGCTTCGCCCTGCTCAGCGGTCTGTCGAACGTCGAGGCGATCGGTATCAACAGCGGTGTCAGCCTCAACGACCTGAAACCGTATGACTCGGATCACTCGCCGCAAACCAACATCGATCCGAAGGATCTGGCCAACTCGATCATCGGCCATACCGAAGCGACGATGCCGGGCAACGACACCGTCAGCGGTGGCGACGGCAACGACATCCTGTTCGGCGACCTGGTGAGCTTCAACGGCATTGCCGGCGAGGGTTATCAGGCGATGCAGGCGTTCGTGGCGCAGCAGACCGGGGTCGACGTCAGCAAGGTCACCACCAGCAACGTGCACCAGTACATCACCGAGCACTATCAGGCGTTCGATGTGTCCGGTGCACATGACGGTAACGACACACTGTTGGGCGGCGCAGGTAACGACATCCTGTTCGGCTCGGGCGGCAACGACCTGCTCGACGGCGGCAAGGGCAATGACATCCTGCTCGGCGGCACCGGCAATGACACGCTGATCGGCGGCCAGGGCAACGACATCCTGATCGGTGGTTCCGGTGCCGACACTTTCGTCTGGAAAGCAGGCGACACCGGCAATGACGTGATCAAGGACTTCAACGCCAACGAAGGTGACCGCATCGACCTGCGCGATCTGTTGCAGGGTGAAACCGGCAGCACCATCGACAACTTCCTGAAGATCACCACGGTTGATGGCACGTCGTCGCTGCAAGTCAGCTCGGCGGGCAAGTTCAACTCCGGCGACGCGGCAGCCGCCACGCCGGACGTGACGATCAAACTGGAAGGCAACAACTGGTCGAGCGCCAACATTCACAACCTGATTGCCGGCAGCGATCCGACCATCAAGGTCGACCACAACAACAGCTGATGCGTGAACAAAACGGCCGCCCCTTGGGGCGGCCGTCACGTTTGCGGCTAACTCGGCGGTGACGATTTCGTCGCCACCCCGCATACTCGCGCGCAGTTGGCCTATGCTGCTGACAGCATGACGCTGGATCTTTCTGAGGGATGCTCAATGTTTTACGTGCAACGCGATGCGCAAGGTCTGTTGATTCGCGTGGAAGCCGCGGCCTACGCCGAGGCCACGGAAACGCTGCCGGCCGACAGCCATGAAATCCAGGCCTGGTTCGCCAATGAAGTGGTGGAAACCAGCCTGAAACAGCTCAAGCAGAGCGACCTGGAAATGATTCGGGTACTCGACGACCTGATCCAGGTGCTGACCCAGAAGGGCGTGATCCGCGTCACCGACCTGCCGCCGGCGGCACAGGCCAAGTTGATGGACAGGACCCAGGCGCGTGAGGCGCTGGGCGGGTTGAGCCAGTTGATCGATGATGATGAAGGTGGGCTTATCTGATCCCGCATATTCGTTGAATGATCTGGCCCCTTCGCGAGCAGGCTCGCTCCCACATTTGAAATGCATTCCAATGTGGGAGCGAGCCTGCTCGCGAAGACAGCATCACTGACACCGCTGCACTAAAAGTTTAGCTCCAGGGTTTGGGCTCACCAAACAACTGTCCCTGCACCCCATACAAGCCCATCTCGCGAATCACCGACAACTCACCCTCGGTCTCCACCCGCTCGGCAATCAACGGCAGATCGATGCTGTGCGCCGCACGCTGGATCGCCTCGATGAACAGGCGCTTGTCGCTCTCCTGATCGATCGCGCGAATGTAACTGCCATCGATCTTCAGGTACGCCAGCCCCAGCCGCGCCAGGTTGCCGATCATGCTGAAGCGTCCACCAAAGCGCTGCAGGCTCAGGGAGAAACCGAGTTCACGCAGGCGCCGGGTCAACTGCTCCAGCACCGCTTGCTCCGGCAATTGCTCCTCGCCGATCTCCAGCGTCAGGCGCTCGCCGAGGTCGGAGTGCGCGCGCAGAATCTCGAACACTTTGTTCAGCGCTTGTGGATCGGCCAGGGTTGCCGAAGACAGGTTCAGCGCCAGCGAATCTTCATGCGCCTTCATTTGCTCCAGCACGCGCTCGAGCATCAGACGGTCCAGTCGCGCAGTCCAGCCAAAACGCTCGAGCCACGGCAGGAAACGCCCGGCCGGGATGGTCTGGCCCTGTTCATCCAGCAAGCGCGAAAGCACTTTGTAATGCAGCACCAATTGCGTGTCCTGAGCGGCCACCACCGGTTGGAAATACAGTTCGAAACGCTGCTGGTTCAGCGCCTGATCGAGCAAGCGATGCCAGGCATGGTGATCGTCACCGACGTCCGCCACCAGGCTCTGATCGATGCACGCCCAGTTTTGCTCGCCCTGCCCCTCGGCCTGCGCCAGCGCCTGATCGCCCAGGGTCAGTACTGCTTGCGGTGAATCGCCGTGGGCAAACGGGGCGAGGCCAATGGAAGCCACGGCCGGCACATCGGTTGCGCCAGTGGCGTGCAGGCTGCTCAGCGCGCTGTCGAGGTTCTGCGCCAGTTGCAGCGCTTCTTCGCGCACCAGTCCCGGCGCCAGCACGGCGAATTCACCACCGCGAATACGGGTGACGAGGTTCTGGGTTTCAGGGTATTTGGCGCACTCGCGGGACAGTTGCTCGCCGACAGCTTTCAACAATTCATCGGTGCGCTGACCGCCCAGACGCTGATTGAGCCCGGCCAGATCCTTGACCCGCAACAGCAGCAGGTAACCGGAACTGGCCTGCTCCGGGTTGCTCACGCGGTTGTGCAGTTGCATCTCGAAATAGCGCCGGTTGGCCAGCCCGGTAAGGTTGTCCTGATAAGACTCGGCACGCAGTTTTTCGCTGCGCTCGGCCTGCTCCTGGAACAGCGCCTTGAGCTTCTCGACCATCTGGTTCATCGCCTGCACCACGCGCCGCAGTTCCGGGGTACGCGGCAACTCCGGCAGGCTGAGGAATTCGCGGCGGGCGATGGCGTGGGACTGTTTGACCATGTAATCCAGCGGGCGCAATTGCCGGCGCAGCAGCAACGCGCCGAGCACTGCACTGACCGCGCCGCACAGCAGCAGCCAGCCGAGGCTGCCCAACGCGCTCTGCCACAGCTTGGCCACGGCAAACATCGGGTGGCTGACCACCTCGACCCGCGCCGCCTGCTCCCAGCCACGGCTGACCAGCGCGTCGCCACCGGCCGGCTCCAGGCCGATCAGTTTGACGAACCAGTCAGGCACATTGCTCACCGCCGGAATCCCGCTGCGCTCGACAATGGTCTGGTCGGTCTTGAGATCCACCACGCGGATGCTCGCGTAATAGCCGCTGTCGAAAATCGAGCTGACCAGCAGCTCGACCATCGCCGGGTCATCGATATTCGGCGTCAGCGACAACGCCAGCGCCGTGGCGGCGTCCTGGGCATGGGAGCGCAGCTGGTTGACGTACTGGGTGCGCGAGCTCTCCAGACTGACCATGAAGCTGCCGGTGAAGGCGACCACCAGGAACAGACAGATAGCGATCAACAGCTGTTTGAACAAAGACATCTGAGCGCGTGCTCCTAGTTAGTCGTTTCGACCGGGAAACCTTCGGCCTGCATTTTCTTCAGCACATCCTGCCAGCGCGACAGGCGTTTGGTGTCACCGACCTTCTTGTTGCCCTTGGCTCCCGGCAGGTACAGACCTTCAGCATTGAAAGAGTAGACCGGCAGCAAATCGGTTCGCTGGGACGCAGGCTGAATCGGATCGATCAGGCTGTCGAGCACCAGCGGCATGGCATCGGGGGTGGCGTAGTAAGTCAGCACCATGTGTGCGCGATTCTGGCGCAGTGCCTTGACGTAGGTGATGCGCAGCTTGTCACTGGAGACCCCGAGATGGCGCAGGCTGAAATACTTGGCGATCGCGTAGTCTTCGCAATCGCCGGCGCCTTTCCACAACGCTTCGATGGGCGTCTCCCAATAATCGACCTGCCCCCACAGATCGATATCTTCTACATAACGCACCTGTTTGTTGAAAAACAGGTTCACCACTTTCAGCTTTTCCATCTCGCTGACCTGTTTCTGCGTGGCCAGCAGGTTTTGCCAGGCATCGATCCGCTGCTGCCCGGCACCCAACGGGCCGTAGAGCGCCGTAGCCTTGCGGCTGATCGCGGAAAAATCCCAATCGGCATGCAGGCCGCCCAGCATGACGCCGGCCAGCAACAGTGCGCAGCCTAGCCAGCGCAGAGTCCGGGGGATCGTGAAACGTACCGCCACAGCAGGTTTCCAGGGGGCAGAAGGAAAGCGTTTGATGGTGAAGCTTAGCCCGGCAAAAAACAATGGCACCATGAGATCATCGCCATCGCGCTAAACTTCATTCAGGACAGCAATCCTTTACATGGTTTGACAACCTGTAGAGCAATCACTAGTGTCTTTGGATCCAAATTCCGTCGTCATTCAGGGTGAGTAGTTGTGACACAGAAGCCCAAACCGCTGCACAGCATCAAAGTCGATGGGCCGATTCCCGCACACCTTGCCCGCTCGATCATCGAAGAAACCCTGCGCTCGGCGATCCTTGACGGTCGCTTGCCGTGCGGCACCGCCCTGCGCCAGCAGGATCTGGCCGACCTGTTCGGGGTCAGCCGCATGCCGGTGCGCGAGGCTCTGCGTCAGCTCGAAGCGCAGGAACTGCTGAGCGTCACCACCCACAAGGGCGCCGTTGTAGCGCCGCTGATCCAGGGCGACGCCACCGAAACCTACGAGTTGCGGATCCTCCTCGAATCCGAGGCCATGCGCCAGTCGATCCCGTTGCTGACCAGCGCCGATCACGCGCTTGCCGCCGGCTATATCGAAGAACTCGAAACCCAGCACGACTACAGCGAAATCGGTCGGCTCAACCGTCTGTTCCACATGGCCCTGTACAGCAAGGCACCGAATAAGCGTCTGCTGCGGCTGGTCGAAGACGGCCTCAACGAGGAGGAGCGCTTCCTGCGTTTCAATCTCGAAGCCATGGGCCTGGGCAAACTCTCCCAGGAAGATCACCGCGCCATGCTCCAGGCCGTGATCGAGCGCGATGTCGAGCTGTCGGTGAAGTTGCTCACACATCACCTCAACCGTGGTGTCGAGGTCATCACCCGGTTCCTCGCCAGCCCCGCCGGACAAAACCGCAAGGCCGTGCGCTGACACCCTTCACGCCGGTCTCAGGCCTTCGCGCCTGACCGGCGAATAACCCGCTTACAAATCCTCTCCCCGATCCTCCGCAAACCTGGTGGCGGATCCGCGTGTTCGCTCTAACCTCCCAGCGCTCGCAAGCCCGCCATTGCGGCTCGGCGCGGACGAATCGGTCATAGCCGTCCCGCCAATTTACCCGCACTCTTTAACGGCCACCCCATGAAGAACGGGCGACGCGCCGCACCGCCGGCGCAGTCCCCGCACCAGGAACCTACGGAAGGAGCCTTGCCACGGGAAAAAGGGAAGTTACGGCGCCGTTTCCGGCCCACTTTCATTCCTATACATCACATTCAATTTCCGCTTCTTGAAGTTGCTTTGAGTGAGGCATTCACTCTTGTCTTCAATTTTGGCCATTATTTGCCGAAAGGAGCAACTACGCCCAAGTAAAACTTAAACAAAAAGTTTTACCGGGCCGACTCATACTTGAAAAACATACAACTAAAAATAATTCAAAATAAACTTGTTAAGTTATTTGACGATGTATTAGCTTTTCCTCGCCGAGCAGGGTTACCCCCGCAAACACGGCGCAGCTCTGCAGTCAGCCAATAGCCTTGGTAAATATTCACCAACGCCTGGCCGAGAGCCTTTCATGCACTTTGCAAACTTTCATTAATCCGAATGAGGCCCGCGTTCGCGAATAGAAAACATTTCAAACTTATCAAGTCCGTGTTGATGCACTGAACGAGCAATCCCTCTATTCCAATAACACCGAGGTTCGCCATGATGCCAACTAAAGAACAACTCGCCCTGAGAAAAGCGCAATTGAGCGTTCACCCGATCTTTACCGAGATCGATTCGTTATCGGTACTGCGCCGGTTCATGGAATCCCACGTCTTCGCCGTGTGGGATTTCATGTCGTTGACCAAGCGCCTGCAACAGGAACTGACCTGTACACGGCTGCCATGGTTACCGCCACGCGATCCGCATGCTGCGCGGCTGATCAACGAGATCGTGCTTGGCGAAGAGTCGGATGATCGTCCCGCCCACGGCCATTACAGCCATTTCGAACTGTACCTGGACGCGATGCGCGAAGTCGGTGCGAGCACCACGGCGGTCGAACGGTTTGTCGCGCTGCAACAGGAAGGCGTGAGTTACGACGTCGCCCTGCAAAGCGTTGAGGTTGATCCGGCAGCGGCGAAATTTGTGCGCGAGACGCTGAACACAGCGCTGCATGCGCCAGGCCACAGCGTCGCCGCCGCGTTCCTGCATGGCCGTGAGAGCGTGATCCCGACGATGTTCCAGCGCATCCTCGATGACTGGGGGATCGGCATCGAACAGGCACCCACCTTTCGCTATTACCTGGAGCGCCACATCGAGGTCGACTCCGAAGATCACGGCCCGGCGGCAGAGCAACTGCTGGAGCGCCTGGTCGACGGTGATCCGCAGCGTGAGGCCGAAGTCTACGCCAGCGCCATCGCGGCGGTGGATAGCCGCATCGCCCTGTGGGACGGCCTGCGTCTGAGCATGCGCGAGCCCTTGGCGGAGGTGGCCCGATGAACGCCGCCGACTACCAATCCTTCGCCGACGCCTGGGAAACCCGCGCCACTATCCGCACCCGGCCACGGCGTGTGCTCGAAGACGATGAGCGCCTGATCTATCCGCTGAGCCGCCAGCCCCTGGTGCTCAGCGAAACCTTCCTGCGCGAATGCCCGCAACAACGGGATTTCGCCCTGGTGCAGACGCTGTACAAATTCATCAACGACGTGGTGATTTTCGAGACCGAGATCGTCGACAAGACCGCGCGCAGCATCGCCAAGAATCGCTTCGCCGTGGCCTTCCCGTTCGCCTGTCGCTACGACGCCATGACCGTGGTGGTGGACGAGGATTACCACGCGCTGGTAGCGATGGATTTCATGCAGCAGACCGTGGCCATGACCGGCATCGAGCCGATCGAACTGCCCACTGAAATCGAACTGAGTCGGGCGATTCCTGCCGCTGTGGCACTGGCGCCCGAGCACCTGCGCAGCGCGGTGGAACTGATCTGCGTGGCCATCGCCGAGAACACCGTGACTGGTGACGTCGCCGCATTCGCCCGGGACGACACGGTCAAGCCGTCGATCAAAGGGCTGATGGCCGATCACCTGCTCGACGAGGGCCGGCACTCCAGTTTCTGGGCGCGCATGGTGCGCATCTATTGGCACACCGCCAATGACGCGGATCGGGAAACCATTGCGCAGATCCTGCCGGTATTCATCGGCCATTACCTGACCAACGACATCCAGAAGTCCTTCGATCTGCGCCTGATCGACGCCTTGCCGGTCAGCGAGGCAGTGCGCCGCTCACTCAAGGACGAAATGGCCGGGTTGGCCTTCCCGATCAATCGCCACCATCCGCTGGTGGGCAACATCGTGCGCTTTTTCCACAACAGCTCGCTGCTCGACACGCCCTGCGTGCAGCACGCCCTGCGTGACTATCTGGTTTGATGAGGAGGCCGACATGAGACGTCTCGACATTTTATTGATTGGCGCCAGCCAGGCCATGACCGACCTGGTGCAGGAACTCGAACAACACGGTCACTCCTTGCGGCGCAGCGGCGCGGCGCAATCGCCGGTAGACCTGATCATCGACGATGGCTTCATCGGCGCCGGCGATTTCTGCGCCATCCCGCACCTGCATCTGCGCCTGGGTATCGCTGCGCAGCGCCTTGGCGGTTTACCGACGCTCGACCTGCTGTGCTTCCTCGGCTCGTCAATGATCAGCCGTGTGCCGATTGGCGATGAGCCGTCCGGCAATGGTCAAGCACTGCGCCAGCGAGTGCTGACGCAGGTGGTCGACGAAGTCGCGCTGCTGGTCAGCCGTTTCTCCCGCGATGCCGAGTATTTTCAGCAGGCATTGCCAGTTACCGCGCCGTACTTCGAACAGGTGGAGGACCTGTCGTTTCTCGACAGTCTGGCTTACGTCCATCGCCTCAACGCCACGACGCATCCGGCATTGTTGCAACAGGCGCAGACGCCGTTGATCGAACGCCTGCAACGCAGCCTGATCGAACACGCCGAGCGACCGGCGCTGCACCTGGCCGAGCACTCGCTCAGCTACCGCCAGTTGCACGCGCACAGCCGTGCGATCCAGCAACGTCTGCAGCCACTGCTAGAGCAGCATCCGCAGCCGTGGATCGTGGGTATCTGCCAGCCGAAAAGCCCGGCGCTGTTCGCCTCGATTCTGGCGGTGCTCGGCAGTGGCGCAGTGTATCTGCCGCTTGAGCCGAGCCATCCGTTGCAGCGCCAGCAATACATCCTGCAAAACGCCGGCGCGGTGTTGTTGCTGCACGACGGCGAGCATCCGCTCGGTGAGTCGATGCCCGGATTGGATGTCAGTCATATCGACAGTGCCGACGCCGATCTCGACCTGCCGTTGATGCGTCAACGGCCGACGCTTGAAGCACCGTGCATGGCGCTCTACACCTCCGGCACCACCGGCCATCCAAAGGGCGTGCTGCTGAGCCAGGCGAACCTCGCGCACTTCACCGCGTGGTACGCCGATTACGTGCAGTTGCGCGCCGAAAGCCGAGTTCTGCAGTTCTCTTCGCTGAGCTTCGACTCGTCGCTGATCGATATCTTTCCGACACTGCTGCAGGGCGCCGAACTGGTGGTGCCCGACGACACCCAGCGCCGCGATCCACTGCAACTGGTGGCGCTGATCCGCCGCCGGCAACTGACCCACGCGTTTCTGCCGCCAGCGCTGCTGAGCATCCTGCCGCTGGAGCAACTGCAAGGCGTGGAAGTGATGACCGGCGGCGACGTCTGCGAGCCATTCGTCATCGAGCAATTGACCCGCCAGGGCAAGCTGCACAACCTCTACGGCCCCACCGAGGCCACGGTGCTGATTACCGCTCGCCAGCTCAAACCGGGTGACAGCAACCGCACTCTTGGCGCACCGATTGCCAACAGTCAGGTGCTGATTCTCGATGACGAGTTGCAACCGGTGCCGGAGAACACCGTCGGCGAATTGTTCATCGTCGGCCCCGGCGTTTGCCTCGGTTACTTGAACAATCCGCAGCAGACCGCGGATCGTTATCTGACCCTGCAACTGCCGCACGGTGAGAACTTGCGCGCCTACCGCAGCGGCGACATGGCCAAGTGGGGCGAACACGGCATTGAGCTGTGCGGACGGCGCGACAATCAGGTGAAGATTCGCGGTTTCCGGGTCGAGCCGGAAGAGATCGAGCGCTGCCTGCGCGAGAGCCAGTTGTACCGCCAGGTGGCGGTGGTGATCGACCATCAGCGGCGGATTCTGGCGTTTCTTGCGCAGCCGCAGTCGGACGCTGCCCGCGATCTGTTGAAGGCGCATGCCCAGCAGTTTCTGCCGGACTACATGCAACCGGTGGCGTGGACTGAACTGCCGCAGATGCCGTTCGCCAGCAACGGCATGGTCGACCGCAAAGCGTTGCTGGAGCTGCCGGTGAGCGTGCAGGACAGCAGTCCGAAATGCCTGCCGGCAAACGCTGACGAAGGGTTGCTGCTGGAGATCTGGGCGGAACTGCTGGAGCTGCCGAGCAGCGATATTTCCACCGACGAAAGTTTCTTCAACCTCGGTGGGCATTCGATCCTGCTGTCACGGATGTTGCTGCGTTTGCGTGAGGAATTCGGGCGCAGCATCTCGATCAACCGCTTCATCGAACTGCCAACCATCATCAAGCTCGCCACGCTGGTGCGCGGTACCGATGACAGCGCAGTGCTCAGCGCACAGGCCATGGCCGACGCCGAACGCCCGCTGAACATCGAGCCGCTGCCGATCAGTCGCCTGGGTGATGTGCACAAGGTGATCGTCACGGGCGCCAACAGCTTTGTCGGCGTGCACATTGTCGAGGCGCTGCTTGGATGGGGCGCCAGCGAGGTGGCGTGTCTGGTGCGTGACGGCGGCGGGCAAACCGCGGCGCAGCGGTTTGCTCAGGCATTGCGCGAGAACCGTCTCGAGCATCTCGATTTGAGCCGGGTGCGGATCTACTCCGCGGACCTCACCCGCCCGCAACTTGGCCTGGCCGACGACGATTATCAGCGCCTGGATCGCGAGTTCGGCGCACTGGTGCACAACGCCGCCAACGTCAACCACGTGCTCGATTACGAGTCACTGGCAGCGGATAACGTCGAGCCGATTTTCGAGCTGCTGCGCCTGTGTGAAGGACGCAGCAAAAAGGTCTTCAACTTTGTCTCGACGCTGTCCGCTTCCAGCACCGTCGACGGTGAAGGCCGAGTGCTCGAATTGCCCGCCGCACCGACCCCGCCAATCTACATCCGCAACGGCTACAACCTGTCGAAGTGGGTCGGCGAACGCATCCTTGAACGGGCGCGCGAGCGTGGGGTGTGGGTCAACCTGTATCGCCCCGGCAACATCAGTTTCAACAGCCTGAGCGGCGTCTGCCAGCCGCACAAAAACCGTTTGATGCTGATGCTCAAGGGCTCAATCCAGCTCGGTCAGGTACCGGCCTTCGCGCTGAATTTCGACCTGATGCCGGTGGACTTTCTCGCCCGCTTCATCGCCTTCCACGCCAGCCGTTATTCGACCGAGCGTGCAGTGTTCAACCTGCACAACCCCGAGCCGCTGAGTTGGGATGCCTACGTCGCCTCGTTCCGCGAAACCGGCAGCGAGTTCTCGCTGGTCAGCGTCGCCGACTGGCAGCAGCAACTGGGCCGGGTCGACGCCGACAACGCGCTGTTCGGCGTGCTCGGTTTCTACCTCAACGGCTTCGAGGAGGACATCGGCGACATCTCCCTGATCGGCCATGCGAACGCCAAGGCCGGCGTGCAACAGATGGGCGCGCACTACCCGGAAAAATCCCCGGCGCTGCTACGTCGCGGCTGCGATTACCTGAAAGAAATCAACTTCATCTGATTCATCCAAAAAAGGAGCAACACCATGAGCAATCTGCAACCCGACACCCTGATCAAAAACCCGCACGGCTGCCACGTTGTGTCGTCGGTGGAAGTGCCGGCGGACGCGGCGCAGGTCTGGGCGGTGGTCGGCAATTTCGCTGGCTTCGACCGCTTCATCCCGGCGCTGTCGCACATCGAAATGACCGGCGACGGCGTGTCGTCGCTGCGCAAGAAGTTCTTCAAGGACGGCAACGTGGTGGTCGAGCAACTCAACTCACGCGATGAGCAGGCACGGGCCATGACCTGGACCACGATCTACAACACCTTGGGTGTGGCGAATTTGTGGGCAGCAATGAACGTGGAATCATTGGGAGCGGGCAAGTCGCGGGCGACCTGGACGATCATTGCCGAGCCGGCCAGCGGAGGTACCGAGGCACTGCCGGGATTCAAGGATTTCGTGCAGGGGTTTGCCGATGATGCGATGGGGAATGTGCTGAAGCTGTTTGTATAAGGCTTCAGTTTGGCGGTGACTGAACTACCGCCTTCGCGAGCAAGCCCGCTCCCACATTTTGATCGCATTCCTTCTGTAGGAACGCGGTCAATTTGTGGGAGCGAGCCTGCTCGCGAAGAACGATAACGCGGTCTCGAATCTGAAAGTCAGATCTTGAAGCTGTCGACCAACTGCTTCAACCGATTCGCCTGCTGCGACAACGCATCACAATCCTTCAACGTTTCATTGAGGTTGGCGACGCTCTGCTGGTTCAGCAGGTTGATCTGGTTGACGTCGACGTTGAGGGTTTCCACCACCGCGGTCTGCTCTTCGGTTGCAGCGGCCACCGACTGGTTCATGCCGTCGATTTCACCGATGCGCTGGGTCACGCTGACCAGGCGCAGGCCCGCCTGATTGGCCACTTCCACGCTCTCTTCGCTGGACGCCTGACTGGCGTTCATGGTGGTCACCGCTTCACGGGAGCCGACCTGCAAGGAGGTGATCATTTTGTGGATCTCTTCCGCCGATTCCTGGGTGCGGTGGGCGAGGTTGCGCACTTCGTCCGCCACCACCGCAAAACCGCGCCCGGCTTCACCGGCACGGGCCGCTTCAATCGCCGCGTTGAGTGCCAGCAGGTTGGTCTGCTGCGAGATGCCTTTGATCACATCGAGGATGTGGCCGATGTTGTCGGTGCTGGCATTCAGGGTTTCGATCTGGGTGCATGACAGGCTGATCTTCTGCGACAGCTCGGTCATCGCCTGAATGGTCTGCTCGACCACCTGACGACCGTCATCGGCCTGCTCGCTGGCGCCGCTGGCGTGCTGCGACGCATCGGCGGCGTTGCGGGCGATTTCCTGAGTGGCGGCGCCCAACTGGTTGATCGCGGCGGCCACGCTGTTGGTGCGCGCACTTTGTTCGTCGGAGCCGATGATCGAGGCGTTGGACGAGGCCATTACCCGTTGCGACAGGTCGTGCACATGACGGGTAGCCGACGACACTTCGGAAATCGACGCGTGAATGCGCTCGACGAACTGGTTGAACGCGCTGCCCAGTTCGGCGAACTCATCCTTGCCTGCCACGACCAGACGCCGGGTCAGGTCGCCTTCGCCTTGAGCGATGTCCTGCATCGCGCGGCCCATAGTGGTCAGCGGACGCATCAGGACGTTGATCAGCAGGCTCAGCAGCAGCGCAATCGCAGCGACCGCGACGAACATCGCGATCAGCGCCGAAGTACGGAACTGGCTGAGGGCGGCGTAGGCCTTGTCACGATCGATCGACAGACCGATGTACCAATCGGCATTCGGCAAACCGCTGACCGGAGTGAACGACAGGATGCGTTCCTGGCCGTTGAGCACCACGTTCTGGTTGCCCTTCTCGATGCGCACACCGGAATTCGGGTAGATGTCCTTGAGGTTCTTCATCACCTGGTCTTTGTCCGGGCTGACGATCACCTGACCGTCACCGCTGACCAGGAACGCGTGACCGAGGCCACCGAAATCCACCGAGTTGATGATCTTCACCAGTGTTTCCAGGCTCAGGTCACCGCCGACCACACCCAGCAGTTCGCCATTCTTTTTCACCGGCATGGCGATGGTCACGACCAGACCACCGACCGCCGCCATGTATGGCGGGGTCAACATGGTTTTGTCAGCAACGACTGCTTGCTTGTACCAAGGGCGCTGACGCGGGTCGTAGCCGTCGGGCATCTTCGCGTCAGGGCGCTGGGTGAACACACCGTTGGCCTGACCGACGTAGGTGAACTGGAAGTTCGAGGTGAAGGCCGGTTGATCGACCAGCCCCGGGAAGTCGGCGTCTTTGCCCTGATGGGCAACGTTCTGCGCGAGGTTTTCCAGCACCAGGATCCGCCCGCTCATCCAGTTCTGCACGCTGCTGGCGGTCAGATCGCCGGCCTGCTGCACGGACGACTGGAGATTCTGGGCAATGGTGTTGCGCTGCAGATAGTCGTTGTAGAGGGTGAACAAAGCGAAAGCCAGGACCACGACGCCCGAGGCGGCCAACAGGATTTTATGGCTGAACTTGAGATTCATTTCATGGGACTTCTTATGCAAAAGTGGGGATGCGTTCCGGGATGCAACATTCCACGTACAACGCAGGCGGCGTTCTGACGACCGCTCTACTTTGGTGCACGCATGTCTCACCAGTCTGTCGGCACCATTTGCGGAAATCTTAGGGCTGCGTGGGAAATGCCCGGCATTTCTGTCAGATTCCCGCCGAACGGCGTGCCAGAGCGTCCGCCACGAAGTTTTTTTGCTGGATCTCCGAGCAGAGGTTGCAAAATTCGCAGCCCCTGATAAAAATGCGACTAATTATCATTTGTGACGTTCGGGCTGTCGCGTTCATGTCCTCACCTGAGTTTGCAGTGCAGGCGCTTTACAGGAGTCATCACGGCTGGCTCAACGCCTGGCTGCGGGCGCGGCTGGGCAATGCCGCGGATGCCGCAGATCTGGCCCAGGACACTTTCGTGCGCCTGTTGCAGCGCAGCGAACGCCTGGAACTCAAGGCACCTCGCGCATTTTTACGCACCATCGCCCGTGGCTTGGTGATCGATCATTGGCGTCGTGAAGAAATCGAACGCGCCTATCTCGAAACCATCGCCCATTTGCCCCAAGCCGAAACCCCAAGCGCCGAAACCCGCGCGCTGGTAATCGAGTTGCTCGAGAGCATCGCGCGCATGCTTGAAGGCTTGCGACCGAAAGTGCGTCAGGCGTTTCTGCTGGCGCAGTGCGAAGGTTTGACCCACAAGCAGATCGCCGCGCAGATGGGCTTGTCACTGCGTTCAGTCGAACGTTACGTCGCCGATGCGCTGTATCACTGCTACGTGTTGCGGTACGCAAGTTGATGCCTGTGGATAACAACTCAGTCACGCGCCGCGCCGAGCCGCAGCAACAGGTGGTCAAGCAAGCCATCCACTGGTTGCTGCGGCTGCGTAACAACCATGGCAATGCGCGCCTGAGTCATCAGTGCGACGCGTGGCGCGCCGAACATCATGAACATGAACTGGCCTGGCAGCGCGTGCAGTCGTTGCAGGCGGAATTGAGCCATAACCTGCGCGCCGTGCCCGGTGCGCACGTGGCGCTGAATACGCTGGAAAACAGTGCGCAAGGACTCGGACGGCGACAGGCCTTGAAGTTGCTGTCCGGCACGGTACTGATGGCCTCCACGGCGTGGCTGGCCAAGGACACCTCCGTCTGGCAGCAGTGGCGCGCTGATTACGCTACGGCGACCGGCGAGCGTCGCGGGTTCCAGTTGCCCGACGGCACGCGGATCGAGCTGAACACTGCCAGCGCAGTGGATCTGGACTACACCGCGCAGCAGCGGCTGATCCAACTCACTCGCGGCGAAATCATCGTCACATGCGGCGGTAACGATGAAGGCGCGACGTTCAACCGGCCACTTCGCGTGCAAAGTCGTCATGGTATTTATGAGCCGATAAAAGCCCGCTTCATCTTGCGTCAGGACAGCGATTGCACACGGCTCACCGTCAGCTCCGGGAGCGTCGCCATCCGCAGCGGCGCAACCTCCGTCGAGGCACTCGCGGGGCAGACCTATCTGATCGATCATCATCAGGTGCGCCCGGCAGCGCCACTGGATATGGACGTGGGCTCGTGGGCCGATGGTTTGATTGTGACCCGCAATATGCGCCTGGGCGATTTCCTCAATGAAGTCGGGCGTTATCGTCAGGGCTTTGTGACGTGCGCGCCGCAGGTGGCGGACTTGCGCCTGTCCGGAGTGTTCCGCCTGGAGGACACCGACAAGCTGCTGGCCATCCTGCCGCAGACCCTGCCGGTGCAATTGCGTTATCGCACCCGATGGTGGGTCACACTCGAGGCGGTGGCCTGAAATTATTTTGGCGGGTTTTCGCGACAAGTCCGGCTTGGTCAGTAAGCACTTCAACTCAGCCTTTGCGACTTGCCACGGAAACCGACAATGACTGTCCGCCTCACCTGTAAGAAACCGCTGAATTTCACTGCCGAATCGGGCCTGCTGCGCCACGCCGTTCGCGCCGCCCTGCTGTCCACCGTTCTGGGTGCCTGTGCGCTGCCCGGCCTGAGCCTCGCCGCCCCTGCCAGTGAAGCGAGCAGTCATCGCTACAGCATCGGCGCCGGCCCGCTGGGCGAAGCGCTGAACCAGTTTGCCCGTCAGGCAGGCATTACCCTGGCGATGACTCCGCAGCAAACGCAGGGACAACAGTCTCCGGGCGTACAGGGCGAATATTCAACTGATCAGGCGTTGAGCCATTTGCTCAGCGGTTCGGGCCTGGAAGCAGTCAGCCAGGACGGCAGCAGCTACGTCCTGCGTCCTGTCAGTGAAACCGAGGCGCTGGCACTGCCAACCACCGATATCAAAGGTTTCGCCCTCGGCAACGCACTCGGTAGCATGGAAGGCTACAACGCCACCCACAGCCAGATCGCCACCAAGACCAGTACCGCGTTGCTGGAAACTTCGCAAAGCGTGTCCGTGGTCACCCGCGAGCAAATGGACGATCAAGGCTCGCAGACCGTCTCCCAGGCGATGCGTTATACCCCCGGCGTGCTGACCAACCCTTACGGGGCGACCCATCGCTACGACTATGTGGCGATGCGCGGCTTCAACGATGGCTCGGTGGATAACATCTACCTCGACGGCCTCAAGTCGATGGGCGACAGCGGGACCTACAGCACCATGCAGGTCGATCCGTATTTCCTCGAGCGCGTGGATATTCTCAAAGGCCCGTCGTCGGTCTTGTATGGCCGCAGTTCGCCCGGTGGCCTGGTGGCGCTGACCAGCAAAAAGCCGTTGTACGAGGCCTATCATCAGGTTCAGGCCACGGTCGGTACCCAAGGTCAGCGCGGGGTCGGTTTTGACTTCAGCGGCCCAGTCGATGACGACAAGCGCATTGCCTATCGTCTGACCGGTTTGACGGATCAGTCCGACACACAATTCGACCACAACAAGGAAAAACGCTTCGCCCTCGCTCCGACGCTGAGTATCGATTTCACTGAAGACACCTCGCTGACGCTGCAGGCGTATCTGCAGCACGATCCGGATGGCGGCTACCACGGTGGCGTGCCGGCGGACGGGACGATTCATCAGCGCAACGGCAATCGCATCTCGCCGCACTTCTTCGAGGGTGAGCCGGGGATTGATGGCTACTCGCGGGATCAGCAATCGTTCGGCTATCAGTTCGAACATCGCTTCAACGATGTCTTCACAGCGCGGCAGAACTTCCGTTACCTCGACTCCAAAGTGAACATGGATCAGGTTTACGCCTATGGCTGGACGACGCCAACCAGCAACGAACTTAACCGCTACTACACCGGCGGCGATGAACGTCTGCATGCGTTCATCGTCGACAACATGCTGCAGGCCGAATTCTTCACCGGGGCCACCAAGCACACCGTGTTGATGGGCGCAGATTATCAACGGCGCAAGACGGTGGTCGACTGGACCAGTGGTGGTCTGGCGCCGATCAATGCGTTCAACCCGGTCTACGGCAATTCGGCGATCGACATGTACGGCAACACCAGTTACCTGCGGCGCCTGGAGCAGACCGGGGTCTACCTGCAAGACCTGATCGAGATGGACCAATGGCGGTTTTCGCTGGGTCTGCGTCAGGACTGGGTCGAGACCTCCGATGAGAACCGTATCGCCGAAGCGGGTCGGCCAGTGGGCACCGAAATCAACGACCGCCGTACCAAACTGACCGGCCGCGCCGGCGCGTTGTATCTGTTCGATAACGGCCTGGCGCCGTACATCAGCTACTCCGAATCTTTTAACCCGAACTCGTATGCCGACAGCGCCGGTAATCCTCTGCCTCCGACCGATGGCACACAGTGGGAAGTCGGCCTGAAGTATCAACCGCCGGGCACCGACAACCTGTTCACAGCCTCGCTGTTCCGCATTGATCAAGAAAATCTGGCGACCAAACTGCCGCAGGAAAACTTCTACCGCGCGGTAGGCGCTGTTCGTTCGCAAGGGCTGGAACTGGAAGCGCACATGCAGTTGACCGACAACCTGAAAGTACTCGGCAGCTACACCTTCACCGATATCGAGTACTCGAAGTCGATGGTCAGCACCTTGAGCACGCCGACCGATGTGATCGAGAACAAAGGCAACTCGCCGACTCAGGCACCGCGGCACATGGCGTCGTTGTGGGCGGACTACAAATTCGACAGTGCGGCACTCGACGGCCTGCGCCTGGGCGGTGGTGTGCGTTATGTCGGTTACAGCTGGGCGGATGCGGAAAACACGCTGAAGGTACCTTCCTACACGCTGTTCGACGCATCGATCGGCTATGACCTGGGCAAGGTTGGTTTGAAAGGTGTCGACGTGCGCCTGAATGCTAACAACCTGACCAATGAATCCTACGTGGCCTCCTGCGCGAGTCTGAACTTCTGCTACATGGGCGAAGAGCGCAACGTCGCCGCCACGGTCAGCTACCAGTTCTAAACCTTTGCCTTGTGCATAAAAAAGCCAGCCCCTGATTTCTCAGGAGCTGGCTTTGTCGTCTTTGTGGGGAAATTTCATGCGCGCATTGTTGGTGTTGTTGCATCGCTATATCGGGCTGGCGACGGCGGTGTTTTTGCTGCTGGCCGGGATCACCGGAAGCATTCTTGCGTTCAATCATGAGTTGGATGAGTGGCTGAATCCGCACTTCTACGCAGCCTCATTTGAGGGGCAACGATTGCCTCCCGGGGCCTTGGTCGACGTGGTGCAAACCACGCATCCGAAGTTGCAGGTCTGGTACATGGAGTATCCGCAGGAGACGGGGCATACCGCCATGTTGGCGGCGGTACCGCGTAATGATCCGGCGACCGGCAAACCGTTCGATGAGCGCAATCAGGTGTTCTATCTGGACCCGGTGAGTGCCGAGCAGAAAGGCCAACGTTACTGGGGCGAGTGCTGCTTTTCCCGGGAGAACTTCATTCCGTTCATTCTTGAGTTTCATTACAACTTGACGCTGCCCGGAAACTGGGGCTTGTGGTTGATGGGGCTGGTTGCCAGCGCCTGGGTGATCGATTGTTTCATCGCGCTGTGGCTGACGTTTCCTCGTGGCAAGCCGTTCTGGAAAAAGTGGTCGGCGGCCTGGAAGATCAAGGGCGGCCACGTTTATCGACTTAACTTCGATCTGCATCGGGCCAGTGGATTGTGGCTGTGGTTGTTGTTGCTACCGATTGCGGTCAGCAGTGTCGCGATGAACTTGCCCAGTCAGGTCTTCAAACCGGCGGTGTCGCTGCTTTCACCGATCGAGCCGAGCGTTTATGAGGCTCGAGGGCGAATGCCTCCATCTGAGTTGGGGGTGACACAGTTGAGTTATCAACAGGCGTACGAAAGGGCATTGGTCGAGGGGAAGAGGTTAGGACTGACAGCGGCGATCGGGGAGTTGTATTACAGCTTTGAGTACAACTTCTACGGCGCAGGATTCGGGCAACATGACACTCAAGCGCATGGAAAATCCTGGTTGTTCTTTCACGGCACGGACGGACGATTATTAGGACAGGAAATAGCTGGAGAAGGGACATTGGGGGAGCGGTTTTATCGATTGCAGTTACCGATACATGGTGGACGGATCATCGGCTTCACCGGGCAAGTGATCATCGCGGTATTGGGTGTTGTGATCGCGGGGCTGTCAGGGACTGGCGTCTACATCTGGTGGCGCAAGTGGCAGGCCCGGCGCATCAGCAAGGCTCGCAAAGCGGCCTGAGTTTTGGGAGCCCTGAAACGACAAAACCCCTGTCTGCGTTAGCAGACAGGGGTTCTGGAATTTAATCTTGACGATGACCTACTCTCACATGGGGAAACCCCACACTACCATCGGCGATGCATCGTTTCACTTCTGAGTTCGGGATGGGATCAGGTGGTTCCAACGCTCTATGGTCGTCAAGAAATTC